>JBBAJU010000025.1:0-25979 GCA_040403845.1 Sediminibacterium sp.
AATGGAGTTCAATTTAAAATTGGTGAAGAAGCTTACCATCAAACAGCCCCCTGCGAAGTAGCCATTGTAGATCCACCCTTGGTGCAATTTCCAGGCGCTTACACCCTATCGGAACGCGTGCCTCATACTTGGTTAAGCATAGGCTTAACAGAAGGCAAATACCATCAGGTCAGAAAAATGCTGACCGCCGTAGGACTCAAATGCAAACGATTGGTGCGCGTAAGCATTGAAGACCTGCACTTGGGCGATTTACCACCCGGCTGTGTAGCCAGCATTTCAGAAGCGCATTTTTTTGAGGCGTTGAAGTTGGGTTAGGGGGCTGTTGCCGCCTCATCGGCCAATAAAACCCAACTATTTCTTAACTTTGTGGTTTATATACCATGAAGCAATTCACCATACCCAATATATACCGCAGTAACCTCATCAGCCAAATCAAGGAATCTAGAAAAGCCGCTGATAAGCTTAAAAAAGACTTTAGCCCTACCCTATTGAATTTGGGTCCAGTGCATATTTATTTGGCCCGGCATTTTGGGTTCTGTTATGGGGTAGAAAACGCCATTGAAATTGCGTTCAATACCATTGAGCAAAATCAGGGTAAGCGCATTTTTTTATTGAGTGAAATGATTCACAATCCGCAAGTCAATGCCGATTTAATAGCCAGAGGGGTACAATTTTTGCAAGACACTTATGGCAAACAGTTGATTCCATTTGACAGCCTCACTGCGGATGATGTGGTGATTATTCCGGCTTTTGGTACCACCCTTGAAATTGAAGCCATGCTGAAAGCCAAGGGGATTGCAGTGGAAAAATACAATACCACTTGTCCATTTGTTGAAAAGGTTTGGAACAGAAGCGAGCAGATTGCTGCAAAAGGGTATAGCATTGTAGTGCATGGCAAACCCAAACACGAAGAAACCAGGGCTACTTTCTCACATGCTTCTGCTAACACCCCAACCGTTGTGGTAAACGATATGCAGGAAACCATTGAACTGGCCAAATACATGACGGGTGAAAAAGCGCCTGCAGACTTTTATACTGAATTCAAAGGCCGCTTTTCAGCAGGTTTCGATATTACTAAAGACCTTCAAAAAATTGGCGTGGTGAATCAAACCACCCAATTGGCTTCAGACACGCAAGCCATTTCAGATTATTTAAAAGAAGTAATTCTGAAGCACCACCAATTAGACCAATCTAGTATTTCCACTCGTTTTGCTGATACGCGAGACACTTTGTGTTATGCTACCAACGATAATCAGTCTGCGGTGAAAGGGATGTTAGATACAGAAGCTGAAATTGCCATTGTCATTGGAGGTCATAACAGCAGTAATAGTTCTCACCTTGTTGAATTGTGCGAAGCCAAATACCCTACCTACTTTATTGATGGTCCTGAGAAGCTTTTAAATAAAGAGCGTATACTGCATTGTAATTGGCATACCAAGGAAATGAGCACGATTGATGGTTATCTGCCCAATGCAAACCCTTTAAGAATTGTAATGACCAGTGGTGCCAGTTGTCCTGATGCAGTAGTTGAACAAGTGATTCGTAAGATTGCTGGTTTTTATGGTGTAGACAACCAGTTGAATTAGTTCACAAAATTCCACCAAATACCTATTCTATTCCATAGTCCTTGACCTGGATAGTTGATTGCCTGGGTATTTACATTGGTTATTAATGCATTTAAATTTTCGAAGCGTACAAAGCCTTTAAAGCTTTTAATTCTAAAATGCAAAAACGCATTTACATCTGGTCTATTTGATATGATGGTATTGTTTTGTAAGAAAAATTGTCCGAGCAGTGGGCTATAATTATCGGCTTTATAGGCAGTGTTATAGCGAAGTTCAAGCCCTGTAGATAAAAATAAATTCGTGTAAAAATTGCCTTCAAAAGCAAATCGGTTACGGGTAATGATCAACGGTATATTTACAGGCGCTCCGCCAATGGCTTGTTGTACATTTACTTCTGCATACCAATTAAAATGTTTGGCCAATTTTATCTTCTTTGAAATGCCAAACTGCAATACATTAAATAAAGTTGCTTCTTGTTTTGCTGTAAAAAAACTATCAAAATAAAGATAGTTGCTCACCACATTATACTCCCCGGTGATGGTTAAATTTTTGGAAGGATTTTCATACACCCCAAATACGCGGATAATATTTTCTTTATTATACCCTACTCGATTGGCAATGGGGAATGTACTAAAACTATTGAAGATATACGAGGGTGATCGGTTCACATTGTGAAAGCCCACATTCAAGAAGCCAATCTTCTTTCCCAGCAAGCGTTTCATACTGATGTATGCACTGTAATCGCCTGCATTAAATCCATTCAAATAAAATTGTCCTTTAGCTTCTAAATCCCAAACCTGATTCTTGGTTCTGTTTCGGTATTCTCCCGAAACATAAATATTATTAAGCGATACGGTATTAAAAGTATCCAGTGTTCCCTTGATACTTTGTAATCCAATCCCGGCTTTTAAAAACTGACTTTGGTTGTTTTTATCTGGGAATGTAACCAAACTAAACTCGTTGGTAAAAATATTCCAACTGTCTTTAAATTGGAATGGCTGTCCATTTCGGGTAGTGTAATTAAAATAAGTTCTATAACGAATAGAGTCTACACTATTGTCAAAAAAATGCGCTAGTTGTTGTTGGTATTTCAAAATATGCTCTACCCTAAATCGAGGATAAAATATCTTGTACGTAACTGAGTCGGTTACAATTGAATCTTTTTTACCAATATCATAATGATGCTTAATGAGTAGCATATTATCTCTTTGTAAGTTTCCGGTACTTACACTGGTATTGAATGGATTGCGGATGGATGCACCTGATCTGCCCATCCTGGTTTCAAGCTCAAAGGGATCATTGAGTGCTAAACTGTCTAGCTTTTTAATATCTACTAAGCCTCCGTTTTCTGACACAGATGCTTTATTGGCCATGTACACAAAAAATACTTCGTATTGCCGATTATTGGTTTGATAATGCGAGGTAAACCTAAAATTATTATGGCTGGCATTTTGATTTTTTAAGGCTCCTGGTGAATTACTGAAGCGATATTCAAAGCCAAAATTAAAATTGCTTTTTCTGTTTTGTGTATGTTTTAAATCAATGATTTGTTCAGCTCTTGCGCCCAATACATAACCCAATTCTGTATAGGGGCGTGTGGTTTGATAAAACTTTGTATTCTCTAGGGTGAACTTATACATATCAAACTGATGAAACCCTGCATCAAAGCCTGCTTTCATGAGTGGATTAAAGCGCATTGATTGGGCAGCTGTTCCAAAATTGCCTAAATGATAATATTGAAAAGGCATCGGGAAACGAGCAGTAAAATCATTGATGGAAGAGTCTAAAACCCTTGTTCTTGTAGAATCAAAATAACGATAGAAAATGGTAATTGAATCTGCATACACATCTCTCTTCTGTAATGAATCATTTTTCCCCTTCCCTGTTCTTTGTTGCATATTATTGGCCCCACCAAATGAGCCCATTTGCCCAGGTCTAAATGATTGTGCCCTTGTTGTAATAAAACTTACAACACAAATCAAGATTAATATGAACGCAGCTTTTTTCATTAGCGAGCCAAGGTATAATTTACAACCCCTTTACCAATTCTTTAAATAAAAGGGTCAGCTTGGGTTCTGCTTCTTTTGCAGCTTGCAATACTTCTTCGTGGGTTATTATATTTTCTTCTTCTCTAATTCCTAAATCGGTAATTACACTGGTAGCAAAAACCTTCATACCACAATGAACGGCAACAATATTCTCTTGCACAGTACTCATACCCACTGCATCGCCTCCCAAAGCATGTATCATTTTGTATTCAGCCCTAGTTTCAAACGTAGGTCCTGTAACGCCTGTGTATACTCCCTGCTTTAAATTGATGCCGTTGCTTGCAGCTATTTGAAGTGCCGTTTGCACCAATGACTTGCTGTATGGTTCACTCATATCAGGAAATCTGGTTCCAAGTGCTTCTTCATTTTTACCCAATAATGGATTTACAATAAACATACTTATATGATCGGTGATCACCATTAAATCGCCAACGCTAAACGCGGGATTAACACCGCCGGCGGCATTAGACAACAACAAGGTTTTAACACCCAATAAATGCATAGCTCTTACTGGATAAGTTACTTGTTGAGGGGTATAGCCTTCATAAAAATGAAAACGGCCACTCATCACCCATACTTTTTTTCCGCTCAATTCTCCAAACATTAAACTACCTCCATGTCCTTCTACTGTACTAACGGGGAAATGAGGAATTTCACTATAGGGGATGCTCACTTCAACTTTTATTTCATTGGCTAAATTTCCTAAACCACTGCCAAGTATGATTCCTATTTCAGCATCAAATGCTACTTTAGTTTTTATATAGTCAGTTGTTTCTGCTAACTGATTCATTAAATTGGTCATATTCAAAAATTAGAGGGCAAATATACTTCAAATAAAAAAAATAAGGCCACCAACTAGAAGTTGATGGCCTTAGGTAAGGTATGTAATTTAAGACTAGCTTAAACGTTTTACATTTACTGCATTCAAACCTTTTCTTCCTTCTTGCACGTCAAAGATAACTTTATCGTTAGCTTCAATTTGGTCAATTAGACCATTTGCATGTACAAAAGTTTCTTTGTTAGAATCATCATGCTTGATAAAACCAAAACCTTTTTCTTCGTTAAAGAACTTTACAGTTCCTTGAATTTGTGTGTCCATTGTAAAAATTGTATATTAATAAGGGTGCAAAGATACAACTAATACCATGCCCTCCCTAAACTTAATTGTTAAAGTCGCGTATTGGGCAGCAAACTGCTGATTTGCCTTAATCCTACTAATTCGTCGTGTCTTCCACCAAAAGGTCGATAATAAACCAATATGGTATAGTTGTTTTCTGTTTCCCAATAGTTCCCTTCCGTTAATGCAGGATTAGCAATGGCTTGTTGTTGCTTGCTGTCTTTGGTAACATAAGTATAGCTATAAAAACCTTGTTTCAGCAGTAATCGCTTGTAATACATGCCTTTACGTTCATCAAAATCCATCAATGAGGAATCGCTGATTTGATTTCCGGTGAGCTCTCCCATTAAATAGACTTGTTGATTGGGTATTGGGTTATTAGTTGCTAAACTAAACTCTACTTCGGCATAATCTGATTGCCACCATGGATTGATTGATTCGGTTGTAGAAATATCACTAAAGCCATTCAAATCTCGGTACCACAAATAACGCAAACTGGTTCTTATTGCATCCGTTTTTGCGTATACCAATACCGGTATAGATGTCCTAAAAATCCGCTCCACTCGGTCACTTTCAAATCGTAGACTGCGCAAATCTATCCACCTATATTCTTTTCCTGCAGGAAACAAACAATCTTGTTCGGCATTATATTCTAATAAACTACCTCGTATAAAACTGGGTTGTAATTTTTGAGCTGCATTATCCCATCTTCCATTTTGTAATATAGTTGTTTGAATTTGCTGTGGATTAATGGCGCTTAATGGAGCGGTGTTAACAGCCAATTGAATTTTTTGGTGGGTTTGATTTAACTGTGCACTAAAGGGTTGTTGCATTTGTGCAGCTATTCCTACTTTATTATCTACCACATAAAATCTTTTGGTAAACAAGAGCTTAGCAGTGTCTGCATCTTGAAACACTTTTAAAATATAATTTCCACTACGGGTAGGAACTGCCGACCTTTCTGGCAATACTGCTTGGTAGTGTACATATTGTACTTGTGCTATAGAAGATACGCGATATTGGCTAATGCGATTCTGTTGAAATCCACGGATATAATCGAAAGGACTCCACTGCGATTCTGTCCAATCGGCGTTACACAATTGAAAAGTATAAAAATAATTTTTAGGATATGCCCCTACATCATCAAAATGCAGTTCAAGTTGATCGCCAGAATTTAATCCAATAATGGGCAATGCCATCTGATTGTTTTGAGGAAACAATTTAACCGTTCTGATAGAAGTCATGAATACTTTATCTGGTTGTACTTGTCCTTGAACAATCGCATTAAAAAAAAGAAAAATGATAAAAACAATCTGCTTCATACGGTATAAACTTACTTAAACTATTCTATTATTAGTAGCTTTGGAATAGCCAAAATCGTACCAATTGAATTTTTCCTTTTACATAGCCAAAAGACTTGCATTTAGCAAACAGCAGTCTTTTTCACGTTTTATCATCCAACTTTCGGTAGGTGCAACTACGGTTGGCATTGCTGCAATGATTATTACCTTATGTTTTGTGAATGGATTTCAACAAACGGTTGCCAATAAAGTGTATAGCTTTTGGGGGCATATTCGTGTTCAGCATTTTGAGCCAGATAAATCTTTAATGGCCGAAGAAATTCCAATTAAAAGAAATATTGGTGTAGAAAAACTAATCAAATCTCAAAAGGGCATTGCTTCTATTCAGGCTTTTGCCACAAAATCAGCCGTATTAGAAGCAAATAAAAATATTGAAGGCGTTTTATTAAAGGGGATTGAAGCTGCTTATGATAGCAGCAGCTTTAAACCATTTATTACCCGCGGTAGGTGGATCCATTTTTCTGATTCCATCTACAGCAAAGAAATATTGGTGTCAGAACAAATTGCCAATATGTTAAATATCCAATTGAACGATACCGTCACGGTTTATTTTGTAGGAACAGACCAAAATAATACAAGCTATAGAAAACTTCGGGTATGTGGATTTTATAAAACCGGCATTGAGGAATACGATAAATTATTTTTGTTAGCAGACCTTAAATTAATTGCTAGGGTTAACAACTGGGGCGAAGATGAGATAGGCGGTTATGAAATTTTTGCTGCACCTGCATCCAATTACGATTCACTCAATACCATTTTAATGAACGAATTACCAACGGAATGGATGAGTAGAACAGTGGCATCTATTTACCCCAATGTATTTGATTGGTTAGCTATTCAAGACATGAATAGAAATGTCATTTTCATTATCATGGCCATTGTTGCCATCATTAATTTAATTACTTGTTTACTCATTTTAATTTTAGAGCGAACCAAAATGGTTGGCTTATTAAAAGCATTAGGGGCAAGTGATGCTGCAATTATTAAAGTGTTTTTATATTATGCAGCTGTTATTGCAACCAGGGGCATTATTGGTGGCTTTATTTTAGGGATGGGAATCGTTTGGCTTCAACAGTATACCGGCTTTATTAGCTTAGACGAATCTGCTTATTATGTAAAAATTGCTCCTGTGCAAATTATTTGGTGGCAAATAATAACGGTTTGTGTAACTACTTTTTTGGTTTCTTTTTCGGTCATGCTTATTCCTGCATTACTGGTCAAAAAAGTGAATCCTATTACGGCTATCCAATTCAGATAAAAAGCTTATTGCTTAATTAAATGAGACAGTAAAATTCCTGCAGCAACTGCGGCATTCAGCGATTCTGCTCCACCTATTCTTGGAATATGTACTGGCGCATTGATCAATTGCATTAATGACGCGTTAATACCCTTAGACTCATTCCCTATCAACAGCACCCCCTCTTGAATTGTAGGCTGTTGATGTATAGATGCACCGTTAAGTAAAGCCCCATAAATAGGCACTGGAGCATCTGCTAAAAGTGTTGCTAAACTACCATACCCCACTTTAACTCGTATAAAACTACCCATGGTGCTTTGTATTACTTTAGGGTTGTAGTGTTCTACTGAATCTGTTGAAGCAAGAATGGTATCTATTCCAAACCAATCTGCAATGCGTATCAAGGTTCCCATATTTCCTGGGTCTTGAATTCCATCTAGTGCTAAAGTGATTTTGCCCTCTTGAGGCTTTGCGGCGTCAACCATTTGTTGTTCTGCTATGGCCAATACTTTGTTGGCGGTTTGCAAACCACTAATTTTTTGTAACTCCTCGGCTGTTACTCGAACTAAAGGGGCTTTTCCCATTAGCGGATGCTCCCATTCTTCTACCGCAACCAATTTTTGTACCTTGAAATGGCTGTTTAATAACTCGTCTACTCCTTTTACCCCCTCTACAATAAACAAGTTTAAAGCGTCTCTTTGTTTTTTGTGGTACAAACTTTGAATATATTTGGCCTCAATCTTGCTTAACATTGTCTATGCAGTTTATAATAAATAAGAGATTCAGTGTGTTTTTCGGGTTATTCTTTACCTTGATGCTACTGGGCTCTTGTTCAGAACAAAAGCGAACCTGGGTGCGGAATTATCCCAAGAACAAGCCTTTTGTTTACAATAACCAAATTAATCTTCAGGGCAATTTTTCCAAAGATGAGAAAAAACGTTTATTAAACGACTTGCAAAATTATTGGGACGATAGCTTGAAAGTTCCAAAACAACAGCAATTTGGATTGTTTTATAAAATTAAAAACCCTGCTGTTTTTGATACCGCCAATATTAGTAGCTCGGCCTTATTCATGAATTCTTTTTTAAATGCACAAGGTTATTATTATGCAGTTTTATCCAATCGTTTTTCACTCGACACGGTAAAAGATCAAATCAGAGCAAGTGTATACATGAATATTGATGCGGGTAAAAATATTACCATTGATCAGGTAAACTATGAAATGAACGACTCTAGTTTACAAAAAATTGCTAAAACATTATCGGGCAAGAGTTTACTAGAAAAAGGCAATCCTTATTCTAAACAAATCATCAGTAATGAATTGGATAGAATCGTTGGTATTTTTAGAAGAAATGGGTACTTTAAAATTACCAGAGAAGACGTATATGCTTATGTAGACTCGAATAATACCAATTTATTTGCTTTAACCCTAGATCCATTTGAACAAGCTAAACTCTTGTCTCAAGTTGCCAAAGCAAAAAAAGAAAATCCCAATTGGGATATTACCATCAGGCAAAGAGAGGTAGAAGACAGTTCAAGACTATACAAATACCATATTGGAGATTTATATTATTATCCTGAAACTAAAATCACCGATGTTCCAGATAGTTTGATTCTTGATAAATCTTTCCTTGAAAAAAGAAACAACGAATCAATCATGCGTTACAAGAAAGGGCTATTTAATTTTAGGCCTTTAAAGGAAGATACTTATTTTAAGAAAGGGGATATTTATAGTGAAGACAAGTATTTCAAAACAGCCAATGCTTTGGGTCAATTAGCTGCTTGGCAAAACGTAGACATAAGACCAGCCATCAGAGATAAAGATACGCTTGACATGTATTTTTATATGACTCCTGCGGTTAAACAAAGTTTTACAGTAGACTTAGAAGCCAGCCGAAACATTGCAGATATTGGTGTTACGAATTTATTGGGGATCACCACTAACCTATCCTATAACAATCGCAATGTTTGGAAGAATGCAATTCAATCCATTGCCACTTTTAGAACGGGAGTTGAATTAAATATTTTAAATACGAGTAATCAACCCGATCAGTTATTACAAACCTTCTTAATTAATATTGGACATACCTATATTTTCCCGGGTATTGTTCAGCCTTTTAAAAGGTGGAAAGCTTTAAATAATATTGATAACAGAAGAACGCTTTGGTCTGTAAATGGAGGATATGTAGATAGAAGAAATTTTTACACCATCCGCACTTTAACTACCAGCTTTGGGTATGAATGGAAAAAAGGAAATAATTCCTTTTTATATAAGCCCATCAATGTAGAATTGTATTTTATTGACAAATTAGATTCGCTAGACCAATTAATTATTAAGAATCCTTTTCTAAAAGCATCTTTTAACGAAGGAAGTATTGTAAGCCAAAGTTTATCTTTTGTTAGAACAACCAATGGCATTAACAATCCAAATAAAAGTAAATTCTATCGGATCGCCATTGAAGAAGCAGGTGGGCTATTCAGTTTTGTACCCGGGCTTAAAGGCAATATTTATCGTTACTTAAAAGTAGAAACAGAATACAAGCAATCTGTAAAATTTCCAAAATCTGAACTAGCATATAGGGCATTTGCCGGTTTAGGTTATAATTATGGGGGCGATACCATTATTGGTCCAACCCTACCTTTCTTTAAACAGTTTTCTGCGGGTGGCCCCAACAGTATGCGTGCTTGGAGATTAAGGCAGCTGGGTTTAGGTAGCTCTAATCAAAGCGAACAGGATACAGCTATTAACGCGTTTCGTGATCGCTTTGGAGACATGCAACTAGAGTTCAATATGGAATATCGTTTTCAATTGGCCACTATTGGAAGTTTCAAAATTGGATCGGCACTATACGCTGATATTGGAAACGTTTGGAATATTAGAAAAGCAGCTTCTACCGATCCCGATACGCGCTTTTCATTAAATAGTTTTACCAGAGATATGGCCATAGGTATTGGAACAGGATTAAGATTCGATATGTCTTATTTTTTAATCCGTCTAGATTTTGCTTACAAATTAAAAGACCCATTAAGGACTGCAAATAATGGATGGATGAGTATCAAAGACTTTACTTGGAACGATATAAGACCCAATGGAATTAGGGTACCCAACTTTGCGCTACAATTAGGTATTGGATTGCCCTTCTAATAATTTAAGCTGATTTATTGCGGCTTCAAAGCCCTCCATGGTTTGGGCATCTTCTACTTTAAAATGACCAATACGGGTTCTTCTTAAGCTACTCATATATCCTCCAACACCCAAGGCTTTTCCAAAGTCATTGGCTAGGCTTCTAATATAAGTACCGGTTGAACAAACCACTTTAAAATGAATGATTGGCAATTCAATTTTTTCAATTTCAAATGCGTGTATGGTAATTGGTCTTGGCTCTAGTACTACATCAACCCCCTTTCTTGCAGCTAAATAAACGGGTTTGCCGTCTTGCTTAATGGCTGAATGAATGGGCGGCACTTGCATGATTAGGCCAATAAATTGCTGTGTAGCTTGATGAATCTGTGCTTCGGTTAAGTGTTCAAATGAAGAAAACTGGGTTGGCGCTGATTCTAAATCGTAAGTTGGCGTAATAGCACCGAGTGTAAAAGTACCCGTATACTCTTTTTCCATACCCATGTATTCATTAATCTTCTTGGTAAACTTTCCAGTGCAAACAATTAATAAACCAGTTGCCAATGGGTCCAATGTTCCAGCATGCCCTACTTTCACGATTCTGGTGATATTTCTGATTTTCCTTACTACATCAAAAGAAGTCCAATCCAGTGGTTTATCAATTAATATTGCTTTCCCTTCTAAATAGGGTTGTAAAGCAGGATGAATTTCTTTTTGCTTCATATTATTTTAGTTCACTCCATAAAGAATCCAACACTGGATTGGGTGCAAAGGAACTCTTTTTATAAGGAATCGCAAATTCATTCGCATGTTTAATTCTTTCATCTGTTGCAGGATGAGAAAGCATGAAAGAAAATGCATCTGGAATTTCTGGAGTATTTTCTTTTAATCGTTGCATTAATTTTTTCATTGCTAATGGATGAATACCATTCTTCACCAAAAGTTTCATCCCTTCTTCATCTGCATTGGCTTCAATTCCTCTAGAAAAGTGCATGGTTCTGAGCCCTTCTGCATTTTCAACAACAATTGAAAAAATACCAGATACATCATTTAATACAACAGATACCATTAATCCTGTTGCAGCACTTCTCAATATTGATTTCAAACTATGTCGCTCGTTAATATGGGCTGCTTCATGTCCTAGTAAAGCTGCTAACTCATCTGGAGATTTCATTGCTTTTATGATACCGGTATAAACCACAATATTTCCACCAGGTATTGCATAAGCATTCACTTCTTTGTTTTTTACAACAGTTAATTGAATAGGATAGTCTTTACTGAGCTTTAACTCTTTTGCAAATTGCTGCATAAGAACCGTACGCTTTTCATCTATCGTTTCTCCTCGCATCATAGATTCATGCATCTTCTCTCCCAGCGCTGTTTCTGTTTTAGGTTTAATTAATTTTAAGCCCGCCCAGGGAACAATTGTTGAAATGGCCCAATACACTCCAGAAAATAAGAGTAGAACCATCAACAATAATGTAAAGGCATTCATTCTTAATAAGGATCCTGCAAAAGATGAATCCTTATGTTCGAGTTGTTGCTTTAAGGCCTGTACAAAGGATGCGTTTACACTAAAAGAAATATAATTGGTAGCGTCTTTATTCAAGAAAACAAATAATTCATTCCCAGTTTGTTGAATCTTACTCTGATCATATGGAAAAAACAAAACCGAATCTTCTTTATTCCAGTACTGACCCAATTGAATAAAAAGACCTTCAGTATTAAAATACATCAATGCTGGTTTTGCACCAGCCTGCATTCCATCAAAAAAATTTACGGGATAAACTTGCTCCATTATATAATAAATCCAAAGTCTAAAAAGTCTGCAATATCTTCTCCTGTTGCATCACTATAATTGGCTTGTGTTTGTCTTAGCTCATCAAATGCAATTGTTCCATCTAATGAAATATGATCCATAATAAACTTAGTAGACCTTACAATAATCCATGGAGTTGCCAATCCCAATGTAAACACAAACAAGACTAGATTAACTAGAATTAAAATAAGAAAATCATCTCCTTTGGCAGTTGATCTAATAAGCATGGTTTGATCATCCTTGGTAAGCCTTAAATTATCAACAAAATAATTAAACAGATCTTTTTGCCACCAGAAAAAGTAAATACCAAATGTGATAATGGTTAGGATATATCCTTTAACATTTAACCAAAAATATTCACTTCCTACCCCTTTGTATGCAAATCTTGCATCCCCAATTTTTACATTACAAAGTAGGTATCTTCTCAAATTCATAGCGAACCAAGCCCCATAAATGCCAAATGTAATAATGGTTAATAAAGTTCCTTTAATACATAAAAAAAACAATTCCCATTTATCGCCCATGTAGCCAAATCGAATACCACTCCAAACAGTTTTGGCAAACCGATATCTATAAGAGCCATGAATTGCAAAAGGAATAATCAATACTAGAATAATATATAACAAAACAATTCCTACCAGTTCCTGCTCATTTAAAGCTAAATAAACCACTAATGCATATACCCCCATTAAGAGTAAAAATGCTTTTATAAATCCTTTAAACATTTCTGATCCTGTACCAGTAAATACAAAGGGTTGATTATTAAAAATGGTATTACCATAAAAGAAATGTAGCGTTCTGGCTTTAGCCCAAGGATAATACAAACCAAGGGTAATGATCGTGAGTATAATATTCACTAACTGAATTTTGAAATACTCAAATCCACTTCCCTTGAAAACGAGGTTATATTTATTATATTCCATTTAATAAATATATTAATATGCTCTAGCAAAAAGAACTCTTTGGGTAGATTTTTTTCCAGACAAAATACATTGACCATCTTCTTGAGTATTATCCAAAGGAATACAACGTATGGTAGCTTTTGTTAACTCTTTAATTTTGTCTTCTGTTTCTGCTGTACCATCCCAATGTGCAGACACAAAACCTGCATTCGTATCTAAGATTTGAATGAACTCATCCCAACTATCCGCTTTTCTAATATTTTCTTGTTGAAATGCTTTTGCTTTATTGAACATAGACAATTGAATATTGTCTAGTAAGTCTTTCACATAAGTCGCAATTCCTTCCAATGCTACCGTTTGTTTTTCTTTAGTATCTCTTCTAGCTACTTCTACTACTTTATTCTCTAAATCTCTTGCACCTATGGCAATTCTTACAGGTACTCCTTTTAATTCATACTCTGCAAATTTCCACCCTGGCCTACTATTATCTGAATCATCATATTTAACTGTAATGGCCAATGAAACCATTTCTTTTTTCATTTGATGCACTACTTCATCAATTTGAGCTTTTTGCTCCTCCCCTTTATAAATCGGAACAATCACCACTTGTACTGGTGCAATTCGAGGTGGCAAAATAAGACCGTCGTCATCGCTATGTGCCATCACCAATCCCCCAATTAAACGGGTACTAACACCCCAACTAGTTGCCCATACATAGTCCAATTTATTTTGCTTATCACTGAATTTTACATCAAAAGCTTTGGCAAAATTTTGACCTAAAAAATGGGATGTACCTGCTTGTAATGCTTTCCCGTCTTGCATCAATGCTTCAATACAATAAGTATCTTCTGCACCAGCAAACCGTTCGTTCGGAGATTTCACCCCTTTTATAACGGGCAAAGCCATCCAGTTTTCTGCAAAATCTGCATACACATCTAACATGCGCTTGGTTTCTTCAATGGCTTCTTCAGCAGTTGCATGGGCGGTATGTCCTTCCTGCCATAAGAACTCTGCAGTTCTTAAAAACAATCTTGTTCTCATCTCCCATCTAACCACATTGGCCCATTGATTAATTAACAAGGGCAAGTCTCTATAACTCTGAATCCATCCCTTATAGGTATTCCAAATAATGGCTTCACTGGTAGGACGTACCACCAATTCTTCCTCTAATTTAGCTTCAGGATCAACTATTAGTTTCCCTTTATTATTAGGATCTGTTTTTAATCGATAATGGGTAACTACTGCACATTCTTTCGCAAAGCCTTCTGCGTTTTTCTCTTCTGCTTCAAATAAACTCTTGGGTACAAAAAGGGGGAAATAAGCATTTTGGTGACCGGTATCCTTGAACATTTTGTCTAGCACATCTCTCATATTCTCCCATAATGCAAATCCATACGGTTTTATTACCATACAACCCCTTACGGCTGAATAATCTGCTAAACTACCCTTGATAATTAAGTCGTTATACCACTGCGAATAGTCTTGTTCCCTAGAAGTAATTTCCTTACCCATAAATATTTTTGTTTTTTTTAACCTGCTCAACACTAACAATTGTTAGTTGGCATGTAATTTGCCATTATATTGATAGAGGTTACCAACCGCAAATGTATGTAACTTCACTCAACCAAGTTGATCAACCTAAAAAGGAAAATCATGAAAAAGTTATTACTAAGTGCTTTTGCAACTGTAGCCATTCTTAGTGGATGTAGTACTGCGTATCAAATGGGACAAACTCCTGATGATGTATATTTTTCTCCAGGACAGGAAGTTGAAAGTTATGCTTCAAACAATAATAGAAATAACGAAGAACGTTATCAAGAATACGTCAGCACTATGGATGATCGCTATCTACGCATGCGGGTAGCCAATAGAAACCGTTGGAGTACCATCGATAATTTTAGCTATTGGAACGATATGCGTCACGATTTTACTCCATTTAGTTTTAATCATTTCAATTCATTTAATCCTTGGATTCAAGACCCATTCAGATTTAATTTGAACCCATGGAGTATTGGCTTTGGATTTAGACCAGGCATTAATGCATGGAATAACTTCTATGGTGGTGGATGGGGATGGAATGACGGAATTTTTGGAAATCGCATGGGCTGGGGTAATCCAATGTTCTCTGTGCTGAATTATGCAAATCCTAAACTTACCACCCCTTCTTTTAATGCTGGATCAAACCTAAATGCATTAAGAAATAGAAACTATAACAATAGTAACAATCTAAAAAGTGGAAATTGGTATGCTCCTGGTGGAACCAATAGCAGCAATAATTTTGGAAATTTAGTGAAGCGTGTGTTTGCAAGTCCGAACACTCCTGGTGGATCTGCTACAACTTATGATCGATCTATTAGAACTTTTGGCAATAGCTCTAACGGCACTCCTGCAACTAGCAGCAGTGCTGGTGGTGCGAGCGGTGGATTTAAAAGTACTGGATCTAGTACCAGCACAGGACGTGGTGGTAGAAACTAATTAACCTTTTGTATGAAAAAATATTTCGGCTTTTTATTGAGCGGACTGGCCATTTTTGCTCAAACCGCAACAGCACAAACCCCTGAAGAAGCACTTAGAGCTTCTTGGTTTACACCAAACGGAACCGCCAGAAATATGGCAATAGGCGGAGTGATGGGCTCTTTAGGAGGAGATATTACTGCTAACCACGTAAACCCCGCGGGTATTGGATTATATAAAACAAGAGAGTTGGTTTTATCACCAGGATTTTTACTCAATAATAATAAATTCAATTACCGAGGAACAGACTCTAGTACCAACAAATCTGGATTGGCCTTAGGAACAAGTGGACTTGTTTTAGGAGGCATGAATAGATCGGGTTACAGTAAATGGACCAGTTCTGCATTTGCCATTTCGGTAAATCAGTTGGCGAATTATAATAATCAAGTAAGTTTTAGTGGTCAAAATAATTTCAGCTCTTTTACCGAAAAATATTTAGAAGAATTAACCCGTGATAGAGCCGATACAAATGCTGCTTTGAGCAATTATATTTTTGGGTCTTCTTTGGCTTTCAGAACTTTTTTAATTGATACTTTAAGAGGGCCTGGTGGTTCAGTTGCTGGATACCAAAGCCTAGTTCCAATTTCGTCTGGTATTACCCAATCTTACAACTCAAGAACGAGTGGTGGTTTTAATGAAATTGCTTTGGGGCTTGCTGGAAATATGGCGGATAAACTTTATGTAGGAGGTAGCTTTACAATTCCCCTTATTAAATACACTAGAGAATTGGTTTACAGCGAAAGAGATATTACCAACGACCCTACCAATCAATTTAACTTTTTTGAATACAGGGAAACGTATACTTCTCAGGGTGCTGGTATAGGATTGAAATTAGGAACCATCTATAAGCCTACTGAATTTGTAAGAATAGGATTTGCATTCCATAGTCCTCAAATAATCTCAATGACTGATCGAATTCGCTCTTCTATTAATGCAGACACAGAGGGCTATGCTGGACGACGCTCAGAAAGCAGTGACAATTTAAACAATGGTCGCGCTGGTACCAGCAAATATAGTATGACCACCCCATGGAGAGCCATAGGTAGCTTTAGTCTTGTTTTTAGAGAAATCAAAGACACTCGCTTACAAAGAGGGTTTATTAGTGCCGATATTGAATATGTACATTACAAAGGAGCAAGATTTGCCGTAACCGGAGAAAATGCAGCAGATATAGGTTTTCGCGATTACTACTCCGCGTTAAATGAAGCCATCATTGATAATTATAAAGGCAATATCAATGCAAAAATTGGAGGCGAATTGAAATTCAATACCATCATGTTTAGATTGGGGGCGGCTTACTTTGGTAGCCCATACCAAGATGAAGCTATAAGAGCCAGCAGAATGATTGGTACTGGGGGATTGGGATATCGCAATAAAGGCATTTTTATAGACTTATCCTATTCTCATATCATGAATAAGGATGCAGTATTTGCGTATCGTTTAAATGATAAGCCCAACACATTTGCAGAACAGCGTGGCAACAGAGGAAATATCATGCTAACGCTAGGATTTAAATTATAATCCTAGCCATTAAGCAACTACTTCTCCTTCTAAGTCGTAATCGTAGGCTTTGGTAATTTTCACCTGCACAAACTCACCAATGGGTAATTTTTTTGTGCTGTGAATGACTACTTCATTGTCTACTTCCACACTGTCAAATTCTGTTCTACCTAAGTAACGTCCTGCTTCTTTTTTATCAATTAATACTTTAAAAACCTTTCCAATTTTTTCTTGGTTTTTCTCGTAAGAAATTTCTTGCTGCACTTCCATAATTTCTTGTGAACGAGCCGCTTTTACTTCAGCAGGAACATTATCTTCAAGATCATACGCACTGGTATTTTCTTCATGACTATAATTAAAAATGCCTACCCGATCAAAACGGTGTTCTTGTAAAAATGCTTTCAATTCTTCTACGTCTTCTTCGGTTTCCCCCGGGAAACCCGCAATCAATGTGGTTCTTAAACAAATACCTGGAACAGCTGCTTTAATCTGGTGAATCAATTCAGACATTTCTTCGCGAGTAATATTCCGGCGCATGGCTTTTAGCATACGATTGCTTGCATGTTGCAAAGGCATGTCTAAGTAATTACAAATATTATCTCTCCTTTGCATTACTTCTAGAATTTCTAAAGGGAATTTACTAGGATAAGCATAATGTAATCTAATCCACTCCAATCCTTTGATATCGGCCAGCGCATCTAATAATTTAGGTAATGCACGTTCTTTATACAGGTCTAAACCATAATAAGTAAGCTCTTGGGCAATCAACATAATTTCTTTCACGCCCTTTTGAACCAAAGATTCGGCTTCCGTAACAAGGTCTTCAATGGACCTACTAATATGTTTCCCTCTCATCAAAGGAATGGCACAAAAAGAACAAGTTCT
Organism: Sediminibacterium sp.; assembly: GCA_040403845.1. Classification (GTDB taxonomy): domain Bacteria; phylum Bacteroidota; class Bacteroidia; order Chitinophagales; family Chitinophagaceae; genus Sediminibacterium. Next base: position 18,070 of record JBBAJU010000025.1, read on the forward strand.
ATTACAACCTTCTGCAATTTTTAAATAAGCATAATGCTTGGGAGTACTCAACATTCGTTCTCCCAACAGTTCTGCTTTATAATCGGCTTCAAATTGCTTTAAAATCAACGGTAATTCTAATGTACCAAACCAAGCGTCTACTTCTGGCATTTCAGCTTCTAAATCGCCTCTGTATCGTTCACTTAAACAACCTGTAACATATACTTTATCTAATTTACCTCTACGCTTGAGTTCAACCTGATCTAAAATGGTATTAATACTTTCTTCTTTGGCTTTATCTATGAATCCACAAGTATTTACCACCACAATATTATGGTCTAGTTTGGCATTCTCATGCACTACATCAATATCATTAGCAGTGAGTTGACCACTTAATACTTCTGAGTCTACTAAATTTTTACTGCAACCTAGGGTAATAATATTAACCTTATCTTTTTTAAGTGTTTTTGCCTTCATGGGAAGGCAAAATTAAGGATTTTGGGGGGAACGAATAATGACCTAAATCAATTTACCCACTAAACCTACCAATAGCTCGAGTCCATTCTGCATATTTGAGAGTGCTTTGATTTTATCATTATTGCTCTTGGTTTGGTCTTTAATGAGTCGAATTAACTGATCAAACTCCGCTGCATCCATTTTATTTTCAGCCAATAACTGGTCTATGTCTTTTTGTTTAATACTACTTAATTGTACCATTTGATTGGCCATTTCAGCATCCGTTTCCTTTTGAGCTTGCTTTGCTTTTTTTTGCCATTGGTTATTCATAGGAACAGTTATTGGTTCAATACTTTATTTAAATCCTTGTTCAAATTCACTATCAGCCCGCCGATATTTCCGGATGAATGAATGAATCGATCTAATAGATCAGCCAATTGATCGTAATCAATGCCTTTGTTTTTAAACCAATTCGATTGATTTAATAATTGCTTTTTTTCTTCATTCAATTTTACTGCAGATTCTAATAATTTTTTCATTTCGGTATTAGCCATATTATATTTTGCGAAATCGGCATTGAGCTGATCCACAATTTTTATTTTTGCAGAATCTAACGCTATTTGCATGGCATACTGACGCTCATTAATCATGGGTAATGCTGCAGCCATTATTTGTGGTAATTCCGTTTTAACATCTAGGTCTTCATCTAAATCAATGGTCATTTTATGAATAATACTAGGCGTATACTCATTCTTGATAAAATCATTCACCCTTGCTTTTTTCTCTGCAAATAGTTGATGCAGCAATAAAATATTGAGTTGATGCATTCTAGCACCTTCTTCTTGAATGCGTTCAGACAATGTAATGCTTTGCAATGGGATTCGTGTGCAAGACCCAATGATGCAACCTATCCCTATAACCAGCATCAGTTTGCAATGCACGAATAAATTTCTATTTCGCATACGCCTATATTAATGAGACAAAATAAGGTATAGCGAAAAGATGAACAACCGTGTTTTAACGGAGATTTTAATCCCCCAACCAACTATTTAAAATAGCCATTTGATTTGGGTTAAGCGATGGCAATACATCAATTTTATATTGCAACTTTTTTTGCCCACCTTTCTCTACCTCAGCACTGGAAAGTGTTAAGCCAGCATACCCCAAGTATTTTTGATAATCTAACTCCTTGGTGGTAGATATATATTCAAACTCAGTAGCCAAAGACTTGCCTGCCATCTGTTCGCATGCTGCCTGAAATTCAGCATCTGTAAAACCTCTTTGCAATTGCTGATAATATGTTTTATACATAACGCGCATTACATGGTCTAAACTGAATTGATTGTTCGACGCATTGCGAATGGCAAGGTCTAATAACATACCTACTATAGGACCTTTATCATAATAAGAAATGGCTTTGTTTTTATCGGCCCCACTGGTACCAAAAGGCCCGTCGGCCCATGTATTGTAACTGGCTTGCAATAAACTTTGGTGCGCTTTGCCAGGATTATTTTCATGAGCAGTAATATTATTGGCAAGGTTATTTAAAAACATTGTTCTGTCTACAATCTTAGCCCGCTTCACCATTAAGTATTCAAAGTAAACCGATAAGCCTTCGCTGATCCATAACTGGGTGGTCTTACTCCCCTTGTCATAATCAAAAGGTCCTAACTCTACTGGTCTTATTCTTTTTACATTGTAATGATGAAAATATTCATGACTCAAAAAGTTCATGATTCGATTGATATCAGCGGGTGTCTTTAATTCATTCCCACTAAAACTGACCGTGGTATTATTCAAGTGTTCTATGCCACCTCTACCAGGACCAATCCCAATAAAAGTGTATTCTTTAAAAGGAATATGGTCAATAATTTGAACCCCTTGCGCTATCGCTTTTTGCAATGTGTTCATGAAAAGTACTTCATCAAAACTGCCCATATTATACCCAATAAATCGATGTGGCACACCCCTTACCGTAAAAGCTGGCAATTCTTTTAAATCTCCAATTAAAATGGGGCAATCGTATAAGATATCAAAATTGGGTGCGGTAAAAACATTGGTTTTCCCTTTCACCATTGCTAATCCTGTTGCAATTTTTTTGAACCTAGGTTGATCGGCACTATTGATTTTCACTTGCACCGGCAGATGCAGCATAGCCGCTACATAAAAGAAACTATTGGCTGAAACAATATAAGCGTGGGCACTATCAATAAAACTATTAGCGACAAATTTTTGATTGGTCTTGATTTGATAATTTACTCGAAAAGCACTATTCTTGGTTGTTTTGATTACCCAGCTATTACTGTTTATTCTAGAAACTGCAAGTGCTTTCCCATTTTGATTAAATGCAGCCAAAGAATCTACTGTATTGGCATAGTTCATTAACTGATAATACCCTGGCATCCAGTTGGGCATTTTTAGCACAATAGAATCTTGATTAAAACCTGCAGCATCAAGGCTTATATGAAATTTCCCCTTTGCAGCCTGAGGCATCGATACGGTATACTGTATTTTGGGTTGAGCAAGAATGCTTCCTATTACTAGGAAGACAGTGCTGAAACAAAGGATTGATTTTTTCATACCTTAAATTTAACTGATACAATGATTATATCAACATCTATTGAAGCTATTCATTTAATGATGACTAATTAATAAACATTAGCTATTATCGATGTTCATAATACCAATAATTCTGCATCCGATATAAACCAGTCAGCAACCTAGAATTAATTTTTTTAGCGTTAATAATTTTTCTCTATTTTCAGCGTTCCTCCCCAATTTAATTGAAATTAGTTTTTCAAAAGTCAAGCTTTTGCATATGAAAAAAGTATTCATGCTATTTCTAATGGCTTTTATTGCAGGCAACTCATATGCCAACAATATTTCCGTACAGAAAGTAGCCATTACCGACACGAATAGAACTGCTAAAACTGCATCCATTAGATTTAATATTTCCTGGGACAATTCTTGGAGAGACGCAGTAAACTGGGATGCAGCTTGGATTTTTGTGAAGTTCCGCAGGCCACAAGACAGTGTTTGGAGGTATCGACATATGACCCTTTCTGCTGCTGGCAATGCACCTGGTACTGGGAACACAACAATGAAATTCGCTATTCCAGATGATCGAAAAGGCGCATTCTATTATAGAAGTGGCATTGGTTCAGGAAATATCAAAATGGATAGCGTAAAACTTTTTTGGAATTACGCCGCTGACAGTGTTAGTGTAATTGATAGTGTAGAAGTGAAAGTATTTGCAACAGAAATGGTATATGTGCCTCAAGGAAATTTTTCGTTAGGAGATGGAAATGGCACACAGAAAAGCTCCAATTCTTTTCAAATTAAAAGTGCTCCCAATAATTTCGTTACAATCACCGATAAATGGTCGCCGCTTGTAAATATAATGGTCAATATTAATGATTGGGGGATGGATGATGCAATTTTGCATAAAGATGGAATTCGTATATCAGGATTAAACGGTATAGACATCAATAACGATAAAGTAGCTGATCTTCCGGACTTTCCCACTGGATATCGAGCATTTTATAGTATGAAATATCCTGTAACCCAAGGACAATATTCGGACATGCTGAATACGATTAGCGCAAGGGACACTGTTTTTCAATGGATGCAATTTAATGACACTTCTAGATTAAAAAAGGTAAACACTAGATACAAAGCCGTTTTACAAAATTTAGATCCCTTTTTTAATTCAATACCCAACGATTTACAACGCCATACCATCCTTTTAGACTCAAATGAAGTAAAATATTTTGTTAGTAGACCAGACAGGGCATTTGGAAGGGGACAAACCAATCATTACGAATCCTACTCTGATTGGGCAGCATTAAGGCCTATTACCGAATTGGAATTTGAAAAAGCAGCAAGAGGCCCATTGCCTCCTATGTATAAGGCTTTTAGACAAAATAATAATACTAATTGGAATGCAGATACAACTAGCAATTGGTCTGGATTTGATTGGGCTTGGGGGAATGATTCAACAATAGCAAGAACCCAAAATATGATGAATAGCCAATTTACTTTTAGTGGACCGGAGAATGGAACTGAATTTTTCTCTAATTACAATATTTTTAAACGCTATAATAATCCCATGATGTATGGCACTTCAGGTGGCGATGGAGGATCTGGCCCATACCGAGTAGGAATTTTTGCTACAGATACATCCTCTAGAATATCTTCAGGTGCTACTTATTATGGCATTATGGATTTTAGTAAAAATGTGGCTCAACTCGTTGTAAGTGCTGGCAGTGTGAGATCAAGAACTTTATCTTATAAAAAACATGGAGATGGCATGTTGAACTATTATGGACAAACAGATCAAAATGAATTTTTTATTCAAAACAATAGTGGACCTATGGGTAATAGTGGAAGTCAGTTTGTTTCAAAACAATATTCCACATCCGAAAGACAACAAAATTGGTCAAGCAATTCAGGTTTTCGTTCTGTAAGAACAGCTCCTGCTGAAAACTAAATAATTCATACTTGAAAAAAGTATTACTCATATTATTATTGACTTCCCTTTATTTGGGTTCGCAAGCACAAGCGATTGTGTTAAGAAAACCAAGTAAGGGAGATATTTGGCCATCTTATTCTAAGCAAAGAATTGAATGGACAAGTACCAATGTTGACAATATCAAAATAGAATCTTCTTTAGACTCCGGTAGGACATGGAAAGTTGAAGCATCAACTTATCCCGCCGATGCAGGTTTTTATGAATGGGAAGTTCCCAATAAAACCTCTGACAGTTGCTTTATAAGAATACTTGCAGTAGAAGATAATACGAAATCTGCATCAAATTTCCCTGACAACCCCTTCAAAATTCCTCCCCCAGGTATCACCATTGACTCTATTCCTTCAAGTATTTACAAAGGATCAGTTCAACCTATCACATGGATGTCAAGTGGGGTAAGAAAAGTCAATATTTTCGTTAGTTATAATAATAAAGTAAGCTTTACCAAAATTGCAGATTCTGTAAATGCCAATAGTTTTTACTTTAACTGGGTTGTACCCAATGCAACAGGAAGTCAGTGTTTTATAGTTATTAATGACTATAACAATAATTCGCTTGCTGACACTTTAAAAATGTCGTTTAACCTTATCGATTTCCCAGTTAGCAACAATAATAAATACAAGGGAGGTTTCTTTGATGGACATGCATCTTCAGCCAACAAATCCAATATTTTAAAGCTACTTACATTAAACAACGCAGACTCTATTTATGGTAGTTCCATACAAAATATTAAATGGGATGCAAGAAATATAGATTTAATCAATATCTATTTCTCAGCGAATAATGGAACAACTTGGAGTTTAGTTGCAGATAATATTAGTGCAGTTGCAGGTCAGTACAGCTGGAAAGCGAGCTCCACCCCTACTAATCAAGCTAAAATTAAAATTGCTGCAATAGCTGATTCAACTATTGTCTCCATTAGTACTAATCCTTTTATAATTAGAAAAAAGGAACTAAAATTTAGTTCGATAGATTCTTCAAGTACATTCAATAAAGGTGGTGTATTCCCAATCAGCTGGCAAAGTGGAGGCGTCAACTTTATTAAACTGAAATTAATTTCAAATACAAAAGACAGTACACTAAAAGATTCCATACCTGCTAATTATGAAATGTATAACTGGATTATCCACCCTTCCACTGTTGATTCTTTTAAATTGGTTTTAGTTGATCTGGCAGACTCTACTGTATCAGACACGGTAAAAAATATAGTTTTAAAAACTTTAGTCAACAGCAATCCTGCAAAATACAGAGGCGGCTCTTTTGATGGGCACGCATCTAAGTCTAACACACTGAGCAGTATCAAGTTAATTTATCCAAATGGCGGCGAATCACTTTCGGTTCAAAATAATACAACGATTACATGGAAGAATAATAATATAGAAAAGATAAAACTGGAACTATCCATTGACAGCGGTAGAACATGGACAACTTTAAATTCGAACATTACCGGGACCATCAATAGTTTTATATGGAAAACGCCAAATAGTCCATCAAACAAATGCTTAATCAAGGTAAGTGATGCAGCAGATGCTTCTATATTTGATATTACGGACTCCATTTTTTCTTTGCAACCAAAAAGTCTGTTGTTCACAACAGACTCTACCGATTTTATTAAAGAAACGGCCAAAAGCATTGAGTGGACACCACAGGGTGTAGATACGGTAAGAATTAAATTTAAATCCAAGCTTCTCGACAGTTATCAAATCATTAAAGATTCTTTACCAGCAAGATTAGAATTGTTTAACTGGATATTACCTGCAACGCTTGGTGATAGTATCTGGATGCGTATTGAAGACCTCAGAGATTCATCAGTCAATGATCAAAGAACTTATTTCAGCAAAACCAATACGCTAATCAAAAATATTTCTCTCACTAAATATCGTGGAGGAAGATTTGACGGTCATGCCCAAAGAAGTAATATCAATAAATTAATCATAAGAAAACCTGAAGCCAATGAAGTATTGGTAGGAGGATCAAAATACGCTATCACATGGTCAACAGTAAACCTTGAAGACTCTGTTCTAATAGAATTTACTATTGATAGTGGAAGAACATGGAATACAGTAACCAGAACATTAGCTTCTACTGGTAGATACGAATGGACTATTCCGAACAGTATACAAGGAAGATCAGTAGATGTGTTCGATTTTGGAACCATCAGAAGTGCATCAACTGATCAAGGAATTCAAAACTATAATAGCACTGCCCCAATTATCATCAACTCATCCAAATGTCAAATTAGAGCAGTTGATATCAGTGCTGGAAATATAGTTGCTGGTTCAACAAGTAATAATTTTGCAATAGTATCTTCTACCACACTATTAAAAGACACCATCTCCTTTTCTCCTCCTAAAACAATGACTTTAGGAGATACTAGTCAGACCTTATTTGCAGATGCCACTTCAAAAAGATTAGTCAAATTCTTTATTGATTCTGGAGCAACAAAAGCTACCATTAATGCAAGCGCTATCACTGCAAGACTTGCTGGTAAAGTAAGGATTGGTGCATATGTTGAAAAAGATTCTTTGTATAATCATATAGATACAGTTTATCAAACTATTTGTATCAATCCTATTAAGCCTGTTATACCTTATACTGGTAAATTATTATTGTGTAATAATGATTCAGCAATGGTTATTGGCACTGCAGGGTTTAATCAATATCTATGGTCGAATAACGTAACAAGCAGTTCTATTAAAATTAACTCTACTACTAATATTGCATTAAAAGTAGGAGTCGATGGATGCTTTAGTGCTAGTTCCGACACATTAAAATTTATTAAATCAACTTCTGCAACACCAACCATTAGTGCAGGTTCTGCTACCAGTTTCTGTACAGGTGGTTCGGTGGTATTAACTTCGAGTGCATCATCAGGCAATCAGTGGTTCAGAGATGGAAGCATAATTACAGGTGCAACTAACGCAACTTTTACAGCTACTCAATCGGG
>JBBAJU010000025.1:26079-29202 GCA_040403845.1 Sediminibacterium sp.
ATGGAAGCATAATTACAGGTGCAACTAACGCAACTTTTACAGCTACTCAATCGGGTAACTATGCCGTTGTAACAACTAATACTTCAGGTTGCGCGAGTGCAACAAGTACCGCAACTACTATTACTGTTAATCCTTTACCTACTACTCCTACTATTAGTGCAGGTTCTGCTACCAGTTTCTGTACAGGTGGTTCGGTGGTATTAACTTCGAGTGCATCATCAGGCAATCAGTGGTTCAGAGATGGAAGCATAATTACAGGTGCAACTAACGCAACTTTTACAGCTACTCAATCGGGGGCATATTCTGTGAAAATAGCAAATGCTAATGGTTGTGAATCATCTAGTACTAATACAATAGTTACTGCAAATTCTATTCCTACAAAAGCAACTATCACACAAACAGGTGCCGATTTAATCAGCAGTAGCAATGCCGGTAATCAATGGTTTAAAGATGCAGATATGATTGTAGGAGCAACAAATAATTCTTACAGACCATTGGTAAGTGGCTATTATAGAGTTCAAGTTAGATTGAATGGATGTTCAGGACCAATGAGTGATTCTTATTTCTATTTGGTAACAAGCATTTTAAATACCAATACTTCATCCGAAACTTATAAGTTATTCCCTAATCCGGTTAAAGACAAATTCTTAATTGATGCGGGTGCAAGTAATCATAAAATAAGTTTCCAAATATTTGATGCCAATGGAAAAAGAATGATGAGTAACACTTTTTCTAAAAATATCATCGTAGATATTAGTAGACTTAATTCAGGAATATATACCATCCTAATTACTAATACTAAAACCTTGAAGCAAGAGAGTAAACAAATTATTAAACAGTAATACAAATCAAATGAATAAAATAAAATCATTTATTTATACCTTACTGCTAGTTGCAATATTTATATCGTGTAAAAAAAATCCAGTTGAACCTCCTGAAGAAGATTTAAAACTTTCAACCAATCCCATAATTGGAAATGAAACAATTGGGTCTCTATCTAATACCTATAATTTTAAATTAGTATTGAGTTCAAAACCACCAAAAAGCGGTGTAAAAGTAGATATCACCGTTAAAAATGACCTGGATAATAGTATAAGCTTTACTCAATCTAGTCAAACCTCGTCAAATACTATAACTTCCATTGACTTACAAATTGGGAATTTAGTTCCTGGAAATTTATATACAGCCACAACAGAAGTTACTTCATTGAATAAATCAACTAATAAGGCTTCGCTAGTTTTTAAAATTGCCCGCAAGTAATTTACTTATGCACTTCACTGGTAAAGTGGAAAGTAATATCTGAATTGTTGGTAATTTCTGTATTCAAGAACCATTCGCTTTGTGCTAAGTAAACAGGCTGACCGTCTTTGTCTGCCGCGGCGTTTTGTTGTTTGAATCGCAAGAAATCTTCTAATTTTTTAGGGTCTTTGCTGGTTAACCAACAAGCTTTATAAAAAGGCAGGGTTCTGAATTCACAAGCAGCACCATACTCTTGCAAGAGTCGGTACTGAATTACTTCAAATTGTAATTCACCCACACAACCAATGATTTTTTTATTACCGCCATGTTGCGTAAACAATTGAGCAACGCCTTCATCGGTTAACTGACTAACTCCTTTCTCGAGTTGTTTGGTTTTCATGGGATCTTTATTCACCAACTCTTTAAATATTTCTGGAGAAAAGGTAGGGATACCACTAAAATAGTAGTTCTCTCCTTCCGTCATGGTATCACCAATTTTAAAATTACCTGTATCAAATAAACCCACTACATCTCCTGCATAAGCATCTTCCACTACTTCTTTAGAACGTGCCATAAAGCTATAGGGATTACTAAAGCGCATGTCTTTGTCTAAACGTACATGGTGATAATATTTGTTGCGCTCGAACTTTCCACTGCATACTCGCATAAATGCAATACGGTCTCTGTGCTTAGGATCTAGGTTGGCATGTATTTTAAAAATAAATCCACTGAATTTTTCTTCACCTACTTCAATGGTTCGAGTAGTTGTTTCACGAGATCGAGGAACGGGAGCAATTCTAATAAATGTGTCTAGCATTTCCTTCACCCCAAAATTATTGACAGCAGATCCAAAAAATACAGGTGCAATAGATCCACTTAAATAATCCGAAGGATTTAAGTCTCCATATACCCCATCAATCAGTTCTACATCTTCTCTTAGTTGATTGGCATCACGCGCCCCTACTTTAGCATCCAATACTGGATCGGCTAAATCGGTAATGGCAATCACGTCCTCTTCATCTGCCTTGGTGCTAGCTGTAAATAAACGTAAGCTTTTATTGTCTAAATTATATACTCCCTTAAACTCTTTACCACTATTGATGGGCCAAGTCATTGGGTGCAAGGATATTCCTAATTCTTTTTCAATTTCTTCTAAAAGATCGAATCTGTTCTTTCCATCACGGTCCATTTTATTGATGAACACAATCACCGGTGTGTCTCGCATGCGACATACTTCCATCAATCTTCGGGTTTGTGCTTCTACCCCGTTTACACTATCAATTACCAAGATAACACTGTCTACCGCAGTAAGGGTACGATAGGTATCTTCCGCAAAGTCCTTGTGGCCGGGCGTATCCAATAAATTAATCAAAGTATTTTGGTACTCAAAAGTCATTACTGAAGTGGCCACAGAAATTCCTCTTTGGCGTTCAATTTCCATGAAATCTGAAGTAGCACCTTTTTTAATTTTATTGCTCTTCACCGCACCAGCTACTTGAATGGCACCTCCAAACAACAATAACTTCTCGGTTAATGTAGTTTTACCAGCATCCGGGTGAGAGATGATGGCAAATGTTTTCCTTCTGTTGATTTCTTTCTCGTACTTCATATATATAATAAAAGCGCCCCCAATAATAAAATGGAGGCGCAAAGGTAATCTTTATAAACTTAGTTCAAACTCCTGAAATCTACTGGGACCAGCTTACTTACCCCGGGCTCTTGCATGGTTACCCCGTAAATCACGTCTACGGCTCCCATGGTTTGCTTATTGTGGGTAACAATAATGAACTGAGAATTGTCACTGAACTTTTTAATCATCTGGGTAAACTTACCTACGTTGGCATCATCCAATGGCGCATCCACCTCATCCAAAATACAGAATGG
>JBBAJU010000026.1:0-28479 GCA_040403845.1 Sediminibacterium sp.
CAACATCATTTATTTGATTTAATATACAACCCAACTGAAACACAATTTTTACTGAACGGTAAGGCACAAGGGGCTACCATTCAAAACGGGTATGAAATGCTTATTTTACAAGCAGAGGAAAGTTGGCGTCTTTGGAATGTTTAATAGCTCAATTTCGCGATGATTTCATCGGTAAGTGAGACCTTCTTTTTAGTATGGTAATCGTAAAGCATCATTCCTGTTTTTGCGCGAACGGCTAATACTTCTTCCTCTTGGTTAATGATTAATACCCTATAGTAAAGGTCAAAACCTAATTTGTCAAAATCGGTTGCAGTTACTGCAATTTCAATTTTGTCTTTGTGATTTAATTCCTTTTTATACTCAATCATTGCGTCGGCCATAATTAATCCATACGAAGCTACTTTTAACTCGGCATATCCTTTAGATTGTAAGAACTGTTGGCGTGCTTCTTGTAATAGCGAAAGTATGGTGTCATTACCTACATGACCTCCGTAATTTAAATCGGTCACCCGAATTTCCATTTGGATGCTAAAATTAAACTGATTCGGTAAATTAATTTTGATTCTGTTCATTTACTTCTGTTGCGTGTTAAAAAAAGCCAATAATTGCTGCATCGCTTTTTTACGATGACTATAGCAATTTTTTTCTTCCAATGTCATTTCTGCAAAACATTTAGAAGATCCATCGGGAATAAATATTGGATCATAACCAAAGCCCTCTGATCCTTTTTGATTTGAAGTGATTTGTCCTTTACAGATTCCTTCAAATAAATATTCCTGGTTATTCCATATTAGTGATATGACTGTTCGGAATTGTGCGGTTTTATTCTCTTTATTGGAAAGCCTATGAAGAAGTAAGTCAATATTTGCTTGGAAATCTCTTGTATCGCCTGCATAACGAGCGCTTTTGACACCAGGCTCACCATTTAAGGCAAATACTTCTAGTCCGGTGTCTTCGCTAAAGCAATTTTTTTTTGTTATTGTATGAATGGTCCTAGACTTCTCACTGGCATTGGCTTCTAGGGTGTCGTGCGGCTCTGGAATATCAATGTCAATACCTGCTTCTGCAAGCGATAGTATATTTAAATGATTACCTGTAACGGCCTTTATTTCTTTTACTTTATTGGCATTGTTGGTGGCAAAAATGATATCAATATCGGCCATAGTTATATATTAAAAAGTGATTTAAGGCTTACCCAAAGTTTAGTCTTTTCTAATTTTGCTTCAGCACTGTCTCCATAAAATTGAGTTAATGGCGGAGCAATTAAAAATTTACATGCATCAAATTGTTGCACTTGGAAGGGGGGTATTAAAAAGGGAAGTTTGATTGATGCGGTGGTAACATTAAATAATAAACAGGTTGCGGGATTAAGATCTTTTTTTATTTCAGCAAAATGTGCTTGATAGCGAGCCATATTTATAACCGCAACATCTCCCATATTCAATTTGCATGCACCTAAGATTTTTGTTAGAAAATCTAAACTTTCTTCATTCAAAAATGCTGCATTTGGTTCATACACTAAAATCGTACAATTTTTACCATTGTTTCCTAAGTACCATTTTTCTGGGCGTTCAGATGGTTGTGAATGAGCAGGGGGTAAGTCTGTTGTTATTGTTTTTATCTTTTCTTTAGCAATTCCTGATTCAACTGGTGAGTGGATAGGCTCAACTTTTATTTCAGTGGGGCTTGAATTTTCTGAAACTCTTGCTGCTGAGGCATTTAGCGTTGAAGTGATACCCGATTCAATGATTACCAAATTGCTGGGAAATAAATCAGCTAAAACAAAATCTGGTAGTTGCTCAGGCATAGTTAGTCCGTTTAAATATTAACAGTTGTTAGTTTTTTATTTTTTTTGTTTCTTTGCACCAAATATAAAACTATGAACGCAGTACTAGACATAAACATTACGAGAGCTGAAAAGTCTAAGCTAGATACCATCAGTTTAGAAAATATCCCTTTTGGCAGAGTGTTTACCGATCATATGTTAGTAGCTGATTACAGTAACGGAGTGTGGAAGAATGTAGAAATCAGGCCTTACGAAGCATTGTCTATGGACCCTTCTTTGGCAGCTTTGCACTACGGACAATCTATTTTTGAAGGGATCAAAGCGTATAGAAACACTGAAGGTCATGCGGCTATTTTTAGACCATACGAAAATTTTAAGCGTTTCAATATTTCTGCTACCAGAATGCAAATGCCCACTGTGCCTGAAGAAATTTTCATAAATGGGATGCGTGAATTAATTAGTCTAGATAAAAACTGGATTCCAACACTGCCAGATCATTCTTTATATATCAGACCATTTATGTTTGCCACTGATGCTGTATTAGGTGTTAAACCATCTGATTCCTATAAATTTATGATTATACTTAGCCCTACAGGGCCTTATTTTAGTACTCCAATGCGCATATTTGTTGAAGAGAAATATACCCGTGCGGTAGCTGGTGGGGTTGGCTATTCAAAGAATGCAGGAAATTATGGTTCTAGCATGTATCCAACTCAATTAGCCAAAGAAATGGGTTATGATCAAGTATTATGGACCGATGCATATGAGCACAAATATTTACAAGAAGTAGGTATGATGAATGTGTTTTTCATCATTGGAAATCAGGCAGTAACGCCATCTTTGGAAGAAGGGACTATTTTGGCGGGCATTACTAGAATGAGTTCTTTAACTATTTTGGAAGAAATGGGTTTAGAAGTAATTGAGAAAAAAATATCCATTAATGAATTAATGGATGCATACAAAGCAGGTCAATTACGTGAAGTTTTTGGTGCAGGAACTGCAGCCACAATCTCTTTAATTAAAGAATTAAGATACAAAGATGAATCAATGTTCTTTGATACAGAAAACTGGACGGTTGCTCCTGAATTAAAGAAAAGATTAAATGATATTCGTCAAGGTAAAACCCCAGATACACATGGTTGGATGCTTGCTATTTAAGGCATTCTTTCCATGTATATATTAGAAAATTAATAAAGCCCCATCCCGAATTATCGGAACGGGGCTTTATCTTTTTTCAGTATTTGCTCTACTGTTTTATAAAAGGGATATTTTGCTGAAGCGTTCCACTGGTTACTTGGATAAAGTATTGTCCATTGCTAATTGTAGCAATTGGGATACTAATCAGCCCTTGTTGTATATTTCCTAACTCAACTGTTTTGATTAGAGTCCCCGCCATATTGAATAGTTTGACTGAACTATTGGCTGCACTATTCGCTTTAATAGAAACTTTAATTTCACTGGTTGCTGGATTAGGGTACAGTTTTACAGTTAGTAAGTTACTAAGAGGACTTGTTGCTTTAGGAATGTATTTTCCAATATAAAATCTATTGGATACTTTACTTAAACTATCTGCTGTAATACTGAATTGATAAAGGCTGTCTTTAATTAATGGCATGCTGTTGTTGGTGTAAGTATCATATAATACTAGTTTAAATTCAGATGGCATAAATGCTTCATGAATTTGGAAGGTATAATTTCCAACAGCTGCATTACTTAGTTCAATTGGAACAATTGTTTGAGCTTGTAGAACCCTAGTGTCAATTGCTAGTTTAACTCCATCTGCAGATTTACTGAATAGGTTAATTCCTGGGTTCATCAACTTGTTTGCATCTAAAGAATCTTTACCATTTCTTGACCCTGCTTGCTCTCTTAGGATCAATCGGTCTTGTAATACTTGATTATTCAATAAATCGATTGTGGCATAGTATCCAACTACCTCTTTGTAATCTTCAATGATTCCCTTGTTCCATTCTACAGACTTAGCTGCTTCAGAAGCAGTAATTTCATTTTCTACGCTACTATCTGTTTGAACAACGTAAGCTTCAAAAGGATTGAGTATATGTTTTTGTGCAAATGGTAATGCCATGTATCCACCCTTATTTCCCATTAATGGATTCCAGATATATTTATAGTTGCTAACCGATTTTGCTTTAGTAAATGATCCGGTATTTACTGGGCTTAAGTAAGGGTTCGCTATTACATTAAATCCATTGCCCAATTGACTCAACAGGATTTGTTGTGTTCCCATTTGAATAGGTCCACTTAAATAAGCAGGATGATTATCATTATTTTGATTACTTAAAACATGCCATTGAATACCTTGGTACTTTTTCCAACTATTTGTTGCGGTGTCTCCCACAAAATCAAAAGGTTTCCAGCCACTTTCTATAGAGAAACTATCAGTGTTTAATGCAGCATTATTGTAGTATAGTTTCGGTTTACTCGTCCAATCATTAAATACTACAGACTGATTAAATGGTTGTCCGGCCAAATAAATACCTGCAGCTTTCTTTGTAAATATATTAGCTGCATGAACAACCCCTACAATGCTAGTTCCTGCAGCAGATGCAGTAATAGCAGCTGTTTCAGCCAAGTATAAATTGCCATTTGTAAAAATGCTGCCAGCGGCTATTTGCATATTTCCTTGAATGATTAATCGATTATTCACTTGTGTGCCATTGCTGTTTTTCAATACTAAATGCTCAATTTTATTTTCTTTAAACAGTTGACCATTTATGATTTGGGGATAATTTCCGTTTATTTCAATAGTTGCATCTTTAGCAGTAATTGCAGCACTATCTGCTTGCATGGTTCCACTCATTTTTAATGTGCCTGAAATGCGAAGGCTTGCACCACTATTGAGATAAAGGTTTTTAACTCCATGGGTACCAGTTAAAACAGGCTGATACAAAGCAGATGGACTAATAGTAATTGTTGCACTATCGTTAGGAATAACCGAATTACACCAGTTCTGCGGATTATGCCAATTGCTGTCTACAGTCCCCATCCAACTATTAGATTGTAAGAAAATTGTTTTTTCTGCGCTTGTAAATTCATCAAAAATCCGAACGGTGATACTGTCTAATTTTTCTGATCCATTCGAACTCATTTTCCATTGACTGGGTTGTAGTGTGCCTCCTATACTTTGCATTTCTAAGCTTTGTTTTGAGGTACTCCAATGCTTAGGTAATTGCGTTACTTCCCATTTGATTCTATCTCCTGAATCGGCACTATCAATTACCAATAGTGGTACAATGTCTATGCTGTCTCTGGTATTACATTGGGTTATTGTACTGTCTTCTGGTATTAGGTATTTGATTGAACTTGCATCAACTTGAACGTGCTGTATTTGTGATGATGCAATTGTTAATAAACCTGCATTTTCGGCAATGTCTTTTACAATTAGCTGTTCAGTTTTAAAACCGTCTGCAATTGTAATTCCATTCCTGTCTTTTTCGCCTGCTTCAATGATATGTTGAAATAAAAGTTGATTGGTATTGTTGCCACTAATGTATTGCGCATTAATTGTTTTATTCCCAATTAGGATAGGAATCGATTTTAGTGGAGATGCGCTATCTAGTTGAACAGTTTCATTAAAAGTTAATTGAAGTTTTAATGTATCTCCTAACTTTAGGATGGTATCATTTAAAGTAATAAAATTGATTTGCAAGGGCTTTATTTTATCAATTTGTTGGGTGTCTATACTAAAAAATGGGAGCCCTCTAAGTCCTGGCATTAGATTATTATCATTGTTTATTCCCAGTACCATTTTACCTGCGCCAGAACCTGTGTAAACATTAATTAAATAATCAGCTCCGCTACCGCTTACACTTGTTATTGTTGCATTGCTTAAACCATCTGTGATAAGTACAAAATTTGCAGTGCTTAATCCTGTGATATCTCCTCCTGGTTTAAATGCATATCGAATGGTATCGGTATTGGTAATAGCTGAAGCCAGCGAATGAAGGCTATCTACTGTAACAGTATTTGTGGTTGAACCAACTTTATCTGCGCTAAAACTAAAGTTATCAATTGCCACCAAATCATCACTGCCTGATTCATCTAAATCATCCCATCTTAGTATTAATTGCTCTCCATTTTTCCATTGAATGCCTGTGATGCTAAACTGAATCACCTGCTGATTTTCAGTCAAATTTCCATTTAGGCTTCCCGCGCCTGTGCTAAATTGAATGGAGTTAAAATTTAAAGGAGTGTGATTGATGAGATTAGGATGATCTATCTTATTAATAACTCCTACAGCATATTTCCCAATCCATGTATTGCTGACTCCTGATCCTCCTTTTCTCCATTGTTTTGTAGTAAAGGATCCGGTAATGGTGTTTAATGAATCGCCAGTTTGATTGGTGACAACTAATCCTACTGCATAAACGCCAGTGCCTGCTGCAAGCATTCCTAGCCCTCTATCCGTATTTCCAGTTGCTCCAACACTGTAAACTCCGGCAGAAGTAGATGTACCTGCCCCGATTGCAAAAACTGCATTTGAAGCAGTTCCAGATTTTTGCATGAATTCCCATCCGGTTAATCCACTCTGGGAAAATGGTGTTTGTGAAAATGCAAAGGGACCTTTGCCTGTTAGTGTTGTGGATCCCCCAGCGGGTAAATCATTGAAATTTTGCTGGTACAAATTTTTTTTGGTTGAATAAATAAGTGCGTTGCTGGGTTGCCCAAAAACAGCACCAGTAGCTGCTAACAGCAGCAGCAAAGTAAAAATATATGGCCTCATGGCAGAAAGGGGGTGTTTGTGGGGCTACTTTGTAAAGCAACAAACTCCTCTTGAAAGCAGCAATAGGGGGGATTAAATTGGGTTAAATCTCTTTAATTTTGTCCGTAGAAATACTTTTTTTTGAAAACATTTTGGATTCTCGTTCAGAGCCATTACCTTTGCCGTCCGAAATTTTAAATGGTTTATAATGCCTACAATACAACAATTAGTTAGAAAAGGCCGCGAAATAATCAGGGCTAAGAGTAAGTCAAGAGCTTTGGATGCATGTCCTCAGCGTCGTGGCGTATGTACCCGTGTATATACTACCACTCCTAAAAAACCAAACTCTGCTTTGCGTAAAGTAGCGAAAGTGCGTTTGACCAATAAAGTTGAGGTGATTGCCTATATTCCAGGTGAAGGCCACAACTTACAAGAGCACTCTATCGTATTAATTCGTGGTGGTCGTGTGAAAGACTTACCAGGGGTACGTTACCATATTGTACGTGGTAGCTTAGATACTGCCGGTGTTAAAGACCGTAAGCAGAGCCGTTCTAAGTACGGTACAAAGAAGGAAAAAGCTAAAAAATAGTTCTATTCATCACTGTGACTGAGTAAAGTTTTAATACTTGAAGAAGATCAGTCTCTTAAAAATTAAATCATGCGTAAAGCACAAGCGAAAAAATTACCCTTAGCACCAGACGGTCGTTTTAACGATAAGTTGGTTACCCGCTTCATCAACAATTTGATGTGGGATGGTAAAAAAAGTACTGCAATCAATATTTTCTATGATGCAGTAGACAAAATAACAAAAATCACTGGCGAAGACGGTTACGAAGTGTGGAAGAAAGCAATTGCCAATGTAACTCCAGCTGTAGAAGTTAGAAGCCGTAGAATTGGTGGTGCAACTTTCCAGATTCCTGCGGAAGTTCGCCCTGATCGTAAAATTTCTTTAAGCATGAAGTGGTTAATCCGCTACAGCCGCGAAAGAAACGGTCGTACCATGGCTGATAAGTTATCAAACGAAATCATGTCAGCTGCAAAAGGCGAAGGTGCTGCATTCAAGAAAAAAGAAGACACACATCGTATGGCTGAAGCTAACAAAGCGTTCTCTCACTTTAAAGTTTAATTTTTTTTCAAATATTTGCAAAACCTCTCCGATGACTCGGGGAGGTTTTTTTTTGGAACAATGGCCTTCAATTCAACCAATTAATATGCCGTTTCAGCAATGATTTTTCCCCATTCTAAATAAAACGGTCCGAACCCTTTGTTGGTTCGGTATTATATGTACCTTTGCGGCCTCTAAAAAAACAAGAATACTATATGGCTGATTTGAAATTTCAACGAAACTTTGGTATTGCCGCCCACATTGATGCCGGTAAAACCACTACCACCGAGCGTATTTTGCGCTACACTGGTATGATCCACAAGATTGGTGAAGTACATGATGGTGGTGCTACTACCGACTGGATGGAGCAAGAAAAGGAAAGAGGTATTACCATTACTTCTGCGGCAGTAAGCTGTCAGTGGAATTTCCCAACTGTATTGGGTAAAGCCACTCCTGAAACCAAGAATTATTATTTTAACATCATCGATACTCCAGGACACGTAGACTTTACCGTAGAGGTAGAGCGTTCTATGCGTGTATTAGATGGTTTGATTGCGTTGTTTTCAGCAGTAGATGGTGTAGAACCTCAGTCTGAGACTGTTTGGCGTCAAGCGAATCGTTATAAGGTACCACGTATTGGATTCGTAAATAAAATGGACCGTGCAGGTGCCGATTTCTTAATGGTGGTAACACAGGTTAAAGAAATGTTGGGTGCTAAAGCAGTTCCATTGCAATTACCTATTGGCGCAGAAGACAACTTCAAAGGCGTGGTAGACTTGATTAAAATGAAAGGTATTGTATGGCATGCTGAAACAGAAGGAATGACTTTCGACGAAATTCCTGTGCCTGCAGATATGATGGAAGACGTATTGCATTGGAGACAAAACTTGATTGAAGCAGTTGCTGAGTATGATGATAAGTTGATGGAGAAATTCTTTGATAACCCAGATTCAATTTCTGAAGATGAGGTGCACGAAGCCATCCGTAAAGCTTGTATCGATTTAAGCATCGTTCCAATGATGTGTGGTTCTTCATTCAAAAATAAAGGAGTACAAACAGCATTAGATGCAGTTTGTCGTTACTTACCTTCTCCAGTTGATGTGGAAGATACAGTAGGTACCGATCCTGATTCTGGTGAGCAAATCACTAGAAAGCCAAACGCTAAAGAACCATTTGCAGCATTGGCTTTCAAAATCATGACCGATCCTTTCGTAGGTCGTTTGGCATTCTTCCGTTGTTACTCTGGTCGTTTAGATGCTGGTTCTTATGTATTGAACGTAAGAAGTGGTAAGAAAGAGCGTATCAGCCGTATCATGAAGATGTTTGCCAACAAACAAAACCCAATTGATTTTATTGAAGCGGGTGATATCGCTGCTGCGGTAGGTTTCAAAGAAATCAAAACAGGAGATACCCTTTGTGATGAAAACCATCCAATTACTTTGGAGAACATGTTTATTCCAGAACCCGTAATCGCGATTGCTGTTGAGCCTAAAACGCAAGCAGACGTTGATAAAATGGGTATGGCTATTGCAAAGTTGGTAGAAGAAGATCCTACTTTACGTGTAAATACCGATGAAGATACTGGCCAAACCATTTTACGTGGAATGGGTGAATTACACCTTGAAATCATCATCGACCGTATGCGTCGTGAGTTTAAGGTAGAAGTAAACCAAGGTGCTCCTCAGGTTGCTTACAAAGAATCATTTGGAACTACTATTCAACACAGAGAAGTGTTGAAAAAGCAGTCTGGTGGTCGTGGTAAGTTTGCCGATATTCAATTTGAAATTGGACCAGCTGATGCAGAATGGTTAAAAGAAAATGAAGGAAAGAGCTTCCAATTTGTAAACGATTTATTTGGTGGATCTATTCCTAAGGAATTTGTTCCAGCAATCCTTAAAGGGTTTGAAACATCAATGACTTCTGGTGTATTGGCAGGATATCCTGTAAACAATATGAAAGTGCGTGTATTTGATGGTAGCTACCACGATGTGGATTCTGATGCAATGAGCTTTGAATTGTGTGCTAAAGCTGGTTTCCGTGAAGCGGGACGTAAAGCGAAGCCTACTTTGTTAGAGCCAATCATGAAAGTAGAAGTACTTACTCCAGATCAATACATGGGAGATGTTACCGGAGACTTAAACCGTCGTCGTGGTATGCTAGAAGGAATGGATAGCCGTGCTAACTTACAAGTTATAAAGGCGAAAGTTCCATTGAGCGAAATGTTTGGTTATGTAACTCAACTACGTTCATTAAGTTCTGGTCGTGCAACTTCTACCATGGAGTTCTCTCATTACAATCCTGCTCCTAACAACGTTGCAGAAGAAGTAATGGCAAAGAACAAGGGTAAGGTTAAATCTGATGATTAATTTTCAATTTAATTGATATACCGCGCCCCGATTTTATCGGGGCGTTTTTGTTTTATTGGGTGGAGTAAGGCTGGCTGATTATTTTTGATATAATATATTTATCGTATACCAGGGCCGTTTTTGGGGAAAAACAGGGTTTTTTAGAAAAAAATTAAAAATAAATCCACAAAAACACATAAAAAGAAGATAAAAAACTTGTCTGTTCAATTACAGCTCCTTACCTTTGCAACCCCAACGTAAAAATTGGTTTTTGACTATGTCTCAGCGAATCAGAATCAAATTACAATCATACGATCACAATCTTGTAGATAAATCTGCAGAGAAGATCGTTAAGACAGTACGTAGTACAGGTGCAGTAGTAACAGGGCCTATTCCTTTGCCTACTCATAAGAAAATCTTTACTGTATTGCGTTCACCACACGTTAATAAGAAAAGCCGTGAGCAGTTCCAATTAGCTACGCACAAGCGTCTAATGGATATCTATACTTCTTCTTCTAGAACAGTAGATGCGTTGAGCAAACTAGACTTACCGTCTGGTGTTGAGGTTGAAATTAAAGCTTGATAAAGCCATTTCTCTAGAAAGAGAGAAACCAGTTCTTATATACCCAATTATCTGCCAATCTGCCTAGGCAAGAAAAAGCAGCTCTGATAAAGAAATTATAAATCATTTAGTTCACAATGAATTAAATGAGTAACATATAAACAGGCCCTTCGAGGTTTGTTTACTACCGGTACTTCCTCTTCAAAATGTACATTTTGAAAACAATGGAAAAGGTCGGTAGCAAACTAGGATTGAATCCCGCTTCATCGGTGGGATGTCCTCATAACCGAGCGGGGCATAAACCGCAAAACGATGAAAGGAATTATTGGAAAAAAAATCGGCATGACCAGCATCTTCGCTGCTGATGGAAAGCAAACCGCTTGTACCATCGTAGAAGTTGCTCCGAATACCGTTACACAAATCAAAACACAGGAAACCGATGGTTATTCTGCTGTTCAATTAGCAATCGGCGACAAGAAAGAAAAGCACGCTACAAAAGCCGAAATCAATCACTTTGCTAAGGCTCAAACTCCAGCCAAAAAGTTCGTAAAAGAATTTCGTAATTACTCAATAGAGAAAAACTTAGGTGAAACTGTAACTATTGACATCTTCTCTGAAGGAGATAGTGTTGAAGTTGTTGGTACTACTAAGGGTAAAGGTTTCCAGGGTGTTGTAAAGCGCCACGGATTCTCTGGTGTGGGTGAAGCTTCTCATGGTCAGCACGATCGTCAGCGTGCGCCAGGTTCTATTGGTGGATCTTCTTATCCTTCAAGAGTATTCAAAGGAATGAGAATGGCCGGCCGTATGGGTGGAGACCGTGTTAAAATGAAAGGTTTGAAAGTAGTAAAAATATTTTCAGAAAAGAACTATATCCTGATCAGCGGTTCTGTACCAGGTCACAACGGTTCTATCGTTTTAATTCAGAAATAATCACCCTGTTTAATTGACAGATTAATTGAAAGATCATGCAAGTAGATGTATTAGATATAAAAGGACAGAAAACCGGTAGAACGGTTGAATTACCACAGGAAATCTTTGGTATTGAACCAAACAACCACGTTATCTATCTAGCTGTTAAGCAATACTTAGCCGCACGTCGTTCTGGAACGCACAAAGTTAAAACTCGCGCTGAAGTACAAGGTGCTAGCCGCAAGTTGCACAAGCAAAAAGGAACAGGTGGTTCTCGTAAAGGTAATATCCGTAACCCTTTATACAAGGGTGGTGGTACCATCTTTGGACCAAAACCACACGCTTACGATTTCAAGTTGAACCGTAAAGTGAAAGATTTGGCTAAGATTTCTGCTTTAAGTCATAAGGCAAAAGAAAGCGCAATCATCGTAGTTGAAGAAATTAAGATGGACGCTCCTAAAACCAAACAAGTGGTTGATATTATGGGTAACCTTAAAGTTGCTGACAAGAAAGCGCTTATCGTTTTACCAGAATACAACGACAATCTGTACCTCAGTACTCGTAACGTGCCAAATGTTGCTAGCACATTGTTAGCCGACATTAACACTTATGAAATCATGAATGCAGATGTATTAGTAATAACAGAGAACACTGTGAATATCTTTAACGAAGAAGAAGCAGTAGCTTAATTTAAGTAACGTTTCAATCATACAAAATGAGACAGTCAGAAATTTTAATAAAGCCAATCTTAACGGAGAAAGCAAACGCACAACAGGATACGTTGAGAAGATATGCTTTTAAAGTAAATCGTAAGGCTAACAAGTTAGAGATTAAGAAAGCAATTGAAGATTTCTATGGTGTTAATGTAGTAGATGTAAATACTGCTGTTGCTCCAGGAAAAAATAAAGCTCGCTACACAAAAGCTGGTTTTATTCAAGGAATGAAATCTGCCTACAAGAAAGCATTTGTTACTGTAGCAGAGGGTGAAACAATTGATCTTTACGCAAATATTTAATTTATAGCAGCGGAGCTGAAAAATCCGCACAAAAAAAATAAACAATGGCACTAAAAAAGTACAAACCAATCACAGCAGGAACACGTTGGAGAATTGGTAATGCTTATGCTGAGATCACTACTAATAAACCTGAGAAGAGTTTATTAGAGCCTCAAAAAAATACTGCTGGTCGTAACTTCCAAGGTCGTAGAGTTATGCGTTACATGGGCGGTGGTAATAAGCAACATTATCGTATCATCGATTTCAAACGTAACAAAAGAGATATTGCAGCTACTGTAGTTTCTATTGAATACGATCCAAACCGTACAGCATTCATCGCATTATTGCAGTATACAGACGGCGAGAAGCGTTACATCATTGCTCCTCAAGGTATTCAGGTTGGACAAACAGTAATTGCAGGTGATGCGGTTGCTCCTGAATTGGGTAATGCATTGGCTATGAAAAATATGCCTTTGGGTACCACTATTCACAACATTGAATTACAACCTGGTCAAGGTGGTAAGATGGTCAGAAGTGCTGGTGCTTCTGCACAATTAGCCAATAAGGAAGAAAAATACGCTGTATTAAAAATGCCTTCTGGTGAATTGAGAAAAGTATTGATTAACTGTTATGCAACCGTTGGTGTTGTTTCAAACAGCGATCATAACCTTGAAACAGCAGGTAAAGCGGGTAAAAACCGTTGGAAAGGTATTCGTCCACGTGTAAGAGGTGTTGCCATGAACCCAGTAGATCACCCGATGGGTGGTGGTGAAGGTAGAGCTTCTGGTGGTCACCCACGTAGCAGAACAGGTAAGTATGCAAAAGGTGAGAAAACTCGTACAAAAGGTAAGGGTAGCGATAAGCTAATCATCCAACGCAGAAATGGTAAAAAACTGGCTAAGTAATAATTAACCAGTCAAAATAAATAAATAAACTAATAGACCAGTAAACTCAAATAATTATGGGTCGTTCGATTAAAAAAGGTCCTTACGTAGATGCTAACTTAGAAGGTAAAGTAGTTGCTATTAACGACGGAAAAGTAAAGAGAAACGTTATCAAAACTTGGAGTCGTCGCAGCACAATCACACCTGATTTTGTTGGTCACACTTTTGCCGTGCATAACGGAAATAAGTTCATCCCTGTTTACGTAACAGAATTCATGGTAGGTCACAAGTTAGGTGAATTTGCCCCTACCAGAAACTTCAGAGGACACGCAGGAACTAAAAAATAACTGTAGGGGATAACACCCATACATCAAACAAAAAAAGAAATGGAAGCAGTAGCTAAACTGAACAATTATCCAACAGGTCCGCGTAAAATGCGCCTGTTAGCCGATGTGATCCGTGGAATGGAAGTGGAGAAAGCCCTAGCTATTCTGGAACATCATCCTCAGCACAATGCCACTCCATTGGCAAAACTGTTGAAGAGTGCTATCAGTAACTGGGAGCAGAAAAACAGCGGATCAAATGCTGCAGACAGCAGTCTGATTGTAAAGACCGTATTCGTTGATGGCGGTAGAGTATTAAAGCGTATGCGCCCTGCACCACAAGGCCGTGGCTACAAAGTACGCAAGCGCAGCAACCATGTAACATTAATCGTAGATTCTAAAAACTAATTAGTAAAACCATTATATGGGTCAGAAAGCAAATCCAATTGGTAACAGGTTAGGCATCATCCGCGGATGGGACAGTAACTGGTATGGTAGTAAAAAAGACTACGCATCCAAACTGATCGAAGATCATAAGATCCGTACCTACCTGAGTGCCCGTATCAACAAAGGTGGAATCGCAAAGATCGTTATTGAGCGTACGCTTGGTAAATTGATCGTAACTATTCATACTTCTAAGCCAGGTATTATCATCGGTAAAGGTGGTAACGAGGTTGATCGTATTAAAGAAGAGTTGAAGAAGTTAACTGGAAAAGACGATGTTCAAATTAACATTTTGGAAATCCGTCGTCCTGAACTAGATGCAACTATCGTAGGAGATACCATCGCTCGTCAAATCGAAAACCGTATCAACTTTAAACGTGCAACTAAAATGGCCATTGCCTCTACACTCCGTATGGGTGCTGAAGGTATCAAGGTTAAATTAAGCGGTCGTTTAGGTGGTGCTGAGATTGCTCGTAGCGAAGAATTCAAACAAGGCCGTACTCCATTACATACTTTCCGTATGGACATCGATTATGCCAATGTTTTTGCTCAAACTGTTTACGGTAAAATTGGTATCAAAGTATGGATCTGTAAGGGTGAAGTACTAGGAAAGCGTGAATTGAATCCAAACTTCGTTGGTGGGAAGAACGACATGAGCGATAGAAGAGAGAGATCTGGTGCTGATGAAAGAAGCCGTGGCGGAGACAGAAGAGACGATAGAAGAGGTGGTGGAAGAGGAGAACGCAGAAACTAATATCAGAATTAGTAATGCAGAATTACTAAAGTTTTAAATAACTACGAATAAAATTCGTGGACCAAAAAACTAAACAATGTTACAGCCGAAAAGAAGCAAACATAGGAAACAGCAGAAAGGACGCATTCGCGAAGTAGCTAAGCGTGGAACTGCTATATCATTTGGATCATTTGCCTTAAAAGCATTGGAGCCCATCTGGTTAACTAACCGCCAGATTGAATCTGCCCGTCAGGCAATGACCCGTGCTATGAAGCGTGAGGGAAATGTATGGATCAGAGTATTCCCTGACAAAATTATTACCCATAAGCCTGCTGAAGTGAGAATGGGTAAGGGTAAAGGTAACCCAGAATATTGGGCTGCTGTTGTGGAGCCAGGACGTATCATCTTCGAATGTGATGGTGTTACAGAAGCTGTAGCAAAAGAAGCGATGGGTCTTGCAGCACAAAAATTACCAATCGCAACCAAGTTCATCGTAAGAAGAGATTTGCAAGCATAACCAAAAAAAGAAATTGCAATGGCTAATAAAAAAACATACGAATTCAACAAAAATCTAAAGGATCTTAGTGTTACAGATCTTAGAGCAAAAATCCAAGAAGACGAACTACGTTTGAAAAAATTGGAGTTTGCTCATGCCATCTCTCCACTAGAAAATCCAATGACTATTCGTGGACTTCGTAGAGACATCGCCCGTATTAAAACGGAATTGAAGAAAAAAGAAATGGGTATTTAAACCATAAATTAAACACAATGGCTGAAAGAAATTTGCGCAAAACAAGGACAGGGATCGTTACCAGCGATAAAATGGATAAAACCATCACTGTTGCGGTTGAAAGAAAAGTAAAACACCCTATCTACGGTAAATTCGTAAAGAAGACTACTAAGTTCCATGCTCATGATGAGAAGGGAGAATGTACCATCGGTGATGTGGTAAAGATCATGGAAACTCGTCCGCTTAGTAAAACAAAGCGTTGGAGATTAGTTGAAATTGTAGAAAAAGCGAAATAATAATATTGATTTAAGTTACGGCATTGCCATAATAGGTTCTGTTGTTCTTAAATGTAAAATTTCAAATTAAATAAAATGATTCAGCAAGAAAGCAGGTTAAATGTAGCTGACAATAGTGGCGCTAAAGAAGTCCTTTGTATTAAGGTACTCGGTAATAGCGGTCAGGATTATGCTAAGATCGGCGATAAAATTGTTGTTACGGTAAAAGACGCAATCCCTGCAGGAGGTGTTAAAAAAGGAACAGTATCTAAAGCAGTTATTGTTCGTACTAAAAACAAATTACGCAGAAAAGATGGTTCTTATATCCGTTTTGATGACAACGCAGTTGTGTTGTTGAACAATTCAGATGAGCCTCGCGGTACACGTATCTTTGGACCTGTAGCTAGAGAATTGCGTGATAAGGGATATATGAAAATTATTTCTCTTGCTCCTGAAGTATTATAAAAAAAGCTAAAAGCTAAATAAAATGAGTACAAGATTTAAAGCCAAATTCAGCATCAAAAAAGGTGATTCCGTAGTGGTTATTGCCGGAGATGACAAGGATTTGAAAAAGCCTCGCACAGTATTGGAAGTGATTGTAGATAAAGGACGTGTAGTTGTAGAAGGAGTGAATATTGTTACAAAGCACACCAAGCCATCTGCTCAAAATACCAAGGGTGGTATTGTTAAAGTAGAAGCACCAATTAACATCAGTAATGTAATGTTGTGGGATGCTAAAAAGGGCGAGCCAACCAAAGTGAAGCGTACCCGTGAAAATGGTAAATTAATACGTGTATCTAAAAAATCTGGGGAGGTAATCAAATAATGAGTACAGCTAAATATACACCGAGATTAGCAGCTAAGTACACTAAAGATGTTGTACCTGCTTTGATGAAGAAGTTTGCTTACACTACTGTAATGCAAGCTCCTAAACTAGAAAAAATCTGTATTAACCGTGGTGTTAATGGAGCGGTTACAGATAAGAAATTAGTTGATATTGCGGTAGACGAACTGAATATGATCACTGGTCAAAAAGCAGTTCCTACTATGTCTAAAAAAGACATTTCAAACTTCAAGTTACGTAAGGGTATGCCAATTGGTGCTCGTGTTACTTTAAGAGGTGAAAAAATGTATGAGTTCCTTGACAGATTAGTTTCTGTAGCTTTACCACGCGTACGTGACTTCAAAGGAATTAGCGATAAAGCTTTTGACGGAAGAGGTAACTATACTTTAGGTGTTACTGAACAAATCATTTTCCCTGAAATTGATATTGATAAAGTAAATAAAATCACCGGTTTAGATATCACTTTTGTAACAACTGCAAATACCAATGAAGAAGCCTACGAGCTTTTAAAAGAATTGGGAATGCCGTTTAAAGGAACCAAGAAAGATTAATTAAACACAGAACAAAAACATTATGGCAAAAGAATCAATCAAAGCCAGACAAAGAAAGCGCGAGAAAATGGTAGCTCAATATGCTGAAAAGCGTGCAGCTCTTAAAGCAGCAGGTGACTACGCAGGATTAGATCTACTTCCAAAGAACGCTTCTCCGGTACGTTTAAAGAACCGTTGTCAGCTTACAGGAAGACCTAAAGGTTATATGCGTTATTTTGGTTTGTCAAGGATTATGTTCCGTGACATGGCTTTAAACGGTATGATTCCCGGTGTTAAAAAAGCAAGCTGGTAGTAGTCAGTTTGATAAACAAAATTTAGAACTAGTATAATTATAATAATATGGTAACTGATCCTATAGCAGACTTCTTAACTAGAATTCGTAATGCTCAGTTGGCTGGTCATAGACTGGTTGAAATTCCTGCTTCTAATTTGAAGAAGCGTTTAACAGAGATTTTGTACGATCAAGGTTATATCTTGAAATACAAATTTGAAGACGATAACAAACAAGGATTAATTAAGATCGCTTTAAAATACGATCCTAATACTAAAGTTCCTGCTATCCGTTCTTTAGAAAGAGTTAGTCGTCCAGGATTACGTCAATATGCAAAGCCTGCTGAAATCAAAAGAGTAATCAATGGCTTGGGTGTTGCCATCCTTAGTACATCTAAAGGTGTTCTAACCGATAAGCAAGCAAAAGCTCAGAACGTTGGTGGAGAAGTGTTGTGTTATATTTCTTAAAATAAATGTTCCGACAATTAAGCCTCTTAGTCGTGGCTGAACACGGAGCAATGTTCATCATAAATTAAAAATCGACTATGTCTAGAATTGGTAAACAACCGGTAGAAGTTCCGGCAGGTGTTACAATTAATGTGAGTACAGAGAATGTACTTTCTGTTAAAGGTCCAAAAGGAGAATTATCTCAACAAATTGATAGAGATATTAAAGTTGAAGTAAAAGAAGGTGAAGTTGTTCTTACAAGACCAACAGATCAAATTCGTCACCGCGCTATGCACGGGTTATACCGTTCATTAGTAAGTAATATGGTAAAAGGTGTAACTGATGGATACAAGAAAGAATTAGAATTAGTAGGGGTAGGTTTTAAAGCTGCAAATACTGGTAACTTATTGGATCTTGCTTTAGGATATTCTCACAATATCATCATCGAAATTCCAAGTGAATTAAAAGTTACTACTACTACTGAAAAAGGTCAAAACCCTAAGGTATTTTTAGAAGGGATAGACAAGCAATTGATTGGTCAAGTTGCAGCTAAATTAAGAAGCTTACGTAAGCCTGAGCCATACAAAGGAAAAGGTGTTAAGTATGCTGGTGAAATCTTAAGAAGAAAAGCAGGAAAGTCTGCAGGTAAATAATTAATATAACAATCCACCGGCCGTATCGGAGGTATAAAATAAACAACAATGGGTAAATTAATTCAAAGGCAGAAAATTAGATACCGCATCCGTAAAAAGATTGCTGGTACTGCTGTAAAGCCACGCCTTTCTGTATTCAGAAGTAATGCTGAAATCTACGCACAATTAATTGATGACGATAATGGTGTAACTATTGCCGCTTCATCATCTAGAGATAAAGACATTGCAGCACAGAAAGTTACCAAAATAGAAAAAGCTAAAATGGTAGGTGCTTCAGTTGCAACTAAAGCTTTAGCTCTAGGATTAACAAATTGTGTATTTGACAGAGGTGGAAATCTATATCATGGCCGTGTGAAGTCTGTAGCAGATGGAGCAAGAGAAGGTGGTCTGGTATTCTAATTACTAACATCAATTTAATCGCTCAATAAATGTCTAAAGTAAGCGTAAATAAAGTAAAAGCGGGTGGCGACATCGAACTGAAAGATAAGGTAGTTGCTATAAACCGTGTGGTAAAAACCACAAAAGGTGGCCGTACATTTAGTTTCTCTGCACTAGTTGTAGTTGGAAATGAAAATGGAATTGTTGGTCAAGGTCTTGGTAAAGCAAAAGAAGTACAAGAAGCAATTGCTAAAGGTATTGAAGATGCAAAGAAGAACTTGGTTAAAGTTCCTGTAATGCATGGCACAATACCTCACGAACAATTGGCTAAAGATGGAGCTGCAAAGGTTTTAATTAAGCCAGCAGCACATGGAGCGGGTGTAATTGCAGGTGGAAGTATGCGCTCAGTATTGGAAAGTGCTGGAATCACCGACGTACTTGCAAAGAGCCTTGGTTCTGCTAATCCACATAACGTGGTAAAAGCAACCATTAAAGCTTTAAGCCTTTTAAGAGAACCAGTTCAGGTTGCTAAAGGTCGCAACATTAAATTGAGCAAAGTATTCAACGGATAATATTTATGAAAAAGATTAAAATAACCCAGATTAAAAGTGGTATCGACAGATCTGAGCGCCAGAAGTTAACCCTTCTTGCTTTAGGTTTAAGAAAGTTGAATGCCTCTAAAGAAGTAGTTGCTACTCCACAAATACTAGGTATGGTTAACAAAGTTAGCCACTTAGTAAAGGTTGAAGAAGTTGCTTAATTAAGAATTTTTCAAGTCAGTAGTTTGGATTTACCGTATTCTGCGGATATCTTTACTCCTGACTTTTATTTATTATAAACAACGCGAGGGGTGATACCCCGTAAGTTCAAAATCACATCAACATGAAACTACACAATTTAAAACCTGCTGAAGGTTCTGTAAAAAGAGAGAAAAGAATAGGTCGTGGTGAAGCATCTGGTAAAGGTGGTACATCTACAAAAGGGAATAAGGGCGGTCAAAGCCGCGCTGGTTACAAAAGTAAGATGGCTCATGAAGGTGGTCAGATGCCTATTCAGCGTCGTATTCCAAAGCGTGGATTTAAGAATATCAATAGAGTTGAATACAAAGTATTTAATCTTGGTCAATTAGATCAATTGGTAGAGAAGTACGGATTTACTGAAATCTCTTTGGAGAATTTATATATCAATGGGTTAATTAGCCGAACAGATAATGTTAAAGTATTAGGTAATGGCGAACTGAAATCTAAGCTCAGTTTCAAAATTAACGCTATCAGCGATAAAGCAAAAGCTGCTATTGAAGCTGTAGGCGGAACAGTTGAGATTATCAAATAATTTTAACGTAATTTGCCAGACGCATCGTGTATGCGTCTTTTGGTTTTAAGTTATAACGCCATTTAATTTAGTGAAGTGAAAAAATTAGTTCAAACTTTTAGGAATATTTGGACCATTGAAGAATTACGAAATAAAATTATCGTAACCCTTGCATTGGTATTAACTTACCGTTTTGGTACGCATATCGTTTTACCAGGAATTGATCCTAACAAAATTGAAGCTGCTGCCAATTCTGCAAAGAGCAATGGTTTGCTAGGCATTTTTGATATGTTTGCGGGAGGAGCGTTTTCTCAAGCATCTATCCTTGCGTTAGGTATCATGCCTTATATCTCTGCTTCTATATTTATGCAATTGATGACTATTTTAGTTCCTCAATTACAAAAAATTCAAAAAGAAGGAGAGAGCGGTCGTAAAAAAATTAACCAATGGACTCGTTACTTAACAGTTATCGTAACCTTGTTTCAAGCAGGTGCTTATGTTGCTTATTTGAATAGTCCTGGTTATGCAGAAGCCATTTTACCTGCATACAAACCATTTTTCTGGTTTTCTACAGTAGTTACATTAACTGCTGGAACTTTATTTGTGATGTGGTTAGGTGAAAGAATCCAAGACAAAGGATTGGGTAATGGTACTTCTATCATCATCATGGTAGGTATCTTAGCTCGTCTTCCACAAAGCATTATACAAGAGTTTGGAGCCAAAGGTGTAAGTGGTGGCGGTGGTTTATTAATATTCTTGATTGAAATTGCAGTTTTGGTTTCCATTATTATGGGGCTAATTATTTTGGTACAAGGTGTTAGGAAAATACCAGTTAACTATGCAAAACAAATTATTGGCAGCAGACAATTTGGTGGGGCGCGTCAATTCTTGCCTGTTAAAGTAAACAGTGCTGGTGTTATGCCAATCATTTTTGCACAAGCAATTATGTTCTTACCAACTTTAGTATCATTCACTAATTTGGATTCTGCCTCTGGGATTGTTAAAATATTTAATGACCATAGTAATGCTTGGTATATGTTAATATACTCTGTAATGGTAATTGGATTTACTTTCCTTTATACAGCACTTATTTTCAACCCTAAGCAAATTGCTGAAGATTTAAAACGCAATAATGGATTTGTACCTGGTGTTAAACCTGGTCAGCCAACTGCTGATTATATTGGAGCAATTATGGATAAGATCACTTTACCAGGAGCTATTTTCTTAGCATTGGTTGGTATCCTTCCTGGCTTTGCTCAAAGATTAGGCGTTACCCAAGGATTCAGTACTTTCTTTGGTGGTACTTCACTATTAATTATGGTGGGTGTAGTATTAGATACCTTACAACAAATTGAAACCTATTTATTAATGCGTCAATATGATGGCTTAATGAATAGCGGTAGAGTTCAAGGTAGACAAGGTGTAACTAGTACTACTATCTAATATCAAATAAATCAACGAACTTTGTAAACCTGTTTGGCCTTGCTAAACAGGTTTACTTTTTTATAATAAATGACTAGAAGAAATAAAGAAATGATTATTTATAAAACGGAATCGGAAGTTGCGCTAATGAAAGATGCAGCAATGTTAGTGAGTAAAACACTTACTGAAGTTGCCAAAGTGCTTAAGCCTGGGATGACTACTTTGCAAATAGATAAACTATGTGCAGACTTTATTAATAAACAGAATGCCATTTCCTCTTTTTTAAATTACAGAGGTTATCCATTTACTATTTGTGCATCTGTGAATGATGTGGTAGTGCATGGGTTTCCAAATGATGTTCCGTTAAAAAATGGAGATATTGTTTCAATTGATATGGGGGTAATATTGAATGGTTGGCACGGTGATCACGCATATACTTTTATTATGGGAGATGCTGATGCTGCGGCTATCAATTTAGTGAAAGTCACTAAAGAGTCTTTGTACAAAGGAATTGAGAAGGCAATTGTTAATAATCGTATAGGAGATATCGCCTATGCCATTCAAGAGCATACTGAAATTAAAAATGGATATGGTGTTGTAAGAGAGTTGGTAGGACATGGGCTTGGAAGAAGTTTACATGAAGATCCTCAAATGCCTAATTATGGTAAAAGAGGATCGGGGCCAAAGCTGAAAGAAAATTTAGTATTAGCTATTGAACCAATGATAAATTTAGGTTCACGTGAAGTGTTTACAGATGAAGATGGATGGACTGTTAGAACAAGGGATGGTAAGCCATCTGTTCACTTTGAACATGATGTGTGTGTGAAGCGCAATAAAGCACTTATTTTATCTGATTACAGTATTATTGAAGAAGCTGAGAAAGCCAATTTAAATTTGAATACAAGTTATTATTCTTAGCGAATGAAAAACCTTATTGTAATTGGTGGAGGTGCTGCAGGTTTTTTTTGTGCAGTGAATGCTGCAAGACTAAATCCAAATCTTAAAGTCACTATTTTAGAAAAATCAAATAAACTACTATCTAAAGTTAAAATAAGTGGGGGAGGAAGATGTAATACAACGCATCAACTTTTTGAAATACCCGCACTAGTAAAAAAATATCCTAGAGGGGAGCAGTTTCTAAAAAAAGCTTTTCATCAATTTAATACGCAGCATACTGTTGAGTGGTTTGCTGATCGCGGAGTTAATTTACATGCAGAAGCAGATGGTAGAATGTTCCCAGTTAGTAATCATTCAGAAACGATTATTGCGTGTTTACTAAAAGAAGCAGATCAATTTAGAGTGAAAATTGAAATGCAAACTGAAGTGAAAAAAATCAATAGAAAAGATACCAAATTTCAAATTGAAACGAATCAATTAGGTCTTATTGAAGCAGACTATATATGCATTGCTTCAGGTGGATTACCAAAGATGGAAATGTTTAATTGGATTAGTCAATTAGGACATGCTATACAAACACCAGTGCCATCCCTTTTTACTTTTAATATGCCCAAACATCCCATTACTGCTTTAATGGGATTGTCCGTTCATAATGCTGTAATTAAAATTAGTGGGACTAAATTAAAAGAGCAAGGTGCTTTGCTGATCACTCACTGGGGTTTAAGTGGTCCTGTTGTATTAAAACTATCTGCATGGGGCGCAAGACAATTGGCTGATATGGGTTATCAATTCTCCATTCAAGTGAATTGGCTAGGTGATACCACCGATGCTATATTAAGAACAGATTGGTCATTTTATCGAGAACAATTTTCTGCAAATAAAATCGGTTCCAAATATCCATTTGCTTTGCCTTCCCGATTATGGCATTTTCTATTAGATGAAGCGAGCATTTCTGCAGATACTAAGTGGGGTGAAATTAAAGCTGCTAATCAAAACAAATTGATTCAACTACTTACGAGCCATGTTTTCCATATCAATGGTAAAACCACATTTAAAGAGGAATTTGTTACTGCTGGGGGAGTTCAGCTTTCGACTATACATCCACAAACCATGGAAAGTAAGTTGGTGCCAGGCTTATATTTTGCGGGAGAAGTAATGGATGTAGATGGAATTACTGGTGGATTTAATTTTCAGCACGCATGGACTAGCGGTTACAATGCAGCCAGCGCAATTGCGCAATCAGCTCTGTAGTTGTTATATAAATTCATTTTTTCGGGGTAAGTATTGCATTTTATTTTAAAAAGTCTTAACTTATAGCAAGAAAATTACCCTATGAGTAAAGTAAGTAATATCCTTGCAAGAAAAGGCAATGCTGTTGCCATTGTTCATCCAGACACTTCTGTAATTGATGCATTGCGCATGATGGCAGAGAAAAATATTGGTTCTGTAGTTGTTGCAGAGAATGATCAATTTTTAGGCATTCTTACAGAAAGAGACTATTCTAGAAAAGTCATTTTAATGGGGAGGAATTCTACTAAAACGCCCGTAAGTGAAATCATGAGTGCCGACTTCCCAGCTGTTGCAATGACTGATTCTATTGAATATTGCATGCAGTTAATGAGTGCTAGACATATTCGGTATTTACCTGTCATGGTAGACAATAAGTTGGCAGGAATTGTTAGTATGAACGATGTGGTTACTGAGACCATTTTAAGTCAAAAAGAGACCATTACTCAATTGGAGAATTACCTTCAATCTTAAGCAGCCCATTGGTCCCTGTTAAAACACTTCAACTAGGTATTTTTTACCAATTATAAAACATTCTGTTAATTCATTATGATTTATTAATAGAATGCATATTTTGTATTTCCTAAACTAATTATATGAAAAGATACTTCTTAGGCACTGCATTGCTTTTAGTAGGAGTTACTACAATGGTTCATGCACAACAACCGCCAACCCCAGCTGCAAAACCTGTTGCTGATACTACCAAACCTGCTGCTCCTAAAAAACAAACAGTAGCGGATAAAACAAAAGGAAATAAAAAAATCGAAGGCCTGTTTACTGTTTATCAAGATACAGTTACCGGAAGCCTACAAATGTATATTCGTAAAGATCAATTAGACAAAGAGTTTATTTATCAGAGCTTTTCTATCAGTGGACCTACTACTTTATTTTTAAATCAAAGTATGCATAGAAATACTGCGGTTTATAAGATTAAACGAGCTTTCGACAAACTTGAGTTTTCTGAAGTAAATACCAACTTTTACTATGATCAAAATAATCCCGTTAGTAAGTCTGCTAATGTAGATAAACCAGAAGCGATATTCTTTAATGATAAGTTTAGCATTGAAGACGATAATGGATATTTGGTTAGTGTAGACCAACTTTTCCTTACTGAGAAAATGGATCCTGTTAAACCCCAAATGCCACCAAGTCCAATGGCTATGTTTATGTTTAATTTAGGAGGATTAAATCCGACCAAATCTAAATATGTAGACATTCGTTCTTATCCTAATAATACAGATATAGTTGTAGATCTGTCTTATGATAATCCTTCTACAATGGCATCAGGTGGTCCTGATGTAGTGGATCCTAGATACGTTCGTGTTAGAATGCAGCATAGCTTTTTAGAAATGCCTAAAAACGATTTTAGGGCAAGAAGAGATGATCCTAGAGTAGGTTACTTTATGCAACAACGTACTGATATGACCAGTATTGGTGTTACTCCTTATAAAGACATGATTAATCGTTGGTTTTTGAAAAAGAAAGACCCAACAGCCGCAATAAGTGAGCCAGAAGAACCTATTGTTTTTTGGGTAGAGAATACTACACCTTTAGAATATCGTCAAACAATTGTTGATGCAGGCTTAAAGTGGAATGAAGCATTTGAAAAAGCAGGATTTAAAAACGCCGTGCAAATGAAAATTATGCCCGATGATGCTAAGTGGGACCCCGCTGATATTCGTTATAATGTAATTAGATGGGTGTCTTCTGCTCAACCTTCTTATGGAGCAATCGGACCAAGTTTTGTGAATCCAAGAACAGGTCAAATATTAGGTTCTGATATTACTGTTGAGTGGTTCTCAGGTAGTTCAACCCCTATCAGTGATGAATTGTTTAATGGCCCTTCAATGCCTCAACTGGTTTTTCCCGGGATGGAGCACCAACATCAATTCAATTGTAATATAGGATCTGAGTTAAAAATGCAATACACTGCTGGCTTAACCACATTAGAAACCATGGATGCAAGTCCTGCAGAAATAAAAGAAATGCATCAGCAATTTCTTATTTATTTAATTATGCACGAAATGGGTCATACCCTTGGATTAAACCACAATATGAAGAGTAGCCAAATGTTGTCTCCTGCTGAAGTACACAACACTTCTATTACTCGTAAAATTGGTTTGATTGGTTCAGTAATGGATTATCCTGCAATCAACGTTTCATTAGACCGATCTAAGCAAGGAGACTATTATACCACTAAAGCTGGTCCTTATGATATTTGGGCAATTGAATTTGGGTATACTCCATTTAATGAAGCAGCCGAAGAAGCAATGCTCACCAAAATCTTAGCTCGCAGTACCGATCCTAAATTGGCATTTGGTAATGATGGAGACGATATGCGTGCGCCAGGAAAAGCAATTGACCCTCGTATCAATGTAAATGATATGAGTAATGATGCAGTTGCTTATGCTGAAGAAAGATTTAAGTTGGTGAATAATATCATGGGTAAACTGATTCAGAAATATGCCAAGCCTGGTCAGTCTTATGCAGAGCTCAGATCTAGATACAGTATGTTACAAGGGCAAAGAAGTGGTCAAATCAATGCGGTGAGCCGTTATATTGGAGGTGTATATATTGATAGAAGTTTCCCTGAGCAAAATTCACCCAATAAGCCTTACACACCAACACCGCTTGCTACACAGAAAAAGGCAATGGAAGTATTGAATAAATATGTATTTGCACCAAATGCATTTGAAGCAGATACTCAGGTATTTCCTTACCTACAAATGCAACGTAGAGGCTTTAATCAACCTGGAAACGGAGAAGATTTTAAAGTGACTAATAATTTCTTAGGATTACAAGTAAATGGTGCAATAGCACATATTTTAAATCCAATCACATTGCAAAGAGTGAATAATACTCGCTTGTACGGGAATGAATATGGTGTCGTAGAAATTATGAATGATTTGGTAAAAGGAATCTTTGACGCCGATATCAATACCAATGTAAATGTGTATCGCAGATATATTCAAATTACATTTGTAAAAGGTGCTGCAAGTTTATTGGCTCCAACCGCGCCTTTAGACGATGTATCTAAGTCTGCTACACTGTATACTTTGAAAAAGTTAAGAACCAAATTAGCAACTGCTGTATCACCTAATGAAGATACCAAAGCACATAGAGCGCATTTATTGTTCTTGATAGATAAAGCATTAAAGGCAGATTAGTTTATCTTATATACTACATAAAAAATCCCGTTCTGCTGAATAAGTTGAACGGGATTTTTTTATGCGAATATTTCGAGTGTGAATTATAGCGAAGACACTAAACTTAGGATCGTTTTGGCTTGGTAGATGGTTTAAGTACTTTCTCATTATTAATATCTTTTAGGATAGGTTCGCACTA
This sequence comes from Sediminibacterium sp., assembly GCA_040403845.1. GTDB lineage: Bacteria > Bacteroidota > Bacteroidia > Chitinophagales > Chitinophagaceae > Sediminibacterium. The sequence continues at coordinate 27,219 of JBBAJU010000026.1, forward strand.
TCCTTGCTTCTTTTCTAACTAAATTATTGCTTGGACTCTTGTAGCTTGGTGATCCAATTCTTTCTGTGGCTCCACCTGGTCCTGCTTTGTATTTTGCTTTCGCTCTTTCCGCTCTGTTGGCCATCATTAGAGCATCCATGGCTTTTTTTGGGCTCGCATGGCTTTTTCTATCCTATGGTCATGAGATTGTGCATAAGAAAGGACACCGATTATGTATATTATACTAGGGATAAAAGGTTTATTTTCATAGGAAAAAAGTTATTGAATTACTAAAATAGCGAATAATTGATATGAATACGATTTCTGGCATGTATTTTCAGCCATTTATTCTGTTAAATTTCACAAGATTGATTAGCTTTGCACCCCGATTAAAACCATCGGGTTATTGTATGATTTTATTTAACAAACAACTAAACGCAGATGCTCAGGAGAACGTTGCCGCTTCAGAAGAAGCCGTTACTGTTCCTACTGCGACAACAAATGTACCTGAAGTAGTTACTGCTCACGATGACTTTGATTGGAGTATTGACAAAAGAAATGTTAGTCATTATGCAGAATCAGAGCGTGTAAAGTATGACAAAGTGTACGACAACACGTTTATTCAAATTGAAGATGGCGAAATCATCAACGGTAGCGTTGTTGCTTTAACTAAGACTGATGTTGTTGTAAACATTGGATTTAAGAGCGACGGATTGGTTTCTTTGAACGAATTCCGTGATTTACCAGGATTAGCAGTAGGTGATGAGGTAGAAGTAATGGTAGTAGAAAAAGAAGACCGCTCTGGTAATCTTCACTTAAGCCGCAAATCTGCTCGTATTTACCGTGCTTGGGAAAGAATTGTGGAAGTGCACAAAACTGGTGAAGTTGTAACAGGAACTGTTACTAGCAAAACCAAAGGTGGATTGATTGTAGATGTGTTTGGTATGGAAACCTTCTTACCAGGTTCTCAAATTGATGTGAAGCCAGTAACTGATTACGATCAGTTTGTTGGTAAAACAATGGAGTTTAAAGTAGTGAAGATTAACGAAACTATTAAGAACGCTGTTGTATCTCATAAAGCCTTAATTGAAAGTGATATTGAAGCACAACGTGCTGAAATCATGAGTAAGTTAGAAAAAGGTCAAGTACTAGAAGGTATTGTTAAAAACATTACTGACTTTGGTGCATTCATGGACTTAGGTGGATTAGATGGTTTATTATATATCACCGATATTTCTTGGGGTAGAATTTCTCACCCAAGTGAAGTGGTTAAGATGGATCA
>JBBAJU010000027.1:0-6790 GCA_040403845.1 Sediminibacterium sp.
CCTCGATCTTTATTGATTGAGGTTTTTTTTTGCCCCTATACCAACCTGATTCTCCGTTATTTTTAGTTACTTAAAAATTAAAAATGATTAAAAATTGAAATTCTTAAATAGCTTATCTTGTAGTTGGTTTTATGGCTAAACCTTCATCCAATAGATGGCTACTCCTTTGTTATTGTGACAGTTCAAAAAAAGACGGATATGCTGAAATTATTGTAAAATATATGTGGAAAGTGAAGAATTCAAGGGTTCCTCAATTATTATTCATCCCCCAATTATGGCCTAACCATCTCTATATGTTCTATACCATCTTCTAAATAAACTTCTCCTTCTTCAACAAATCCAAAAGAAGCGTAAAATTTAATCAAATAACACTGTGCTCCAATTCTAATTGGCCCAGATCCAAATTGCTCATGAATTAATTGAATAGCTTCCCCAATTAAATGTCTTCCTGCGCCAGACTTTCTATGATATGGAGAGCTTACTACTCTTCCAATACTCATTTCTTCATAAGCAGTTCCTGGGGGCACTAATCTGCAGTAAGCAACCAACTCATTATTCTTCCAATACATTAAATGTAAACTTGATTGGTCTTTATTATCCGCATCCTGGAACACACAATTTTGTTCAACTACAAAAACTTCGTTTCTCAATTGAAGAATTGCATACAATTCGTGGGGAGTTAAAGATTCAAACTGTTTAAGCAAAAAATAAGCAGTAGCTGTTTTCATTTCTTTCATTTAATTGTTTTGCAAATAATCCCGCATCTTTGCAATGCTGTAAAAATAAGCATACCAGCATTAATCATGTCAAAAAGAGTAGCAATCATAGGAGCAGGGCCAGCAGGATTAACTGCAGCTTATTTATTAGGTAAAGAAAAGCAACAGGTAGTAGTATTTGAAAAAGATGCTACGTATGTAGGTGGAATATCTAGAACAGAGAGTTACAAAGGGTATCATTTTGATATTGGTGGACATCGTTTCTTTTCTAAATCTAAGGAAGTGGAAGATTTTTGGACCGAGATATTAGGAGATGAAATGCTTGAAAGACCAAGAAGTTCTAGAATCTATTATAATAAGAAGTTTTTTTCTTACCCTTTGGTTGCAATGGAAGCCTTAAAAAAATTAGGGATTATAGAAAGTGGACTTTGCGTTTTGAGTTATTTGAAAGCTAAAATATTTCCTGTTAAAAATCCAACCAATTTTGAAGATTGGGTAGTTAATCAATTTGGGCAAAGATTATTCAATATATTTTTTAGAACCTATACAGAAAAAGTATGGGGTATTCCTTGTAAAGAAATTTCTGCTGATTGGGCTGCACAAAGAATTAAAGGACTTTCATTAAGCAGTGCTATTTGGAATGCACTCTTTAAACCAAAACCTTCTAATAAAGGGGATGTAATTAAAACCTTGATTGATTCTTTTAGATATCCAAAGCAAGGACCTGGTTTAATGTGGGAACGCTGTACGGAGAAATGTAAAGCAATGGGTGTTCAAGTTGAAATGAATTGTGGCGTTAAGGATATTGCAACTGCGGATGGCAAATGGTCAGTACATACCAATGATGGCAGAACCTTTGCTGATTTTGATTATGTGCTTTCTTCGGCTCCTATGCGTGAATTGATTCAAGCGGTAAGTCCTGCATTTCCTTCTAAAGCATTTGAAGGTGCAGCCAATTTAGGATATAGAGATTTTTTAACAGTGGTTTTGATTTGTAAAGACGAAGATGCATTTAACGACAACTGGATTTATATTCATGACCCAAGTGTAAAAGTAGGGCGTATTCAAAACTTTAAATCTTGGAGTCCTTATATGGTTCCAAATCCTGAAATGGCTTGTTATGGGTTAGAATATTTTTGTTTTGAAGGAGATGGATTGTGGACCAGTTCCGATTTTGATTTGATTGAATTGGCTAAAAAAGAAATTGCACAAATTGGATTAACCCAACCTAGTGCAGTGGTAGATGGTTATGTAGTAAGACAACCCAAAGCTTATCCAGTTTATGATCATATGTATAAGGAAAGGGTGAATGATGTTCGTGAAGCTTTAAAACAATATCCTGGACTTTATTTAGTAGGTAGAAATGGCATGCATAAATACAATAACCAAGATCATAGTATGATGACTGCAATGCTGGCTGCTAAAAATATAGTAGCAGGTAAAGAAGTATATGATTTATGGGATGTGAATGAAGATGCAGAGTACCATGAAGGTGGAGAAAGAGGAGCAGAAGTAGCGAAAGTAGCAGAGCGACTTGTTCCACAAAAAATAAACCCTTAATACCCATATTTGCCTTTCCAACGCTCTTTTAAAAACTTCTTTATTTCATTTTCTCTGGCGTTATTTCCAGGAACATAAAAGGGCGTGTTTTTTAATTGATCTGGCAAGTATTCTTGTTCAATGAAATTATTTTCTCCTAGATGTGAGTACTGATAATTTTTACCGTAGTCCATTTGCTTCATCAATTTGGTAGGGGCATTTCTCAAATGTAGCGGCACCGATAAATCACCATGTTGTGAAACAGCATGTTGTGCTTTAGCAATGGCTTCGTAAGAAGCATTACTTTTTGGAGAAGAAGCTAAATAAGTAGCACATTGCGAAAGTATAATTCTGCTTTCTGGATAACCAATTTTTGAAACAGCATCAAATGTGCCATTAGCTAATAGTAATGCATTAGGGTTGGCATTACCAATATCTTCACTTGCGAAAATGAGCATTCTTCTAGCAATAAATTTAACATCTTCACCTCCTTCAATCATTCGGGCCAACCAATAAACGGCACCATTTGGATCGGAGCCTCTCATACTTTTGATAAATGCAGAAATAATATCATAATGTTGCTCCCCAGATTTATCATACAAAGCAATTTTTTGTTGAGCCACTTTTAAAACAATATCATCAGTAATGATAGTGGCACCAGTTTGAGCAACAAGATCAAAAAGGTTTAATAATTTTCTTCCATCCCCACCGCTTAGGTTGATTAAAGCCTCCGTTTCTGCTAACTGAATATTTTTTAGTTGCAGCAGCTCATCTCTATTAATGGCGTCTTGCATCAACTGAATTAATTGCTGCTTTTCTAAAGCTTTTAGAACATAAACCTGACACCTGCTCAACAATGCAGCATTCACTTCAAAGGAAGGGTTTTCAGTAGTAGCACCTATCAGTCTAATAATTCCTTTTTCTACTGCACCTAATAATGCATCTTGTTGGCTTTTATTAAACCGATGGATCTCATCAATAAATAATACAGCTCCAGCTAAGTGTTTGGCTTGTTCTATAACTTCTCTTACCTCTTTAACACCACTACTGATGGCAGAGAGCTGAAAATAGGGCACTTGAAGCGTTTGTGTGATAACATTAGCCAACGTGGTTTTGCCCACCCCTGGAGGACCCCATAAGATCATAGAAGGCACAACCCCTTTTTCTAAAGCTGTTCTTAAAATACTTCCTTGGCCAGTGATATGTTCTTGACCCAATACCTCATCTAAATTAGTTGGGCGCATTCTCTCCGCCAAAGGTGTATGGGTATTATTCGTCATTGATTTAATTTAATTTTTAAATTTAGTGATTCCCGCAAGAATAGTAGTGCCAAATCCAAGTAAAGCGATCATCCCGAAGGACCATTGCAAACCAAATGCTTCTGCAATAAATCCAATTAATGGGGGACCTATAAAAAATCCAAAAAATCCGATACTTGAAACTGCTGCCAATGCCATACCGGCGCTCATTTTTTCAGATTTACCTGCTTGACTATACACAATTGGGACAACTGAGGAAACCCCAAATCCTACTAATAAAAAACCGATGGTAGCAAAAACAACGGTTGGAATAAATACAGCAAGTAGTAATCCTATGGCAATTAAAATGCCACTCCCTTGTAGAATTTCTTTCCTGCCAAAACGCAATACCAGTCCATCACCTAAAAATCGACCCAATGCCATAGTGCCCATAAATGCAGCGTAACCTAGCGTTACTAAACCTGGAGGTGCTTCAACGATTTTTTGAAAATATATTCCACTCCAATCAAACATGGTTCCTTCTGCCGCCATGCAACAAAAAGAAATCAATCCGAGTTTTAATAATATGGTATCTGGCTTTACAAATAAGGGCTGATTGCCAACAACTGCATCTTTTGGCATTCTGCCAAACTTCATAATCAAAGCCAGTAAAACCATTCCTGCAGCAATTATTAGAAAATGGTTAAGTGGATCGAAGCCTAAAGAAATCATTAGCGTTCCTACAGCTGCGCCAGTAAAACCGGCCATGCTCCAGATTCCATGGAAAGAAGCCATAATTGATCGTCCATATAATTCTTCTACTGCAACTGCTTGAGTGTTTACAGAGATATTCATCATATTCCCAATTAATCCAAAGAAGAAAAGTAAAGTAGTGAGTACAACTGTGGTTGAAGCATTGCCCAATAATAAAAGCAATAGGGGGTAAATCAAAGCAGCAATTAACATGACCGTTCGGCTACCTAATTTAGCTACTAACCATCCAGATATGGGTAAACTGACCATCGAACCAGCAGGTAATGCAAAGAGTATTCCCCCTAGTTCCGCATCATTTAATTGCAGTTTTACTTTAATGTCTGGAATGCGACTAGCCCAGCTTGCGAAAGTTATACCAGCAGTAAAAAAGTATGTTCCAACAGACCATCTGTGCGTTCTCTTAGAAATGAAAGTAGCCCCCATAATATTAATTCAACCGCAAAAATACCTCAATAAGACTACTTGACCCATTTAGGTTATATTTGCGCTTTTAAATGGCTATTTGGCCAGTTGTATAAATTATTTTTTGCGTATGTATCGTACTAATACTTGTGGAGAATTAAGATTAGCAAATGTGGGCCAAGAAACAACTTTGGCTGGCTGGGTGCAAACTGTTAGAAAGTTTGGTGCTATTACTTTTGTGGATTTAAGAGACCGTTATGGAATCACTCAATTGTTGTTTGGAGAAGCCTTAACTGCTTTGTTAGATGAGCAGCCTTTAGGCCGTGAATATGTTTTACAAGTCAAAGGAAATGTACAAGAAAGAAGTAGTAAGAATGCTAATATTCCAACTGGAGAAATTGAAATAGCTGTTACTGAATTTAAGATATTAAACAAATCAGCTGTTCCTCCTTTTACCATTCAAGATGATACGGATGGTGGAGATGATTTGAGAATGAAATATCGTTTTTTAGATCTCAGAAGGAATGCAGTTAAAAAGAATTTAGAATTGCGTTATGCGGTGAATAGATCAGCCCGAAATTATTTGCATGAAAATAGTTTCATGGATATTGAAACACCTTTTTTGATTAAGTCTACTCCAGAAGGCGCAAGAGATTTTGTAGTGCCTTCTAGAATGAATCCAGGACAGTTTTATGCATTACCACAAAGCCCTCAAACATTCAAGCAGTTGTTGATGGTAAGTGGCTATGATCGCTACTATCAAATCGTAAAATGTTTTAGAGATGAAGACTTACGTGCAGATCGTCAACCTGAATTTACACAGATAGACTGTGAAATGGCTTTTGTAGAACAAGAAGATATTCTACAAATGTTTGAAGGATTGGTGAAGCGTATTTTTAAAGATGTAAAAAATATTGACTACACTGAAAAAGTAGAGCGCATGTCTTGGGAAGATGCGATGTGGCAATATGGAAATGATAAGCCAGATATTCGTTTTGGCATGAAGCTCTCTAACTTGAAATCTGCCTTTTTAAAAGGTGGTCAAATTGAAGCTACTGGATTGTTAATCAATGGTGCTGGTTTTGGAGTGTTTGATAATGCGGAAACAGTATTAGCCATTGCAGTTCCTGGTTGCGCCGAATACACACGCAAACAAACGGATGAACTAACAGAGTGGGTTAAACGACCACAAATTGGCATGCAAGGATTGGCGTATATCAAATGCAATGCTGACGGCACTTACAAGAGTAGTGTAGATAAGTTTTATTCAGAAGAAAAGTTGAAAGCCATTGCAGATTCTGCTGGAGCACAAACTGGAGATTTGATTCTTATATTAGCAGGTCGTGAAGAAAGAACCCGTAAAGCAACCAGCGAATTGAGGTTGGAAATGGGTAAACGTTTGGGCATGCGAAAAGAAGATGAGTTTAAATTGTTATGGGTGATGGATTTCCCGTTATTTGAATATGCAGAAGAAGAAAATCGTTGGGTTGCCAGACACCATCCATTCACTTCTCCTAAGCCAGATCATATTGATTTAATGATCAACAACAATCCTGTCATTGAAAATGCAGACAAATATTTAGAACATCCCTATTCTAATATCAAAGCCAACGCTTATGATATGGTATTAAATGGAAACGAAATTGGCGGAGGGTCTATTCGAATTTATCAGCGCCCATTACAAGAAAAAATGTTTGCTGCTTTAGGTATGACTGAAGAAGAAGCACAACATAAATTTGGATTCCTATTGGGTGCTTTTGAATATGGTGCACCGCCACATGGAGGTATTGCATTTGGATTTGATAGACTTTGTTCAATTTTAGGTGGCAGTGAAAGTATTAGAGACTTTATTGCATTCCCTAAAAACAATAGCGGCAGAGATGTCATGCTAGATGCGCCTAGCACTATTGATGATAAGCAATTTGATGAATTACAGATTAAATTGAATTTGAAATAAATTCTATTTCTAATAATAGTAAAGAAGGCGTTTCATAATTGAAGCGGCTTCTTTACTAAATAAATGTTTTTAGGCAAAGGCTTTGGGATATTGTTTAATTGCGTTGTTATACAATTCTTTAATGAAGTCTCGATGTGCAAGTATGGAGATGAATATGATTAATA
>JBBAJU010000027.1:6890-27958 GCA_040403845.1 Sediminibacterium sp.
ACATAATGCCTTCTGCAAAAAGTATAAAGGCTTTCGTATTGGGCTTCTGTAATCATCCTATGGCTGTTTTAGGATTAACAATAAATTCAAGACTCTGCATAAATGCTTTCATTTCTTCCATTGCAAGTGATGTTTGTTTTTTGCCTGCCTTGGTTAAACTATAGTATTTACGCATTCTATTGCCATTCATTTCTGTTTCTGCTTCTACAATACCTTGTTCCTCTAGTTTGTGTAAAAGAGGATAGAGGGCCCCTTCTGTAATACTGAGTTCACCCTTGGTAATCTCTTTGACCATTTGGGTCATCTGATAGCCATACATTCTGCCATTGTCTTTTAGCAGCCTTAATAAGATGGGTTCAAGGCAACCTTTATACAGAGATGATTTTTTCATTTTACACAGAATTTCGATCGGGTGATTTGATTTATTTCTTTGAGACACTGCAATAATACATCATTTCCTTATACATAAGAAAATTATGCATAAAAAATAAAGTATTTTTTCAATTCTTCCTTATAGCTGAACCCCTATTGATTATTCTTTACCTTTACACTCATTAGTAAAAACGATTATGAAGCAACTGACGATTTATCGAATACTCTCTTTTATTTTGGTACCCATAGCCTTAATTATTGGATTTTTAGACCTATTTGTATTAATGATGGGTTTGTCTGGAAATCCAGCTATGCTCTTTATTGCATTTGTGATGGCTTGTTTAGTCATATATGTTTTTGCCTCACTTCGATTTTTGTTACAGGGTATTGGCAATGAGCGCCCTTGTTCGTCTAATTTGCGAGATTGGATTAAAGTAAATGCTTATGGTACTTTGTTTATTTCCGGGATGTTTTTTTTAAACTCAACTGGGGTGTTTTTTCTGGGTGATATACAATTACAGCAAATATTGAGTGATGTTATGGAACAGCAACCTGAATTAGCAGGTAAAATTTCTATGGAAACAATGGTGAATATGTTTAAAGCGGTTGCTGTGATTATGTTTGTCATAAGCATCACTGCAATTGTTCATGTTCAAATAAGCTTTAGGTTGCTTCGCAAATACGCTTTTTTATTCGTTAAATAGGTTTTTTGCCTTGTTTGTTGTTTCGCTGCTATTTCCTACTTTTGCAGCCGTCTTAATCAGACTATATATTTAAAATATTATTTATGGCAACTACTTCCGACATCAGCCGTGGCATGATTCTTAAATTGGATGGCAACCTTTACTCTGTAGTAGAGTTTGGAGAAAATAAAACTGCGAGAGCTGCAGCAAAGGTTTGGGCTAAATTGAAAGGCGTAGACAACAAGCGTTCTATTGAAAAAACTTGGAATAGTGGTGAAAATATTTACCCTGTTAGAGTTGAAAAAAAGGCTTTCCAGTATCTGTATAAAGATGAAACTGGTTATAACTTAATGAATAATGAAACTTTTGAGCAAATTGCCTTGTCAGAGGAAATGATTGATGCTCCTCAGTTTCTAATGGATGGTTCTGAAGTATTTGTATTTATTAATACTGAAACCGATTTGCCAATTGGTGCAGAATTACCGGAGAAGATTGTAGTAAGAGTTACTTATTGCGAACCAGGCTTAAAAGGTGATACTGCAACTAGAGCTTTAAAAGCAGCAACCATTGAAACCGGGGCAACTGTAATGGTACCCTTGTTTGTAGACCAAGACGAATTGATTCGCGTAAATACCAAATCAGGTGATTACGTAGAACGCGTAAAAGAATAATTTATCACGGGTAATCCCGGAAACCAATGACCTGATTCTTTCCGTTTCAGGTCATTTTGCTTATAACGAGAAAATACCCATTTTTTAGTAAAAAAAGGCTATTTTGCCCCAGAATTCAGCGAAAACTAACTGATTTTACCCCTAAAACTGCCATTTATGGACTTAAAGCAAATCCACGAATTAATCAAGATTGTCAACAAAAGTAATATTGGAGAAATTAGTATTGAGGACAAAGACGGTAAAGTGACTATTAAGCAGAAGGAAGAACCTGCTGTAAATGTTACTGCAGCTCCGAGTCATCAAGTTTACACCACTGCAGCTCCATCTGTGGCTCCTGCTCAAGTACCAACTGCAGCACCAACCACAACTGCACCAGCCCCTGCTCCAGCGGCTAAAGCAGACAACCTAATCACTGTAAAGAGTCCTATGATTGGAACTTTTTACCGTAGACCTTCCCCTGATAAACCAATACTAGCGGAAGTTGGTACAGAAATTACTCCAGGTAAAGTGGTTTGTATTATTGAAGCTATGAAATTGTTCAATGAAATTGAAAGTGAAGTGAAAGGAACGATTGTAAAGGTTTTGGTAGAAGATGCCAGCCCTGTTGAGTATGATCAGCCTTTGTTCTTAGTTGAACCGGCTTAATCCTTTCTTCACCAAAAAAATTGTACATGTTTAAGAAAATATTAATTGCCAATAGGGGAGAGATTGCATTACGTGTAATCAGAACCTGTCGTGAGATGGGCATCAAAACGGTAGCTGTTTATTCAACTGCTGATAGAGAAAGCCTACACGTAAAATTTGCTGATGAAGCTGTTTGTATTGGGAAGCCTCAGAGCAGTGATTCTTATTTAAATATAGCTCATATCATGGCTGCTGCTGAAATAACGAATGCAGATGCCATTCACCCTGGGTATGGTTTTTTAGCAGAGAATGCTCGATTTTCTCAAATCTGTGCAGACCATGGGATTAAGTTTATTGGGCCAACACCTGATATGATTAATAAAATGGGGGATAAGATTACAGCAAAAGAAACCATGATTAGAGCAGGAGTTCCAGTTGTTCCAGGCGGCGAAGGTTTGTTGGAAAGCATTGAACAAACCAAATCTTTAGCAAAAGAAGTTGGATATCCTGTAATATTAAAAGCAACTGCTGGTGGTGGTGGTAAAGGGATGCGTGTTGTTTGGAATGAGGAAGAAATTGAAAAAGCATATACCAGTGCAAAAATGGAAGCTGCAGCTTCTTTTAAAAATGATGGAATCTACATGGAGAAATTCGTAGAAGAACCTCGTCATATTGAAATTCAAATTGCAGGAGATCAGTACGGTAATGTTTGTCATTTAAGTGAACGAGATTGTTCTATTCAACGTCGTCACCAAAAATTAGTTGAAGAGTCGCCTTCTCCATTTATGACTGCAGATTTGCGCGCAAAAATGGGAGAAGCGGCAATAAAAGCAGCTTCGGCCATTAATTATGAAAGTGTTGGAACAATTGAGTTCTTAGTTGATAAACATCGTAATTTCTACTTCATGGAAATGAATACCCGTATTCAAGTAGAACATTGTGTTACAGAAGAAGTGGTGAGTTTTGATTTAATCAAAGAACAAATTAAGATAGCAATGGGGGAAAAAATTTCTGGAAGAAATTATGAGCCTACCATGCACGCTATTGAATGTAGAATTAACGCGGAAGATCCATACAATGATTTTAGGCCATCACCTGGTAAGATCACTACCCTTTTCACTCCTGGTGGTCACGGTGTAAGAGTTGATAGCCATGTGTATGCAGGGTATGTCATCCCTCCCTATTATGATTCAATGATTGGAAAATTGATTACTGTTGCTCAAACACGTGAAGAGGCTATCGATACTATGTACAGAGCATTGAGTGAATATGTAATTGAAGGTGTTAAAACTACTATTCCATTTCATTTACAGTTGATGCAAAATGAAGATTTCAGAAAAGGGAACTTTACAACTAAATTCTTGGAGTCTTTTACAATGAAATAAATTTTTGAATATCAAATTTCATTACGGGTATTACTAAGTAATAGAAAAGCCCCCAAAATGTAAATTATTTGGGGGCTTTTTTATTTTAAATCAATTTTTTACTTAGAACCGCCACCACCTCTTTGCATACGAGCTTTTCTCATTTCTTCATAGAAATCATTCACTGCTTTAATTTGATCATCAGTTAGCGGAATGGCTTTCATTTTTTTTGTTTTTTCGTCGTTCACTGTTTTCATTTTGGCAGCTCTTTCTTCTTCGCTTAAATCGCGCATGCCACGCATTTCACCTTGGCTCCATAGTTGAATTTCTAAAACTTTGTCAGCTTGTGCATCTGTTAATTTTGTTTTTTCAATGAGACCAGGTTTAACACGTTGTTTCATCATTTCAAGCATTTGTGCTGGATCCATTTGTCCACCACCTTGTGCTTGCAGGGTGTTAAGTGAGCAGATAAGCGCGAAAACGGCTACTGTGATTATTTTTTTCATTTTTGGAGAGTTTATATTAAACAAAATAGTGGATTTTTTCAAATCCACTATTCATTTATCGGTCAAAAGCATATGTAAGTCGGCAGCCCTAATTAGCGTAAGAATAACATTTCTCTGTATTTAGGTAAAGTCCAATACTCATCATCTACTAAATGTTCCAATTTGTCTACATGGTATCTGATTTCGTCAAAATAAGTGCTCTTGATATTTTCATAAGCGATTGCTTTCTCACGACTATGAACAATATTATTAGCTACTTTTCTTGCTTCTACCATTTCATACACTTTGGTATGAATAACAGAAATATGTTGACTAATGAACTTTAAAATAGTTAATTGACTTGAATAAGCTGATTCGTCTAATCCTGCATCTTTAAGTCCTGTTACATTCTTGATTAAATCATTTTGGTATTTAATAGCAGCAGGTAAAATATGATTGATTGCTAAATCACCCATTACTCTTGCTTCAATTTGCACCGTTTTGATGTATTTCTCTAATTCAATCTCATATCTGGCTTCTAATTCTGTATGAGAGTAAATGCCATTGGTCTGATAAAGCTTCATCGCTTTTTCTGTTACCATTGCATCTAATGCAGTTGGAGTAGTTTTTAAATTAGGCAAACCTCTTCTTTCTGCTTCTTGATGCCATTCTTCGCTATATCCATCTCCTTCGAATAATACTTTTTTACTTGCAACAATATACTGTTGAATTACATGCATAATGGCAATTTCCTTTTTCTCTCCCTTTTCTATTAAACCATCTACTTCTGCTTTAAATTTCTTTAAAGTATCAGCCATAATAGTATTCATTACTGTCATCGCATTGGCACAGTTTGCAGACGAACCTACTGCACGGAATTCAAATTTATTTCCAGTAAATGCAAACGGAGAGGTTCTGTTTCTATCCGTGTTGTCTAACATTAATTCTGGAATGCTGCGATGCAAGTCTAGTTTCAAAATGGCTTCATCTTGTTCGTCAAATTTATTCCCTACTCTTGTTTCAACATCAGCTAATACTTTTGATAAATATTGACCAACAAAAACAGAAATGATTGCAGGAGGTGCTTCATTGGCTCCTAATCTATAATCATTAGATGCAGATGCAATAGCCGCTCTCATAATGTCTGCATTGTCATGAACTGCTTTAATTGTGTTCACAAAGAAAGTCAAGAACATCAAGTTGGTTTTTGGCGTCTTCCCGGGTGCAAGTAAGTTAACCCCTGTATCAGTTGCCAAGCTCCAGTTGTTGTGCTTACCGCTACCATTGATTCCCGCGAATGGCTTTTCGTGTTGCAATACAACAAGGTTATGTCTCTTCGCTACTCTTTCCATAACATCCATTAAAAGGATATTGTGGTCAACTGCAATATTTACGTCTTCAAATATTGGTGCACACTCAAATTGTGCAGGAGCAACTTCATTGTGGCGAGTACGCAATGGGATGCCTAATTTATAAGCTTCTTGCTCATAGTCTCTCATAAATGCATACACTCTCTCAGGAATAGAACCAAAATAATGGTCTTCCATTTGTTGTCCTTTTGCAGGGGCTGCACCAAAAACAGTTCTACCGCACTGAACAAGGTCTGGTCTTGCAGTTGCAAGGCCTGCATCAATTACAAAATACTCCTGTTCCCATCCTAATGTTGGCGTTACTTTGGTAACGTTTTTGTCAAAATAATTACATACTTCAACAGCTGCTTTATTTAACGCTTCAGTAGCTTTTAATAAAGGGGCTTTATAGTCTAATGATTCACCTGTATATGAAACAAAAAGTGTAGGAATACATAAAGTTTTGCCTTTCCCAATCTCCATAATAAATGCTGGAGAAGAAGGGTCCCATGCAGTATATCCACGTGCTTCAAAAGTAGCTCTTAAACCACCACTCGGAAAAGAAGAGGCATCCGGTTCTTGTTGAATTAAAGCAGCTCCATCAAATTCTTCAATAGCAGTTCCATCGCTTTTTAAAGTGAAGAAAGAATCATGCTTTTCTGCAGTTGTTCCGGTTAATGGTTGAAACCAGTGTGTATAATGGGTAACCCCTTTACTTTCAGCCCAAGCCCTGATTCCATTGGCAATTTGACTAGCTACACTACGATCAATTTTTTTGCCACCTCTTATGCTGGTAATTAAGCTTTTATATGCTTCATCGCTTAAGAATTCACGTGCAGTTTTTTGAGTGAATACGTTTTCTCCGAAAATACCAGTGATTTTAGAACTGAATTGCGGTATAGAAGTTTCCGCATCATTTGCAATACTGCTAATTGCGTTAAATCTTAATGACATAGATTTTTGGTTTATTTCCCCCAAAAATAATCCTATTTGCCTTTAAGTATTATACTTTTGGGGCAAATAGGCTTAAAATGTGAATAAAAAACTTAAAATATAATGTATATAATAAATTTTAATATTTTCAGCTATTACTTTAGTTGCTTTATATTTTGAACTATCTATACCAGTTCCATCTGGATTGATGATCATAACTTTTTGAGATCCATTATTATCCATTATAACAGGAACAATATTTTCACCTCTGATAGCATTTACCTGTTTTGTAAATACCACTCTGCCAGTTACCGCATCGCTGATTTTTAATTGTAACATTTTAGCAGCATCACTCTTAAAACGAATTAAGCTATTGATATAATTGATATCTTCTTTGCTGTATGAAATATTAGAGAAGCCTAATTGGATATCAGAGGATTTGCCAGCACTTGGTGGAACAATTATAAATACAATAGTAGTAATATCTTTCAAATCAATTTTAGCATTTGATGCAATAGATTTGAAATCATCTAGTCCAATCATATATTCTTTAGCATCACCACTTATTGGCATGGTCAAGCTGTATTGATTATTCCATTATTTTATTGACTCTTTTATAAGTGTGATTTTTAATGGAGGATTCCCTTTTGGATAAGTATAATATCCCAGTGTATTTAAATAGGATGGCCCCTCATCTATAAAACTGATCCAAATATCCGATGGGCAATTGGTGCCAATCGTTTTAACATGATTCTTCGATATTAGTAGTGGGTTGTATACTGGAACAGGCCTATATTCTGATAAAGTAGTTTCAATCGAATTCCTAAAATTTGAACTAATAATATCTCGAGGTGTATACAAATAATTCGGCAGGCCTCTTGAATTATAAGAACCCATAAAAGTATAGTTCTAAGACTGCACCTGCTGAGTACTTGCAAAAATGAATATTGCAAGTAGTATGGATAGGTTAGAGCAGCTCATAGTATTTTGATTTATTGCAAAAATACTGTATTGCAAAGCATTTGCTTGTTTTATTGGGGGCTATTTGCTTTACATGACTTAAATACCTACTATTTTGCATGAATTAAATAGGGAAAACTTGATTCGGACACATTGCCTTGGTTTTGTACCTTTGCAGTATCATGGAAATCACCGTAAAAACAGCCCAGCAGTTGCGATTAACTGCAGATGAATTTGAGTTGATAAAGCAAAAAATGGGTCGCACCCCTAATTTCACCGAGCTCTGTGCTTTTAGTGGCATGTGGAGCGAACACTGTAGTTATAAAAACTCCATAAAATGGTTAAAAACCCTTCCAAGAGATGGTGGAAGAATGTTGGTTGCAGCAGGGGAAGAAAATGCTGGCCTTATGGATATGGGTAATGGGTTTGGAGTGGTATTTAAAATTGAAAGCCATAATCACCCTAGTGCCATTGAACCATTTCAGGGAGCTGCAACAGGTGTTGGAGGAATTCAACGTGATATTTTTACCATGGGAGCAAGACCAATTGCTTCTTTAAATAGCTTACGTTTTGGTAATTTAAAAGACAAGAAAACCCAACACCTTTTAGCAGGAGTAGTAAAAGGAATTGGACATTATGGAAATTGCTTTGGTGTTCCCACTGTTGGGGGTGAAGTTTATTTTGAAGATTGTTATCATACCAATCCTTTGGTGAATGCTATGAGCGTAGGTATTATGCAAGCCAATAAAATGGTAAGCGCTACCGCAAAAGGCACAGGTAATCCGGTGATTTATGTGGGAAGTGCTACTGGCAAAGATGGCATTGGCGGCGCAAGCTTCGCAAGCGCCGATATCACCCATGATTCCGTTCAAGAATTGCCAGCCGTTCAAGTAGGTGATCCATTTCAAGAGAAAAAATTATTAGAAGCCTGTTTAGAAGTGTTAGAAACTGGCGCTGTAGTAGGCATGCAAGACATGGGTGCAGCGGGTATTATTTGCTCCACTGCAGAAATGAGTGCAAAGGGTGAAGTAGGTATGCATATTGACTTAGAAAAAGTGCCAACCCGTCAACAAAATATGAAAGCATGGGAACTCTTGTTAAGTGAGAGCCAAGAGCGCATGTTGATGGTGGTAGAAAAAGGAAGAGAAGCAGAAGTGGTGGCTGTTTTTGAAAAATGGGATTTGAGTGCCAGTACCATTGGGCATGTAACAGATGATGGGTTGTTAAATTTCTATATGAATGGAACTTTAGAAGCCAGCATACCTGCTTATGAATTGGTACTTGGTGGTGGTGCGCCACAGTACACAAGAGAATATTCAGAGCCTAAATACTTTGAAAAAATCAATGCATTTGATGCAACTGCATTAGCCGATACACAAGACCTCAAAGCTACGGCTGAGGCGTTGATCACGCTGCCAAATATTGCCAGCAAAAGATGGGTATATACCCAATATGATAGCATGGTTGGCGCAGCTAATACTAGTACAAATAGTCCAAGTGATGCGTCTGTGGTTTTAGCAAAAGGTACAGGTAAAGCTTTAGCTATTACAGTTGATTGCAATAGTAAATATGTATATGCTAATCCATATATCGGGGGAATGATTGCAGTAGCTGAAGCAGCAAGAAATATTGTTTGTAGTGGCGGAGAGCCAATTGGTGTTACCAACTGTTTAAATTTTGGTAATCCTTATGATCCTGAAGTTTATTATCAGTTTGTGCATGCAGTTACTGGAATGGGCGATGCATGTAAAAAATTCAACACGCCAGTAACCGGAGGAAATGTGAGTTTTTATAATCAAAATCCAGATGGTCCTGTTTATCCAACACCTACTATTGGTATGGTTGGTATATTGGATGATATTAATCAAAAAATGACCATGCATTTTAAAGATGCTGGTGATACAATTCTTTTAATTGGGGCACAACACAATGATATTGCTTCGAGTGAATATTTGCATAAACTGAAAGGCGTGCATTACTCTTCAGCACCTTATTTTAATTTAGAAGAAGAATACAATACACAGCAATTGATTAGTAAATTAATCAAAGGCAAAAAAATTAAAAGTGCACACGATATCAGTGAGGGTGGATTAATGACTACACTATTAGAGAGTGGCTTCAGTGGTGGCAAAGGATTTAATGTAAATCCAACAATTGATATTAGACAAGATGCTTATTGGTTTGGAGAAGCGCAAGGGCGAATAGTTGTTTCTGTATCTGCTAGTGATTTAGCTGATGTAATTGCAGTCATTACTGCTGAAGGCATTGCCTTTACTCAGTTGGGTACTGTTACTTCAAGTGAAGTGGAAGTAGCTGGAAATGCATGGGGTTCTATTGAAGAATGGAAAAATAAATATGATACGGCTATAGAAAACTTGATTAAATAATATGAGTAACAACTTGCATATTATGGTTACAGGTGCTGCCGGATTTATTGGCAGTTGTATGGTTCAATATTTAAATGAACAGGGCTATTCGAATATTTTTTTAGTAGATGATTTTGGTGTTGAAGAAAAAAGGAACAATTGGCAAAACAAACAATTTGTTACTATTATTGAACGGTATAATTTATTAGATTGGTTAAATCTACATCAACCCAAATTAGATGTGGTTATTCATTTAGGAGCAAGAACAGATACTACTGAATTTGATTATGCAATTCATGAAGAACTCAACTTAGAATATTCTAAAGATGTTTGGAGTTATTGTTGCATACATTCAATACCACTTATTTATGCATCTAGTGCTGCTACTTATGGTGGAGGTGAACACGGTTACAATGATGATCATAAAGTTGTAAATCAGCTAACACCTTTAAATCCATACGGAGTTAGTAAAAACGAATTTGATAAATGGGCATTGCAACAAAAATCTCAACCTCCTTTTTGGGCGGGCTTAAAGTTTTTTAATGTGTATGGTCCTAATGAAGCTCATAAGAAAAGAATGGCTTCTGTTATTTTTCATTCATTTAATCAAATCAATACTACGGGCCTAGTAAAATTATTTAAGAGTCATCAGCCCTCTTTTAAAGACGGCGAACAGCTTCGAGATTTTGTATATGTAAAAGATGTGGTTTCAGTGATTGTATGGATGATGGAAGAAATGGTACAATCAACATGGGCTCATAGCAATAATGGTTTATATAATTTAGGAACGGGTAAGGCAAGAACTTTTATTGATTTGGTAAATGCCACTTTTGCTGGGATGGATATGATGCCAAATATTGAGTTCATTGATATGCCTTTAGATATCAGAGATAAATACCAATATTTTACAGAAGCCAATATGAGGAAACTGCAAAATGCTGGATATGCGAAGCCCTTTTATTCTTTAGAAGAAGGCGTGAAGGATTATGTTAGAAATTATTTAAGAACCAGTAAGTATTATTAGTTCAAATAAAAAAGAGTTTGTCTAAAAAGACAGCCTCTTTTTATGATAATTTGATTCTATTTTATAAACGCGCTTTTAAAAATTCAATAGTCTTTTTGTGAGCATCTTCTGTAGCTTCTTTATTAAATGAAGGATTACTTGGATTTGCAAAACCATGATTGGCTTCGTAACGGTGTATGGTTATTTTCTTACCAGCAGTAGCCATATCTTTTTCGAACGCATTCACTACTTCAGGAGAAGGGCTTCTATCTTGGTTGCCAAAAAATCCAATAACATCAGACTGCAATGTTTTCAATTTTTCTAGGTTATTTTCTGGGCGACCATAATACATTACCGCACCAGCTGCTTGTTTACCTGCCAATATGCTGCTTTGCAAGCTCCACATGCCACCAAAGCACCAACCAATCGTGAATATTTTTGCTTTAGTACCTGCATAAGCTAGAGCGCCTTTCACGATCGCTTCTAATCTTAGATTAGTAGCCGCTCTCATCAATTTCATGGCACTATCTGGTGTAGCAGCTACTTTGCCATCGTACATATCTAAAGCAATTACATTTACATTGCCTAATTCTGCAGCCAATTTTTCTGCTTCTTGTTTGATTTGATCGTTTAATCCCCACCATTCCTGAATGACAAAAATCCAATTGTTGGTCATTTTCTTGCTTTTAATAAAATAACCAGAAGCTTTATTGCCGTCTGGGGCATCAAAATGGATGGTTTCTCCTGTACCATTCGTCAATGTATATGGAAGCGGATTCTCGTGCATTGCTGCAAATTCTGGAGTCATTGCTTCATCTCTAAATTGATCGCGGATATCTGAGTAGCAAGCCAAATACTCTTCGGCGGAGCGGATACTTTGTTTGCTTTCGGTATAGCGGAAACCCTGAATGGCAATCAGTACCACAACAAATAAGGCAAAAAATCGTAAATGTTGCATATATGTTGGTTATTGAAATAAAGACTTGTTCACTTTTCACTAACAGTTTTTTGCCATATTGGTTGAAAATCAGTTCGGTATTTTTCTTATTTCATTTTTTAAGCTAGCTTTGTTTGACCTCCGAACTATTTCAGTTTAAATTTTCAGGTCTAAGATTGTTTTTTAAATTATTGCAATAAAAGTATTCATTTTATGGCCAAATATATTTTTGTTACCGGTGGCGTAACAAGCAGTTTAGGTAAAGGGATTATAGCCGCCTCATTGGCAAAACTCTTACAGGCTAGAGGGCTTAAAGTTACTATTCAAAAGTTTGATCCCTATATCAACGTAGATCCAGGAACATTAAATCCTTATGAACATGGGGAGTGTTATGTAACAGAAGACGGGGCAGAAACTGATTTGGATTTAGGTCACTATGAAAGATTCTTGAATATATATACTTCACAGGCCAACAATGTGACTACCGGAAGAATTTATCAAACTGTGATCAATAAAGAACGTGCAGGTGATTTTTTAGGCAAAACCGTTCAAGTAGTACCACATATCACCGATGAAATCAAACATCGAATGCTTTTATTGGGACAAGACGATCAATTTGATATTGTACTCACGGAGATTGGGGGAACAGTAGGGGATATTGAAAGCTTACCATTTATTGAAGCTGTAAGACAATTGCAATGGGAATTGCCGGAGGAAGATGTGATGGTTGTGCACTTAACATTAATCCCCTACTTAAAAGCAGCCAAAGAATTAAAAACTAAACCGACACAACATAGTGTGAAAATGTTGAGCGAAACAGGGGTACATCCTGATATTATTGTTTGCAGAACAGAAGAACCATTAAACAATGACATCAAAAGAAAAATTGCACTGTTTTGTAATGTAAAGCAAGAGGCAGTGATTGAAGCAATGGATGCCAGCACCATTTATGAAGTGCCTTTGCATATGTTGAGAGAGAAGCTCGATTTGATTTGCTTAAAAAAATTGAATATTACGCAATATGCAGAGCCCAACTTAAATAATTGGAAAGAGTTTTTAGATAAACTAAAATACCCTAAAAGCAAAGTAACTATTGGATTAATTGGCAAGTACATAGAACTACAAGATGCCTATAAGTCTATTTTAGAAAGTTTTGTACACGCTGGTGCCATCAATGAAGTGAAAGTTCAAGTTGTAAATGTGCATTCTGAGTTAATTACAGACGAAAATGTGGCAGAGAAATTAAATGGCTTGGATGGGTTATTGGTTGCCCCAGGATTTGGGAATAGAGGAATTGAGGGTAAGATTATTGCAGTTAAATATGCTCGTGAAAAAGGCCTGCCATTCTTTGGAATTTGTTTAGGAATGCAAATGGCAGTCATCGAATTTGGTAGAAATGTGCTTGGATTAAAAGACGCACACTCTATTGAGATGGATGCTAGTTCATCTCATCCAGTCATTAATATGATGGAAGAACAAAAGAAAATTACCATGATGGGGGGTACAATGCGATTAGGGGCTTATCCATGTGAAGTAGAAGAAGGTTCATTGGCACACAAAATTTACGGAACCAAAACTTTTACAGAAAGACATAGGCACCGTTATGAATTCAATAATGATTATTTAGAACAATACCATGCTGCTGGGATGAAAACAAGTGGGAAAAATCCTGCTACTGGGTTGGTTGAAATCATTGAATTGCCCAATCATCCATTTTTCATTGGGGTTCAATATCATCCTGAGTTAAAGAGTACCGTTGAACGGCCAGCACCTTTGTTTGTTGGCTTTATTGATGCTGCCAAAAAATACAACGACAGTAAAAGTAACTTGAGGTCTTCAAGTAAAAAAGATGCTGTAATCTAATATCAATATATAGGTACAATAATAAAATCCCACACTAGCCAGTGTGGGATTTTTGCTTTTCATGAATAAAATGGGGGGAGTTGGTGAAGTTTTTCAATTTCTTGATTGATTCTTAAAGAAATTTATCATCTAAAAATCCATGAAAAAAACCATTTTGTTTCTCTTTTTGCTATTGCCATCAGTAAGCTATTATATGAAGGCTAACTTAGCGGCATCTGAATCTAAGGCTATTGTTCCAATAATTTCACCAGTAGAAGACCAACCTATTGCAAGTGATTTAGAATTAATGCATCGTTAAATTTTATTGAGCGACAAAGTAGTCGCTAATATTAATTCAGATGAAAAAGCTTTAGTATATTCTACTTTGTCAGATTTTCTAGAAAAAAATCTGGACTTGTTAAATCAAAAAAAGCCCAGTATAGCTGTGGCAATGGGAACAGACTATATGAATGTAATAAAGGTAGTAGATATGATGGCTAACATCGGAATTAAAAACTATCAGTTGGTTCGTTACGATTAATTTTTTTCAACTCTTCCATTTCATTTTCTTCTGTAAGTTTTGCGTTCAATGCATAAGTGCATGATGGCAATAAATATTTTGATAAAACAGGCATTAATTCAATAAGCATCAACAATAAAATGAGTAAATAGTACCTAAATTTTACAGCGTTACTTTGCTTGACCAAATGATCTAATGCTTCAATTCTAGTAATAAATCCATTGTTCAATAATTGGTTAAATGAATTTTGTTCTGTCGTAATTTTCTGATTGATTAATTGAATGCTACTGTCGATTTGCTTTATTGATGGATTAATTGTTTTGGCTATTTGATTGTAGTCTTCCGCTGCTTTTTCAGCAGCAGCTTTTTTAGCAAGTGCTATAGCTTTTAATCCAATTTTTTTTGATCCCCCGGTTCCGTCGGATTCTTTAATAAATTGGTTACTCGTTTGAATCATTTCCTGATAACGTATTGCTAGCATCGCGTTTAACTGGTTTTTTTCAATAAGCAATTGTTTTTTTTGAGGGCTATATAATTTTTCAAGGTCATTGTATTTGTTTCTTTTCTTTATTTCATTATCCAATGAACTTTGCACTAAAATTTCTTTTTCAAATAAAAATAGGAGTGCTGGTTGGGCCATAAAAAGACCAATCGTATAAGCCAAAAAAAATCTGAATATCAGTGGTTTCCAACCTTGCTTTCCGGAGTGGTTGATACCTTTAATTAATGCTCGATCAATAAAAAGAATAATTACTCCCATAAATATCCCTAGCAAACAGGCTATACCCCAATGGTCTATGACTGTACTAAAAAAATAAGTCCAGGCTAGGGTTGCAAAGCTCCAAGTACCCAATACAAGCATTCCAATTATTGAATGCCTATTTCTGTCTACAACAGCATCTTTTAATAGTACTGATTCGGCAGTACTAAGCCACCATAAGAATTGTTCCCGGCGGTTGGGAAGGTAATTTTCCTGCATAACGCTTTTTTTTAATAGTTATGGCAGGCACAGGTTGTATCTGGTTGGTTGTAGGCCCCTTTATGAATGACAAAGAAAAGGTTTTTTTTGTTAGGCAAACGTTACCTTTGCCGCTCAATAAAAGTTTGTATGAAGACGGACAAAAATACGGTCATTGGTTTTGTGTTGTTAGGAATCTTAATGTTTCTCTATTTCTGGTATACTAGTCAGCAACAGAATGCCATTATTGAAATGAAGAAAAGAGAGGAAGATTCTCTAGCAAAAGTAGCTGCAGCAAGAATGAAGCTAATTGATACTGTTGCATTAAAAACGGATTCTCTAAAAAGAGATTCTGCTGTAAGGGTAACAGTAGCTGGCAATTTTACTGATGCAGCGGTAGGTCAAGAACAGTTTATTACTGTTGAAAATGAAGTAGTTAAGGTAGATTTCACTAATAAAGGCGGACAAATAAAGTCGGTTACATTAAAGAATTATAAAGACGCTAATAATAAATTGGTTGTTCTTTCTGATAAGAGCGCCGTTTCGTATGCTATTAATACTGCACCTGCCCAATCTGCAACGATTGATAATTTGTTCTTTACAGCGGGAAATATTGTAAAAAATCAAGATGGATCACAAACCCTGCGATATACGCTATCTTCTGTAAACGGGCAATCTGTAGTTCATGAATTTACTTTGGTTCCAAACAGTTATAAAGTTGGATGGAAGTTAGGGATGAATGGAGCAGGTCAATTACTCACCAATAATGCCTTAAACCTTAACTGGACAGTAGCTACCTCTCAAATGGAAAGAACATCTCAGTACGAGCGTCAGGTATCTAATATCTGTTTTTCTGAGGATAATGAGTTTGATTATATTTCGTCTAATACTGATCATAGTTTTGAAAAACCTGCACAATGGATTGCAGTAGTACAGCAATTTTTTAATAGCACTTTAATTGCAGATAATTCATTTAATAGTGGAAGTATTAAATGGGCTAGAGCAACAGACTCTACCCGTGACTTAGCATCTGCAACCAGTACTTTGCAAATAAAAGTTCCAACTGCTGCATCTGTTAGCATTCCTTTTCACTTTTATGTTGGACCTAATGAGTACGAAATTTTGGCTAAGCAAGCTCCAGAAATGGATAAGATTGTGAACCTAGGTAGAGATATGTATTCTTTTGTGCGTCCTATTAACAAGTATATTATCATGCCTGTATTTGACTTCTTTGCTTCTTTTGTAAAGAATTATGGATGGGTAATTTTCTTGTTAACCTTATTCATTCGTTTAGTGACTGCTCCATTAACTTATAGTAGTTATTTAAGTGGTGCAAAAATGAAGGCTTTAAGACCTGAATTAGATGTCTTAAAGAAAAAAATGGGAGCTGATCAACAGGGTTTTGCTATGGAACAGATGAAATTGTTTAGGGAAGCAGGGGTGAACCCATTAGGCGGTTGTATTCCAGCTTTGCTGCAAATTCCTATCTTCTTTGCATTGTATAGTTTTTTCAACTCTGAAATTGCACTTAGAGGTCAGTCATTTCTTTGGAGTGAAGACTTGTCTAGCTTTGATTCTATTGCATCTCTTCCTTTTAGTATACCTGCTTTTGGTAATCACATAAGTTTATTTACGATTACTGCAGTAATAACCAGTTTCTTGATTTCTATCTACAATATGAGTATGACCCCAACCCAGGATAATCCTGCGTTGAAGTATATGCCTTATATATTTCCATTTATGTTGTTGTTTATCTTTAACAGCTTGCCTTCAGCTTTAACATGGTATTATACTGTTTCGAACGTAATTACTTTATTATTGCAATTCGTAATTCAGAATTATATCATTAACCACGATAAAATTTTGTCAAAAATTGAAGCAAAACGCAAAGCGCCTAAAACCAAAAGTAAATGGCAGGAACGTTATGAGCAAATGCTAGAAAGCCAGAAAAAAGTGCAGGAATTAAAAAATAAAACCACTAAAAAATAAATCAATGCGCTACTTATTATGTTTGATATCTTATTGCTTCATAATAAGTAGCGCTTCTTCACAAACAAGGGTGGTTGCTGAATGTACTGTCAATTATGCAATATCAGTTAACAATGAAAGTCAGGTTGACAAAGACGCTGTTGCATTATTGAAACAAAGTAGTAAAGTGATTTATATAAAGGGCAACAATAGTAGGTCCGATTTAATAAGCCCTTCTTTTTCTCAGTCTCTTATTTTTAATAAGTCAACTGGTAACGCCGTTATCTTAAGGGAAATTGGTGCAAACAAGTTTATTACTAAAATGAGCTCCCTTGATTGGATAAAGCAAAACGATAAATTTAGTGATATGCTTATTCAGTTTTCTGATGAGCGTAAAACCATATTAGGCTATGAGTGTAAACGGGCTGATTTGTTATTAAAAGATGGTAGCACATTTTCAGTGTTTTATGCTAGTAACATTATTCCTTCTGTAAGAGAATTTGAATACCAATTTAAAGATATACCAGGGTTTGTTTTAGAATATGAGGCAAAAGACGGGTATACACAAAAGATTACATATACAGCTACTAAAATTAGTTTGAATCCTGTTTCAGCTGCAAAATTTGATATCCCTACGCAAGGCTATCGTCTATTAAATGAATAGGAAAGGAAGAACAAGTTAATTACGGTGTTCTTGGGGTGTCTTGAATCTAGGTACTTTTACCTTTATCTTATAAGGATATATATAAGTGGTATTCCCAGTATTATACTGAAGCATGGTATTCATGTCTGTGTTCTGCATCATTAAACCATTTCCAGTAAACGTGATTCCTTTATACTGAAGATTAGACTTGATTGCAGATAATGAAAGGCCTTTTTTAGAAAAGCTATTCAGACTTTTCAAGGTGAATTTGCTACTCTTGGCTTTATCGTCTACAATTCCTGTGAATGCAAATGCAGCAATAGCCAAGTGCAAACTCACAAGGAGCATCACCAACGGGGCTTTTTTTACTGAATTATTTTGCATTAACATATTGCAAAGGTAGGATATATCCTAAATATTTTAACGATTTATTTTTATTAACAAACGTTAATAAGGGGTAAAAAGTTTGGTTTTTGTAAAAAAAAGTTTAATTATTTGCTTAAATTAGGTAAACATCAACCCATGAGCCAAAATCCGTATCGCGAAGACAAAGAAGAATTAAGGGAGTTGATTATTCAGTATCAACATCTTAAGCATGGGAGAAGTCATCCTTTTTTGGAAGAAGATGCATTTGAGCGGATCATAGATTATTACGACGAAAAAGATGATTTGCCCGAGGCTATGACTGCTGCTGAATTGGCTTTAGAGCAGTTTCCTTATTCTGCCAACTTGATGATAAAAAAAGCCGATTTATTACTGGCAAACAGAAAGTACCAGGATGCACTCGACTTATTGGAAACTGCTGAACTTTATGATAGCAATGATCTTAATTTGTACATCTTAAAAACAGATGCTTATTTAGCGCTAGATCAACAAGCCAAAGCTGTTGAATTGTTGGAAGCGGCATTACTACAGTTTCAGGGGGAGGAAAGATTAGATTTATTGTTTGAGTTAGCTGATGTGTACGATGATTATGAGGAATTTGATAAAGTTTTTGATTGCTTAAAATTGATTTTAGCCGAAGACCCCAATAACGAGGAGGCTTTGTATAAAATTTGCTTTTGGACCGATTTTACAGGAAGGAATGAAGAGAGTATCAAATTACACCAAGCAATAATTGAAGATCATCCATTTAGTGAATTGGCGTGGTTTAATTTAGCTGCTGCTTATCAAGGGCTTAAGCTTTATGAGAAATCAATTGATGCTTATCAATATGCAGTAGCTATTGACGAAAAATTTGATTATGCCTATAGAAATATGGGGGATGCTTTTTTGCGATTACGGAAATATAAAGAAGCTATTGAAGTGCTTGAAAAAGTATTAGAGCTGAGTAGACCTGAAGATGTAATTTATGAAGCGATTGGGCATTGTTATCATAGAATGGGCAAATTTGCTCAAGCCAGGTTTAATTATAAAAAGGCAGTTCACTTAAACTCAACTGATAGCAAATTGCATTACAAAATTGCCGTTACTTATATGTTAGAAGAGCAATGGCAGGCAGCATGCAAGCACTTAGAGAATGCAATGAGAATGAATAGAACCGTGCCAGAGTTCAATTTAGCTATGGGAGAATGCATGATGAATCTAGATAAGTATAAGGATGCAATTGTCTATTTTGGCGCAGTAGTGAAGCATAAACCCAAATCGGTTTCGGGTTGGGAGGCATTATTGCGATGCCTTATTAAAGCTGATTTGATTGAAGAAGCATATAGTCAATGTATGGTTGCGCACGCTGCAACAGGATATAAGCCCATCTTTTATTTTTATGCCAGCACCTTATTATTTGCTTTGGGCAAGTCTAAAGAAGCACTCTTAAAATTAGAAACAGCAATGGACAAAGCCCCCAAGTTGCTCAAAAAATTTATGGAGCTTAATCCTGCTATTTTACAAAATAATCAGGTCGTGGATATCATTGCGCGTTATAAGAAAGGAAAGAAAATATAAATATGTACTTTTGCGCTCAAATAAGAATAACGGTATGAACTACAGACTTACACAAATACCAGAGCGTACTCAAAAACCTAGGATTTCAGGCTTAACCATGGTAATGGATAAAGGGTTAAGTGTTAATCAAGCGAAAGATTTTTTGAGTGTTGCCGGTCCGCATGTGGATATAGTTAAGTTGGGTTTTGGTACTTCATTTGTTACACCTAATTTAAGGGAGAAGCTGGAAGTTTATAGAGAAGCCAATATGCCTGTTTATTTTGGTGGAACTCTTTTCGAGGCCTTTTTAATTAGGAATCAATTTGATGACTACGTTGAAGTATGTAGGGATTATGGGGTTAGTTATATTGAAGTTTCTGATGGTTCTATTACCATACCACATGCAGAGAAATGTGGATATATTGAAAAATTGACACAGCATGCAACAGTATTAAGTGAAGTGGGGAGCAAAGACGCAGCACATATCATTCCTCCTTATAAGTGGATAGAATTGATGAGAGCAGAATTAGAAGCGGGTTCTTCTTATGTAATTGCTGAAGCCAGAGAAGCGGGTAATGTGGGTATTTATAGAGGTAGTGGAGAAGTTAGAGAAGGATTGGTACAAGAAATTCTAACTCAAATTCCAGCAGAAAAAATTATTTGGGAAGCACCACAAAAAGCACAGCAATTGTATTTCCTAGAATTAATTGGTTGTAATGTTAACCTAGGGAATATTGCTCCAAACGAGGTTTTGCCTTTAGAAGCGATGCGTATAGGTTTAAGAGGAGACACTTTTCATCTATACTTAGACAAGGCATAATATGCGATTATTCGGTTTAGTCGGTTATCCGTTAACGCATTCTTTTTCGCAGAAATATTTCACTGAAAAATTTGCTTCATTAGGCTTGTCTATGGAATGCAGTTATGAGAATTTTTCAATTCCATCGATAGAAGACCTTTCAACTTTATTGTTGCAAAAAAAATTCTTACACGGATTTAATATTACCATCCCGTATAAGAAAAAAGTAATCCCTTTTTTACATCAGGTATCCCCAGAAGTTGCGGCAATAGGTGCTTGTAATTGTGTTTTGCTAAAGGATAAACAATTAATAGGATACAATACCGATATTATTGGATTTGAACAGTCCCTTAAACCATTTTTGAAAAGTCATCATACTCACGCGTTGGTATTGGGTACAGGTGGGGCAGCAGCAGCGGTTATATATGTGTTGAATAAATTAAAAATTGCCCATTTATCAGTTTCTAGAACTGCTAGTGAAACGGGTATAGGTTATGAATCACTCAATGAATCTTTACTTTCAAAATATACTTTAATTATCAACACCAGTCCTGTAGGCCAATACCCGGCAATCACTTCAGCACCAACTATCCCTTATCACTATTTAACCTCCCAACATCATTTATTTGATTTAATATACAACCCAACTGAAACACAATTTTTACTGA
>JBBAJU010000028.1:0-3352 GCA_040403845.1 Sediminibacterium sp.
GATTTTGAACAAGTAGTTTAGATGATTGTATTAATAGATAGAAATAAAATATGATGAAATGGATTCTACTACTACTAACATTTAATTGGTATCCCCAAAACAATATGAAAGAAATCTATCGTTTTTCTACCAAAACAAATTTAAGAGAATGGAGAATTGTGAACGATGGAGTGATGGGTGGCGTATCCAAAAGCAACCTATTGATTGTTAATGAAGGTCATGGTCAATTTTCTGGTCATGTTTCTTTGGAAAACAATGGTGGGTTTGCATCCATTCAATTGAACCAATCCGCCACTATTCCTGATGAAACAAAATACATTGTTTTACGAGTAAAAGGTGATGGCAAACAATATGAATTTAGGCTCAAGAATGATTTATATCAGTCTGTATCTTATGTTCACCCCTTTAAAACTTCAGGAGAATGGGAAACAATCCGATTAGCCATTGGCGAATTTTATCCTCAGTATTTTGGTCAAAAATTAAATAGGCCAAATTTCAATTATAAAAACATAGAGCAAATCAGCTTCTTAATATCTAATAAAAAAGAGGAAGATTTTAAACTATTAATTGACGGGATAAGCATGAACTAAACATTAAAATACTCAACTAGTGCATCGAGCGTTTCTGTACTTACAGATATGTCTTTGATGATCTCTCCCTTGTGCATCAGTAAAATCCTGGTACTTAATTTTGCTATATGATTTAAATCGTGGCTACTAACTATAATTGTAGTTCGTTCATTAATATTCAATTCCTGCAATATTTTAATTAATCTAATTTGCGAACTAGGATCCAAGTTCGCAAACGGCTCGTCTAAAATTAATAATTCAGGTTTCTGCAATAGGCAAGCTACAATCCCCACCTTAAACTGATTCCCTTTTGATAAATCACGAATATATTTTTTGAAATCTACTCCGCCGTCAAAGAAATAAGCATAGGAAGAAACACGATCATCTACTTCTTGTTTATTTAGACCATGCAGTTTACCAACAAAATAAAAATACTCGCTTGCAGTTAAATAATCAATCAAAAAACCATCATCCAAATACGCTGCTGTATAGTTTTTCCAATCTTCTGTACCATTAACTGGAATACCTTTTATTGAAACAGTTCCAGACTCGGATTTTAATAAGTCGAGTACCAATCTAAACAATGTTGTTTTGCCCGCCCCGTTATTACCAACTAATCCAATAAGTTCACCTTTATTAATACTTAACTCAGGAATA
Source organism: Sediminibacterium sp. (assembly GCA_040403845.1). Lineage (GTDB taxonomy): Bacteria > Bacteroidota > Bacteroidia > Chitinophagales > Chitinophagaceae > Sediminibacterium. Next base: position 1,227 of record JBBAJU010000028.1, read on the forward strand.
TTCGCACAAACTACGCCGCCGAATTTTTTTGTAAGGTTTTCTATGAATATCATCGTTAATTTATTTTTCTCTAAAGCCTGCTATGATTGAATATTTTTGTTTTTTTAGCCGCTCTGCTATTTGATTGATCCACCAATTTTGAAGAAATAATGGAATGCAACCTACTATTCCAATTGCAACAACAGCAGACCAAAATCCAAAGAATGGCATAACAATACCGTAAATCCCCATTAATAAGAGCAATGGAATTAATGTAGTTAAGAAACTATTTAATCCTACTCCTTGATAATTGAAATTGGCACTTTTACTGATATCAATTCCCTTTGTATTATAAACATTAATCAATACGCCAAGCGGTAAAATAAGCCCAATATTAAACGCAAATAACGCGATATGCAATGGTAAGATTCTCCAATCTATTATGCCGTAAAACAAACTAATAATCAATGGAACGGTGTTTAAAATTCTTACTAAACTCAGCTTACTTTTTACATAATTCGTGAGTCCATGTTTCGAAATCATCAGTTGTTCTATATGTGCTGTTTGCCAAGAAAATAAAAACTGCATATAATTCAAGCTACTCAAACCCGTAATCATATACGCCATAACGATAATTATCAGCCTAGGCGACTGTTCATCAAACAATTCTTTATCATAAATAATAAAACCATATAAAAGAAATATGAAGCTCATTAAAATGGTATTTCTCGGGCGTTTATTTCTGAATATTAGTTTTAATTCATTTGAAATTAATTCACCAAAGCTATCAGTCCATTTTAAAGAAAGATTGCTGCTTGCTTTGCTATTGGCATCAATATCAAGATAAAAATTAGCCCTTAACAATGAGCGATTGATAAGAAATGTCCATAGAAAAAATAAAACCGGAATCAATGCAAGCCAAGAATTGTTGAGCAACTGCGGAAAGAAATAAACCGATATAGCTGAAATTGAAAAAATATTATTGGCAGTACACAAAAAAATAGATGCAATAACAAGCACAAATCCAAATAACCATTTTGTATTGATAATTGATTTTCTCTTTAAATAAATTATCATAAAATGATTGGCAAGCATTAGAAAAAATAGGCAAACTAGAAAAGCTATGAAAACACTAGCTCCAAATTTCTCTAAAACACTTCCTACCATAAATGGTATAAATAATACCAATGGAATTAAATTAAAAAGGCTTAGTAAAGAACGAAGGTTTAAAAAATTAATGAGTTGGCTTTTCTTTACATTCTGAATTAAATAGGGCTTAACAGATAAAGTTGGTAATTCTTGAAACCAATAACGAAGAGGTATATCAATTAAAAAGTAATAAAGCAAGATTACACAAAAGGTGTCAAACTCTTTTCCTGGGGTAAATTTATATAAGATAGCATTCAACATTGCACCAAGTACAATGGCAGAGGATAAAAGATATACAATCAAAAAGCCTACAAAGATTTGTCCAAACAAACTTGCTCCAGAATGCCTACTTCTAACTATTTTTTTCGTCTCATTAACGATTAAAGAGAATAACATCATCAAATATAAATAAATTATATGTATTTTGATATCTAGTTTTAAGAGGTATAGTTATCTAACAATCAACTTAATTTTTCTATGATGAGGAGAGTATTTATAATTACGTTATTCACTTTGATTAGTATTCGCTCTCTAGCACAAATTGATGGACCCAGAGAAATAACGCATCAAATTGAGTTTTCAAGAGACACGTTTTACATAGGACAAGTAATGGCGCAACGAATGAAAATAGATTATACCACAGCTGGCATGAATAAAGCTGTACAAGAGATGTCATCCGCTTATGATCAACTGCTCAATAAATATTATAACAGGCTTTTAAAACTATTAAAGCCTCAAGATAAAACAACACTTGTGGCTGCTCAAAAAGCTTGGTTGCAATTCAGAGATACAGAATCTAAATTAATCAAAACCCTCTCTAAAGATGAATACTCAGGAGGAGGCACAATACAATCAAATATTGTAACCAGTTCTTATGCTGATCTAGTTGTAAAAAGGTGCATAGACATTTTTAATTACTATGACAATATTATAAAAGCCAATTGATGCAAATTTTAAGGATGGATATACTCAAACAATCACGTGAATGAGCATTCGAT
>JBBAJU010000028.1:3452-27422 GCA_040403845.1 Sediminibacterium sp.
GATGCAAATTTTAAGGATGGATATACTCAAACAATCACGTGAATGAGCATTCGATTATTGCATGAATTAGTACGCCTTAGAATGAGTAGATGCAATAATCGGCAGCGAATGAAGTGATTGTTTGAGTAAGGGCATGCAATAATCGGCAGCGAACGTGGAATTTTACTCAGCTAATACTCAGACAATGTCGAATTCCGAAACAAATCCACCCTTTAACACCTATTTAAACCAATGCTACTTAAATTTGTAGTAGATTATTATACATTTTAAACAGATAAATATGTCATTTACACTAGCACCTTTACCCTACGCACACGATGCACTAGAACCGCATATTGATACAACTACCATGCAGATTCACCATGGTAAGCATCACCAAGCATATGTAGACAATTTAAACAAAGCCATAGCTGGTACCCCCAACGAAGGCAAGTCTATTGAAGAATTGGTACAGGCAGCTGGCAGCATTAGCCCAGCAGTTCGTAATAACGGCGGTGGCCATTGGAACCATACTTTTTTCTGGGAGAGCTTAGCTGCAAATGCAGGTGGCACACCTTCTGGTGCTTTAGCAGAAGCTATTGATGCTGCTTTCGGATCATTTGATGCATTCAAAGAAAAATTTGCGGCTGCTGGTATGACTCGTTTTGGAAGTGGCTGGGCTTGGTTGATTGTAAAGGATGGCAAATTAGAAGTAAGTTCTACTCCAAACCAAGACAATCCTTTGATGGATGTTGCGGAAGTAAAAGGCACGCCTATTTTAGGTGCTGATGTTTGGGAACACGCATATTATTTGAAATACCAGAATCGCAGAGCAGATTATTTAGCTGCATTCTGGAATGTAGTAAACTGGAGCAAAGTTGCTGAGCGTTTTGCTGCAGCGAAGTAAATAAAAACATGTAATTTCACATCACGCTGTAGATAACTGCAGCGTGATTTTTTTTAAATAAACTTTTATGAAAAACCTACTCGCCTTTTTTTTAGTCAGCAGTTTATTAATCGCATGCGCAGGGAATGATAAAACAATTATCATCATGAGCAAAGGAGAAGCAGCGGTTGACCTAAACGCGGGTACAATAAAAGCAAAAGATGGTGCAGGTCATGAAGAAAAACTAGTTGCGGTGAATAAAGCTGATATCAGTTTTAAATTAAACACCCCTGCTGGTGAAGCCACTGTTCAATTAAAAGAAAATGGCTTGTATATTATCAATGTAAAGAATGATACCATTATTGGTAGCTATCAACAGTACTCAAGCGCAGGCCAAGCACAGAAAGTGATTACCCAAGAAAGCCTTGTTCAAAAAATAGATTCATTACAACAATTGAGTCAAGGAAAAAATGTTTCTGCAGCAAATAAAAATTTTTTCATCCTTCCGAACCAAGCTGCTTTCATCACAAGTAACCCTCAAGCACAAGTTGTAGGACCTTATCATCAGATGCGCTCTGCAGAAAAAGTAGACGGAAAAGATCCTGAAATTTATCGCTTTTACAGCATTAAAGAAATCAGGGAAATGATTACGAAACTACAAGCACTTACTGTTGCGCCTGAATAAATTAAGGTAAAGGATCCCAACCAGAACCCCCGCCAGGCCTGCATTTACTAAGACGCTTTATAAGCAACCAACCTCCTTTGAACAAACCGTACTTTTTCAATGCTTGTTCTCCATACTGAGAACAGGTAGGAACAAATCTGCATTTGGGTCCCATGACTGGAGAGATGATGTATTGATAAATTTTAATAAAGGGGATTAGCAGGTAACCAAGAATGCGTGTTATATATAACACATCTTGTTTTTCATGTAAAGTAGATTGATTACAGCTGCTACACATTTGGTTTGGGTTCACTTATTTTCCGAATCAATTTATCCAAGGTCTTTTCCATTGCAACTTGCAAATCGGCAAATACCGGAAGCTCTTTTCCAATATATAGAAAGAAAACATTGAGCTGTTGATGATTGTCAACTGCCAAATAAAGTGGCTGCTTTTGTGTTCTATATACTTCCCTTAACAACCTTTTTACCCTGTTTCTGTCATGGGCCTTTTTAAAAATGCGCGAACTAACACCTACTCCTGCATGCACTCCATTTAATTCAGCTGAAATAGTATAAAACACTTTAATCGGAAACACACTAAACGACTTACCCTTTGCAAATAATTGCTCAAGGGCTTTTCTGCTCTTAAGTTTCTCTTGCTTTGAATAGGTATTGCTTGTTGTCATTATATACAAAACTAAAAAAGCTCCGTCATAAAGACGGAGCTTAATATGATCATGCCCTACAAAAGGGGGATTACTTTAATCCTTTTTCACTAGAAACAGTAAGTTTCTTGCGGCCTTTCGCTCTGCGGCTTGCCAGTACTTTACGGCCATTAGCAGACTCCATACGCTTACGGAAACCGTGTACGGTTTTACGACGACGCTTGTGTGGTTGGAATGTACGTTTCATTGATGTCTTTTTTTACTAACCCTAAAATATGGTTTCATTTCATTGCTGCAGTCACCATACCGCCGCTTGTGAAAGGACGGCAAAATTAAGTAAAAAAGGTTAATGACCCAACACTATATGCTCCGATTTCAATGATTTTCCGAAGAAAATAGCCCCTTTTTCATCAAAATCGGTAGTTGAATCGGTGGTACAGAACCTTATATGGCCATTTTTGGAGCAATTTTCGGCCATAGCAGGGTGACGTTTTAGGTAATTGGCCAAACTTTGGGCAACAATTTCACCCTGTGAAACCACTTGAATATGTTTGGGTATGCTAGCTTCAATTTTAGGAATCAACAACGGATAATGGGTACATGCCAATAAAATAGTGTCAATCGCGGGTGATTGTCCCATTAACTGCCTTAAACTGTCTTTTACAAAATAGTCTGCACCTGCACCTTCATGCTCTCCATTTTCAATCAAAGGCACCCACATAGGGCATGCTTGTTGAAACACGGTCATCTCAGGAAAAAAATGAGCAATTTCCAATAAATAGCTATCGCTGTTAACCGTTCCCTTTGTGGCTAAAACACCCAGCTGGCCTGATTCGGAGAAACGGCCAATCACTTCCGCGGTGGGTCTAATCACCCCTAATACCCTTTTACTCTTGCCAAATTGAGCTAAATTCTTTTGCTGTATGGTACGTAGGGCCTTGGCCGAAGCGGTATTACAAGCCAAGACTACTATCTCACATCCTTGACTAAAAAACCATTGAACCGCTTCTAACGTGTATTGATAAACTGTATCAAAAGAACGGGTGCCATATGGCGCTCGGGCATTATCTCCAAGGTATAAGTAATCATAATGAGGCAATTCCTTTACCAATTCTTTCAAAATGGTTAATCCTCCATATCCACTATCAAAAACGCCAATTGGTGATGGTTGATGCATATGCTAAAGATAAAAACAAAAAGCCTCTCTGAAACAAATCAGAGAGGCTGTAAAATATATTTAAATTAAAATTATCCTTTTCCTGCAGGCTTAGCAGCTGGCTTAGCTGGAGCAGCACTACTTCCAGATGCAGCTTTCCAAGCATCTTCAATTTCTTTAGGCAAAGGCAATTTAAGTTTCTGTGCTACTCTAATTGTAACATTATCCAAAATATTTGGTTGCATATATTGTTGAGCTAAAGCATCAGATTTGAGAATCATAGTATACTTCTGCTCAGCAATGATAGCCTGAATTGCTTCAAACAACTTAGCTTTAAAAGGATAAATCAATTCTTCATATTTAGCTTGTTCCATCTGCTGAGAATATTCTTGCCAGTTAACCAACTTGTAACGCAATTGTAATAATTCTCTTGTTGCCATTTCTCTTGCTTTAGCTGGCATTGTTGCAGAATCTTTTTTGAAGATGCTATCTCTGCGCTGGAAATCAGCAACATTGTACTTGTATTCTTCTTGTAAAGAATCAATTCTATAGCTATTCAATAAGGTATCAATTTTAGCTATACCAGGAAATAATGAAAGAGCAGCTTGCTCATCAAAGTATCCAATCTTAACCTGTGCACTTGCGCTGTTTGAGAAAAGTGTAACTGCTGCAAAAGCCACACACACTAGAAGAAATTTTTTCATTGTAATGAAATTTATTGTTTGTTTTTGATTGACTAATTTTTAATGCCCAATTCGCGTAAAACCTCATCGGATTTATCCAATTTTGGGTCGGCAAATATAACGGTAATTCCTTCACTTTTATCTAAGATAAAATCATAAACCCTTGCTACTGCTATTTTTTGAATAGCGTTGTACACTTTATCTTGTATAGGTTTAACTAATTTTTGGCGCTCTTTAAACAAATCTCCCTCATATCCAAAGCGCTTTTTTTGCAAATCACGAATTTCTTTCTCTTTTACAAAAAGTTCGTCCTCTCGCTTCTTTCTTAACTCATCGGTAAGCATCACCTGTTCAGCCTCATAATTCTTGTACATTTTGTCTAGAATGGCTTGCTTATCATCAATCTCTTTTTGCCACTGTTCGCCTACAAGTTGTAATTTCTTATCGGCATCTCGGTACTCAGGAATTTTGCTCAGGATATACTTTGTATCAATAATGGCATAACGCTGTTGTGCTACAGCAGCTGTAGAAATCAATAATAATGTGGTAAATGTTACTAAAAAATTTTTCATACCTACTTTTTTATGGTTATTCAGGTTCAAATCCAAGCATAAAGGTGAAGCGTGCAGCATCCCTTAATTGATTGGTTCCATTAAACCTATCCAATCCTATGCCATAATCAAATCCAAGTAATCCAAACATAGGTAAAAAGAAGCGCATACCTACACCCACAGAGCGTCTTAGCTGGAAAGGATTATAATCTTTAAATGAATACCAACCATTGGCGGCTTCAAAAAAGGCCAATCCAAAAATGGTACTGCTGGGGTTTAAACTCAGCGGATACCTCATTTCCATGGTATACTTATTAAAGATGGTAAAGTATTGGCTAGCTCTTTGTTGATCTGGATTTACGCGTGGATTAGAGTTGTCATAAACTGGGTAACCTCTATGGGCCACAATATCAAACCCTAATAAGGCAAACTGATTGGTTAAACCAGCATCCCCGACTTGGAATCTTTCAAAAGGAGAAATTTGTAGTTTTTCGTTAAATCTTCCCACAAAACCAAACTTCGCTGCAAAACGCATCACAAATTGCTTGTTTCTGTCTTCGCCATGTGGTTTACCCAAAGGCACAAACCATTCTCCATTAAAACGCCACTTATGATATTCAATCCATTTGTATGGATTATCTGCAGGATTAAAGCTGCTATTAATTAATGAATAAGGAGGAGTTATTTGCAAACTAGCCATGAAATTTGAACCCGTTTTCGGGAACATTGGCTGATCTATTGAAGAACGCTGTAAAGAAATTCTAAAGTTTAAGTTATTTACAATACCATTATCAAAACCAGGCAGGTTGGTAGGGTCAATGGCATAATTGCTTAATTTATATCGGGTGTAGTTTAAACCCATCGAAAGAGAGAAATAGTCATCAGGCCATTTTAACTGCTTAGCTATACTTGCAGTTGCACCTGTTGTTGAAATAAATCTTTCATTTGCAATTCTAGGATCAAAACGACCAGTAAGCGGGTCAAAAGTTTGTCCAAATTTGGTATTAAATATACTTACCGTTAAGGCATTTCTTTTTTTACCTCCTAACCAAGGTTCAGTGAAAGAAAAGTTATAAGAACGGAATGCTCTACCATTACTTTGTACACGTAAACTCAACTTTTGGCCATCACCCATAGGTAGTGGATCCCAAGCAGTTTTCTTAAATAAGTTTTTGGCAGAGAAGTTATTAAAAGAAACCCCTAAGGTGCCTGTCAATCCAATTAAACCGCCCCAACCCGCACTCAATTCTAACTGATCACTCGATTTTTCTTCTACACTATAATTGATATCTACCGTTCCATCTTCCTGATTAGGAACAGGATTGGGGGTAATTTTTTCTTGGTTAAAATAGTTCAATTGGGCTAATTCACGAACCGAACGTATTAATAATTGACGGCTGAATTTTTCACCAGGGATTGTTCGGATTTCTCTTCTAATAACATACTCTTTGGTACGATCATTTCCTGCAATACGAACATTCTTAATAGTTGCTTGCGGACCTTCAATAACTCTAATTTCAAAATCGATTGTATCATTGTATACCGCAGTTTCAATAGGCTCTGTTCTAAAAAATAAAAACCCATCATCTTGGTACAATCCACTGATATCAGCACCATCAGGTGAAGAAGATTTTCCTAACTTTTTATTCAATACATCTAGGTTATAGATATCTCCTTTTCGAATTCCTAGAATTGTTGTTAAAATGGAATCTGAATATTTGGTATTTCCTCTCCACCTAATGTTTCCAAAATAATACTTGCGACCCTCATTCATTTTGAGGTCAATATTCAGGTTGCCGTTTCCAACACTATAAACAGTATCTCTTTCAATAACTGCATCTCTATAACCCAACGTATTATAAAATTCTAGAACAGATTCTTTGTCTTCAGTATATTTTACCTCATCAAACTTGGCAGAACTAAACTTAATTCGAACATAAGGGTCCATTACCTTTTTAGTTTTGCTAAAAGTTAAAAAGCCACGCTCCTTTAAATACTCATCAAATGTATAATGCTTAGGAATAACAATTATACCACTATCCATGACTGGAAATAAAGTGAATCTAGACCTTTCTTTAGATCCTTTAAATTGCTTTTTTAATTTGGCTTCATCAACGGTAATATTTCCTAAGTTGATATTATTGATTTTTACTTTAGGGCCTTTATCAATGAAAAAATCAAGTGCCAATGTATTTTCGAAAGTGGAATCTTTTCTTTCTGCAATTTTTACTTTAGTATCTCTGTATCCTTTTTCTGCATAGAATTTTTTAATCACTTCCGTTGCAGTAATCTTCATATTCTCTGTTACAACTCGATTGGGAACCAATCCTGTTTTCCCTCTAATTTCATCAGCCTGTCCTTTCGGTATACCTTTAAAATAAAAGTTAGATAAACGAGGACGCTCTGTTACTGAAATTTCTACATCAATTTCTTTGCCATCTAGCTTAGTGATATAGATTTCAACATCACTAAAATAGTTCTGACCCCATAGTTTGGTGATGGCTTTAGAAAAATTGTCTCCACCAGGTATAGTTACTTCATCGCCAACATTCAAGTTAGCTATTGAGATCAATAAGTTTTCATCAAAAAAGCGATTACCTACTACTTTTATCGCTGCTATCTTATATTTTTTAGGTGTCTTTTGATTAAATAGATTAATCAAATCTGCGTCAATAGAGCGGATGGTTGTATCGGAGGTTTCTTGTGCAAAAGCAGGTTTTGTAAATAATAAAACAACTAAAGCGAACAATGATAATTTAAACACTTTCTGCATCCCGTTTCTGTTTGTTCTGTTGGCGGTTGGTTAAATCCGCACACGCAGCAATTAATTTGGTTCTATAAGCTGGGCAAATTACCCCGAATAATTAAAACTGTTTGTTAAATAAACTAAGCAATTTCTGTTCCTGACTGAATCTGGTGACCGGTTTTACCAAAACGCCGTTCCCTAGATTGAAAGTCAATAATAGCCTCATACAAGTTTTCTTTTCTAAAATCTGGCCAACGGGTATTGGTAAAATACAATTCCGCGTAAGCTAATTGATACAAAAGAAAGTTACTAATTCTATACTCTCCGCTGGTTCTAATCATTAGTTCAGGATCAGGAAAATTACTTGTAGCTAGATAATGCTCTAGCGTATCCGCACAAATATCTTCTGCCTTAATTGTTCCTTTTTCTATATCTAAACCAATATTTTTAACAGCATTAACCAATTCCCATCTACTGCTATAACTTAATGCCATTATCAAATTGAGCCCAGTATTATGTTCTGTCATTTGCAAAGCTTCTTGTAATTCTAGTCTTGCAAATTCAGGCAATAATTCGGTATTTCCAATAACGTGCAAACGGATATTATTCTTATTTAATACCGGCACTTCTTTTCTAATTGTGTCTACCAATAAAGCCATTAAGCCATCTACTTCTGGCTGAGGTCTATCCCAGTTTTCTGTACTAAACGCATATAGGGTTAGATAGCCTACTTCCAACTCTGCCGCACCTTCCACAATATCTCTAACGCTTTCCACCCCATGAAAATGGCCATATAGCCGATCTTGTCCCTTTTCTTCTGCCCAACGACCATTCCCATCCATAATTATGGCAATATGTTGGGGCAATCGTTCTTTGTTAATTAACGGCAAAAGGTCTTCCTTTTTAACCATGGGTTCAATTTAGTGTGCAAAATTAACAAAATGAATGGTTCTTGAGGATTTAAATACCTTAAAACTAGCTTATTCCTTAATAAGTTGGGCATCGGTAACGCTGTAAATTGAAAGAAATGCCCACTTTAATGGTTGCAAAAGCATCTGCCTTAAGGCTATTCCCTCGTTGGCGCCCTCTTAATCCAATTGAGGTACCTGTTTCATAACTCCTGTCTTGCAACAAAAAAGCCGGGCTAGGAGAGCCATCTGGCAATGGCGCAAATGCGTCAGGAGCATAGGTTTGGCCACTAACATCATCTAAAAAATCTGTATTGGTAAATCGATAAATGAGCTCACCAAATACATTTGTTCTTGCATTTAAAGCATATTTTAACCCAATAGTGAAAGGAATACTGATCGCGATGGGGTTATATACGGTACGATCCAAATAAAGTGGAGAGCCCTGCCCTTCTGTGCCTAATAATCGTAAAAAGTATTTTTGACCGCCTAAAAATGCATAGGGGTCGTATGAAAAAGCCCCAATACCAAGGCCAATATATGGCGTAAAGCTGTACCCTTGAAAGCCTGGTTGGTATCTAAAAAAATTGAAGTCTCCTGAAATCCCCACTTCCCAAACATTACTATTAAAGCTTAGATTTCTAGTTCTTTGTACGTCATTGTTGCTGTAACGATCCGAATATCCAAGCAAGGTATATTCTCCAGATAAGCGAAGGCTGATGTAATTATTTAGTTGTTTGCGATAAAAAAGACCAAATGCGGCTTTAGGTCTATTGAATCTAATCTCGGGATTTAAATCCCCAAAATAATGGCCCATACCCACCCCAATACCTATTTCCCCTGAATGCAAAAAGCTTTCCATTAATTGGGCTTTAGCCGAAGTGCTAACAATAAATAAGGAAATGACTATTAAAAGCTTTTTAAACATATATACTTGGTTCAATAGATGCTATTGTAAAATAGCAACAAAAATCATTATCTAAATTGTTAATTTCTTTTATCTAGACCCCAAGTAAGCTTTGTTCGCAGCGTGGATAGAAAAGTATTTTCGTTTAATCTTATTAAACTAATGTTAAATGCTTCTTTTCTAATTGCTAATTGTATTGATTTGGGTACCAATTCTCGCCTTGCATCCATCGCAACAATAAATTCATCAGCCCTTCCTTCTACTTCAAAAGAAATAATATTATTATCAGGAATTACAATAGATCGAACATTTAAATTATGCGGACAAATAGGAGTTATCACTAAACTAGATGAGTCTGGAAATAAGATTGGACCATTACAACTTAAATTATATCCGGTTGATCCAGTTGGTGTAGAAACGATTAATCCATCTGCCCAATAAGTATTCAAAAATTCACCATTCATGTAAGTGTGAATTTTAATCATCGGAGAAGTATCTTTTTTATGAATGGTGAATTCATTCAGTGCAAAAGGTGCTTCTTCAAACAATGGAACATTTGAATCTAAGTGAATAAGTGTTCTCTTATCTATGATAAATGTATGATTTATCAAAGCATCTACTGCCACCGTTAATTCTTCTCTACTAATACTTGCCAAGAAACCCAATCTACCAAAATTGATTCCCAAAACTGGTATATTTTTTTCTCTGATTAAAGTGATGGTGTCTAGCATAGTGCCATCGCCACCCAAGCTAATAATACAATCTACAGTGTCATCTAAATCTTCGTGTTTAGAAAACTGATTTATTTTATTACAAAGTTGTTGAGGGATACTAAACTGTTCAAAAAGTGTATTAAACAGTAATATTTCAGCATCATGTTTGTTGAGCTCTTCTAATAAAATCAACAATGGATTTTCTTGCTCAATATCTAAACCACGGCTGTAAATGGCAACTTTCATTAGAAGAAATTTAAATGACTACATATTGAGATAAGACAACAAATGTTGGTAATTTTCTTTCAACTCATTTGCATAGGCTTCCTCTCCGTAAAAATGTCTTACCACATAATCATATCGTTGAAATGTAGCAACTATTGCTGAAACTTCAATTTTATTAATCTTAAGCGTTATTACTACCAACCCTGAACTAGCTTCAGTATAGGTGTTTAATTGAGTAATATATGCATCATTGGTTTCAACCAATCTACTTAATTCTCCAAAAGAAAAATTTCGCTTATCGGTTTCTAATACAATTACTGCACCCTTTTCATCATTACCTAAAAATGTTGAAATACTTTTTAAAAATTCTTTGGTCAGGATTACGCCCACTAATTCCATTTGTGAACTTACCACTGGAAGCAACGAAAGTTCGTGTTCAGCAATCAATCTTAATGCACTTAAAAAATGTTCATCTTGATGTACACTATAACGTTTCAATACTTCAGGATCAGACAAATGCATTGCTGATTCCATAGCATCAATTAAACCATCTTTAGCCACTAAACCAACAAATTTTTCTTCTTCTAAAACAGGCAGGTGTAACACATCGTAATCATCCATTAACTGCAGTGCAAAAGAAGGTCTGTCCGAAAAGTTCAGCGTTGGAAAACTGGTATTTATTAATTGCGAAACGATCATTTAAATACAAATGTACAAAATGAATGACGCAAAGGCATTTATTAGCCTTTGTGTTTATCTAAAAATGCACTTAAAATGGTGTTAAACTCAGTTGGAACTTCCATCATTGGAGCATGTCCACAATGATCTACAAAATGCAATTCGCTATTCGGAATCAACTTATTGAACTCTTGTCCTACAAATGGAGGAGTAATGGTGTCGTTATTTCCCCAAATTAAACAGGTGGGCTGCTTAATTTGATTTAATTCTTCCCCTAGATTATTTCGAATGGCACTTTTAGCCAGGGCAATGATTTTAATTACTTTTACCCGACTATTGGTTATTTCAAAAACCTCATCAACCAACTCTTTGGTTGCCATTGCTGGATCATAGAATGTCAACTGCGTTTTCTTCTTGATATATTCGTAATCGCCTCTTTTAGGATAACTATCACCCATTCCATTTTCAAATAAACCACTACTTCCCGTTAGTGTAAGGGTTTTAATTTGCTCTGGATGCTTCAGAACGTGCACCAATGCTACATGGCCTCCTAAAGAATTCCCCAACAAATGAATATTAGTATACCCTCTGGTTTCAATAAATTTGTTTACAAACTTTTGCAAGCCCCCTACACTAGTGTGAAAAATATCTAAATCAAATAGAGGTAATATAGGCACTACCACTTTATAGCTTTTTCTAAAATGTTCTATTAAATCAGCAAAATTACTCATCGCACCAAATAAACCGTGCAAAAGCAACAAGGTTTCTCCTTCCCCCTCTTCAATAAATTTAAACTTATTAACTTCTTTTAATTCGTAATTCATTGGGTCGTTTTTCTTATGGCCTAGCAATTCTTGCTAAAGTAGTTAAAATACTAGAGATTTTTAGTTGATATTTTTATTAATTGTGCCAAAAAATGCCGTCAACTCAGTAAACATATCTTTAAAAAATGGAATAGCTTTACCTAACCAATCTACTGAATAAGGGCCCAAAAAATGAACATAGGCATACGTTTTAGACTCCGCTATCGTATCAGTTTTGAGCAAACCCATTTTTTCTGAGTAAAAAATGAGTACACTCAATACAGTTAAATACAAAAAACTGTATAAAATAAAGCCACCTAATTTATTAGCCCAACCCAACATTGACAATGCTAATACTTGCCCAACTATTGCTGCTAAAATTCTAACTCCAATGAAAACAGCAATCATTATCACTAAAAAAGCTAAAAAGGGTAACCAAGTAGCACCAATATTTACTGTATTTCCTAACCATTCTGCAACCCAAGTACTCAATTTTAATGCAGCAGCCAAGCCTACAAAAACTGCCAAAAATGAGAGTGCCGCCACTACTAACCCTTGTTTTAATCCTTTCATTAAAGCAAGAACCAGCAATGCCAGCACTATAATATCTAGGAACATAAACGCTATTTAGCTAATAACGCTTTTACAGTAGCTGCAATTGCCTTACCATCCGCCTTACCTGCTAATTGTTTAGAAGCAATACCCATTACTTTTCCCATATCCGCAGGAGAAGATGCGCCAGTTTCTGCTATTATTGCCGATACTGCAGCATCCAATTCATTTTGGCTTAATTGAGTAGGCAAGAATTTTTCTATAACTGCAATTTCCTCTATTTCCTTTTGGGCTAAATCGGCTCTATTTTGTTGCTGATAAATATCCAATGAATCTTTACGCTGTTTAACCAGCTTTTGCAATAATTTTTGCTCTTGCTCTGCGGAAACCTGTCCATTTGCTCCAGGTTCTGTTTTGGCTTTAATAATCTCGGCCTTTATAGCTCTTAAGCCTCTTAACAAAGCTTCATCCTTGGCTTTCATGGCATCTTTCATGCCACCCATTACCTGTTCTTCTAAGCTCATGGCGATTTATTTATTTTGATTTAATTGTGATTCACGAAATTTTTTATAAAAAGATTTAGCGTGGTTTTTCATGTCTTCTACTAAATCTTGCTGCTGAGTAGCTCTTAAATAAGCATCTGCCATACCCATCATGGTTTGGTAATAAAAATCGGCCATTTCATCTACCATCATATCTTTTGTCCAAAGATCAATTCTCATAGCAGACTTGTCGGCACCATCCCAAAAAGCCAACATCATGGCTTTAGCGTCTTGTTTTACATCTGCAGTGCTGTCGGATGCAGACCAGTCAATATGTTGGGGTACTTTATGTTCGTCTAAAGTGACATTTACAGTAATAGTGGATTGCTTCATTTTCGTCTTTTATAGTTGCGCAAAACTAAGACGAAACTGCATTTGTAGCGATTATTTCCTCCCAAAACAATGCCGCAGCTTTTTCCCAGCTATAATTTTGGGCTCTTTCTAAGCCTTTTTGAATTAATTTTTCGCGCATTTGCTCATTGCGATATAAAATTTGCATTTGTGCTGCAATAGATTCGGGATTATTAGATGCTGCATATAATGCTGCGTCTCCACTTACTTCAAGCATACTCGAATTATTTGCCGTTACAACCGGAACGCCCGATTGCATGGCTTCCACAATAGGCAGCCCAAATCCCTCAAAATGGGAAACATACAATGCCCCATAAGCTGCACTAGTAAGCTTTTGCAAAATATTTTCTTCTACATATCCAGTTAAGACAACGTCTTTTCGGTATTTGAATGTTTTTAATTTTTCTAAAAAATCTTGGTATTGCCAAGCCAACCTTCCTACAAAAACCAACTTCATATTGCTTTTATGCCATTTTTTAAATAGCGAAAAAGCTTTCAATATATGGATCATATTTTTTCGGGGATTTATTCCCCCAACACATAAAAAATATTCATAGCCATCCGTATAAGCTTCTTTTACTTGCTCTTTTTCTTCCCAAGTGATGGGGGCAAATCCTACTCTGGCAGCTCCACTTATAACAGTGGGGTTTAAGTTAATAGAAGCATAGGTTTGTGTAATGTCTTGTTTTGAAAATTCTGAAACAGTTACAACTCGCTTGGCTTTTTTTAGAAAGATTGGCGTCATTGCAGCATAATGCCATCGTTGCATCCAACTAATATATTGGGGGAAATGCTTGAATGCTAAATCGTGTACTACCAATAATTGAGGGACGCTACTAGTTTGGCTGCAAAATCCATAAGGTTGAACCCATACATCGGCTTTTATTTTTTTTACTGCCATTGCCGCACTGATATTATACCAGTAAAAAAATCCTGGTAAATGGCGTGCGGCAGGACCAACAGTAATGGACCGTACATTTGACCCAGTAACTAAATCTGTTGCGTGAGGCCTGTCATAAATAAATACAAATTGGTGCTGTGGTTGTTGCTTCACTAATAGCTTAAATATAGATAGCGTATAATGCCCGTATCCTTCTAAATTAGCCGAATTAAAAAAAATAGCGTTAACAGCAATAGTCATAGCACAAAATTAATTGCAGATCACCACTTAATCATTCACATCGGTGACTCCGCCAGAAACAGTGAATTTCATTGCATCAGATGCACCAATATTAGGAAGCGTTTTCACTTTATTTAGCGGGACAAAATAAGTAATCCCAGAAATAGCATAAGAATGTGGAACGTATACAGTTACATGTTCTTCTAAACCAAAATCGGTAGCGGTTTGTTGTGTGACAAATCCAATTCTCCATATATCTGCACCATCTACATTTACCAAAACGGGTTGGTTAAATTTCTTTTTGTTACCTGCAAATGCTTCCAAAAAATCTTTTACAGACGAATAAATAAATTTGATGCCAGGCGTCTTTTCTAAAATAGTGTCTAAAAGTGCAACTAATCGATTGATTGCGAAAAGAGAAGACAACCATCCAACAAACAAAACCAATCCTATCACCACTAAAAAGCCTAAGCCGGGCATTCTGATAATATTCCCTTGCTCATCTCGTCTAGCTAAATCTGGTGCAACGTTTCTGATAATGCTGGGCAAAATATCGTCTACTAAATTAAATAAACTGATTACTACCCAAATAGTTATACCAATTGGGGCCAATACAATTAAGCCCTGAAAAAAGTATTGCAATAAACGTTTTAACAAAGACTTGAAGGTCATAATGCCTGCAAGATACAGCAACTCTAGCAGTTGAGCCGCTTTACCACTTATCCTAGCATTGGTGTGTTTAACAATAATTTAATATAAAATAAACAATGGAAACTTTGGTAACGAAAATAGTTTCTATAGTTTTGCGCTCCCAAATAAATCATACATGGAGCAAAGAATTGTAGAAAAAGCCCAGGAGCTCTTTTTCCGATACGGATTAAAGAGCGTCACTATGGACGATATCGCATCCAACTTGGGCGCCAGCAAAAAGACGATCTACCAATATTTTAAAGACAAAGACCATTTGGTGGATGCGGTTGTTCAAAGAGAAATTGAACAAGACATGCACGAATGTACCAGTATTGCCTGCAGTTGTGATAATGCTGTTCAAGAAGTATTTAGAGGGTTTGAGATGTTACAGGAAATGTTGACTACTATGAACCCTGCAATCATTTTTGAAATGCAGAAATACCATCCCGAAGCATATAAAAAAATGAATGCACACAAGAATAAATTTTTTGTGAACATCATGAAAGACAACCTGATAAAAGGAATCAATGAGGGCTACTATAGAGATGATATCAATGTAGATATCATAGCCCGCTATAGAATTGAAAGCATTTTCCTAGGCTTTAACCCAGAAATTTTTCTACAAGGCAAGTTCACCCTATTACAAGTAGAAATGGAATTAATGGAACATTTTCTATATGGAATATGCACGCCTAAAGGTGAAAAATTAATTAATAAGTATAAACAGCAAAGAGAAAAATAAACAATATGCACACTAAAACCAAACTAATCACACTGCTTTGTATGATAGCCCTGGCGCATTCTAGTATGGCACAAAACGCCAATCGGTATGACTTCAGTGTTGATCAAGCAGTGGCTTATGCAAAAAAGAACAATGCGCAAGTGAAAAATGCTTTGTTGGCCATTCAGGTTCAAATGCAAACCAACAAGGAAATTACAGCAGCTGCATTACCCACTATTTCAGGTTCCATTGGAACCAATCATTTACCGAATGTGGCAGTTCAAACATTACCCAACTTTATTTCACCAGCAACGTATCAGGTATTGATAGACCAAGGTGTAAGAGATGGGAATGGCAATCCAATTAAAATGCCAGGAGACTTTGGTTTTATTGCCGCACAGTTTGGTACCAAATGGAATGCAAGCGCAGGTGTTTCATTACAACAGCTATTATTTGATGGTCAAGTATTCATTGGCTTACAAGCCAGAAAAGCCTCTATTGATTTTCAGGAAGCTGCTGCCAAAGTAACCGAAGAGACCATCAAGACTAATATTTATAAAGTGTATTATCAATTGGTAGTTAGCAAAACACAAATTGCATTGCTTGATGCCAATATTGACCGTTTAAAAAAATTAGATCACGATGTAAAAGCATTGTACAAAAATGGATTTGCTGAAAGAATTGATATTGATAAAATAGCGGTTCAATTAAACAATCTTAGCACAGAGAAAGTGAAGGCCCTCAACAGCATATCAATGGGCTATATTGGATTAAAAACTTTAATGGGCATGCCTGTTAGAGACACTTTGGTACTAACCGACAATTTAGACTATCAAGCCATTAAAGAAGACATCACCAATGGCAACTACAACTATGAAGATCGAAAAGATTTTCAATACCTCAATACAGCAAAGCAACTGAATCAGTTTAATGTAAGGCGCTATGAACTGAGCAAGTTGCCAACCGTAGCATTAGGCGCCAATTACAGT
The DNA here is from genome assembly GCA_040403845.1 of Sediminibacterium sp. GTDB lineage: Bacteria > Bacteroidota > Bacteroidia > Chitinophagales > Chitinophagaceae > Sediminibacterium. Next base: position 19,982 of record JBBAJU010000028.1, read on the forward strand.
AAACTAGCGCAAAGAAATCAGTTTAATTTCTTTGGTAAAGGCGATTGGTTCACGTCTTCTTCTATTGGAATCAATGTAGCTGTTCCAATTTTTAGCGGCCTGTCTAAAAATGCACAAATCAAAAAAGCCAAAATTGAATTGGAGCAAACTAGTAATCAGCTAGACAATTTGAAACTGAATATTGACCAATCAGTAGAGCAAGCGAAATTAAAATACAAAACCGCTATAGCCACTTTAGATTTTCAAAAAGACAATATGACTTTAGCTGAAAAAGTATATCAGCAAACCAAAAAGAAATACGAAGCAGGAACCGGTTCTAATACCGAAATCAATGCTGCTGATGTAGATCTAAAAACCGCTCAAACCAATTATATCAGCGCATTGTATGATGCGATTATTGCAAGAGTTGATTATTTAACCGCCATTGGAAAATTATAAAAATATTAAACCACCAAACATGAGAAAGGCAATCTATTTATTATCTATTGTTACGAGCATTGCTTTATTAAGCAGTTGTAGCAATGATACCAAACAAGGCAACGATTTGGCGTCTAAAAAAGCCGCCCTTGAAAAATTAAAAACCGAACAAAACGAGCTTGCAGATAAAATTGAAGCACTACAAAAAGACATCAATGCTTTAGATACTTCTGAAGCCAGTGCTACTGCAAAGTTGATTAATGTTACGCCTGTAACCAGAGAAAATTTTGTTCACTATATAGACTTACAAGGAAATATCACTTCTGATAATATTTCGTATGTATCTCCAAGAATGGGTGGCGGACAAGTGAAAGCCATTTATGTAAAACGTGGTGATGAGGTTAAGAAAGGTCAGTTGCTGATTAAATTAGATGATGCAGTCTTAAGACAATCTGTGATTGCAGGTCAAAAATCTTTAGAAACCTTAAAGACCCAATTGAATTTTGCAAAGGATTTGTTCAACAGACAAAACAATCTTTGGAAAGAAGGCATTGGAACAGAAGTACAATTGATTACAGCTAAAAACAATGTTCAGTCTTTAGAGCGTCAGTTGACAGCATCAGAAGAACAAATAAAAGTATCTGAAGAACAATTGCGCGGCACCAATATTTTGGCTGATGTAAGCGGTATTGTTGATGAACTGAATGTTCGAGTTGGTGAAATTTTTGTAGGCTTAGCGGGTCTTACGCCACAAATCAAAATTGTGAATACACAAAATATGAAAGTGGTGACACAAGTGCCTGAAATTTATAGCACACGCGTTAAAGCGGGCGCTACTGCTTTGATTCGTTTGCCTGATTTAAACAAGGAATTTAAAGCTACCGTTACTACAGCCAGCAGAACCATTGATGCCAATACCAGAAGCTTTGATGTTGAAATTAAAATTCCTTACGATGCCAATATTCGACCAAATCAACTGGCACAGGTTAAGTTTCAAGATTATCAAGTACCCAATGCTATTTCTATCAATGTAAATACCGTTCAAACAGAAGAGAAGGGTAAATATGTTTATGTAGCCGAACAAGAAGGTAAAAAATTAGTTGCGCGCAAAAGAATGATCACTGTGGGAGAACTATATGGTCAACTCATTGAAGTAAAAACAGGGCTAACTGAAAAAGACCAATTGATTACTGAAGGATATCAGAATATCTATGATGGTCAAACTGTAAAGGTTTTAGGAAAACAATAAAAATATTTGTATGAATTTCATTGAAGGCATAGCCAAAAAATTCAAAGAGTTTAAACCCACCAGTTGGGCCATAGACAATAGAACGGCAGTGTATGTTATTACCATCTTGATTTCATTGTATGGTTTAAACAAGTTCACTACCTTACCCAAAGAACAGTTTCCAGATATTGTAGTGCCTACTATTTCTATTTCAACTGTATACTTTGGTAATTCACCAAAAGACATTGAGAATCTAGTAACCAGACCTATTGAAAAGCAATTAAAAGGCATCAGTGGTGTAAAAGTGAACAAGATTCAATCAACCTCACAACAAGACTTCAGTTTGATTGTGGTAGAGTTTGATACGGATGTAAAACCCGAGTTGGCAAAGTTAAAAGTAAAAGATGCGGTAGACAAAGCACAAACAGATTTGCCAACCGATTTAACGTCTCAACCAAACGTGCAAGAGTTTTCCATCAGTGATGTACCCATCATGTTTGTAAACATCAGTGGCGATTTTGATGGCATCAAACTGAAACAATACGCAGATAAACTACAAGACAGATTTGAAGAATTAAAAGAAGTGAATCGTGCGGAAATTATTGGTGCACCTGAACGTGAAATTCAAATCAATGTAGACCCTGCAAAATTATCTGCAGCCAGATTAACATTTAGAGATATAGAAAGTGCCGTTAACCTAGAGAATAAAGACATCAGTGGTGGTTTGGTTGAAGTAGGTGCTATGAAACGTAATATCAAAATAAAAGGCCAGTTTACCACAGCCTATGATATGCAGCATATTCAAATTAAAAATGTAAATGGCGCTCCCATTTATTTACAGGATGTTGCAGAAATCATTGATACAGTAAAAGAAACAGAAAGCTATGCCAGATTAGATGGCAAAAACGTTATCACTTTAAACATTGTAAAACGAGCTGGAGAAAACCTAATCAATACCGCTGAAGGGGTCAACAAAATTGTTGCAGAAATGCAGGAAAACGATGAGTTGCCAAAAAACTTAAAAGTGGTGATTACGGGTGACCAAAGTAAAGGCACTAAAACATCCTTTAATGAATTGGTGAATACCATTATCATTGGCTTTATTTTGGTATTGTTGATTTTGATGTTTTTCATGGGTGTTACAAACGCATTCTTTGTGGCATTGAGTGTACCCTTATCCGTATTCGTGTCATTCATGTTTTTACCACTGGGTGAAATCATTGCAGGTGGTGCCATTACCTTAAACTTTATTGTGCTCTTTGCATTATTGTTTGGCTTAGGTATCATTGTTGACGACGCCATCGTGGTGATTGAAAACACACACCGTATCTATAACAATGGTAAAGTAAAAATTGTGCGATCGGCCAAAGAAGCAGCAGGGGAAGTGTTCATCCCTGTATTGGCTGGTACAGCTACTACGCTGGCGCCATTCTTCCCATTATTGCTATGGAAGGGTATTATTGGTAAGTTCATGATTTACTTACCCATCATGTTGATTTTAACATTGGCAGCATCATTGGTAGTGGCTTTCTTTATTAACCCTGTATTTGCGGTAAGCTTTATGAAACCAGAGGGCCGTGAATACGAATCACCCAAAAATGCCATCTTCAAAAAATGGTGGTTCTGGGGATCAGCCATCTTAGGGGTGTTATTCAATTTAGTTGGCTGGCATGGGTTTGGTAATTTCTTAATCTTCCTCATGCTATTGGTAATCGTGGAAAGATATGTATTAAGAAATGTAATCCACTTTTTCCAAGAAAGGGCTTTACCCAGTTTAATGCGCCGTTACGAAAAATTATTACAATATATTTTGGTAAGAAAAAGACCCGTGTATTTGTTGATTGGTCTATTTGTATTATTCCCGATTTCTTTGGTTCTATTGATTTTAAGAGACAACCCCAAACCATTCTTTCCAAGTGGAGATCCTAAGTTTGTATATGTGTATTTAAAAATGCCCATTGGTACAAAAGCAGAAACCACTGATTCGGTTTTAAGAATTTTGGAAAGCAGGGTATACAAAGTGTTGGGGAATGACCAACCAGGAAAAGAAGGCAGCATTGTTGAAAGCGTTATATCTAACGTGGCAGTGGGTGCCAATAATCCAAGAGATAACAACAGAAGTACACAGTCTCACTTAGGCAGAATTCAGGTATCTTTTGTTGAGTTTGAACAAAGACATGGAAAAAGCTCTTCGGTTTTACAAGAAGCCATCAGAGCACAAATGAATGGCATTCCGGGTGGATCCATTGAAGTAAGACAAGAAGACGCAGGACCACCAACAGAACCACCTGTTAACATTGAAATTTCTGGAGACAATTTTGATGAATTGGCAAAAACAGCCATTCAGTTGCAAAATCACTTAGATACCAATCGAATTGAAGGCATGCAAAACCTTGAGATGGACATTGATTTGAACAATCCAGAAATCACTGTGAATATAGACAGACAAAGAGCACTGGCTGAAGGCGTGAGCACTGCTCAAATTGGTTTGGAAATTAGAACGGCAGTATTTGGTAAAGAAGTAAGTAAGTTGAAAGACGATGAAGACGAATACAAGATTCAATTGCGTTTTGACTCAAAATCTCGAAATGATATCAATGAGCTGATGAATATGCGGATTGTGTTCAGAGATTTCACTTCAGGTGCAATCAAGCAAATTCCTTTAAACAGTGTAGCAACACTAGACTACACCAATACAGCAGGAGGTGTAAAAAGAAAGAATTTGAAACGAACCATTCAAATTCAATCTGCCGTAACTGATCCATCATTGACCCCAGTTATTAATGCTGCATTGGCTAAAAAAATTGAAGAGTTTAAAACCAAAACCGCTGTTCCTGCAGATATCACTATTAAGCAAACAGGTGAAGGTGAGCAACAAGCAGAAACCAGTTCATTCTTAGGTGGTGCATTATTGAGTGCCTTATTAATCATCTTCTTGATATTGGTATTGCAATTCAACAGCTTAAGTAAACCATTCATCGTACTCACTGAAATATTCTTCTCCATCATTGGTGTATTCTTGGGCTATGCATTAACAGGCAAGAGCATGGCCACCATCATGGTAGGTGTAGGAATCATTGGATTAGCTGGTATTGTAATCAAGAATGGTATTCTATTGATTGAATTTACCGATGAGTTAAGAGGAAGAGGATATAAAACCAGAGAAGCTGCCATTGAAGCTGGTAAAATCAGAATTATACCCGTATTGTTGACTGCATTGGCTACCATCATGGGTATGTTGCCATTGGCTGTAGGATTTAATATAGACTTCGTATCGATGTTTACCCATTTAGATCCTAAAATTTTCATTGGAGGCGACTCGGTTGTATTCTGGGGACCATTGGCTTGGACCATTATCTACGGTTTGATCTTCTCATTCTTCCTCACGTTAATCATGGTACCAAGTATGTACTTGATTTCAGAAAGATTAAGAAGACCGATGGAACGATTCTATGGCACTAAGTACGTAGCCTTGTTTGGATTTACTGGACCTTTCTTCTTTATTTTTGTAGGCATCATGTTTGCGGTAAGAAAAATTCAGGGAAAGAAAGTTTGGATGGGAGAACAAAAAACTATTTTAGTAAAAAATTAAAAATATGCGAAATCACGAAATAGACTACCGCATTTTTGGTGAAGAAATGCAATACGTAGAAGTAGAATTAGACTACAATGAAACCGCTATTGCCGAGCCAGGAGCATTCATGATGATGGATGATGGCGTAATGATGGAAACTATGTTTGGGGATGGTTCACAACAAAACAATAGCATTTTTGGCAAGCTCTTAAATGCAGGAAAAAGAATGCTTACAGGCGAAAGCTTGTTTATGACTGCATTCACAAATGTGAATCATGGTAAACGCAGAGTGAGTTTTGCGTCACCTTATCCAGGAAAAATTATCCCATTAGATTTATCTGTTTACAATAACAGAATCATTTGTCAGAAAGATAGTTTTTTGTGTGCAGCAAAAGGAGTGAACGTTGGCATTGAATTTCAACGCAAACTAGGCACTGGATTATTTGGTGGTGAAGGATTCATCATGCAAAAATTAGAGGGCGATGGAATGAGCTTTCTACATGCTGGTGGTCATGTGTTTAAAAGAGATTTACATCCTGGAGAAACCCTTAAAATTGACACCGGTTGTATCGTTGGTTTTACCTCTGGTGTTAATTATGATATTCAATTTGTTGGGGGGATTAAAAACACTTTGTTTGGAGGCGAAGGATTATTCTTTGCTACCCTAACTGGGCCTGGTACCGTTTGGATTCAAACATTGCCGATCAGTCGTTTAGCGGGTAGAATCTTACAATATGGTGTTGGAGCCCGCAAAGAAGAAGGAAGTATATTAGGAGGATTAGGTAATATATTAGACGGAGATGGAAAATGGTAATTAAGAAGGTTCTAAGGTAACAATACCACTACGAATAGCATATAAGATTAAGCCGGCCGAATTTTTCGAGCCGGTTTTTTCTTGTAATGATTTTCGATATGCTTCTATTGTTCTAAAACTCATATTTAATTGATCCGCAATTTCTTTACTGGTGAATTCTGCACAAATGAGTTTAAGGACAGCTTTTTCCTTTTCAGATAATTCTGCCAATTGCTGTTTGCGGCGGGGATGATACCTACCTTCTATAATCAGTTGTTGTAAATGCCTACTTGTTTGACTACAATAAAAAGTATTACCATTACTTACCGAAATAATTGAATCTAGTAATTCTTTTTTTGTACAGGTCTTCAGTAAAAATGCGGAAACACCTATCTCCAAAAGGTCTAGTAGTAACTGATCACTTTTCATAGAACCAAGTACAATCAATTTGGTGTTCATTGAATGTTGTTGTAAGAAATGGGTAAGCGCTGCCATTGTAATTGAAGAATAATACGCATCTATCAAAATAATTTGAGGTTGATATGTTAGAATTACATCTTTCAAAGGTTGATGTGTAGACTCAACGTTTATCCATTCAACAGATGCTTCTTTTTCAAAAAGATTAGCTAATCCATCAGCAAAAATAACCTGATGATCTGCAATTAGAATACGCATTGGTATTTCAATTACACCCATATTATTTGTGTTTAAAATGAAATTCTAAAACAAGCTGATACTTTTCGGATAGCTCATAGTATTTGTTTCGCCAAAATTGAACTTGCGCAATTGCCTCTTCAAAATTATTCGGATCAGTATTTTCAAAATACAATCCTTGTGATTCTTTAGTACTCTCAACTAATAGGTCTCCTAAAAAATCATTGAAGTTGATATGCAAGGCATTACCATATTTTAAGAGTAAGTCTAAAGGAAGTTCAGGATCACAAATATGATTATAGTAAGTTGATCTGCTTATACCAATCTTCTTTACTAGCTTAGTAACCGAAATACCACTAGTTTCAACGCTATCTCTTAGCAGTTGTCCACGATCTATTTTTGCTCTATTGTTTTTCAATACCGTAAAGAAATAAACAATAGTGTTCAACTAATTGGGCAATTATCACCTTAAATTAGACAAATATGTTCATTAATAGTTGTTACAACCGCCTCAACCCTTCCACCGCTTTTTCTAAAGTACTTTCTTGCTTAGCAAAACAAAAACGCAAGACTTTATTATCTTGACCATTTTGATAAAATGCAGAAACCGGAATAGTTGCTACACCAAATTCTTTGGTAAGGGTGATGGCTAGTTCCTTATCGGAAACTTGACTAAAATGCGCATAACTATAGCATTCAAAATAACTTCCCTGAGAAGGAATACAAGTAAATGGAGTATCGCGCATTAATGTTCTGAAGTAATCGCGCTTAGCTT
>JBBAJU010000029.1:0-26862 GCA_040403845.1 Sediminibacterium sp.
TTACCAAAACCTTCAAAACCCCAGACGGTAAAGAGAAGAAAGTAAAAGTGGAATTGTTTACTTGGGAGAAGTTAGACTACGTGTCTAAAGTGAAGAAGGCGTTTGGGTTGAAATAAGCTTAGGACAAGAAATATTTAAGCGGCTGTATAGAATATACAGCCGTTTTCAATATATTGATAGATGGAATCGAACCCCTGGAAAATTCTTAGTGAAAATAAAGTGTATACCAATCCTTGGATTTCCCTAACCGAATATGATGTAATTAATCCAAATGGCGGCAAAGGCATTTATGGGAAGGTTCATTTTAAAAATATAGCAGTAGGTGTTTTGGTATTAGACGAAAATTTAGATACTTATCTGGTTGGTCAGTACCGGTTTACATTGAATGCGTATAGTTGGGAAATGCCTGAGGGCGGTTGTCCGGTGGGATCGGAGCCACTAGATAGCGCAAAACGTGAATTGTTAGAAGAAACTGGCCTTATTGCCGAAGAATGGACCCAATTATTTCAAATGCATCTGTCTAACTCGGTAAGCGATGAATTAGCCATCATTTTTTTAGCCCGAAAATTACATCAAGGAGAAGCAGAACCAGAAGAAACAGAGCAATTGATTGTTAAAAAAATCCCTTTTGCTGAAATGGTCAAAATGGTAGAAGAGGGGGTCATTACAGACGCTATGACGGTGGCTGCTGTATATAAAGTTCAACTCTTATTCTTGCAGGGAAAATTGAATTAATACATTTGCAGATGGCATTGAAAAAAACTTCCTTGATTATTGGCCGTCAGCCATTGATAGAAGCTTTGCAATCTGGCAAAGCCATCGACAAAATTTTGTTGCAAAAGAATGCAAGTGGCGAAGTAGTACACCAAATTCGTTCGCTATCTCGAGAGCACAATATTCCTATTCAATTAGTGCCAGTTGAAAAACTAAATGGATTAACCAAAGCCAATCACCAGGGGGTAATTGCAATTGTTGCGTTGGTGCAATACTTAGATTTACAACAAGTAATTGACCATGTAGTATCAGCAGGTACCGTTCCTTTGTTTCTGATGTTAGATGGAGTAACGGATGTAAGAAATATTGGTGCCATTGCTAGAACTGCAGTTTGTTGCGGTGCTCAGGCCATAATTATTCCAGATAAAGGGGTTGGGGCCCTCAATGAAGAAGCAATGAAAAGTAGTGCAGGCGCCTTGGAGAAAATTCATATTTGCAGAGTGGGTAGCCTATTGAAAGCGGTAGACGATTTACATTTAAATGGAGTTGCCGTTTACACCAGTGAAATGAGAGCAGACAAGAATGTTTATGATTTAGATTATACCATTCCCTGTTGTGTAATTATGGGAGATGAGGGTAGAGGGGTGCAGCCTTACTTGGCCAAAGCAGCGGATGCATTTTTTAAGATTCCGATGGCTGCAAAATTTGATTCATTGAATGTATCTGTTGCAACAGGCATGATTTTATATGAGGGAATGAAACAGCGAATGGACGTAAAATCTGTATCTAAATAATCAACAAACAAATGAGCGATACAAATAAAATCATATTAGTAGAGTGTCCTCGGGATGCCATGCAGGGGTGGAAAAATTTCATACCAACTTCAAAAAAAATTGAATACCTCAATTCGTTATTAAAAGTCGGTTTTGATGTGCTTGACTGTGGAAGCTTTGTTTCTGCTAAAGCAATTCCACAAATGGCTGACACAGCTGAAGTGATAAATGCTTTAGACCTAAGTAATTCTTCTACTAAGTTATTAGTGATTGTAGCCAATCAAAGAGGGGCAGAGGAAGCAGTAGCATTTGATGCAATCAGTTATTTGGGATTTCCTTTCTCTATTTCACCAAGCTTCCAATTAAGAAATACCAATAGCAGTTTAGAAGAAAGTTTTGAAAGGGTAAGCGCCATTCAGGCATTATGCGTTGCACATCAAAAAGAATTGGTTATTTATTTGAGTATGGGTTTTGGAAATCCTTATGGAGATTTATACAATGAATCCATTTTACTTTATTGGGCAGAGCAAATGGCAGCTTTAGGCATTAAAACCATTTCTTTGGCAGATACGGTAGGATTGGCAAGTCCTGAACAGATATCTAGTGCTTTATCTATTTTAATTCCTCAATATCCCCAAATTGAATTTGGGGTGCATTTACACGCAAGTGCTGCTAATTGGGAACCTAAACTAGCAGCAGCAATGAATGCAGGCTGTAGAAGGATAGATGGGGCTTTAAAAGGGATTGGAGGTTGCCCTATGGCTCAAGATGATTTAGTGGGTAATATGGATACCGAGTTGATAGTTCAATTCTTGGCGTCTAAGCTAATGGTAAATGGAATAAATCACCAACAATTACAACTTTGTAGCAATTTGGTATCAGCTGTTTTTCAATAGTTCAGTATGAAATTTCATTACGAGTTCCCTATTAAGAAAATTCCTGTTCCTCTTACACACTATCATAAAACTTTGATGATAGGTTCTTGTTTTACAGAGAATATTGGTAACATATTAAGAAGTTTTTGCTTTACGGTTCTAGATAATCCCAATGGCATTTTGTTTAATCCTATTAGTGTGGCCGAAGCAATTGATAGTTATATCAATCAAAAACAAATTGTTGAATCCGATTTGTTTTTATTAAATGAAACCTGGCATAGTTGGAAACACCATAGTCGTTTTTCAGGTGTAACCCCAGCAGATGCAGTCGCTAAAATAAATGAATCTACCACTGCTGCAGGTCAATTTTTAAAGACCGCCAATCATCTAATAATTACATTGGGTTCTGCATGGGTTTACCGTTTAACTGATGCTGCGGATGGTGAAGCTGGAACAGTTGCAGCAAATAATCACAAAGCACCTTCAGCATGGTTTACAAGAGATTTGTTGTCGGCAGAATTAACAAAAAATTCGCTGCAACAGATGATCAATAATTTACTTCAGTTTAATCCTTATTTACAAATCATTTTTACCATAAGCCCCGTAAGACATTTGCGTGAAGGCGTGATTGATAATAATCGAAGTAAAGCGGTATTAATACAGGCAGTACACGATTTAGCCAATCAAAATGAGGGTATTTATTATTTTCCTGCTTATGAATTAGTGATTGATGATTTACGAGATTATCGTTTTTATGCTGAAGATTTGGTACATCCAAATTATCAAGCTACACAATATGTTTGGGAAAAATTAGTAGATGCTTGTATAGACAACGAAGCTAGCAAGCTTTTTAAATTGATTAAAGAAATAAAATTAGCCTTTCAACATAAACCTTTTAATCCTCAAACTACGCAACACCAGCAATTTTTAAAAAAGTATGCTAATGAAACAGCACATTTGATGGAACAGTATCCCTATATCCAATTGAAAGAAGAGTTAAATTATTTTAAAACAGGGTTTGTACCCCGTGAGCAATTTTAAATTCATGTTGTAATAACCATTTCTTACGCCACATGCCTCCAGAGTAACCAGTTAAAGAACGATCGCTTCCAATCACCCGATGGCAGGGCACAATGATGGCAATTTTATTTTTGCCATTCGTTGTAGCGGCGGCTCTGATCACTTTAGGGTCACCCAATTTCTTAGCCAAATCTAGATAGCTGATGGTTTTACCATATGGAATGTCCATCAACTTATTCCAAACCCTTTCTTGAAAATTGGTTCCATGCTGGTGAACAGGTAAATCAAAATGCCTTCTTTTTCCATGAAAGTATTCTATCAATTGTTCTGTGCATTGGTGAATGATTTCAGTAATGCCAGGCTCGCCGTGGGTAAACTGGTCTTTATTGTCAACAAAACTTAATTCGCCAATATATTGATCGGTACCTCCAATTTGTAGAAGCCCTATTGGGCTTTCATAATAAGTATAGTGCAGTTCGCCCATTTAACAGTTACTTGTAAGCTTAGTTAAAAATAATAAACTAAATGGTTGTTATCCAATTTTAAATCCATTACTGGTTGACTTGTCTGGTTGTAGTAAGATGACTTGATTGTTTTGGTCGTAAACACCCAACACAAGGCATTCACTAAAAAAATGCGCAATTTTTTTAGGAGGAAAATTTACAACGGCGATGATCTGTTTACCTATCAATGTTGTAGGGCTATAGTGGGCGGTAATTTGTGCAGAAGATTGTTTAATGCCTAATTCACCAAAATCGATTATTAACTGGTAGGCAGGTTTAATTGCTTCTGGGAATGCTCTTGCTTCCAAGATGGTTCCAGTTCTAATATCAATTTTTTTGAAATCGTTCCAAGTAATCATTTTTTTGTTTCAGCTAATATGCTAGCCAATTGCATCAGTTCTTCTTTTTTATATAATTCTTCGTTTTTGCAAAAACATTTTGCTACTTGCTTAATAAGTTGATTGATAATTTGTGGATGACTTAATGGAATGAAGTAATCAGGATCCATGGAGAGCCCCATCCTTTTTAAATAAGTTTCTATATCGTTGTGAGAATAAGCTTGGCCATTAGTTGCATCTACAAAAAAAAGAATCTGATCTCTATACAAAGTGTCTGGTTCACCTAATTCAAATTCTGAATTAAAGAATGCAATAATTGACTGCTTTGGAATTCCAATGATTCTTGCATTCACTTCTAATTTTTCACATAAAATCTGATAAATAATGCTATTGGCAATTGCATTTCCTTTCTTTGATTCTAATACCTTATGTATGAAAAACTCGTCGGGGTTTTCATACTTTAATTCTATTCCTTTTAAATGGTAATAATTATAAATAATACTGCTTAAAACATTGGCTTGTTCTAAAGGAGTTAAAAAACTGTTTAGTTCTAACCAAACATTTCTTCTTATTTTTTCTATATCATGCACAACTGGAGTAATAGGTAAATCGGGATATTGAAATTTAGCTATAAGTAATGCCCCAAATAATAAATCAGGACATGCACTACTATTCCATTCTGTTAAATCGTTTTGCAAATCGGTAAAATGTAACCGATGAATAATCATTTCTATTCTTTCTTGGATTACTTGGTTTGGCGTAGTTTCCCAGAGATGCTCCAAGTTGGGAATAACAGGTTTTCCATAGCCAACCAGTTTTTCTGTTACAGTTGTATAAACAACTTCATCTGGGTCATCTATGAGGGTAAACAGGGCATTTAATTCTTTGGTCTCCTGCATATTGTGCTTAAATTCTCATCAAACTAAATTAATTTTTGCTGAATAGTCAAGCAGAAGTTATCCCACTCTTGTGGATATAAGATTAATTTTAAACATAATAATTTTAACAGTTAGTCGTTCAATTGTCATTTCTGTCTTAAATTGGTATTATTAACATCGATACTGAATGTTAAGGGTTAACTTTGCAATTATTAATTTTTTTGAATGAGTACATTTACTATCCCCAAATTTCCTGCTGTAAAGCAATCCCTTCACTTAGAGTTGAAAAAAAGAGTACAAGCTTATTTTGACGAAAGAGGTATTGATGCAACAGGTACCCCTAAATTATTTACAAAAGCGATTTTAATGGTGATTGCATTTGTAATTGTATATATCCATTTGGTGTTTTTTACCCCTATTTGGTATTTTGCTTTAGCAGAGTGTATTTTATTAGGTGGTTTAGTTGCTGGAATTGGTTTTAATGTTATGCACGATGGTAGTCATGGAAGTTTTAGTACCAATCGCTGGGTGAATAAAATTGCGGCATCTTCTATCAGTTTGCTAGGAGCGAATCATTTTATGTGGAATATGAAACACAATATGATTCACCACAGCTTTACCAATATTGATGGAGTAGACGATGATATAGAAGTAGGTATTTTAATGCGTATGGCCCCAACACAAAAGCGAATTGGCGCACATAAATTCCAACATTTATATTTCTGGGTACTATATATGTTGTTGTATGTATTCTGGATATTCTTTACCGACTATAAAAAATACTTTACCCAAAAAATTGGCAATGTTCCTTTGAAAAAAATGAGCACTGCTGACCATATTGAATTTTGGGCAGTTAAAGTGTATCATGCTGCAGTATTCATCGTGATTCCTATTGCAATTGTTGGTTGGTTAAATTGGGTAATTGGATTTGTAACTATGACTTTTTTTGCAGGCTTTGTGTTGAGCATTGTTTTCCAATTGGCACATACCGTTGAACACACTGAATTCCCTATTGCAGATATTGAAACACATAAACTCCCTGATGAATTTGCTGCTCACCAAATTAAGACTACTGCTAATTTTGCTACAAAAAACAAGTTAATCAGTTGGTTAGTAGGTGGATTAAATTTTCAAATTGAACACCATTTGTTCCCTAAAATTTCACATGTACACTATCCAGCTATTAGTGAAATTGTAAAGAAGGTTTGTCAGGAACATCAAATTCAATACATTGAATATCCAACTATGCGCAGAGCAGTAGTTGCTCACGTGCGCTTCTTAAGAGAAATGGGGAGAGCTTAGTTGAACTGAATTGTTTCTATTTATTTACGATAGAAATATAACAATAAAAAAAACTCCGATCATTGATCGGAGTTTTTTTATGTCCCTATTCTTTGAGGCTCAATTATTTCTTGGCTGCTTTTTTTGCAACTGATTTCTTGGTTGCGGCTTTTTTGGCAGTTGGTTTTTTAGCTGAAACTTTTTTCGTGAATGCACCAGGAAACTGCTCTTCAATTAAACGTTTAACTTCTTCTAATTCAATGTTGGCAATGGTTTCTGGAGTATATTTATTCCCATCTGCTTGTTTTCCTAATTTGAGCATCTTCTTTTGGAAACGAATGAATGGTCCCCATCTTCCATTTTCAATGGCAATTTTTTCAGTAGGCCATTGTTTAATAAAACGATTGGCTTCTTTTTCCATTTTCTTTTCAATCAATTCATTAATGTCTTGTTGACTTAATGAATCAAAATTGTACGCCCTTGGAATATTGATGAATAAGTCGTTCCATTTAATGAAAGGTCCAAACCTTCCCTTTCCTTTTGTTACCGGGAGTTCATCGTAAAATGCAACAGGTGCATCTGCGGCTTGTTTTTCTTTTAATAATTCAATAGCACGATTCAAATCCATTTCGTGTAAGTCTTCCCCTTTAGGAATAGAAATGAATTGTTCACCTAGTTTAATATATGGTCCAAATCTTCCAATATTCACAGAAAGTTCAGCACCCTCATATTCTCCCAATGTTTTCGGCAATGAAAATAATTCCATTGCTTCTTCCATGGTGATGGTTTCGATGCTTTGAGATTGCTTTAATTTTGCAAATTTAGCTTTGTCATTCTCATCACTAGTATCGCCAATTTGAACCATTGGGCCATAACGCCCCATTCTAGCAATGACTCTTTTTCCTGAAATAGGATCAATGCCCAATTCTCTTTCGCCTTTGGCGCGCTCAGCATTTTCTAAAGTATGTTCAATGGTTTCATGAAATGGTTTATAAAAACCATCAATCATGTTGCTCCACTTTAAATTGCCTCCTGCAATTTCATCAAATTCTGCTTCTATTTTAGCAGTGAAACCAAAGTCCATGACTTTATTAAAGTGTTGCTTTAAAAAGTCGGTAACAACCATTCCTAAATCTGTTGGGAATAATTTACTTTTTTCGGCCCCTGTATTTTCTTGAATAATTTCTTTTTCAATTTGATTATTCGGCGTAAGGGTTAATATGGCTGCAGCTCTTTTTATGCCCTCTTTATCACGCTTTTCTACATAGTTGCGTTTCATAATAGTAGAAATGGTGGGAGCATATGTAGAAGGTCGGCCAATGCCTAGCTCTTCCAACTTTTTTACTAAAGAAGCTTCTGTATATCTTGCTGCTGGCTTAGTGAATTTCTCGCTGGCATTCATGTACAAGAAATTCAATTGCTCATTTACTTTAATGGCAGGGAGCATTCCTTCAGTACTTTCCTCATCTTCTTCGTCCTTGCCCTCCATATATACTTTTAAAAAACCGTCGAATTGCATCACTTCTCCACTTGCAGTTAGCATTTCTTTATTAGTGCTTATTTCAATCTTTGCAGTAGTTTTTTCAAAAGCAGCATCGCTCATTTGTGAGGCAATGGTTCTTTTCCAAATCAATTCATATAAACGCTTACACTCATCATCTTCTACTGTATGATTGCTCATATAAGTAGGACGGATGGCTTCGTGCGCTTCTTGTGCATTTTCATTTTTATTTTTGAATTTGCGGGGTTGGTAGTATTTAGCACCGTAGCTATGATTGATTTCTTTACTAATATCTGCTAATGCTGTTTCACTCAATGCTATGCTATCTGTTCGCATATAGGTAATCTTACCACTTTCGTATAGCTTTTGTGCAATCAACATGGTTTTACTAACACTATAACCCATTTTGCGTGATGCTTCCTGCTGTAGGGTAGAAGTGGTAAAAGGTGCAGCTGGGGTTCTTTTGGCTGGTTTAACCTGTATGTCTTTTACAGTGTATCCCGCACTTTTACAACTTTCTAAAAAAGCGGCTGCTTCTTCTGATGTATGCAATCTTCCCGGTCCTTCTGCTTTAAACTGCACTGGTTTCCCATTGATGTCTATAGCGCTGAAAATTGCTTCTATTTTGTATGAGCTTTCCGAAATAAAATGATTGATTTCTCGCTCTCTTTCTACAATTAATCTTACTGCAACGCTCTGAACTCTTCCTGCACTTAGGCTTCTTTGCATTCCAATCTTACGCCATAAAACTGGGCTCAGCTCAAATCCTACCAAACGATCTAATACTCTTCTTGCTTGTTGCGCATTAACTAAATCCATGTTGATCATCCTAGGATTATCAACTGCTTTTTTAATAGCTGGAGCAGTAATCTCATGAAATACTATGCGTTTTGTCACTTTAGGATCTAAACCCAAGACTTCGGCCAAATGCCAACTAATGCTTTCTCCTTCGCGGTCCTCATCCGATGCCAACCATACTTCATCTGCTTTTTTGGCCATCTGTTTTAGCTCTTTAACTACTTTTTCTTTTTCGTCTGGAACTTTATACCTAGGTAGGTAATGATTATTCACATCAATACCCATATCATCCTTTTCAAGGTCTCTAATATGACCATAACAACTTCTCACATCGAAATCCTTACCAAGAATTTTTTCAATGGTTTTTGCTTTTGCGGGCGACTCAACGATCAGTAAATTTTTAGCCATGTACGAAATCCGGTTCTACGGTTTTACTTCAATTATTAGGATCAAATGCATTGCAATATTAGGGGAAACCGTTAAATCATAAAAAATCTCCATTAGGAGGGGATTGAATAAATGCCAAAATTCGATCTCTTGTACTAGCTTCTTTATAAACTTGATTATGGCCTAAACCCTTGGTAATAAAGAATTCTGTAGAAGGTATGGTTTCGGATAATAGGGGCGCTACGTCCTCAAAAGTACAGATAGCATCCGTTTCATCGTGAATCCATAAAACCCTTGTATCCAAGGTTCTGACTACCCTCGCTACTGAAAAATAACTGATGGGCTTACCCGCCAAATTGGTTACATATTGGTCAAAAGCCTGCTTAACAGCAGGTTTAACAGGAATTTGTGTGAATAGATTTTCAATGGCCCTTTTAGTTTCAGTTGCAGGGGCAATTAATACCAATTTTCTTTCTTTAGTATTGGTCATTAATTCCATGGCTAAAGAAGCAGCCAAGCCGCCCATTGAGTGGGCAATAATACCATATAAAGGTCCAAATTGGGCTTCAATGGCTAAAATGGTATCTCTATATATGAGTGCATTAATTCTTTTCCCATCACTAATCCCATGCCCAGGGGCATCAAAGGCTAATACTTCAAATCCCTCTTTCTTTAAGGATACAATATATTGCTCAAACTTATAAGAGTAGCTGCTGAACCCGTGTACTATTAATATTTTTCTTGATTGCGTTAATTCCGACTTCCACTGAAATCCCCTAACTGTTATTCCTCGCACTTCTACCGATACTGGCAAGGATTGATGAAAAATGGCGGGTATTTTAGATATTTTTTTTGATTTAAAGGGGGTACTGAACAAATCAAAAGCCTCAGCAGCAGCTTTTTCAGGCGATACCATACCGATGGTTCTAATTTTAGCTTTAAAGTATTTTAATAGGAGCCGCTGACTCAGTTTCATCTTCATAAAGCAAAGATATTTAATAAATAACTCTAAACTTTTTAGTAATAAAGCGGTTAATACAAGTTTTGAAATACTTTTGCAATCCAAATAGTGATTATGTATACAATAGAAATAGATTTTGAACAGAAAGGCCTCGAAAAAGTAGTTTTAAATAATATTTCACCTGACCAAAGCTTATTAGAAGTTTGTTTAGACAATGGAATTGAACTACATCATAATTGTGGTGCTGTTTGTGCCTGCAGCACCTGCCATTTATATGTTAATCATGGAGCTGAGCATTTAGAAGAGTTAAGCGATCGGGAAGAAGATTTCATTGATAGAGCGGTTAGTCCAAGAATTAATTCCCGATTAGGCTGTCAGTGTGTATTACAAGCTGGTTCAGGAGTCATTAATATAACTTTACCTGACCAAACCCAGTTTTTGGGAGAATAATTAATTTAACTTTTTAACGTGTTACTATGAGTCATTTTGAGCCACCCATTAATTGGAACGATCACGAGGATATTGCAATGAAATTGTATGAAAGATTTGGAGATGATTTTACTGAAGCAAAAATATATCGAATCCGTTTCACCGACCTATTAGAGTGGGTTTTAGAAATTCCCCGCTTTGAAGGAACTAAAGAGCAAAGTACAGAGGGTCATTTAGAAATGATACAAAGTGCTTGGGTATATGAATGGAGAGATAACCAAAAATAATGATGCTGGAGCAATTCAACTATATCAATACATTCATTTTTGACATAGATGGCGTTTTAACTGACGGTTCATTGTTGGTGATGCCGGATGGTTTAATGGTCAGAAAAATGAATATTAAAGATGGATATGCGTTGCAGTTGGCAATTAAAAAAGGGTACCAAGTTATTGTGATTTCTGGAGGAAGTTCACCAGAAGTAAAAGACCGACTCAATAAGCTAGGGGTTCATGCAGTACATATGCAAGTAACCGACAAATTAGGGTTACTTAAATCAATTTTGAGTGAAACTCAAATTGCTCAAGATAGCTGTTTATTTATGGGCGATGATATTCCCGATTTGGAATGCATGAAATGGGTAGGTCTTCCTGTTTGTCCTGCTGACGCTGTTTCAGAAATAAAAGAGATCTCGCTTTATATTTCTGCGGTAGCTGGTGGCATGGGTTGTGCAAGAGATGTGATTGAAAAAGTGATGAAGCTAAGAGGAGACTGGAATGAAGACTTTACCGTAAGAGCACAGTAGCCTTCATTATAAGAAGACATTATTTTATACCATTTCAATTAAACCTTTTGAATTTAATTGCTGCATTTCTACGATTAGTAAGATGGCCCAATTTGGTGTTTATCATTATTACCCAATTTTTATTTGAATGGTCTATCTATGCTAGGGTATACCCAATGCAATTTGAGTTATCCAATCATTTCCAATTTTCACTAATTCTGCTTGCGTCGGTTTTCATAGCTGCTGCTGGCTATATTATAAATGATTATTTTGATCAAAATATTGACCAAATAAATAAGCCAACTAAAATGGTAGTTAATACCATTATCAATAGAAGGTGGGTTATTTTTTGGCATATGGTGTTGAGTTTGGCTGGACTATTTTTTACCATGTTGGCCCTGCCTATTCAACTTTATTGGCATTTGGTGTTGGGTAATTTATTAGCCATTTTATTATTGTGGTTTTATTCTACCAATTTCAAGAAACAATTGTTGATTGGTAATATTATCATCTCCTTGCTTACTGCATGGGTTATTTTAATCTTATTTTTTGCAAAATTTCCCTTGTTGATTAATGAGCTTTTATTAGTAGACCACGATAAAGTCAGGTTTTTCCGATTATCTATTTTGTATGCGTCATTCGCATTTATCATTTCGCTTGTAAGAGAAGTGGTAAAAGATATGGAAGATATTGAAGGCGATCAAAAGTATGGTTGTAGAACCATGCCCATTTTATGGGGAATCAGAGCAAGCAAGGTATTTGTTGCTGTATGGATGGTGGTATTAATTGCGGCCTTAATTATTTTGCAGATTTATGTATTAGGGCTTGGATGGTGGCATAGTGCATTGTATTGCATTATATTGATTATTTTACCATTGCTGGTAATATTAAAAAAACTATATCATGCCAATAGTGCAAGCGACTATCATACAGTAAGCAGTTGGATTAAACTAGTCATGTTTACCGGAATTTTATCTATGCTTTTTTTTAGATTTTATTTATAATCAATATGATTAAAACACCTGTTATTCTTGCTTCTCAAAGTCCTAGAAGAAAAACATTGTTAGAATGGGCAGAAGTGCCATTTAAAGTTGAAGTAGTGCCTACCGATGAAAGTTTTGATGCCAATATGGAAGCAGAAAAAATTCCGATTCATATTGCAAAAGCTAAGGCAATTGCAGTAAAAAATAAGCTGAATGCATCTGAAGAACCCACTAGTAATGTTATTTTTTTAGCAGCAGATACAGTAGTTGTTTTAGAAAATGAAATCATCAATAAGCCGGCAAATAGAGAAGAAGCCATTGCAATGCTTCAAAAATTATCGGGTCAGCATCATCGGGTAATTACAGGGGTAGTCATTTTATTAAATGAAATTGAAGTTGCTTTTTCAGCAACTACACATGTGCAATTTCATCCTTTAACTATGCAACAGATTGAGTACTATGTAGACCATTATAAACCTTATGACAAAGCGGGCGCTTATGCCATTCAAGAATGGATTGGGGTGATTGGAATTGCCTCTATTAAGGGCGACTTTTACAATGTAATGGGCCTGCCGGTGAGTAGGGTGGTAAAAGAATTAACCACCCTGGATCTCCTAGCAAGTTAAAGTAGCCCTATCTTGGTTTTTATTGGGCAGCAAATAAGGTTTTACCAGTATCTTTTACCAGTTGAACTGTAAGTCTAGCTCTACGTCTGGATGAAGTGTTCTTTCAACTGGGCAGGTTCTTGCAGTATTTTCGAGAATTGCTTTTTCTTTATCACTTAAATGGCTAAGCGATTCCGGAAAATGTATATGAATAATTATTTTACCGATTCTTCTTGGGTCGCTAAACATGACTTTAGTTACATCGGCTTTAGTTCCATCTAGTACAATATTGTCCATAGATTGGGCTTTGATACCCATTGTGGTAATCATACAAGAAGCTAAAGCGGTTGCAATTAAATCAGTAGGAGAAAACCTTTCGCCCTTACCCTTGTTATCTGTTGGGGCATCGGTTTCTATGGCAGATCCACTTTGTAAATGGGTGGCGGTAGTTCTAAGATCACTGGTGTAAATAATTTGTGAAGTCATTGCATCAATTTTGCTTTAAATTTACCTATAACAAATCAAATGGAAGTGAAGAAACTATTTTTTGTGATTTTCCTTTTATCGGGAACAGGAATATTGGCTCAGAAAAAACAGCCTTCTGAATCTGCAATGCAACGTGCGCAAAAGAAAGAAGAGCGGAAAGAGAAAATCAATCAGTTGATAAAGCAAGAGGAAGAGGGTGCGCTCATCTTTAACAAGCAAAATGCATTTAGTATTAATTTAAATACGGATGGATGGGGTTTTAGATTTGAAAAAGGAAAATATAAAACAATAACCACTACTAATATCATGTGGTTAGAGTTTGGAGAGCGAAAACATCCCAAGGAAGAACGCATTCCAACCTTGTCTTCTTCAGGGGGATTTATTTTAATTTCCAATTATATATATGGTAAGCAAAATAATTTTTATTATATGAACCTTGGTTTTGGGAAACAAAAATTAATAGGAGGCAAGGGTAATAAAAATGGAATTGCTGTTTCAGCTATTTATGGGGGTGGTCTAACTGCTGGGTTATTAAAACCCTACTATTTAGAAGTACAAAACCCACAAACTGGGGAATCAGAACAAATAAAATATGATGGAACCAATGAGTCCACTTTTTTAGACCCCAATGAAATTTTAGGCAAAGGCGGTTTATTTAAGGGGTTTGGTGAAATGAAAGTTGTTCCTGGCGCTCATGCTAAACTAGCACTTCGATTCGACTATGGTAGATACAATGAATTACTATCTGCAATTGAAGTTGGCATGAATGCGTCTTATTATTCACAAAAAATGCCTATCCTTTTACTAAATGAGGAAAAAAACTTCTTCTTTAATGCCTATGCTGCATTCACTTTTGGTAGAAGAAAGTAGTTAATTTTGTATTCAATTTAGAATTGTCGCGCATGCAAGAATTACCTGTAGTACCCAAGATGCCAATGGATACCATTACCACGGCTGACACTCCTTTAAAGAAGCCCAATTGGTTAAGAGTAAAACTTCCTATTGGAGAGAGCTATAAGCACGTTAGAGGGTTAGTAGATACGCATAAATTACATACCATTTGTGAAAGTGGTAATTGCCCAAATATGGGTGAATGTTGGGGTGAGGGTACAGCTACCTTCATGATTCTTGGCAATATTTGTACCAGGAGTTGTGGATTTTGCGCAGTAGCAACAGGTCGCCCATTAGCCGTTGATTTTGATGAACCACAAAGGGTTGCAGAAGCAATTCATTTAATGAAAGTAAAGCACGCAGTAATTACCAGTGTTGATAGAGATGAATTGAAAGATGGGGGTTCTATTATTTGGTACAATACTATCAAAGCGGTAAAAACGCTTAATCCCACAACTACATTAGAAACATTAATACCTGATTTTAGAGGGTTTAAAGATCAGATTCAACGCATTATTGATGCTGCTCCTGAAGTAGTGAGCCATAATATGGAAACGGTTGAACGCATCACAAAGCAAGTAAGAATTCAGGCTAAATATAGAAGAAGTTTAGAAGTGTTGGAGACCCTGAAAAAAGGTGGTATGCGTACTAAAACTGGAATCATGTTGGGCTTAGGTGAAGCCAAAGAAGAAGTGGTGCAAACCATGAAAGACCTAGTAGCTGTTGGTACAGATGTTATTACCTTAGGACAATATTTACAACCAACTAAAAAGCATTTACCTGTTCAACGATTTGTACATCCAGATGAGTTTGCTGAACTAAGAGAAATAGGCTACAACATAGGTTTTGATTATGTTGAAAGTGGTCCATTGGTTAGGTCTTCTTACCATAGTGAAAAACATGTTATTCCAGGATATGGAGTAAATAAATGGAAGATGGAAAAAGCCATGCATGCGTAAGATTTTAGGTTTATTATGTTTAACCCCACTATTTGTTGTAGGGCAATCTAACTGGAAAAATATAGATAGTCTATACGGCCTATTGCCTGATAGCGTTCATGTGTTTTATTCAAATGATTCTTTAGATGGCAAACCCAATAAAGCCTATTTTTTAATTGCCCCTTTAAAAGAAAGGACCTTGGATTTTTCTGTTGCAGTTGGTAATGGAAAGCGCTATACTCCTTCTGAATATCATCAACAAAATAATGCCCCAATATTAGTAGTCAACACAACCTTTTTTGAGTTTGTCCAAAATCGTAATCTTAATGCAGTTGTCAACAAAGGCCAACTCCTTGCTTATAATTTGCACAATATTGCGGGTAAAGGGAAAGATACATTTACTTATCGTCATTCCTTTTCGGGCGCAATAGGTATTCGTAAAAATAGAGAGGCAGACATTGCTTGGTTATTTACAGATAGTGCTTCTAGATTTCCATTGGCATCTCAAATTGCTGTTCCCCATTTTAAAGACAGTAATGCGGTATTAACTCCATCTCAATTACCTGCAACTGCAAAATTTAAAAAATGGAAAATGCAAACAGCAGTTGCTGGAGGACCCGTATTAATTCAGGATGGTAAAATCCAAATTTCAAATAATGAAGAGCAACGTTTTGCAGGTAAACAAATAAATGATAAGCATCCCAGAACTGCAATGGGCTACACTGCTGATGGGCATTTAATTGTCATGGTAGTAGAAGGTAGAAATCCAGGTATTGCAGAAGGGGCAAGCCTTACTCAGTTAGCCCAATTGATGCTTTCTGCGGGCTGTGTTGAAGCTTTGAATTTAGATGGAGGTGGAAGTAGTACCATGCTGATAAATGGGAAAGAAACCATCAAGCCCAGCGATAAAACCGGGCAACGCCCGGTTCCAGCTGTATTTATTATTTCATCTCCCAAACAAGCGCAGAAGCCCCTAAAATAGCCGCATCTGACTCTTTTAAATGACTCACCAATATTTTTACTTTATTTTGGAATACTTGCACTAAGTTGGCTTCCATATGTTCGCGGGTTGGCTTTAATATAAAGTCTCCAGCTTTGGTTAAGCCTCCAAATAAAATAATGGCTTCAGGGCTTGAGAACATGACAAAATTGGCCAATGCCATTCCTAAGATCTTACCGGTGTAATCAAATATTTCCTTAGCCAATTTATCACCTTCTAAAGCTGCTTCGTGTACTTTTTTAGAATCTATTTCCTCAATAGGAATCGCTCTTAATAAACTGGGTTGATCGCTTTTTTCTAAGAACTCAAGCGCATTTAATCTTACACCAGTAGCAGATGCATAGCTTTCTAAAGAACCTCTCTTGCCAGTACCTTCATGGTATCTTCCATCAGGAATAATGATATTATGACCTAGTTCTCCAGCAAATCCATCGTGTCCATAGATTAATTTTCCATTGGCAACAATTCCACTTCCTACACCAGTTCCAAGTGTAATCATGATAAAATCGTTCATGTCTTGTGCTGCTCCATACATCATTTCTCCAAGGGCAGCGGCATTGGCATCATTGGTTAAAACAACGGGTAATTTAAAAATGTCTTCTACCATTTTGCCAAATGGAATAATACCTTTCCAAGGTAAATTGGCAGCATATTCAATGGTATTTTTATAGTAGTTGCCATTGGGCGCTCCAATACCAATTCCCTTTATTCTACCTCGCCCACCAGCTTGCTCAATCAAAGGAGCAATATTCTGATAAAGCTCTTCAATATAAGGCATCACTTCATTGTGATTACGGGTACTCATTTCACCAGAAAATAATAGATTTCCTACCCTGTCTACAATGCCATATTTGGTTCCTGTGCCACCAATATCAATACCCACTGCCAATTGTTCCATAGCTGTTGAACCTGTTCTAGTTTCTTTTTTTGTATTCATAGCAATTCAATCTTTCTAAATAATTAATGACCACCACCTACTTGTGCATCAAAATCTAAGCCTTGTGCTTTTAACACATTTTTCATTTTAATAGCTAGGTAAATTAAAAACGCAAAACAAGCAGCTGCTAATAAATAAGACTGGTGCATGCCTACAGCAGAAATATCTCCAATTGCACCTTGTAATGGTGGAATGATCGCTCCGCCTAAAATCATCATGATTAGAAAAGCAGAACCCTGGCTGGTATACTTTCCTAATCCACCCACACCCAATGAAAATATGCAAGGCCACATTACTGAACAACAAAGTCCTCCAGCCATGAAAGAATAAACTGAAATCAGTCCATTGGTAAATACCCCAATCAACATAGCTGCTGTAGCCAATGTAGAAACAGCTATTAATGTTTTAACGGGTTTTTCCTGCCCATAAAAGAATGCAGTAATTGCTAAAGCAATGTATACTACATATCCAAATAAATCGGATACATCACTTCCATATAAATTATTTACATAAAGCACTACACCAAAAGCAAAAAATGGAACAACAATGGTGGCAATGGTTTTGGTCATGCCCTTCAAATTAAATACACCAATGGCACCCGTCCATCTACCAATCATTAAACTTCCCCAATACAATGAAACATATTTAGAAATTTGACTTTCTTCTAAACCCGCATCTGTTAAGTATCCTGGAATTTTAAGCAAAGCTCCAAAGTTATTGTCGATGGTTACTTCCACACCCACATAAACAAAAATTCCAATCATACCATAAATCAATTGTTGGTATTTCATGGCACCCCAACCAGTTGGATTTTTAACTGCTTGATTATTTGAGTAGAATAAAATCCCTACTACTGAAATTAAAGAAAGTAATAACAAAGTTAGTTTAGGCACTTCTGTAAATTGTCCAACTATAATGATGATGCCAATTAAAAAAGTCATCATTAATAAAGAAGAAGCTGCCTTATTTGCTTTCTCAAATTTCTCATCATTTTTGCCTTCAGGTAATTTTGAAAAAGCAAAGAATAAAGCTACTGCGGCAAAAACGGCAGCTACTATTAAATACAATGTATTGATATTCGTTACAGTCACTTCTGTATTTGCATTACCTACCGATCCAAATAAAAAGAAACTTACGATAATGGGTCCTAGTGTGGTTCCTAGCGAATTAATACCGCCTGCTAAATTCAATCTATGCGAACCTGTAGAAGGATCCCCTAATGTGATGGCAAATGGTTGCGCAGATGTTTGCTGCAGAGAAAATCCTAATGCTACTATAAAAAATGATCCCAGAATCGCAGGGAAAGAATTAGCATTGGCAGAGGGTATAATCAATAAAGCTCCAACAACTGAAATGCCTAAACCATAAATGATTCCTTTTTTGTATCCTATTTTATTTAAGATATCGTACCCAAATAAATTAGATAAAATAAATAAAATCAATGAGCCTATAAAGTAAGCTCCGTAAAATGCAGAACCTATCAGTTGTGATTCAAATTGATTAAGCTGGAAATGATTTTTTGCGAATGGAATGAATATACTGTTAGAAGCAGCAATAAATCCCCAGAAAAAAAATACTATTACAAGGGTGGCTAATGCCCCTGTGTTGGTGGGCTGTTTGGTCTGACTCATATCAATCGTTCGTTTTTATAGGAATGGAAAATAGGAATAAATGATTGAAGGAAAAATTTTAAATGGCAATTTGATGGAATCGCTATATTGGTTATCTTGAAAATTGAAGATTTAATTCTTTCTTATGGAGATTATTCATGTTAGTGCTGAGTGTTATCCAGTTGCCAAAGCAGGTGGATTAGGTGACGTAGTAGGTTCATTACCAAAGTATCAGTGCAAGTCGGGGGATTTTGCCAAAGTAATTATGCCCATGTATAGAACCAAGTTTTTGTATGAAAATGATTGGGCGGTAGATTTTAAGGGGAGTGCTAATTTAGGCAATTGGTATTTTGACTTTACAGTAATAAAGGAACCAACGAATAAATTAGGTTTCGACCTTTTTTTAATTGATATCAATGGATTATTAGATCGTCAAAAAATATACGGTTATGACGATGATGCAGAACGTTTTACTGCATTTCAAATTGCTGTAGTAAGCTGGATTAGTAGCTGGGAGCATCAACCTGATGTGGTGCATTGTCATGATCACCATACTGCTTTGATTCCATTTATGATGAAGTATTGTTACGATTTCCAACACTTATCTTCTGTATCAACAGTAGTAACTATTCACAATGGTCAGTACCAGGGTTGGATGGGTTGGGATAAAAGTGGCTATATTCCTCGGTGGGATTTATGGAAACGCGGAATGCTGGATTGGGCAGGCAGTATTAATCCCCTTGCATCTGGTGTAAAATGTGCCGATAAAGTAACCACGGTTAGTTGGAGTTATATGGATGAGTTGAGAGAAAATGCCAATGGATTAGAAGCGTTATTTGAATTTGAAAAAGGTAAATGTGTAGGTATTTTAAATGGCATAGACAATGAAGTTTGGAACCCAGCTACCGACACTTATATTGAGAATCGATTCACGGTAAAAACCGTTACCAAAGGCAAAGCGCAAAATAAACAAATACTTTGTGATCAATTTGGATTAGATATTACCAAACCGCTCTTTGTTTTTATTGGAAGATTGGTGGGTGAAAAAGCTGCAGACATTTTACCTGCTGCCATTAAAACCGCTATACATCAAACGCAGGGGAATGCCTGTTTTTTAATTTTAGGTAGTGGCGAAACCAATATCGAATGGGAATTGCAGCAAATGACCAATGAATACAAAGGCATTTACAATGCATATATTGGATACAACGAACAGTTGAGCCACTTAATTTATGCAGGTGCCGATTTCTTGTTGATGCCGAGTAGGGTAGAACCCTGTGGACTCAATCAAATGTACGCAATGCGTTATGGTACAGTACCAGTTGTTAGAAGTACAGGTGGTTTAAGAGATACGGTTAGCGATATGGGTGATAGAGATGGGTTTGGTATTCGATTTAACAACGCCACTATTGATGATTTGGCTTATTCGATAGGAAGAGGCGTTTCGGTTTACCAAGATAAGAAACATATGGAATGGATGCGTAAGCATATGATGCAGATAGATCATAGTTGGGAGAGTACGGTGTCTGAGTATAGACAAGTTTATCAAAGTTTGAAATAAATAAGTTAATTTCAAATCAATATCAAATAAGCAATCAAGCATATGAAAACATTTTCGCAATCCGTTTTGGCTGTAATATTGGGGGGGGGAGCAGGTACGCGACTTTTTCCATTAACCGCAAGCAGATCAAAGCCCGCCGTACCCATTGCTGGTAAATACCGTTTGGTGGATATTCCCATTAGTAACTGTATTAATAGTGGAATCAACCGTATGTTTGTTTTAACACAGTTTAATTCTGCATCTTTAAATAAGCATATCAAGAATACTTATCATTTTAGTGCATTCAGTACTGGTTTTGTAGATATATTGGCGGCAGAACAAACACCGGATAATCCAGGATGGTTTCAAGGTACAGCGGATGCGGTAAGACAGTCGCTGAGACATATTTCTAATTTAGAGTATGATTATATTTTGATTTTGAGTGGTGACCAATTATACCAAATGGACTTTGGTGATATGTTAAAGAATCATATCAGTAGTCAAACTGATATCTCTATTGCCACTATTCCTGTGGATGATAGAGATGCACCTGAATTCGGGATTTTAAAAACCAATGAGGAGAATGTAATCACCTCATTTATTGAAAAGCCTAAGAAAGATATTTTACCAGAATGGGTAAGTGATACAGGAGCTGAAATGCAAGCCAAAGGAAGAAACTATTTGGCATCCATGGGGATCTATATTTTCAATAAAAAAATTCTAGATAAATTATTGAATGAAGCTCATCCAAAAGCTACTGATTTTGGCAAGGAAATTATTCCCGATTCTATTGAGAACTATAAAGTATCCAGCTTCCAATACGACGGTTATTGGACTGATATCGGTAATATCTATTCTTTTTATGAAGCTAACTTGGCATTAACACAAGAAGTACCTCTTTTTAACTTATTTGATAATAATAAAACAGTTTACAGTAGAGCAAGAATGTTGCCCCCTGCAAAAATAAGTGGCACTACTTTAGAGAAAACCATTATTGCAGAAGGATCAATTATTCATGCAAGTAGAATTGAGCAAAGTGTGGTAGGTATCCGCTCAAGAATTGGACACGGTACCACTATTGTTAGCACGTATATCATGGGTAACGACTATTATGAAACCCTTGAAGAAATGGAATTGAATACTAGTAAGGGACTCCCTAAAATTGGAATAGGAGAGCGCTGCTATATCAAAGATGCCATCATCGATAAAAACTGCAGAATAGGCAATGATGTAAGAATTAATGGTGGAAGTCATTTAGTCAATACCGATCATCCTCTTTACACTGTTAAAGATGGCATAGTGGTCGTTAAAAAGACAGCGATACTTCCAGATGGGTTTGTAATCTAATCTTAAAAAAGTCTTTAAATATTTCCAAAACATCCTCTAATTGAGGATGTTTTTTATTGTATATTGGGATGTGTATTCATTACACATTTATATACGATAAAACGATTGCTATGTCTACCACCTCTAAAGCGGTTTTGCCTAAACTCAGTTTCTGGCAAATCTGGAATATGTGTTTTGGCTTCTTTGGAATTCAATTTGGATGGAGTTTGCAAATGGGCAATATGAGTGCCATCTATGAGTACTTAGGTGCTACTCCCGAGCAAATCCCAGTCCTTTGGTTAGCCGCTCCAATGACGGGATTCATTGTTCAGCCTATCATTGGTTACATGAGTGATAGAACTTGGCATCCAAAGTTGGGAAGAAGAAGACCTTACTTTTTAATTGGAGCGATTTTAAGTTCTTTGGCTTTGTTTGTTATGCCTAATTCATCTGCTATTTGGATGGCAGCAGGTATACTTTGGATTTTAGATTCTTCCATCAATATTACTATGGAACCTTTCCGTGCTTTTGTGGCTGACAACTTAGATAAGAAGCAACAGCCCATGGGCTTTGCGATGCAGAGTATGTTTATTGGCTTAGCTTCATTTGTGGCAGGTTATTTACCCCAAAAATTGGTACAGTGGTTTGGGGTTTCAAGAGATAAAACAGCGGGTGGTATTCCAGAAAATATTATGTACTCTTTCTATATTGGTGGAGCAGTATTTTTATTAGCTGTTTTGTATACCGTAATTAAGAGTAAAGAGTATCCACCTACTGATCCAGATTGGAAAAATAAATTGGATGCCGAAGGCAAAGGCTTTATGGGTGGTGTAAAAGAAATTTTTAGTTCAGTTGCTAATATGCCTGATCAAATGAAGCGGTTGGCATTGGTGAATTTTTTAACTTGGCCAGGATTATTTTTAATGTGGTTTTATTACAGTACCGGAGTTGCTACAGATATATTTGGGGGCAATACCACTACATCCAGTGATTTATATACACAAGGATTAGAATATGCAAATACCACTTCAGCCATTTTAAATTTAGTCACTTTCGGTTTCTCTTTTACCCTCCCTTTCTGGGTAAATAAATTGGGAAAAAAATATACTCACACCATTTGTTTGTTATTGGGTGGTGCAGGATTGATTTCGGTGAACTATGTTACAGAACCTGCTTACTTGTACTTGTCGATGGGATTGGTCGGCATTGCATGGGCTTCTATATTATCTATGCCTTATTCTATGTTGGCAGGATGTTTACCTCCACATAAAATGGGAATTTACATGGGCATTTTTAATTTCTTTATTGTGGTTCCTGAAATTATTGCCTCTTTATTTTTTGGCAATGTAATGGAAACTGTTTTGCACAATGATCGTTTATTAGCAGTGCAAGTAGGGGGCGGATTATTAATTGCTGCTGCGGTAGTATGCGTCATTGTGGTAAAAGAAAATGAATAAATACAAACTATTGATATGAATCGCTTAGTAAAAATGATTGGGTGCTTATTGTTGGCTTTTAGCTTACAAGCTCAAAGTAATATTGAATTGTATCCTACCAATTGGTTCGTGGGTATGAAATGGAATAAAGTACAAGTGATTGTGCGAAATAAGGAAAATGTTTTTTCAAATGCAACAATTCGGTTGAGTTATCCAGGTGTACAATTGACTAAAGTACATGCATTTGAAAATAAAAAATATTTGGCCTTAGACTTACTTGTTAGCCCTTCTGCAAAGCCAGGTAAAATCAATATTCAATTAACTAGTGCAGCAAGTGCAGCTGTGCTTACATGGGAATTAAAACCTCGAAGAACAGGAATGGGAAAAACCTTTGCAAAAGGAGTGACAGCTAAAGATTTTATTTATTTATTAATGCCCGATCGATTTAGTAATGGCAATCCTTTGAATGATGTAGTGTCTGGCTATAAAGACAATTTAGTAAATCGGAAAGATCCCATCAAAAGACATGGCGGCGATTTAGAAGGGGTAGCAAATAATTTAGATTATTTGCATGATATGGGTGTTACTGCTATTTGGATGACACCGGTATTAGAAAATGATATGCCATTGCAAAGTGAGCAAGCTGGAATGATGGCGGGCTATCATGGATATTGGTTTACCAATCACTATGCAATTGACAAAAGATTAGGTGGTGAAAATGCCTATAAAAAATTGATAGATGCTGCTCATGCAAAAGGCATTAAAATTATTCAAGATGCAGTATACAATCATGTAGGCAATGAACATTGGATGTTTAAAGATGCACCCGCTAAAGATTGGATTAATCATTGGCCAACTTACACCAATACCAATCATAGGGATGAAGCCATTTTTGATCCGATGGGGAATGCTGCGGATAAAAAAGTGATGTTAGATGGATGGTTTGTTCCACATTTGCCCGATATTAATCAGCGCAATCCTTATGTAGCTAACTTTTTAATTCAGCATGCATTGTGGACTGTAGAAGAATTTGGTATTGATGGTTGGAGAGTAGACACTTATAAATATTGTGATGAGCAATTCATGAACAATGTAAACAGCGCTTTAGAAAAAGATTTTCCTACCATCAGTATTTTTGGCGAAGCAGTTGCCAATACGGTTGCAGGGAGTGCTTATTTTACCAAGAACAATATGCAGCCAGCCTTTAAACACAATGCTCCTGGTACTACGGATTTTCCCTTGAGTTATGCAATGATGGATGCCATTAATAAGCCATTTGGATGGACAGAAGGTGTCAATAAATTATACATGACCCTGTCTCAAGATTTATTATACCAAGCACCTGAGAAAAATTGTATTTTTTTAGACAATCATGATATGGAAAGGTTTGTATCAATGATTGGATCAGACATGAGTAAATACAAAATGGGAATGAATTTATTATTCACCCTTAGAGGCATTCCTCAATTATATTATGGAACTGAATTGTGGATGAAAAATTTTAAAGATCCGAATGATGGCATGGTTCGTTTAGATTTTCCGGGGGGCTTTCCAAATGATGAAAAGGACAAGCGAGTAACTAGCGGCCGTGATCAAACTGAAAATAATGCTTTTAATTATGTTAAAGCCTTAGCAAACTTCAGAAAGAGCAATACGGCATTGCAAACAGGTAAAATGATGCAATGGTTACCCAATGATGGCCTTTATGTTTACTTTAGGTACGACCAAGGTTCAACAATAATGGTTGTTTTGAATACTTCTGCAAAAGAAAAAACTGTTTCTTTTACAAATTATTCAGAAAGAACCAATGGTTTCAAGGCATTTACAGATGTAATTACGGGTCAAAAAGGGGGGACTACTATTCAACTTTCCCCAATGGACTCTAGAGTAGTTTTATTAACTAGATAAATTTAATATGTTTAGCTTTGTCTAAAGCCAACAGAAGTGATGAAGCAAAATGCACCTTTTGAGACTGGTTGTATGCATTGTAATGTGAGGTTAAACTCTGTATTCAAGGTATTGGATGAAGACCAAGTAAATGATTTATGTATACACAAATCTTGTGCTGTATACAAAAAGGGGCAGTATGTATTTACTGAGAATGGGTTGCCTGCTGGTTTATTTTGTATCAATAGTGGCAAAATAAAACTGACAACAACTGGTTACGATGGTAAAGAGCAAATTCTGCGCCTTGTTAAGTCTGGGGATATTGTAGGGTATAGAGCGTTATTATCTAACGAGCGCTACAATTGTTCTGCGGTCACTTTAGAGGATGCTTCTATTTGTATTATAGATAAAAAATATTTTTTTGATGCCATTACATCTTCTCCTAAGTTGATGTTTGAAGTGGTAAAGAAAATGAGTAACGATTTAAAAGTGGCAGAAGATCATATTGTATCGCTTTCTCAAAAAAGTGTTAGGGAAAGAATGGCAGAAGCTTTGTTATTCTTAAAAGCAACTTATGGTTTTGAAGAAGATAATCAAACGATTAATGTTAGTTTAAGTCGTGAAGAAATCGCAGATTACGTAGGAACTTCTACGGAGAGCTGTATTCGTTTATTATCAGAATTCAATAACGATAAACTCATTTTTTTAAAAGGTAAAAAAATCAGCATCATTAATCTACAAAAACTGATTCAAACAGCCAATATTGAGGACTAAGTAATTTATATGATTTATATCATATAATGCCATAACAAATCTCATTCATTTCCCGTTCATCTAAATACATCTTTGTAGGGTAAAAATCTACAAATGTGTAAACACGCAGATCAAACAGAAGAATTAATACAGCATCTTCTAGAGAATATATATCCCTGCTTACAGCTAAAATTACAGAACGCAATTAATTGTGTTTTCTTAAAGGAATACCAGGAAGAAGAAAAAAGCTACTTGGTAGAATTGATGCATGGTCTACATAACGATTTTAGTTCTTTGGTAACCTGTGAACAGAAATTGGTTTTCCCTTCTGTAATGAAAGTGTTTAACGCAAATGCGTCAAAAGAAGTTGCCATCCCCAATTTATTCGATTTAATGCAACTTACTCGAAGTAAGGAGCATAAAATAATGACTTATGTGCACAATTTATCTAGCGTATTAGAAACTAATGCATATAAAAAAGGAGCAATTAAGCAACATGATTTAGTTTATTCATTCAATAATAATTTTAAAAAGGAAAAATATCGCTGGAATAAAATGATTGAAGATCGTTTGAATTCTTGTAGTTGTTTTAGGTCAAATGTTTTTAAAGGATTAGGACTAGATTCTAAAGGGGGGACCTCAGTCAAAACTGCTTAATAATTTTTGCAAGTAGTTCAATTTACGCCAACTTCTAACAATCTCTTAAGAATATGCTGAATAAGACCATAGAAACTTCTAAATGCTTTCACTGCGGAGATAATTGCGCAGGGGAACCAGTGGTTTTTGATGCAAAATCCTTTTGTTGTAAGGGTTGTAGCTCTGTTTATCAGATTTTGAATAAAAGCAATCTTTGTGAATATTACAATATTCACGATGCTTCTGGGGTGAAGCTTCCAGAATTGCAAGACCAACAAAAGTTTGGATTTTTAGACAATGAAACAATTGCGGCTTCTTATATCGTATTTTCTAAGCCTAATCAATTAGCAGTAAAGTTTTATTTGCCTCAAATACATTGTAGCTCTTGTATATGGTTATTAGAAAATCTCCAAAAAGTAAATGAAGGCATTTATTTTTCTTCGGTTCATTTTCCAACAAAAGAAGCAACCATTTATTTCAATCCTGCTTCAATATCTATAAGAGCGATTGCAGAGTTATTGGCTTCTCTTGGATACGAACCCTATATTACTTTAGACGACGGACAAGCGTCTAAAAGGCAAGAAAAAATGGT
>JBBAJU010000030.1:0-1577 GCA_040403845.1 Sediminibacterium sp.
ACTAAAAAAGCAAAATACTAAAAGCTATGTTGCAGAATTTTATAAAACTGAAATGTCACTGAAGTCTATGATTCATTTTACATTAACGAAAAATTTAAATTTAGGAGATAAAATAGAAAAATGGGATATTAACAATAAACCAATCATAGGTTGGGAAAAAACTAAATCAGGCAAAAGTGTTGTGAAGAAATTATTAAAAAAGATAAAAAAACAAAATAAATCACAAAATCAACTAACTAACAGTTCTGAGCTAAGTATTATTGAATCCAAAAGAATAGTTGATCCAGAAGAAAATGAATGTATTGAATGGTATTGGATAGTTTATGATGAGGATACAAATGAAATATTATATGAAGAATATATATTCTCAACAGGGAATTGCGATTGAGGAAGCCTTCACAAAATCTTGGAAATTTGGCTCAGTGAAATTAGGATTTACTAGTTTTTATGTGAGATATTTTGGAATTGCTCATTACGCTGGAGTAAGATTTAAACTAAATTCAATTGATCCAAAGTGGAAATTCAAAAATATAAACTACAGCTCTGTTTCAATAGAAGAGGAAGAGAATTTGCAATGTATTTCTGTTGAATTAAACGAAAAAGCACATTCAGAAGTAATTCAAAGTGGAGATCAATCGAATTGTTCTGTAAGTATACAAGCTGAATTTAAGGCATCTATATATTGCATTTTGGGTTATAAATTTGGAAGCCCTATTTTAGTAACAAACACTTCAACTTTGTATGCAAAAAATTAATTTAAAAATAAATTACAGACATTTACTTATCATATTAAATATCTGTATTTCAAATTTTGTTTATTGTCAAAAAAATTCGCTTTCAAAAATTAATGCTTACCAATTCATAAACGAGTACCCTAAAGACTTTAATAAAAAAAGTATTTCTGAGTCTGCTGCTGATACTATTTATCAGTATTTTTCAGGTGATATTAGATTAGTCGAATTCTCAAAAGTTTACGCATATACTTTAAATGAAAAGCTTGCATTTGAAGAAAAGCGGAATTTATTTTTAATTTACCATAAAGATAGTAGCAGAGGTATATTTTTAAATTTCTATACTTCACAGCCTCAATCGATTGTAAATGTTGATTCATTACTTCAAGATAGTTGGATGCACAATTTTGAACTTAGCGGATTAATACCTGATTCGAACCCAATATTTAATGAAGAAAAACATTCACATAATATTTTAAGAGAAATTAGTTATCAATTTAAACCATCAAAAGTGAAAAATACTATAGCCAAAGTAAATATTCGTGTAGACAGTTCGAGGAATTTATATTTGGCTAGATTAAGTAGTAAATGGGACCAAGAGTTCAATGGAAAAGTAATTGAAATCAAATTGTCATTTGAAGAATCAAGTCAAAATGGGAACCCTATTAATTATTCAATAAATTTTAGGCTTAATTCAACTGATCAAATTTCACCTAAAATCGAAACATTATTTGAATACTACAGTTCAATAAATACACCGAATAAACCATTAAAATTTATTTCAAATTTCCTCCCTTGAATGATTTTTTTTAACGGAAGCACCCCACCCCTCTTTATCTAAACATC
>JBBAJU010000030.1:1677-26517 GCA_040403845.1 Sediminibacterium sp.
AGCTGAATCCTCTTCTAAAGTATCGGCTGTCAAGTCATTAAATTGAATTCCACTTACTGAAATATGTAAATCAATTCGATCCAATAAAGGACCAGACACTTTATTTAAATAACGATTTACTTGACCCGATTCACAAGTGCATTCTTTTTTTGGATGGTTGTAATAACCGCAAGGGCAGGGATTCATTGAAGCCACCAACATAAAGCTAGCAGGAAATTCTTGCGATACTCTGGTCCTGGCAATACTAATGGTTCGTTCTTCTAATGGTTGTCTTAGCACTTCTAATACCGATCTATTAAATTCGGGTAATTCATCTAAAAAAAGTACACCATGGTGTGCCAAGGAGATTTCGCCTGGCTGCGGATTTGATCCACCCCCTACCATGGCAATATCTGAAAGTGTATGATGCGGCGAACGAAATGGTCGCTGGCTAATTAATGCTGCGTTGTGTTGTAGCTTACCTGCCACACTATAAATTTTAGTGGTCTCCAATGCTTCGGCCAAATTCAAAGGTGGTAATATGGTGGGCAATCTTTTGGCCAACATGGTTTTGCCTGCGCCTGGGGGACCCACTAAAATAATATTATGTCCACCCGCTGCAGCCACTTCCATTGCACGCTTCGTGATTGCCTGCCCTTTTACTTCATTAAAGTTGGAATTGAATAGATAACGATCATTAAAAAATTGATCGCAGGTATCCATCTCTTCTCGCTTCAATATTTGCTCGTATGAAAAAAATTCAACCAATTCCTTTAATGTACTCACCCCATATACTTCTAACTCATTCACCATACTGGCTTCCTTCGCATTTACTTTAGGTACAATCAATCCCCTAAAACCTTCTTTTTGAGCTTGTATAGCAATGGGTAAAGCACCTTTGATACCATTGACTGTTCCATCTAAGCTTAACTCACCCATGACCACAAAATCTTTTAATTTCTCCGCATGATCTAATTGTTCACTTGCACCTAATATTCCTAATGCAATAGGCAGATCTAAAGCAGAACCCGATTTACGAATATCAGCTGGCGCTAAATTAACCACCACTTTAGTTCTAGGCATATGGAAACCCATATTCTTAATGGCACTTTCTGTTCTGTGCAAGCTCTCTCTCACCGCACTATCTGGCAAACCTACTACTGCATAGCCTTGCCCCATACTAACATTCACTTCTATACTAATGGTAATGGCATCAACGCCTTGTACCGAACTTCCAAATGCTTTAACAAACATAGTGCTGAATTAATTGCACAAAATCCAATTTAGTATCGATATGCGTAATAGTATTTATACTTAACTTTCTACCATGAAAAAACGGTGGCTGGTATTTATTTTTTTGATAGCAATGGCGCAGGCAAATGCGCAGTGGAATCCTTTTCGTTTTGCGTTTATCTCAGACACCCATATTGGTTCTCCAAACGGACATGCAGAAGAAGACTTACGCAGAACGGTGGCAGATATCAATAGCATGAATGATATTGCATTTGTAGTACTCACTGGTGATATTACCGAATTAGGTACCGATGCAGAATTAAAATTGGCGAAAGAAATTTTATCCGAATTGAAAGTGCCGTATTATATTATGGCAGGTAACCATGATACAGGTTGGAGCGAAAGTGGCGGAGTTAGTTTTGGTAAGATTTTCGGATACGATAAATTCAGTTTTAATTTTAATGGTATTCAATTTTTAGGTTGCGCATCTGGTCCCTATGTAAGAATGAGTGATGGGCATATCCCGCGTGATGCAGTCAATTGGTTAGACCTTGAGTTAAAAAAATTACAACCCAATCAACCCGTTGTTTTTTTAAATCATTATCCATTAGATAAAGATTTAGACAATTGGTATGAAGCAGTAGATCGTTTAAAAAATCATCGCACGTTGGCTGTTCTAAATGGACATTGGCATACCAATAGAAGATTGGATTATGAAGAACTACCTGCTGTGGTAGGACGTTCCAATCTCAGGGCCAAAGCGGCTTTCGGCGGATACAATTTAGTAGATGTCCGTTTAGACTCGATGATTTTTTCAGAACGTACACCAGGTATTGAAACCAAAAAAGCTTGGACTGGTATTGACTTAACCAAGAAAGATTACAGCCCCAACAAAAAATTTTATCGTCCTGATTATTCAATGAATGATAGCTTTCCTGCAGTAAAAGCACGTTGGGTATATGCATCCAATGCAAATGTGATTTCAACACCAGCTGTCACTTCAAACTTAGTCATCTTTGGAAATAGCTTAGGAAATATTGATGCCATTTCTAAAACAGATGGAAAAAAGAAATGGGCTTTTAAAACCAAGGGCGCTATTTATTCAAGCCCTGCCATTTTTCAAAATAAAGTAGTGGTTGCATCAGGTGATGGAAGTATTTATTGCTTGAATAATAATACCGGAAAATTGATCTGGCAATTTAAAGCAGATGCAGCCGTACTAGGTTCTCCATTAATTCATGACAACAAAGTATATATAGGAGGAAGTGATCACCATTTCAGGTGCTTAGACCTTGCTACTGGCAAACAACGGTGGAGTTTTGGAGCGTTGGAAGGACCTGTGGTTAGTACCCCCATTTTCAGTAATGGAAAAATTATTTTTGGTTCTTGGGATCGTCACTTGTATGCGCTAGATGCTTATACAGGAAGCCTTTCATGGAAATGGAACAATGGCTCTATGGTAAGAAATTTTGCTCCTGCTTCTTGTATTCCGGTTGTACAAGATGATATTGTATACATTGTTGCGCCCGATCGTTTTTTAACTGCCATCGATCTAAACAATGGCACTATTTTATGGAGAACCAAGGAAGTAAGTGTTCGAGAATCAATAGGAATTTCTGAAGACGGAAAATGGTTATACTGTAAAACCATGTCGGATGGATTTGCTGTTTTTCCTACTGGAAGAAATAGTCAATCACTAGCTTGGAAAAAAGATTTTGGTATTGGATATGAGCATGTACCCAATATGCCTATTGAAAAAGGGGGTAAAGTATATTTCGGAACCAAGAACGGTATAGTATATGGAGTTGATCCTTATACTAGAGAAAAATTATGGCGTTACCGAATTGATAACTCTATGGTAAATACAGTCAACTTAAGCAATCCCAATGAGTTGATTGCTTCTACGATGGATGGAAAAGTAACCCTACTCGATTTAAAATATTAATATTGACCTGTATTCAACATCACCAATGTACATGCTTCTAGGGTAGCAATATCATTGCGTTTTGCCAGCTCTTCTAGCTCATCGTTTTCTGTACCCGGATTAAAAATTATTCGTTTGGGTTTCAAGCCAAGAATATAATCGTAATAAGGTTTTTGCGCAGTTGGGTTTAAGTATAAAGTAACGGTATCAATTGCCTTAGCTGCTGGCGGTTCAGTTTCAATTTGTACCCCTGCAACAACAGCGGCTTTCCTTCCCACAGCAACTACTTCATGCCCATGTTTACGCAAACGTGTAACTGCTTCAAAACTATACCTGGCAGGGTTTTCAGACGCACCAAGGACCAATGTTTTTTTCATTATTCGTTCTCCTTAATCAAAGTCTTATGCGAAGCATCACAATAAGGCTTATTCTTAGACAGTCCACAACCACAAAGGGATACTTTTTCCTTTACATCCACCGTACCATCTGGCTTATGAATATACGATTTAGAAGTAACCACAATTGGGCCCAAAGGCTTAATTAAAATATCTACGCCGTCTTTTACAATTGGTTGTTCTTGTTCCATGCAACAAATATACAACTGCTTTATTTGATGGTATAACGTATTCCTAAAAAACCTCGAATCCCTTGATTGGGGGCAAACATATAAGTGGGATCAAAGCTGAGTGCGTAGGGATTGTCGGGAGTAGCAAGAACCTGTCCATTGGGCTGAAATTGCACTGCTTTATCAAATGGATCATTCGCCCTTGCAATCAAAAATGGACTGAAGCGGGTTGGCAAGAAATTCAACAAATTTTTTACCCCACCATATATTTCTATGCCACGCCAATAATGAAAAGTAAACTGCACATTTTGCAAACTATACCAGGGGGAGTAAGGCTGTCTTGGATCGAGGGGGCCCAACAAAGGCAAGCGCATAGGGCTGTAAACATTTCCCGTGTAATCAATATCTAAATGAATAGAAGGAATTCGATAAGACAAAGACCAAGTACCAGAAAATCTTTCTGTTAAAATCTGCTGTTCTTTTTGGCCGTTCTCATGCAATGCAACATCCATGTAAGTTGCACCAATATTTAATTTAATGCCATTGTTTAATGCAATATCTGCATTTGCCGAAACGCCCTTACTGATTGCATGTCCATTTAAATTTGCATAAATAATCTGATTGGGATCTGTTTCAAAATCTCCTACGATTCGATTGTTGAAATAAGTGTAGAATGCAGAAAAATCAAGGGTGGTAGCGGTACTCCCCTTTCCATATAATTTATGGATATAATTCAAATTAACATTAAATGATTGCTCTGGTTTTAACTGTTCTGCAAGTACTACTTTTCTAGCACCTGATAATGCAGCATGGTCTTCGGTAAATATATTCACTACCCTAAACCCAGTTCCCATATTCAATCGTAGGAACTGATGATTATTAATCGTGTATTTATAGGCAATCCTCGGAGTAAAAATATTTCCATGCGCAGTATTGTAATCGTAGCGAAGACCTAGTAGCAATTTATGTTTTTCATTGAACGTGATTTCATTTTGCGCAAAAATGCCCGGCAATACAATACGCTGTGGTTGAGTTCCAAATTTTGAAGGGTCTGTTGAACCTGTTGCAGGTGTATTGTCATTGTAATAAGTATAACGAAATGCAGCACCCAACAAGAAGTCATTTTTGCCAATGGTCTTATCCCATACTAATTGTGCAAAACCAACCTGTTGTTTCCCCTTGTACAATGTATTCCCATACATGCTGTTTTGATGATGGTGATTCAATGAAAAAGCAAGTGTAATTTTTTCTGTAGTAGGCAATTGATAATTACCCATTAACTCCACCCGATTGGTGAAAATGCTTTCTCCATAAACTTCGTCTGTTCCCCTAAACCGCTTGTTCCAATTCATTTGTCCACCCCAACGATCTTCATAAAAATAACGAGCAGCTAAATTTAGGGCACGATTATTCTTTTGTTGAATGGACCATTTTTGAAAAATTGAAACCCTTTGTTGCAAAGTCAAATCAGTGAATCCATCTTTATTGTTATCAATTGGATTACTGTAATTAAAGTAGTTAAGCCCAGTTAATACAGTGGCTTTGCTCCCCACTTTAGTGGTAAAACCTAGATCGGTATTTACTTCTCCCCAAGTAGTTGCCATCATATCTGCGGATAGATGAGGGGCTGTTCCTGTTTTTTTAGTAATCACATTAATTAGTCCACCAATGGCTTCACTACCATACAAAGTAGAAGCAGGTCCTTTTACAATTTCAATTCTATCTACCATTGAAGCTGGAATACCGGATAAACCATACACGGTAGATAAACTACTCATAATAGGCATTCCATCTATTAACACCATTGTATAAGGGCCGGGCAACCCATTGATTCTAATTTCCCCTGTGTTACAAATATTGCAATTGTTCTGAGGCCTTACGCCATTGATATGTAACAACCCTTCAAAAATATGGAAGGCAGGATTCTTTTTTAGAAAAGCTGCGCTATACACTTCAACAGGCACAGGACTTTCTACTCGCTTCACTTCTTTTAGCGTACCTGTTACCACTACTTCATCTAAGACTCCCTCATTGGGTTTTAATAAACGGGACGTATCTGCAGGAACCTGCGCTATTAGCTGTTGCAGCAAAATTAAATGCAGACATGACAGTCCTATTATAAGCTTATAAAAACGCATTGAATTGTAGTTGTTTTAGTTAAAAACTGCGTAAAACTATATTTGTTAGACTAGTCTAACAAATTTTTATTTTGATTTTAGCTTACTTTTAACCCATGCAAGCCTTATCGTATACCGAAGAAAATTACTTAAAGGGATTATTTAAACTGACCGAAGAGCTCGGGGCAAAAGAGGAAGCGGGCACCAATGAAATTGCCAACCACTTAGGCGTAAAGCCCGCTACGGTAAACGATATGCTGAAGAAACTGAAGGACAAAAAATTGATTCATTACGAACGCTATGGTAAATCTTCTTTAACTAAAGAGGGTAAAAAAAGAGCTATTGAGATTGTAAGAAAGCACCGATTATGGGAAACTTTTTTACACGAGAAGTTAGCATTTAACTGGGACGAAGTGCATGAAGTTGCAGAGCAATTAGAACATATACAAAGCAAAAAATTAATTGATAAATTAGATCAGTTTCTCAATTATCCATCAGCAGATCCGCATGGTGATCTTATTCCCAATGCAAATGGCGAGCTCAATATTCTTCCCCGTAAAACCTTAATAGAAGAATTAGTAGGGCATCACTGTAAAATGGTTGGTGTAAAAGATAATTCTGCAGAATTTTTAAAATACGTAGATAAATTAGGCCTATCAATTAACCAACCCATCAAGGTAAAAGCAAAACAAGCTTACGATAATCAAATTGATATTGAAGTAAATGGCAAGAAGCACAGTATCAGCCCCAAGTTTGCCGAGCAGATCATTATTGTATGCCCAACTTGTAATAAAAAATAAATAAGAATACTTTAATCGATATTTACTTCACCCTGTTTCATTTTATTCAATACTGTTTCAAATGCTGCAGCAGAAAAACGCATAGTAGTTCTTAGTTTAATGGCTTTTTCTTCCCAATTAATGGCTTCAGCTTTATTGCCTGTTCTATATAGTAACCTTGCATAGGTATCCATCAATTCTGCCGATTCATAAAACTCTAACCCTCGTTTAGCTAATAATAAGGCCTTACTTAAGTATGCAGGATTTTTAGAAAAAGTATATACATCCCATGCGCCTTCATTCAACGCATTGGCATAAAATTGTCCTCGGGGTGCAAATGGTATCACACTTCGTTGTACGCCTTGAACACGAACAGTTTTACCTAACTTATTACGAATGCTATCTGGAATTTGAGCAAAAACTTCAGGGGGAATCCCCGAACCAGTAGTATTGAGCAACTTTAGTTGCGCCAATGAATCTTCTTTGCGAATATCTTCAGGTTTTATATTCATAAAGTAACGTTCATAAAAAGAAAATACATTACGCATATAATTAACCGTATCATTGACGCCTTTATAATAGGTAAGCATTAGCTGCATATTGGCTTTAGGTCCCTCTTCTGGCTTGTCGGCAGCAAAAGTATTTTGCCTAAATGCAGCAACTTGATACGCAAAACCGAGGTTTTTATCTTCAATTGCTTTATTGATAGACTTAAATGCAATTCTACTATTAATGACCTGACGTTCTCTCAAAGGAATATTATACCAAGCTATCATGTAATTATCTTTTTGCTTTTCTACAAATTTTTGTGCTGTAGAACCAACAATAGGTGCGCATCTCAACACATATTGAAGAAAAGAAATAGAAGCTGCTGAATCATACGGTGCTTTTTGTGTGAGTTCGTCAATAAGATCTGGATGAGGTTCAAATCCAATCTTTACTACTTTGTCTACAAGCTTTCGAATCACTACAAAATCACCAACTTTATTATAATAGTCTTGTTTCAATTCTTTGAATGAACCAGTATTCGAACGCATT
This sequence comes from Sediminibacterium sp., assembly GCA_040403845.1. GTDB lineage: Bacteria > Bacteroidota > Bacteroidia > Chitinophagales > Chitinophagaceae > Sediminibacterium. Next base: position 9,313 of record JBBAJU010000030.1, read on the forward strand.
TCTGCAATGGCACGTTGAATACCCTGAATATAGGGATACGCCGACGTAGAGCTTGAAGGTAATATTTGTAAAATATTCAACTGTGCATCAAACCAAATAATACCAAAAAAATCTTTAGGTACTGTATAAATAGAATTTGCTACATTAAATTCAACAGGAAAACGAGGTTGCCGAATTAAAATACAATTGCTATCTATGCTTTTTTTTGCAGCCACCAATCCTGCTTCTGCAACATCATTACACTGAACACATTTTTCCGATGTAATTACTAGCATTACTAATTTATTTTCCTTATCCGCTTTTTTAGCAGCTTCTTCAAGAGTAAGTGTAGAAAAATGAGGCTGCGCAAATACACCAACTGAGCATAATGCTAGCAGGATAAAGAAATAAGACTTTAACATAGATTGATTATTGGAACATGAATATAAGCATCAATAATCAATCTCCAAACGCAGTTTGTCTTTAAGTTCACGAAGCAAAGGATATTGCTCAGCAATCCGTTCAAATTTTTGCTTACTATTCAATCGCATATACAAAGGCACATCTTCTTTTTCCCCTTCTTCTACTAAAACAGTAAAACTAATCGCTCGATTATTAAACTGCGTTTGTAACTGATCTAATAAAACGGTCTTTTCGCTCTCCACAAATTTCTGTGCAGTAACTGCAGAAACACGAACGGTAAAATGAATATCACTATCTATTTCTAAACTGGCGATTTTAAACGTACCAACTGCAGAATGTTTTAATTGCTTTTCTAATTGCAAAATATAAGCATCCCAAAATGAGCGGAGACCTTCTTCCGTTAATGGCATTGCTTCTTTTACCTCTTCAATCTGGTAATTGCTGCCCGCTTTTTCTTTGAGTGCTTCTAATAAAGACTTCTTAGGTCCTGTTTTAATGGTACCTACAGGTGCAGGTGATTGAGCAGGAACCAAATTTTCTTTTACGAACAATTTAGGACCCGCTGCATTCGCAGATACGGTAGTAGTTCCATTTCGGGAACCCTGTGCTGGATGAACAGTATTGCTTACACTGGTAGCAGCAGGCGGTGCTGGTGGTGCCAGTGGCTGAATCATTTTTGTTTTGAAAGCAATTGGACCGTCAACTCGTTTTTTTTTAACTACAGCTCCCTTATCGGTCGTTAATTCAATTGCTTGTTGCAAAAAACTCAACTTAATTAAAGCAAGCTCTACGTGTAAACGCTTATTGCGAGCCATCTTATAATTAACTTCCGTATCGTTTAAAATATTTAATGCACTTACCAAATAGCTTAGAGAGGTTTGTTGTGCTACCTGTGTATATTTTTCTTGCATACCTTCCACTACTTCTAAGAGTGCAGCCGACTTCGGGTCTTTACAAACTAATAAGTTTCTAATGAATTCTGCAAATCCATTCAACACCAAATCACCTTCAAATCCTTTGCGGTTGATTTGATCAAATAGCAACATCGCTCCTGCCATATCTTGTTGATGCATGCATGCTAGCAATTGGAAGAAATAATCTTCGTCTAAAATATTTAAATGCTCTAAAGTATTTTGATAAGTAACCGTGCCATTGGTGAAACTCACAATTTTATCTAGAATACTCAGCGAGTCTCGCATACAGCCTTCACTCTTTTGAGCAATCACTTGCAATGCTGCTTTTTCTGCATTAATATGCTCTTTGTCTACAATTTCTTGTAAATGTTCAACTGTATCGTTATTAGTAATTCTTTTAAAATCAAAAATTTGACACCTACTTAAAATGGTAGGTAGAATTTTATGTTTCTCTGTTGTGGCTAAAATAAAAATGGCATAAGGTGGTGGCTCTTCCAATGTCTTCAAAAATGCATTGAATGCACTTGAACTGAGCATATGGACCTCATCCACTATATACACTTTGTACTTTCCTGCTTGGGGTGCAAAACGTACTTGTTCTACTAATGCGCGAATATCATCAACCGAGTTATTGCTGGCCGCATCTAACTCATGAATATTCATTGAAGTACCTGCGTCAAATGAAACACAACTATTACAAGTATTACAAGCTTCTCCCTCAGCAGTTTGATTGGTACAGTTAATCGTTTTAGCCAAAATACGGGCACAAGTGGTTTTACCTACTCCCCTTGGGCCACAAAACAAAAATGCATGCGCCAATTGATTATTTCGAATGGCGTTCTTTAGGGTAGTAGTAATATGTTGCTGCCCCACCACTGTATTAAAGTTTTGGGGACGATATTTACGTGCTGATACGATGAAATTGTCCATAAAAATTGCTGCAATATAACTTATTTATAGTCCATCTCAGGATGACGTTCAAAAGGATATTTATCATTGAATATATAACGAAAAGTAACCATTCTTCGGCTTTGTGTTCCGCCCAAACTTTTATAAATATTGACCATTTTAGGATTCCAGTCTCCTGCCCAACCCATTTCATACTGCTCGTACCAGCCTTTACCTTGTAAAAATAGTCCGGCTGCATAAATTAAGTAGCTATCTACACCCAATGCCTGGTATTTTGGCACAACACCAAAAGCTAAACCAGTTAATCTTTTATTGGTTCCCCTCCACTTCATCCATAAAAGTTTCAGTTTTTGGATGATTCCAAATGAGCCATTAAAATATTTGAAGTATTGATTCAAATCAGGAATATTGATGAACATAGCAATCGGCTCCTCTTTGTAATAAGCAAACCATACTACTCGTTCGTCCATAATGGGCTTCATTTTATTAAAGAGTTTCATCACCTGCTCTTGGGTAATTTCTTTAGCTTCTCCGTGTTGAGCCCATGCTGCATTATAAACAGTGGCAAAATCTCCTGCATATTTATTGAGTTCGCTCAACTTTACATGTTTTGCTGAATAATCAGGCTTTGCATTAAACTTGGCATATCGCTCTGGAAATTTTTCAGGTAATGGATCATCTACATTCATGTAATAGTAGTACTGATTGTAATAATTTCTAAACCCATACCCTTCAAACAACCCTTCGTAATAGGATGGATTAAAAGACATTCCATACATGGGCTCTTTATCAAAACCTTCCACCATTAAACCCCACCATTTATCTCTGTCGCCAAAATTGATTGGTCCATCCATGGCTTCCATACCCATTGAGGTTAACCATGCTTTGGCCGTATCAAATAACAAATTTGCAGTTGCTTGGTCATTGATGCAATCAAAAAAACCTACTCCGCCCGTTTTATAATCCGTTCCCTTATTGATATACTTATCATTAGTGAAAGCTGCAATTCTACCCACCAACTCACCACTATCCGAATAGGCAACCCACCTTATGGCTTTCCCCCATTTGAAATATTTATTTTTTGCAGCATCAAATACTTCATTTACTTCATTATTTAATGAACGAATATAATGCGGATTAGATGCATTCATCATTGCATTCACTTCTAAAAAATCATTGACCAGTTGCGCATCATTTACTTCTATTATTTGCATACCGTTCCCTTTTCTATTAAAATAATTTTTGAGCCATTTTTTGATCGTGCTGATAAATATCCCGTCTAAAATGAAGTTCTCCTGATTGACTTACCCATGCAGTAAAATACACCAGAAAAACTGGAATTTTCTTTTTTAAAGTAACCCATTTTTCTTTTTCTAAATACATTAAGCTATCAATGGCTGTACTGGTATAACTTGGCTGATCACGTAATAAAAACGCAGCAAATTGCTTAGGCTCTGCAATTCTGATACAGCCATGACTTAAGCCTCGATTGGTTTGTGCAAATAAATTTCGATTGGGCGTATCGTGTAAATAAATACTAAACTCATTGGGAAATAAAAACTTAACCCTTCCTAAAGCGTTGTTGGCGCCGGGCTTCTGCCTAATCTGCGGGAGCCCTCCAATATACTGGGTGATTTCCATATTATGCTTGGCGATGTATCCAGGATTTCTTTTAATAGCTGGCAACAATTCCTTGCGCACGATACTTTCTGGCACATTCCAATAAGGACTGAATACAATATATTGAAGATTACCATTAAAAATAACAGTATTGTTTGCAGATGAGCCCACGATTACATTCATTTGTAACACGTTTTTGCCCGCTTCAAATACACGTAATCTAAATTCAGGTATATTCACTAAAACATACGTGCTGTCTTGCTGTGATGGCATCCACCTAGCCCGCTCCATATTAATCAATAATTGTTCAATTCTTTTTTTAAGCGGCACATTTAAATCAGCAATTAGCTTATTCCCAATAACCCCATCTACATCAATACCATGACGTTCTTGAAATTTTTTAACCGCTAATACTAAGCTTGTATCAAAAACGGGGGTATTGGTTAATGAATCGCCTTGCAAAAACTGTAACCTTTTCTTGATTCGGACAATTAGTTCGCTCGAATCTTTACTGCGCAGCGATTTTTTTAGGTTAGGCAAGGAATCTAAGACTTCATTTTTTTGCATTTCAACCAAGCGAAAAAGCCAATGTTCCATCCTTGGATATTGCAAACTTATTGGCGCATAATTGATAATATCAGAAGGTTTCTTTTCAATAACAGAATCTAAAAGCGCGTGGAGATTCAACTTTTTACGCGGTATATACCAGCCTAAATCTGCTAGATCAATATCTGCTCCTTTGTACATTTTTGCAGCATATTTAAAAAATTGTCCTGTAAACAATAACTCAGTAAATAAAACTTCTTTAGATGGCTTGATTGATCTTGCTGCTTTTTTTGAATAAACAGTATATAAATTATGGAATTGTTGATTAAATAAAGCACTGTCTTCTAATCGGGTGATATAATCGTTTTGCAAATTATAAAAGTGGTGAGCTTGTTCAGATAAACCAGTAGAATCAAACCAAGCATATTCAAAATTTCGATCGGTATAAAAATCAATAAACTGTTGCTCAAATTCCTTTACCCAATCATTTGTTGCTAAAAATTGTTGGAGAGAAACACTATCTAAAAAAAGTGGATTGTATGATGTGGCCAATGTGATTGAACGGTCCCTAGAAACTTTTTTATCTTTCGCATTGTTCCATCCACAAGAGAAAGCAATCAAAATCAAAAAGCCCAAAAAAGGAAACAACGATTTACCCATACTGCTAAGGTACAAATTGTAGCAGGATTATCTGTTCTGTAAAAGCACAGCAGCCGCAATTCCTGCTGTTTCAGTACGAAGACGGGTATTACCCAAACTGATCATAGTAACCCCAGACTCAGTTGCCAACTTAATTTCGTCGGGTGTAAAATCGCCTTCTGGGCCAATGAATAACAAAGTATTAACGGACCGATCAACTGATTGAAGTGCTTTTTTCTCTCCTGGCTCACAATGTGCCAAGAGCATTTGACCACTTCGAGGTTTTTGTATCAATGATTTAAACGCAATCGGATCATGCAAAATTGGCTTAAAACTTTGTTGGCTTTGCAACATGGCCGAAACCAAGATATGCTCCCAACGTTCTTTTTTAAAGTGTGTACGTTCCGTTCTATCCGAAATCAAAGGATAAAAAGAAGCAATGCCAATCTCTGTGGCTTTTTCTAAAAACCATTCCATTCTTGCAGCATTTTTCACAAAAGAAATGGCAATACTATTTTGAGGATTCGGTGAAGAAATTTGTTCAAATACCGACAACTGAACAACTGTCTTTTTTTTATCAGAACTTACAATTTCACCCGAGCATTTTAAGCCGAGTCCGTTGGTTAACAAAATAGCAGAACCTTCTCTCATTCGCAATACCATGCTGCAATGTTTACTCGATTCTTCCGAAAGGGTAAATAAACCAGCCATTGCAGGCAATTGAGCTTCATAAAAAAAGGGAATAGACATCTATGTTCAAGTTAGCTATTTTAACACCATCACCATGATTCCTTCACTCGCAGATTTTCTTTTAGGCAAATTATAATGCTTGCCATTATAGAAAATATGCAATGGTTTTGTATCAGTAGGATCTAATAAAAAATCAATTCCATTCATAAACGGAATCGATTTAAAAGTTGGAATTAAATTGCCAGTACTATTGCCATCCCCATTTTCAAAAATGAAATGAGCGATAGCAGTTTTTGTTGCAGGAGAAATGGTTTCTGAAGATAAATTAAGTCCGTCAATCGTTAATGAATCCCTTCCTGCTATAACCGCTTTATTACTGCTAAAAATAGCCAACACCGTTTGTTGATCATTAGAAGGTAAAGTATTTAATAATAAAGCTGTCATCCCAGTTTTTGGCAATGCCCTTAAATAAACCAATGGATCATCTGTGGTAAAAGGTTCATGAAAATAATGTATCGTTCTTTGCCCACCAGCAGGTTTTAAAACGAACTCATAAGCAATAGCTGCTTGAGCTTTAAAGGGGCCCCAATTACCTTGGTTATCTGTAGTGCATTGAAAAGTAGGTGTTGAACCCATTCGCTTTCCTCTACTCAAATTAATGGCGTACACTTCCACTACCGCATTTGCTAAAGGGGTGTTTTCGCCCATTAAACAAGCTTTGCCAGCAATGATTGGCTGCTTTCTAATTTTAACCTTTTGTTGGTTGGTGATTGAAGGATTAAAGAAATGGAACATATCCCAAAAAGAGGCTTCACCTGTAGCTACTTCATAATGATCACTCTCTTTTTGTTGCACATTTAATGCCCCCGGTATATCGCCAGCTTTAACTACTTTATCACCCAATGAATAGATATTCAGCGTATTAATTTGTCCGTTATTACCAGCAGGTTTAGTTTGCTTACTACTCCCTATATGAACATAGTTGGCCACTTTTAACGCCCTTTCTGCGTCATTTAAATATCCATAACCCACACCACCTCCTGCAGAATGACCAACCAAATTAACACGATTAGCTCCTGTGTTAGCTAATACCTTATTGATAAATGAATCTAAATAATTGATGGTATTATTTTTTGCACCAACACTATTCCAATCAAATACATTTAATTGGGATGGCAGATAGCCATTAGCAAGGAAACGTTGAAATTGAGTTGCATAAGTATCCCCACTTCCTAGAAATCCATGGACAAATACGATGGGTAATTTATTGTTATTATTTTGAGCAATTATAGAATTGCCCAAAACGAGTAAGGCTAACAATAAAAAAACACTTTTCTTCATACAGAAGGATAATTTACTTAAATACATCTAGAAAGGTTGATCATGATCAATCCCTTCATCAAAATCAGCAGAATTATTCATCTTACTGCCTTTCTGAATAAAGAATGCTGTTTCTCCATTTCCCTGTGACATAGAAGATGAACCCATCGATTTCCAGTTACTAGGGCCTTGATCAACATCCATATCCTCAAATTTTTGAATCTCCAATTTAGCACGCAGCTTAATCGTTTCTAGTGAACCATTTCTATGTTTAGCAATTCTGATATGGGTTTCACCACTAGTACTCTCACCCATTTCGTTGTTGTTTACTTCGTAGTATTCAGGACGATAAATAAACATCACCATATCAGCATCTTGCTCAATAGCACCCGATTCACGAAGATCACTCAACTGAGGCATTTTACTTTCCTTTCTGGTTTCCACTGCACGGCTTAACTGGCTCAGTGCAATAATGGGAACTTTTAATTCTTTGGCCAACGATTTTAGGTTACGAGAGATATTACTAATTTCTTGTTCACGGTTTCCACCCTTATCGTTGCTTCCACTCATCAATTGCAAATAGTCGATAATGATAATGCCCACATTGTGCTTGTTTACCATTCTCCTGGCTTTGGCGCGAAACTCAAAAATATTTAGTGCAGCCGTATCATCAATATACAATGGTGCATTTTCTAATTTCTTAATCCCTTTGCTATGCAGTTGCTGATATTCATGGTCTTCTAATTTACCACGACTTATTTTTTCCATTTTGATTTCACTCTCAGCACTTAAAATACGTTGCACCAATTGTGCGGCACTCATTTCTAGCGAGAAGAACCCTACTCCAACAGGTTTAGTTGGATGTAAAGCAGCGTTACGAGCAAGATTCAGGGCAAAAGCAGTTTTACCCACAGAAGGACGAGCTGCTAAAATAATCAAATCGGTAGGTTGCCATCCGTAAGTTACTTTATCAAGCATACTAAAGCCACTCGGTACTCCAGAAATTTCATCTGTCTTAGTTCTAAGTTCATCAATACGCGTAATGGCTTCAATTAGAACACCACCAATGTCTTCAAAATTTTTCTTTAAATAATTATTGGTGATATTGAACATCTTCGTTTCAGATTCATCCAATAAATCGAAAACATCCGTTCCCTCTTCGTACGCATCTCCAATAATTTCACCGCTTATTTTGATTAACTCACGTTGAATAAATTTTTGCAAAACAATACGTGCATGCGCATCAATATTTGCAGTAGATACTACAGAATTAGTCAGTTTAGTTACAAAATAAGGGCCCCCAACCAAGTCTAATTTTTCTTGCATTTTCAATTCTTCCACAACCGTTAGGATATCGATTGGGATTGATTTCTGTTGCAAGCTTTGCATAGCAAGAAAAATATATTTATGCGCATCTACATAAAAACATTCTGGCTTAATGATTTCAGAAACAGTATCAAATGCACTTTTCTCTAACATCAAAGCACCTAAAATCGCTTCTTCTAGTTCCTTTGCCTGAGGGGGTATTTTTCCATAAACCATAGTGCTCAAGTCTATGGCTGGTTTTCTTCTTTTTCTGTCTTTATTTAAACTAGTAATCTCCATGATCAATTGTGCTTATTCTTTTAAACTCCAATTATTAGATCCCAACCAATGTTACCGAATCGTTAACAACTGGGTAAGGGGGAGCGAATATAATGGTATGGAATTGGTACTGGAAATTTTTTTGGGGTCTATTTATTCCACAGCCAATTCCCAGCTTATCCACAGGAATAACAGTTCTATTAACACAAAGTACTAAGCTTATCCCCCATTTACAAAAGTTTTCCTCTATAATTTGAAGAAATTAACAATAGGAGGTTAACAAAGAAAAATCAAGAAAACAAGGTTCGTTTCAATGGAATGAACTAAGTATAAATGCAATTGGCGAAAACTTAGCCTAACTTTAAATGAGCTTAAAATCCTACCAAAATATCCAACCAATGAAACAAGAATCACTAACTAACCATTTAACAGACCTATTTTGAAACTGTCTAGAAAACAGAAAGTCATTGTAATTGGAGGAGGCTTTGCTGGAGTACAATTGATTAAAAACTTAAATGAAAATCTATTTGACATTTTATTAATTGACAAAATTAATCACCATCAATTTCAACCACTTTTTTATCAGGTAGCAGCTTCACAGCTAGAGCCAGCAAGTATTTCATTCCCACTAAGAAATATTTTTAAATACAAAAAAAACCTCCAAATCCGCTTAGCAGAATTACTATTCATTCATACGACAGCAAATACGATTGACACATCAATAGGCAGTTTTAATTATGATATATTAGTTCTTGCAGTTGGCTGTACCACCAATTTTTTTGGAAATGAAGCAATACAGCAACATAGTTTTACTTTAAAAACTACCAACGATGCAATTGCCATCAGAAATCATATTCTACAAACATTTGAAAACATTATTTCTACGGAAGAAAAGGACAAAGAAGCTTTACTAAATTTAACTATTGTAGGTGCAGGACCAACAGGTGTAGAATTAGCAGGGGCTTTTGCAGAAATCAAAAAAAATATATTACCCAAAGATTATCCAGGAATCAATTTTACGCAATTCAATATCAATTTGATAGAAGGTAGTAAGGATACATTAAATAGCATGAGTGAATTGGCCAAAAAGACTTCTAGAAAATATTTACAAGAAATGGGGGTAAATATTATTACGGAAACATTTGTCAAAAATTATGATGGCACAACACTCGAATTAAGCAATGGCAATACCATGCAATCTAACACCGTGATTTGGGCAGCGGGTGTAATCGGGAATATAATAGAAGGGCTCTCCAACAATGTAAAGAGGGCGGGGAACCGAATTGCCGTTAACAGAATCAATCAGGTAGAAGGAACACAAAATATTTATGCTATTGGAGACATCGCATTGATGGAAACTCCCAAATATCCAAAGGGACATCCGCAACTAGCCAATGTAGCCATTAATCAAGCGAAAAATTTATCGAAAAACCTAAAACGCTTGATGAATAACGTTCCGCAAAAAGAATTTGAGTATACCGACCTAGGATCAATGGCCACTATTGGACGAAATAAAGCAGTCGTAGACCTACCCTTTTATCATTTCAAAGGGTATTTTGCCTGGTTAGTTTGGATGTTTTTACACCTAATGCTCATATTAAGCGTTAGAAATAAACTCATTATTTTTATCAATTGGGTTTGGGCTTACTTTACCAAAGACACTTCTCTAAGGTTGATTTTAAAACAAAAAAAATAAGGGAGTAGCTTTTATTCTTTTCTCTTTTGGTGAATTGTAAACTGGGGAGTTAGTGGATCCACATTGATTAATTGTAACGTTTTAACCATATGCAAAGTGCCATTTTTATACTTTAAAAAATGGGGCGTTTTTAGGTGCGATTCATACGCAGCAATACTGGCATATACTTCTAAAATAGTAAAACGAGTGGGGCGCGAAACTTCAGACATTGGATAAATGGTGAGCACCCCAGGTTCATTTTTTAGGGCTTGCTCCACACCTTCTTTTAAAAAAGATTTGTATTCAGATAAATAAGCAGAATCAACTTCAAGTACTGCTAGTCTAGTGATGGTTTCTTTAGTTTGAGCTATGGATGATTGCGCAAAAAAAAGAAAGGAAAAACAACAAAAAAACCACTTAAAGAAGACGAGTATTCTCATGCAACAAAAATTAAAATCATCCAAAAATGCGTGTTTTAAATAATAAAAATGGGAAAATCATCCATGTATGCAAAATGTTGTATATTATTGCAACATTGTTGCATTAAAAAGCGATCTATGATTTCCATAAAACAAACAAGCAAAAGCTTTAAAGGCCTTAAAGCGGTCAATCAACTATCACTCAATGTAGCAGCGGGTGAAATTTTTGGCTTATTGGGTTCAAATGGTGCGGGTAAGTCTACTACCCTTAATATGTTGTTAGGCTTTATTGCCCCAGATGAAGGCACTACAGAAATCAATGGAATTAATACCAGCACGCATGCAGCAGAAGCTAGAAAAAGCATTGGTTATATTCCGGAAAACGTCAATTTGTATCCTTACTTAACAGGCATTGAAAATTTGGATTACTTCTGCAAATTAGCAGATATAAATTACTCAAAAGAAGCCCTTGTTGAGTTCTTAAACCTATGTGGTTTACAAACAGACGCACACAATAAACGCACTGAATCATATTCAAAGGGGATGCGGCAAAAAGTTGGTATTGCAATCGCTTATGCCAAAAAAGCCAAAGTCTATTTACTAGACGAACCTGCTAGTGGCTTAGACCCACTAGCCAGCAATGAGCTTTCTGTTTTATTAAAAAAATTAGCGAATGAAGGTGCTGCTATTTTAATGGCATCACATGATATTTTTAGAGTTCGAGAAACATGCAATCGCATTGGTATTATTAAACATGGGGTATTGATCAAAGAGATGAATACAGCAGATGTAACTGCGAATGAATTAGAAAAGATATACTTAGAATACATGCAAGACTAAACTGAACAAACATGTTTAAAATAATTGCAAACGAATGGACCATACTATTGCGCAGTAAAGTCCTTACCTACTTAACCATCCTTTTTACAATTGGCTTATCGGTTGTAACCTATTTAAGTATTGAACAAAACAAAGCACAATTAGCGCAGCAAAAAGTAGCACAAGCGCATATTCGCGAGCAATGGGAAAGTATTGATGACATGAATCCGCATGGTGCAGCGCATTTTGGTACATACGCATTCAAACCTATCAATGCGTTGAGCAGCTTAGATGAGGGGGTGAATGCCATTACAGGAAATGTACTAAGGTTAGAGGGGCATGTGCAAAATGAAATTGTTTACTCAGAAGCGTCTCAATCTTTATCCATTTCAAAATTTGGAAAACTAAAGCCGTCATTATTGCTTCAATACATCATACCACTTGTATTGATTTTTTTGGCATTCACTTCTGTGAGTAGTGAAAAAGAATCGGGCAGATTAAAATTATTGGTGTTTCAAGGAGCACCATTGTCTAAAATTATTTTGTCAAAAGCCTTGAGTATTTGGTTGTATGGTTTAGGTTTGTTAACACTAACCATCTTATGTCAAACACTGATAAATTGGAACAATGCTTCTTCAGACGGTTTTGAAAGAATGCTATTCATTTATCTTGTGTATGCTGCATACTATTATATCATTGCAAGCTTATCTGTTTTCTTTTCAGCCAAATTGAAAAACAGCACTGCTGCACTTTCGTCTATGTTATCTGTATGGATTCTTTGGACCATATTCTTACCAAAACTTTGGGGCAATACTATTGATAAACTTCACCCTTTACCCAGCAGGCAATCGTTTAAAGCTGCGATGCAAGAAGATCGTGCCAAAGGTATTGACGGTCATAACCCCTCAGACGAAAGAGAAAAAGCATTAAAAGAATCAATATTAGCTAAATACAAAGTAGACAGCATAGAACAACTGCCCATCAACTTTGATGGAATTGTGATGCAAGCAGATGAAGAGTATGGCAATCAAGTTTGGGACAAGCACTTTGGTAATAATTATCAAATACTGCAACGTCAAAAAGCTTGGTACCAGTACGCTGGATTGATCAATCCTTACGCGGCTTTACAAAGCGCCAGTATGGGGTACAGTGGTAGTGATATGTTGCACCACTTAGACTTTTTAAAGAAAGCGGAATTATATAGAAGAGTATTTATCAAAACGCTTAACGACAAACATGCTTATGGCGGATCTAAATCAGGTGATTGGGATTGGAAAGCCAACAATGCTTTTTTTAAGTCCATTAAAGATTTTAATTACACCGCACCTTCCGTACAAAAAGCAACAGCATTTTATATGACCGATTTATTCAGTTTAGGCTGTTGGATTGCCTTGTCTACGTTTATTGTTCTGTTTAACGCTAAGAAAATAAAATTGGTATGAAACAAATAACCAAGATTCTACTGAACGAGTACCAACATTTTATTCGCAGTCCATTTAAAGTTGTTTCATTATTGCTCTTCATGGTGGCGGCTATTTATGGCCTTCAAAATGGTTTGACTTTATACAAAAAACAACAACTTGAAATAGCTGCAATCAAAACGAAGGATCAAGAAAGCATACAAAAAGTTGAGCAATGGTTTAAAGAAGGAAAAGCAGGACCAGAAGATAGGCCTTGGGTCAATATCACCAAACCCTTCTGGGCTGTATGGTACATGCCAACCACCGCGGTTAAAGCGCCATCTCCAATGATGCCTTTTTCTTTAGGTCAATCGGAACAATTTGGTTACTACAAAAAAGTCACCAACCGGAGTACCATATTCGATGGCGATTTAGCAGAAGAAATAGCCAACCCAGAGCGCTTAACAGTTGGCACACTCGATTTTAGTTTTGTGGTGATTTACTTATTGCCCATATTGATCATTGTATGGTTGTTTAATATAGGTGGGTTAGAAAAAGATTTAGGGTTTAGTCGTTTGATTCAAGTGAATCAGATGTCTTCAAGTCATTGGCTGTTGGCAAGATTTATGTTTTACTTCGGTTTATTGATTAGCATATTGATATTAATCATGACAGCATATGCTTTCACAACCCCTGTTTTTGGCCAATACACGGCTCCATTTTTTACACTATTGCTTTATATCTTTTTATACATGCTGCTTTGGTTTGCAGTATTTTATGCCATCAACTATTGGGGGAAAGGAAGTTCGGATCAAGCACTGAAAATGGTTGCTGTTTGGTTAGTCTTTTGCATTCTAGTGCCAGGTGCCATCCATCAAAGTGCCTCTTTAAAATATCCGGTTGGCTACATGACCGACTTCATTGATATTACCAGAGAAGAGAGTGAAAAACTGCAACAGCTGTCAATGAAAGATCAACGAAGAAAATTATTTGAATCTTATCCAATCTTAGCCAATACTAAACAAGGTAAAGACACCAGTATGAATGAAGAGATTATGGGCTATTCTTCAAGTGCACTTGCGAATCAATTAATGATCAATGCAACTGCTAAAATAGAAGCAAAGCAAGAGCAGAAAAATCAATTTATTAAAAACACTTATTTGATCAACCCAGTGAGTTTGTTTCAAAATAATATTAACAATATAGCTGGCACAGATTATTATGCTTATCAAGCGTATCGAAAGCAAATACAACAATTAATTAATCAGAAAATTGAAATCATTTTAATGGCTAGTTGGAATAAAGACAGCATCAACCAAGCGGCCTATTCAAAGTACCTTAGACAACTTTCAAAATAGCACTAAAGCAACTGATTCGCCCACTTACGCCGAATACCTTAAATTCGCATTTTAACCATCGTTGCTTTACTATGACTATCAGTTACAATTGGCTTTGTGAATATTTACCGGATGCAATAGAACCCGCTCAACTGTCTAAAATCCTTACTTCTATTGGTTTAGAAGTAGAGAGCTTAGAAAAATATGAAAAGGTAAAAGGTGGATTAGCGGGTGTGGTGATTGGAGAAGTATTAACCTGTGAGCAACACCCAAATGCAGATAAATTAAAACTAACCACCATCAATATTGGCGCTGATACTCCTCTAAAAGTGGTATGTGGAGCAGCCAATGTAGCGGCAGGTCAAAAAGTGGCAGTAGCAACCGTGGGAGCAACCATTTATCCCATGACAGGTGAACCCATGACAATGAAAGCTGCAAAAATTAGAGGCGAAGAAAGCCAAGGAATGATTTGCGCAGAAGATGAACTAGGGTTGGGTTATAGCCACGATGGAATTATGGTATTACCAAGTAATCTTATAGCTGGAACACCTGCAGCAGAATACTTTAAACCTTATTCGGATTTTATTTTTGAAATTGGTCTTACCCCTAATCGAATGGATGCTATGAGCCATTTGGGTGTAGCAAGAGATGTGGCCGCATACTTAACCCATCATCAAAAAGAAACCCGCGTTAAACAACCCTATTCCAACGGTTTCAAGTCTGATAATAAAAATGCTCCTATAAAAGTAACCGTAGAAAATTCAAATGATTGTCCTAGATACACTGGGGTAACTATATCAGGCGTAACAGTTGCGCCTTCCCCAGAATGGTTAATTAATAAATTGACTGCAATTGGCGTAAGAAGCATTAATAATATTGTTGATATAACAAATTATATACTGCACGAAACAGGACAACCACTACACGCATTTGATTTGAAAGCCATTACAGGAAACGAAATCATTGTAAAAAATGTAGCAGCTGAAACAAAATTTACGACCCTAGACGAAAAAGAAAGAAGTTTACATCCTGAGGATTTAATGATTTGCAATGCCAATGAAAGCATGTGTATTGCAGGTGTTTTTGGAGGAAGTAAAAGTGGGGTTACCAATGAAACGACCGCCATTTTTTTAGAAAGTGCATGTTTCCATTCAACTACCATTCGCAAAACCTCTATACGTCATGGCTTAAGAACCGATGCAGCCACTCGTTTTGAAAAAGGGATAGATATTTCAAACACTGCAAATGTATTAAAGCGTGCAGCCCTTTTAATTAAAGAGGTAGCAGGCGGAAACATTTCTAGCGAATTCGTAGATATTTACCCCAATCCTAAACCAAAGACTACAGTTACCATTAAGAACCACTACCTAAAAAAATTAAGTGGCAAAAATTACCACGCTGATAAGGTAAAGCGAATTTTAACTTCATTGGGTTTTGTAATTGCTAAAGAGGGATTAGATGAGCTAATGGTAGAAGTCCCCTATAGCAAGCCAGATATCAGCATTCCAGCAGATATTGTTGAAGAAATTTTACGCATAGATGGCTTAGACAATGTGGAAATTCCAACCATGATTAGTATTAGCCCTTCGGTAGAAAAACTAGGCATCAAAGAAAACCTTAGAGAAAAAATAGCGTTGTTCTTAGTTGGTAAAGGATACACAGAAATACTCACCAACTCTATCACCAACAGTAAATATTTTGACGAAGCCACCGCGGCTAAAACGGTCAAAATGATGAATAATTTGAGTGCAGAATTAGACGTTATGCGCCCCAGCATGTTAGAGAGTGGGCTTGAAACCATTGCCTATAATGCAAATAGAAGAAATACCAATTTGCAATTATTTGAATTTGGTAAAACCTATTTAGTAGACGGAGAAGGTTTTAAAGAAGAAGAACATTTTTGCATTTTTGCAACCGGGAATAGTACAGAACAAGGATGGAGAAATAAAAGTACACCAATTGACATCTATGCTATGAAGGGATTGGCAGCCGCTATATTACAATGGTGCGGATTACAAAATATCCACTTAGAAGAATCAACCGAAAATCTTGATACCATTAATATTTTTACCAACAAGCAGTTATTAGGAACCCTACAAATGGTAAGCAAAAACAAATTGAACCAATTTGATTTAAAGCAGCCAGTGTTTATATTAGACCTTCCTTTTAAGCAATTGGTAAAAGCAGTGCAAAAATTAAAAGTAGTTTACAAAGAGGTCAACAAGTTTCCTGCAGTCCAACGTGATTTAGCTTTGGTAGTGAATAAGCAAACGCGATACGAACAAATTGAGAAAGCAGTGGAAGGGCTTAAAATAAATAAGCTACAGCAAATGAATTTGTTCGACGTATTCGAAAGCGATAAACTAGGTGCCGATAAAAAATCAATGGCAGTTAATTTTACCTTTTCCGATGATACCAAAACACTAACAGATAACGAGATTGATGCAATGATGAACAAATTGATTAAGTGTTTTGAGAAGGAAATAAATGCTGAAATCAGGAAATAATGACTAATTTTTGACTATGTCTCAGCTGAATGAACATATTACAGAATTGCAAGAAAAATTGCAAACCCTATTGAAAGCTTATCGCCAAGTTCAAAAAGAGAACCAGCGATTAGAAACCGAGCTCAACAATATGAAGCAATTACAAGCAAGTAATAACGCTGCTTTAAGTGTATTGGAACAGAAATTAGCAGCGGCGAGAATGAGTACGGGCAATTGGGATCCGGAAGAAAAACTCAAACTGCAAAAGAAGATAGACACTTACCTTAAAGAAATAGATAAATGCCTGGCGTTGCTGCACGCTTAATATTATGTCTGAATTAATACCCGTAAATATTGTTGTTGCCGACCGAACCTACCGTTTAAAGATAGAACCGGAAGATGAAGAAATGGTGCGTAAAACCGCTAATACCATCAACGAAAAAAT
>JBBAJU010000031.1:0-17080 GCA_040403845.1 Sediminibacterium sp.
CACTCATATCGATGCGTGTCATCATCGTTTCATCGTCAAATAAATAATCGGCTAATGCTTTAGCTAATTCTGTTTTACCTACTCCAGTAGTACCCAAGAAAATAAATGACCCAATTGGCTTCTTCGGATCTTGTAATCCTGCTCTACTTCTTCTGATTGCATCGGATACTGCGCTAATGGCTTCCTCTTGACCTACCACCCGACGATGTAATTCATCTTCTAAGTGTAATAGTTTTTCTCTTTCCCCTTGCAGCATTTTGGCAACAGGAATTCCAGTGGCTTTTGCAATACTCTCTGCAATATCTTCTGCATCTACTTCTTCTTTTAATAATCTTTTTTCAGAAGAATTTAATAACTGTTCGGTTACAGAAGCAATTAATGTTTCTTGCTCTTTTACTTTACCATACCGGATTTCAGCAACTTTACCATATTCACCATTTCTCTCTGCTTGTTCTGCCTCCTGTTTTAATTGCTCAATTTTAGCTTTAGCTGTTTGAACTTTTTCTACTAGCTCTTTTTCTTGTGTCCATTTTGCTTTTAAGGTATCCCGCTCAACAGCCAAATTGCCTATTTCAATATTGAGCTCTCTTAATTTATCCTCGTCATCTTCACGCTTAATCGCTTCTCTTTCAATTTCGAGCTGCCTGATTTGTCTTTCTAATTTATCTAATTCTTCGGGCATCGAATTCATTTCGAGTCTCAATTTTGCAGCACTCTCATCAATTAAGTCAATGGCTTTATCTGGCAAAAAACGATCCGTAACATAACGATTCGATAATTCAACAGCAGCAATAATCGCTTCATCCTTTATACGAACATGGTGATGTGTTTCGTAACGATCTTTTAATCCACGCAAAATAGAAATTGCATCTTCAACAGTTGGTTCATCTATCACTACTTTCTGGAATCTTCTTTCTAATGCCTTGTCTTTCTCAAAATACTTTTGGTACTCATTTAAAGTAGTTGCACCAATTGCGCGCAATTCTCCTCTTGCTAAAGCGGGCTTTAAAATATTAGCTGCATCCATGGCACCTTCTCCACCGCCAGCACCAATAAGGGTATGGATTTCGTCGATGAATAAAATGATATCACCATCACTAGAAGTTACTTCTTTAACAACTCCTTTTAATCTTTCTTCAAACTCGCCTTTGTATTTTGCGCCAGCAATTAATTGTCCCATATCTAACCCATAAATCACTTTTGATTTTAGATTCTCCGGAACATCTCCATTTACAATACGCATTGCAAGCCCTTCAACAATGGCCGTTTTACCCACCCCAGGCTCCCCTACTAGAATAGGATTATTTTTAGAACGTCTGGTTAAAATATGTAGTGTTCTTCTTATTTCTTCATCTCTACCAATAACTGGATCCAACTTACCCTGCCTAGCCATATCATTCAAGTTTTTAGCAAACTTATTTAGCATATTCAACTGGGTTTCTTGTGCTTGCGACTGAATAGTATCACCTTTTCGCAAATCTTTAATTGCAGTAGTTAATCCTTTCTCGGTTAATCCTGCACTTTTTAATAATTTACCAGTAGCATCATTCATTTGTACCAATGCCATCAGTAAGTGCTCAGGAGTGATGAATGCATCTTTAAATAAGCCCATCACTGCATTTGCTTTTAACAAAGCATTACTAAAATCTCTACCCGCATTTTGTGCAGGTTCTCCATCTTGAATTTTGGGTAGCTTATTAATCTGCTCCAATAGCTTTGATTCTAAAAAAGAAGGATTCACATTATTCTTCTTTAACAAAAAATCAATTGCGGAATCCTTTTCTGCTAACAAGGCTTTTAACAAGTGATCTGTTTCAATAGATGGATTGCTATTGGTATAAGCAACTTGTTGAGCAGCCTGAATGGCTTCTTGGGCTTTGATGGTATAATTGTTCAGATTCATAATTGTATTGATTAACTTAACTTTATACTATCAATCAAACTATAATCCAAGCCAACAATTCGGAAATTATGTCGCTAAAAAAACTTAAAACATGCGCAATAGTCAGTATAGCAACGGCTTTTATGTTAATATTTCAGCCCTCCCATGCACAATTTAATTTTCAAAGCTTAGAAACAACAATTGCAGCAGCTAATAAAGAGTTAGGGAAAGAGTTTGTAATCATGGTGTATAAAGACGGTAAAATTATTTTTTCCAAATCTGCTGGCGAATTCACTCCAAAATCCCAAGCGCCTATTGCGAGTAGTAGCAAATGGCTAACTGCTGCCCTAATTATGGCATTGGTAGACGATGGTAAAATATCGCTCGACGATAAAATTAGTAAGCACTTGCCCATTTTTACGAAATACAGCAAAGGTTTTATTACCATTAGACAATGTTTAAGCCACTTAACAGGTATAGAATCGGAACCGATTAAACTTGGAAATTTTATAAAACGAAATAAATACAATAGCCTTGAAGAAGAAATAGAAGAATTTGCCTCTAAAAGAGAAATTGTTTCCAATCCTGGTTTAGAATTTAGGTACAGCAATGTGGGCATGAATATAGCAGGCAGGTATATTGAAGTAGCATTAAGAAGGAGCTTTGAACAATTGATGCAAGAAAAAATATTAAGACCACTTCAAATGAGAGGTACTAATTTTTCTAGTTTAAATGCTATAAACCCTTCGGGTGGAGCACAATCAACTGCAAATGACTTAACTAATTTTTGCTCGATGCTCTTAAACAAAGGAATGTTTAATGGCAAGCGTGTTTTATCGGAAGAGTCTGTAAAATTATTATTGCAAACACAAACTACTTCCTCTATGATTAAGTACGCACCAAAATCGGCAGAGGGATATAATTATGCATTAGGTTCCTGGGTTCTTCAAACCGACCAAAATGGAAATGCAACTGTATTAGCTAGCCCTGGATTATTTGGAACATGGCCAATGATAGATTTATGTAGAAACTATGCAGTTGTTTTTTTTGCAAAAGAATTATTGTCTGAAGAAAAGAAAGAACTGTATTTAAAATTGAAAAATATTATTGACGAACAAATAGTGGCCAACTGTAATTAATGTTGCAAATACAATCAAATACACAATTTGTAAAATCACTTTCCAATGAGTTGGGATTTTCTTATTGCGGCATTGCTAAAGCTGAGCAACTAACAGAAGATGCCAGAAAGCTAGAACAATGGCTGAACAAGGGTATGCACGGCAAAATGCAATACATGGAAAACCATTTTGACCTTAGAACAGACCCAACAAAATTGGTGCCTGGTGCGCTTTCAGTGATTACGTTGTTGAAGAACTATTATCCCTCAGAACAACAAAAACCCAATACACCTTCTATTGCCAAATATGCATGGGGTAAAGATTACCATGAAGTAATCAGGACTACGCTTAAAACATTTTTAACTGGATTGAGACAAAAAATAGGCGATATAAATGGAAGAGGTTTTGTAGACTCTGCTCCTGTTTTAGAACGAGCATGGGCAGTAAAATCAGGGTTAGGATGGGTAGGCAAAAATGGCAACCTTATACATAAAAGTGCAGGATCTTTTTTTTTCATTGCTACATTAATTGTAGATATCCCATTAGAATACGACGACCCACTTGTAAAAGATTATTGCGGCACTTGCACCAAATGCATAACAGCATGTCCTACAGAAGCTATTTTACCCAACAAGCAAATTGATGGAAGTAAATGTATTAGTTATTACACCATTGAATTAAAAGATGCAATGTTAAATGAAGGCATGAAAGATCAATTTCAAAATTGGTTATTTGGTTGTGATATCTGCCAAGATATTTGTCCTTGGAATCGATTTAGTAAACCGCATCAAGAACCTTCATTTGAACCAATCCCTGCAATATTGAATTTAAGTACCAGTGAATGGGAAGATCTTACAGAAGAAACTTTTAAAACCGTTTTCAAAGAAAGTCCGCTGAAAAGAGCAAAATTTAGTGGAATTAAAAGAAATCTTCGGATGATTCAGTCCTATTAAACCGAAAAAAAGCCGTTTTTTGCGGTTTTCCCCTAGTTATTCACCATATATATAAACAAAACCAAGATATTCCCGCACATATTATATATTTATACTGTTATTCAAAACCCAAAACGACACGCATATGAATGTTAACAATGGCAAGGCCAATGTATTATCGAAGTTGTGCTTCCTTCTCTTCGGCATAGCATTGACAATTGGCTTGCAAGCCCAAACAACCATTAAAGGAAAAGTGACGGATAGCAAAGGACTTCCAGTGCCTGGTGCATCCATTACTATTAAAAACTCTGGTGCTGGAACAGCTTCTTCTGTTGATGGCACTTATCAGTTTATTGTAAACCTTAAACAAGGTAAATACGATGTAGTAATTTCTTCTGTAGGATATAGGTCTGCAGAAAAGAATTTAACCATCACTGCTACTACTGGCAGCTTCAGTTTTGATGCTGCATTAAGAGAAGATGCAACTGGTTTAGATGAAGTTGTAGTAACTGGTACTTCTCAGGGTACTACTAAAAAGCAATTGGGAAACTTTATCGGTACTGTTAAAGGAAGTCAAATTAACAATGCCGGTTCTCCTAACGCAATTGCCTCATTGCAAGGTAAAGTTCCAGGAGCGCAAATCACACAAAACTCAGGAGACCCTGCAGGTGGTATGAGTGTTAAATTACGTGGTGTAAGCTCTATCTCTGGTTCATCAGATCCATTGTATATTATAGACGGAGTTATTTTAAATAATTCCAATGCTAGAGTTACCAATGCAATGAGTGATTACGATGGTTCTGGAGCGGTGGGACAAAATAGAATGGTTGATATTAACCCAAATGATATTGATCGTATTGAAGTATTGAACGGTGCTGCAGCAGCTGCTATTTATGGTAGCCGAGCAAATGCTGGAGTAGTTCAAATCTTTACAAAAAGAGGATCTACTGGTGCACCAAAAATCACATTTAGTTCTAAAGTAAATACCAATTCATTGAGAAAGCGTTTGGTGTTTAATAATGCTCCTACCAAATTTGGCGGACCTACTGATGGACCTGGCGCTCAAACACAAGACATCTTAACACCCGCACTAACCAACACAACTCCTGTTACTCGTTACGATTATCAAGATGATATTTTTAGAACAGGAATGGGTACCGACAACAACGTATCCATCACCGGTGGTCAAGACAAAATGCGTTATTTTGCTTCTTTAAACTACAATACCAATCAAGGTATTATTAGAGGAACAGACAATACCCGTTTTGGATTCAGATTAAACTTAGACAACAAAGTAAACAACTGGTTTAGCTGGAATGCTGGTATCAATTATACCAATAATGCTACCAATGAATTACCTGATGGTAATAGTTTCTTCTCTCCAATTAACTCAATGACCATTATTGGAAACTTCCATAATATTCGTGCAAGAGATGCCAATGGAAATTTACAAGCAGTAGGTGAAAGAGGACGTGTAAATCCTTTGACTATTATCAACGAAATCAAACAAAGAAACGTTACCAATAGAACCGTTTCAAATGTTGGCTTTAAGTTATTCCCTGTTAAAGGTTTAGTGATCGACTACACTGCAGGTTTGGATAATATTGCACAAAACGGAACCACATTTATTCCTCCATATCCTTACAATGCTAGCCCCGGATTTTATGGTGGCGGTGCAACATTAGACCCAACATTAAACGGTTATGCTAGTGCTGCAAGTTTTAACTCTACGTTCTTTAACCATGATTTAAACTTCACCTACACTACACAAATAACCAATAAATTATCTTCTGTAACACAGTTTGGTTATTCTGAGCAGTACGAGAGAGCACAATTTATTTTAGCGCAAAGCCGTGGTTTATTACCGGGTATTTCTACTGCAACCGGCGGAAGTACTTTGTTGCCTAATTCTGATGGAAGAAGTGAAAGATCCATTCGCGGTTTCTTCTTACAACAAAACTTTAAATTCAACAACCAATTGTTCGTAACCGTTGCAGGTAGAATTGATGGATCATCTGTATTTGACAAGAATAATAGAAACTTCTTCTACCCTAAAGTAAGTGGTAACTATATTATCTCTGAAACAGAATTCTTCAAGAATTCATCTTTGGCAAAAACAGTGGATGTGTTTAAGATTCGTGCAGCTTATGGTGAAAGTGGAAACTTAACTGGTATTGGAGCGTACGATCGTTTTAATATCTACAATATCTCTCCTTTCTTAGGAAGAACCAGTTTAACTTCTCCTTCTGCAACAATCAGTTCTGATTTAAAGCCTGAGCGTCAGAAAGAATTAGAAATTGGTACAGACATTGCTTTATTAGGCAATAGATTACAAATCACTTTTAACTATTACAACAAAAAAGTAACAGACTTATTGGTACCAAATATTACCAATGCACCAAGTTCTGGTTTCCCAACAGCTACCAAGAATGTAGGTTCACTAAGCAATAGAGGTTTTGAAATTATGGTTACTGCAGTTCCTATTAAAAACAAAAACTTTTCATGGGAAATCACGGGTAACTTTAATAAGAACAGAAATAGAATTGAAAACTTAGGTGTTCCATTCATCACGTTTGCAGCGCCAACAGGTGCAGTATTTGCCTTGATTCCTGGATTTGATGCCCCAGTATTCTACTCTACTTTCTTTGCTAGAAATGCCAACGGAACTGAAGTAAAGAATGCAGCAGGTATTCCTGTAACAGCAAGAGGACCTATTGCCAATGGTCAACCATTTGGTACCCCAACTTTAGATCCTGCAACTGGCTTGCCATTTACAACAGGACCTAATTCTACTATTTTAAGATCAGTACTAGGTTCACCTAACCCAACTTACACAGCCACATTAATTAACAGCTTCACGTTCAAAAAGTGGACTTTTGGTTTCCAATTAGACAGAGTAGCTGGCGTAGAAGTATTTAATGCAGATTTCAGAACAAGACAAGGAGTTGGTAACGGGAGTGAACTTGCAGAAAAAGAACACAAAGGAGAAATTCCAAGAGGATATATCAGCAGTACTTATGGAATTGAAGAGTGGAGAGTAGATGATGGATCTTTCACCAAATTGCGTGAATTATCATTAGGTTATGCATTTGGCAAAGTGGGCAATTTATTCAACAACCTAACTGTAACGCTAACAGGAAGAAACTTAATATCATGGGACAACTACAGAGGATACGATCCTGAAACCAACGCCACCGGACAAAGCAGTTTGTTCAGAGGGGTTGACTTTGGTAACGTACCTATTCCGAGAACTTTCCAATTCGGTGTTGTAGCAAATTTCTAAACCCATCAAACTAGTTAACATGAAAAAATTATTATTGATTATTTTATCCGGAGTAAGTTTGGTTGGATGCAAGCAAGACTTTACCAACCCCGGAGCAATTGGCGATACAGATGCATTTTCTACGCCAAGAGGATTAGCAGGTGTTGCTGTTGGATTACAAAGCGTTTACAGCAATGGAAGACTTAGCCCGGTATACAACGGCATTACAGCGGCAGGAGCGTTAACCAATGAGTTTAGGTTAATGAATGCTGGAAACATAGATGAATTTCAACTTTTCACAGGTGGAGCAGTTGTAGACAATTTAAATGGCATTGTAGGCAATATGTGGACTTGGAATAACAAGATCATTTATGATGCAGACAATGTAATTAATGGTGCCAATAAATTAGGAGATAAAGCTTACGCTTCTGGTTTAATTGCTTATGCAAGTATCTTCAAAGCAATGGCTATTGGTAATTTATCTATGTTCTTTGAACAAATCCCTGCAGCTCCTGGAACACAAACAACACCAGCAACATTCCAAAGCAGAGCAGATGGATTTAGAAGAGCAGTAACCACATTACGTGCAGCGCAAACTGCATTAGGAGCTAATGCCCCTAGCGCCGCGTTTTTTGCTAACGTTCCTACTTCAGTGAATACTGCATTCTTTAACAATACCATCAATGCCTTAATTGCGCGTTACAGTTTGTTTGCAGGAGATTTTGCAGCTGCAACAACTGCAGCAAATGCAGTAGACCTCAATTTTAATGGCGCTATTTTAGGATACGATGCCATTGTAACCAACCCTATATTTACTACTGCAACTGCAACCAATAACGTGTTTCAAATTCAGGATTCAACATTAGGTTTACCTACTGCTTTAGCGCCAGATTTGAACGATCAGCGTATTCCTTTTTACACTGCAATCAATGCTACTATACTGCCACGTCATAGAATCAGAGGATTCTTTAACGCGCCAACACAAGCAATTCCAGTGTATTTACCAGACGAAATGCGTTTAATTAGAGCAGAATGTTTTGTAAGACAATCAGCACCTAATTTAACAGCAGCCGTTGCAGAAATTAACGCTGTAAGAACCCAGTTACCAAGTGCCGATCCATTTGGCGTAGGTGGAGGATTAACTGCTTATAGTGGACCAGTAACCACTGCAGCATTAATTGATGAGATTTATCGTCAGCGCTGTATTGAGTTATGCATGAGCGGAATGAGATTAGAAGACAACCGAAGATTAGGCCGTCCTGCTAGTGAAAGAAGAAGAACCTTCTTCCCTTATCCTAGTAGAGAACGAGATAACAACCCAAATACACCAGCAGATCCTGCAAATTAATAAAGTTGTTTCCCCCCATAGTTAGTTAACCAAAAAAAGCCCCAATCGATAAATCGATTCGGGGCTTTTTAATTTGAGTAGTTCTTTATTTTTCTAGATTTTTCTTGAGGGATTGTAAGTTCTGTTCCATCATTGTCCCCATGATTTTGTCGTTCATCATAGAAGAAAATCGTTCCCATGGGTACCAGCCAATTTGCTGTACAAATTGCCATTGCACCACCACAAATTCTTGACCAATATTTCCTCCAATCAAACGAATCGTACTTAGCTGTTGCTGACCATTTAAACTGGTCCAGGTAGACACAACAGTTGAGTCGGTGATTTGGGTAACTTGAACCAAAGAGTTGCCTAATTTGGCTTTACTTGCAGATTCTATTGAAACAGAAGCGTCATTCATTCCATTCACCCAAAGAGGCCACTGCCGAATATCAGTTATTTTATTTTTTATAGAATCCTTTGGGGCTTTAATATCTACTGCTCTAGAAACAAGCACAGTGGCCGGAAACAAAAGACCTATTAAAGTAATAATCACCCCCAATACCAAGACACTTATAAAGCCCAGCTTGATTAATTTCATACTATTCCCATTTAAAGGTTTTAAAAGCAACTATGTAAACAATCACAATCCAAATACCCAACACCCCTAATTCAAAACCACAATCCTTCAAACCAGCCCCTTCAAAAGCAATATTGCGCATGGCATTATTAAAATGCGTTAAAGGCAACATGCGCGAAATGGGTTGCAACCAAGTCGGAAAATTATCTATAGAAAAGAAAGTACCCGCTAATAAAAACTGAGGCAATGTAATCAAGTTAGCGAAAGGAGGAATCGTGCTTTCATTTTTAGCTACACTACTTACAATAAAACCAAAGCCCATAAATAAAATCAAGGCAATAAAACTAAGCACCATGATTTCTGCAAAAGTAACAAGGCCATTTACTAAAGTAAAATGAAAGGCATAATGACCTACTAAAATAATGATAACAGCAGTAAGCATTTGAAAAATCACCCTACTCAATGCTTCCCCTAAAACAATATATGATCGTTTAATGGGCGTAGCATAAAAACGCTTTAATACGAGCTGCTGCCTTAAATTAAAAAACAAAAAAGCCACTCCAAAAACACCCGCACTTAACAAAGAAAAACCCAATTGACCTGGTAAAATAAAATCAATGGTTCTATACACCCTTCCAGGGATTTTTTTAATATCCTTACTAATAGAAGCAATAGTTGGGGTTGATGGAAACTGCCGCTGATTGATCCCGCTAATGACTGCGTTCAGAATAGATTGAAGCACCTGAACATTCTGCGGATTGGCTGCTTCAGAACTGGTTAATTGAATGCTATAAGGCACTGCAGCATTGGGCTGCGAAACAATATTGATTAATGCGGTAATTCTTCCTTTTTCTAAATCTTCTTGTAAAGGAGCTCCTTTTTTAGCAACCACTTTAATACCCGGAATAGATTTCAAACTTTGATAAATAGGATTCAGTGTATCTGTTTCTTCTGCAAAGGCAATATTTACACTCACCCTTCCCCCACTTCCAATAAAGCCAAAAACCAGAATAAAAATCATGGGAAAGGCAATACTAAAAATAACTGCAGAAGGACTTCTGAAAATAGCCCTTAAACTCCCTTTGGTAATGGCCAACATGGCCTGCAATTGGCTATACGGTTTACTCATCCTATGTATTTTGAGCAAATCTATTGTATATTAACCATAAAGGGAATCCTTGCTTGAGGAACACCCACCATCTGCTTAACTTGTTTTAATTCTCCTAATACTTGTAAAACCGCAGGATCAATCTGTTCTTTGATTAGTTGAGTAGAAACAGACTTTTTATACCCACCCATTAATTGCTCTAAAAAAGATTTTTTCTCTGGATATTCTCTCAATTTAATATCAGACTTTTTAATATCCGCCATACGTGCTGCGCAATCAATGGCATCTTGCAAACCACCTACTCTATCGGTTAAACCAATCTTTTTAGCACTGGTACCCGTCCACACACGGCCTTGCGCAATACTATCTACCGCAGCAACCCCCAATTTTCTACCATCGGCAACCCTCGCTAAAAAAGTAGCATAAATACTATCAACAGCAGATTGAAAATACCTTTTCTCATTGTCGTTTAAAGGCTTACTAACATCGCCCATATCTGCGTAAGGTGCGGTTTTAACGCCATCAAAAGTGACCCCAATTTTATTCTTAAAAAAAGATTGCATATTTGGCACAACACTAAAAACCCCAATAGAACCAGTAATGGTATTGGCATTTGCAAAAACAGAATCTGCATTACAAGCAATATAATATCCGCCAGAAGCTGCCACATCACCCATACTTACTACAACAGGCTTCTCTTTTCTAATTAAAGAGACTTCTCTCCAAATTACTTCGCTGGCTAAAGAACTTCCACCGCCAGAATTAATTCTAAAAACAACCGCTTTAATAGATTTATCTAAACGAATTTTACGAAGGATATTTTTATAACTATCACTACCAATCATTTCATCATCCCCTTGGCCAGAAACAATATCACCATTCGCAAAAACCAAAGCGATTTTGTCGCTACCATCCGAAGCATAATCTGCAGCTTGCGCATAATCGGAAAGACTTACAAAGTTGATTTTGGTTTTAATATCCTGTCTTAATTTTTTACTGATGCTGGCTTTAATTTGATCATCATATTTTAAATCGTCTACCAAACCATATTTCTTAGCATCATGCGCAGTTTGCACCAAACCCTTTACAGCCAAGCTTCTTAATATAGCCGTGTCTTGGTTTCTAGACATTGCAGCAGCTTGTAAAAAATGGGTATACAAATCGCCTAACCAAACACCGGTTTGTAATTTATTGGCATCAGTCATTTTGGTTTCACGAAGTGGTTCGGTAGCACTTTTAAATTTACCCGCATAAAAAATTTGTGGTTGAATCTCCAACTTATCTAACATGCCTTTGAGAAAAAATAAATTAGTAGAAAATCCACTCCAATCTACCCCACCCTGTGGGTTACAATACAATTCGTTGGCAGCACTCCCAATATAATATCCTTTCTGTGAAATCACTTCGCCATGAGCAACTACAAACTTTCCACTATTTTTAAAATCAACCACTGCTTTTCTCAGTTCTTCGCTTGCCGCAAAACCATTGGCGTTATTGGCACAAAGAATATATAATCCCTTCACAGCAGAATCTTTCTGGGCATATTTCAATAATTGAGTAACCTGAAACAAAGAAGGCGATTCTTCTTCTCCTTCGTTGAGTAAGGCAGCAAAAGGATCTTCTTTAAATTGTTCTTTAAACGGAACAGAAAGGTCTAAAATTAAAACCGCTTTAGATCCAATGAAGGGTTTATCTGAAGAGGCAGCACTAGAAGCAATACCTATTAAAACAAACACGCCAATAAGCGTAAAAAGCACCAAAGCAATGAACGTTGCGAATACAATTTTTAAAAATTGGCTCATATTAATTGATTAACCGATTATTTATTAAAGATATTTGAAGCTTAGTATACTACCAATTATGCATATAGCCTATTTATTAATCGGGAGCAACTTAGGAGATAAAGCAACCTATCTAAAACATGCCAGTTCATATATACAACAACAATGTGGACAAATAGTTAAACAATCTTCCTATTATGAAACAGCTCCATGGGGATTTACCAATCAGCCAGGTTTCTTAAACCAAGCGCTAATGGTACAAACACAGCTGGATCCCGCTGAACTAATGCAGCAATTATTAGCAATAGAGACTTCTATGGGACGCACCAGAACCGTCAAAATGGGGCCACGAATCATCGACTTAGACATATTACAAATTGATCAAATAGTATTGGATACGCCGCTTTTACAACTGCCGCATCCTGCCATGCATCAACGAAGATTTGCCTTAATACCCATGGCTGAAATCGCTCCTGAAATAGTACATCCCGTTTTACAAAAAACCATGACCGAATTGTTGCAAGAATGCTCCGACCAAGGGGATGTGCAAAAAAAAATGATATAAGGAACTCATCAGCGTTTAATTTTGACCGCTCAGTAGCATATTCATGAAGCATCAGTTTATTACAATAGAGGGGAATATAGGAGCAGGTAAAACCACTTTGGCAAATATTTTAGCCAAGCAACTCAACGCAAGAATTATTCTAGAAGAATTTGCAGACAATCCATTTTTGTCTAAATTTTATGATAATCCAAATCAATATGCATTTCCATTGGAATTGTTTTTTATGGCAGAACGCTATAAACAATTAAAAGAAATGGTGCATACCAAAGATTTGTTTCAAAGCATCACTGTATCCGATTATTTATTTACGAAGTGTTTGTTGTTTGCGAAAGTGAATTTACCCGAAGAAGAATTTAGGTTATACCAAAAACTATTTGATATCATTCATCAGCAATTGGTGTTCCCTGATGTGTTGATTTATTTGCATGCACCGGTAAATAAGTTGCAGCAAAATATTAAAAAAAGAAACCGACCATTTGAGCAAGCCATACCAGATGAGTATTTATTCAATATTCAGGAAACCTATACCCATTATATTAAACAACATAATATCAAAACCATTTTTGTGGATGCAAGCAATGCCGATTTCATAGGCAATGAAGCACATGTTGATATTATATTGGATGCATTAGAAAAAGACCTAGACTACGGACAACATTATTTTACCTTACCCTAGAAAAATCAAATGCCCCCAAATACACCACAACAAAAAGAAACATTCAAGGTATTGGGGATACCCGAATTCAGACATTTATTAACAGGACGATTTTTATTTATCATGGGCCTAAGAATGTTGGGCACATTAACTGGATGGTGGATATATGAATTAACCAATGATCCATTTGCTATTGGATTAATCGGACTAGCCGAAGTAATACCAGCCGTATCATTGGCATTGTACGCAGGATATATCATTGATATCAGCGAAAAAAGAAAACTCTTACTAAGAGGAATACTTTTCTACTTAAGCTGTGCTATTGCACTACTATTACTAAGTACACATTACTTGTTAGAACAATTAGGAAAAAACTGGGTAGCATTTTCGATATACATCGTCATATTTTGTACGGGGATCATCAGAGCATTCACTGGACCATTATTTGGAACCATATTGGCAGCCATCGTGCCAAAAGAACAATTGCAAAGCGCAACCACTTGGAATCAAGGTATTTGGCTATCGGCATCGGTAACAGGCCATGCAGCAGCGGGTTTTTTAATAGCGGGAATCGGCAACACCGGCGCACTCATCATCATCGTAAGTTTCATTGCAACCGGATTTATTTTTTTATACCAACTCAAAGCAAAGCCAGCTTTAAATAAAAAAGGAGAAAAAACAGGATTAGAGAGTGTAAAAGAAGGCTTGCAATTTGTGTTTAAAACCAAAGAAGTGTTGGGCGCTTTATCACTAGATTTATTTGCCGTCTTTTTTGGTGGGGCAGTAGCAATGGTACCCGTATTTGCCAGAGATATTTTAGCAGTAGGACCCATAGGATTTGGCTGGTTGAATGCAGCCACCGATATAGGTGCCATCTGCATCATCGTATTAGCAACCATCTTTCCATTAAGAACCAATCAAGGAAAAATTTTGTTATGGGCCGTAGGTGGATTTGGAGCATGCATTATCGTATTTGCACTCTCCAAATTATTTTGGCTCTCCTTCTTTGCCCTTCTATTAAGTGGCATATTAGATGGCATTAGTGTAATCATCAGAGGCACTATTGTACAAATGAAAACACCCGACCATATGCGCGGAAGAGTCATGAGTGTGAACTCTATGTTCATCAATAGCAGCAATGAATTGGGCCAATTTGAAAGTGGATTGGCAGCTAAAATAATGGGCGTAATTCCTTCGGTAGTTTTTGGGGGATCAATGACCATACTAGTGGTAATCGCTACCTGGTTTAAAGCACCCGCACTTAGGAAAATGAAGTACTAGAAAAAAGCTATTTTACAATAGCCATTAAGTTTTCCATTACATGATACACTGCTGGACAAAAGCTGGAATTTTTTAATGTAATCAAAGGGCGTTTCAACAAAACATCTTCATCGGTATAAGGGAAACGCGCGCAATCGGAAGGACGCTCATCGTAAATACTGCAAAGATTGTCTTGCCCCAAAAAAGGACAAGGGGTAGATTTAACCACATAATCGCCATCCGAATCTAAATTGAGGTATTGGTCGATAAAAGCCGTTTCCTTCATACCCAAGTACTTGCTGATTCTTTTGATATCCGGCTGTTTAAACCGAGGAGAGTAATTCTTACAACAATTGGCACATTCGAGACAATTGACTTGTTCAAAAGCTTTTTCATGTAAATCGGGAAGCACTTTTAATACTTTATTCTTATTTGCTTTTTTTAAGAACTGACCGTATTTTTTTTGGTGTTCAGCCGATTTTTTCTCCCAATTAATCATCAAGTCTTCCACATGTATCCATTAAACATATTAAGAAATTAATCACAACGCAGTAAAATTATACTATTCGCTCAACAAAGCAGTTAAATTGATGTTCTTACTTATTACCTTTGCGCCACAAAAAAAGCCCGTTTGAGTATGAATTTATTTGAGCATCAATCCACCGAGTTTCAACGCAGACATATAGGACCCAATCAGTCCGATTTAAATGCAATGCTAAAAACCATTCAGGAGCCCAATGTAGAATCGTTAATTAGTAAAACCATACCTGATAGTATCAGAATCAAGGGTAGCCTAGCTATACCTGCGGCTATTAGTGAGTTTGAGTACTTAGCGGAGTTGAAGAAAGTTGCTGATAAAAATAAATTATATAAAAACTTTATAGGACAAGGATACTACGGCACTATTACGCCAAGTGTAATCCTTAGAAATATTTTTGAAAATCCAGGATGGTATACCCAGTATACACCGTATCAGGCAGAAATATCACAGGGAAGACTAGAAAGTTTATTGAACTTTCAAACCATGGTAACCGACTTAACCGGATTACCAATGGCCAATGCCTCTTTATTAGACGAAGCAACAGCAGCAGCGGAAGCAATGGCTATGTTGTTTCATATTGCTAATAAAACAGACAATATCACTAAGCCCAAATTATTTGTAGACAACAATATATTCCCACAAACCAAGCAGGTATTAATTACCCGTGCGGAACCCATCCAGATTGAATTGGTATTTGGAAATTACCAAGAAGCAAACATTGACGAAACGTATTTTGGCGCCATCTTACAATACCCTGCCAACAATGGTTCAGTAGAAGATTATAAAGGATTCATTCAAAACGTACACGCAGCCAATGCATTCGTGATCATGGCCACCGATTTACTGGCGTTAACGGTACTAACTTCTCCAGGAGAATTAGGCGCAGACGTAGCAGTAGGATCGGCACAACGCTTTGGAGTACCCATGGGATATGGTGGACCACACGCTGCATTTTTTGCTACAAGCGATGAATTCAAAAGAGGAATGCCAGGAAGATTAATCGGTGTAAGTATTGATGCGCAAGGAAATCGCGCATTAAGAATGGCATTACAAACCAGAGAGCAACACATCAAGCGCGAAAAAGCGACTTCAAATATTTGTACTGCACAAGCATTATTGGCCAATATGGCTGCCATGTATGCAGTATACCATGGACCAGAAGGATTAAAAAATATTGCATCAAGGGTACACGCATTAGCCAATGCAACAGCAAATGCAATAACCAGCTTAGGTTTACAACAACATAATGCAGCATTTTTTGATACCCTACATATTAGCGGAGTAGATTCGACTCAATTAAAAGCGGCAGCAGAAAACGCAGGCATTAATTTCCGCTATTTCAATGACGGAACAGTAGGGATCAGCATGGATGAAACCACTACTCTTGCTGATGTACAAGCATTGGTCAATGTATTTGAACAAGTAACTGGCAAAACAGCTACAGCATTAGATTTAAGCGCGAAAAGCAGTGCACTACCTAGCAGTTTAAGCAGAACCAGCAACTATTTAACACATCCAGTATTTAACAAGCACCACAGCGAAAGCCAAATGATGCGTTATATCAAATCTTTGGAGAACAAAGACCTCTCGTTGAATACGAGCATGATTAGTTTAGGAAGCTGTACCATGAAATTAAATGCAGCAACTGAAATGATCCCAGTAAGCTGGCCATCTTTTGGAAGCTTACATCCCTTTGTACCTATTGATCAAACCGCAGGATACCAGCAAATATTGACAGAACTCAATCAATATTTATGTGCAGTTACCGGATTTACTGCATGTAGCTTACAACCGAATAGCGGCGCACAAGGAGAATATGCAGGCTTATTAACCATCAGAGAATACCATAAGAGCCGCAATGAAGCACATAGAAATATTGTGTTGATCCCAATTAGTGCACATGGTACCAACCCAGCAAGTGCAGTGATGGCGGGCTTTAAAGTAGTAGTAGTAAAATGTGACGAAGCAGGAAATATTGATGTTGCCGATTTAAAAGCAAAAGCAGAACAATACAAAGACACCCTAGGAGGCTTAATGGTTACCTACCCATCCACCCATGGAGTGTTCGAAGA
>JBBAJU010000031.1:17180-20782 GCA_040403845.1 Sediminibacterium sp.
GGATACGAAAAAACTGGATTAGAAGTAAGTGCAGCCCCATTTGGTTCAGCAAGTATTTTATTAATCAGCTACGCCTATATAAAAATGTTGGGCGCAGATGGAATTAGAATGAGCACTGAATACGCCATTTTAAATGCCAACTATATGAAAGCAAGGTTAGAAAACTACTATCCTATTTTATATACTGGAAAAAATGGAACCTGTGCGCATGAATTCATTGTAGACCTAAG
Organism: Sediminibacterium sp.; assembly: GCA_040403845.1. GTDB lineage: Bacteria > Bacteroidota > Bacteroidia > Chitinophagales > Chitinophagaceae > Sediminibacterium. Next base: position 17,411 of record JBBAJU010000031.1, read on the forward strand.
ACCATTCAAGCAAACAGCAGGAGTAGAAGCAGAAGATGTGGCCAAGCGATTGATTGATTACGGCTTCCATGCTCCTACCATGAGTTTCCCAGTTGCAGGAACCATTATGATAGAACCAACCGAAAGCGAAGACAAAGCAGAACTAGATCGTTTCTGTGATGCAATGATTGCTATTCATGGAGAAATCAACAACATTGAAACAGGTAAGTCAGATAAATTAAATAATCCATTAAAGCATGCACCACATACACAAGCCGTGGTCTGTGCAGATGAGTGGACTCGTCCTTATAGCAGACAAGAAGCCGCATTTCCATTGTACTATGTAACATTAAATAAATTCTGGCCAAGTGTAGCAAGGGTAAACAATACCCATGGAGACAGAAACTTAGTTTGCACTTGCGAACCAGTTTCTTCATATGCCGAAGAGAATGCATAAACAAAACCAAAACTAGCTACTCAAAGCGCTCCTTTTTAAGGGGCGCTTTTTTTTGAGCAAATAAATCATTTCGTTCTTATCGGCCAGCGATTTTTCCAGTAAGGCAATTTGTTCTTGCAAAAGCAGCAACATCGCCATATCGGGTTCATCATCCGTTGAATAGGGCATAACCTGCCGAATCATTTTACCCTTTCCAGTAAGTAGCCAATGAATATTTAAGTCGGTAAAACATTCTTGTATTTTGAGTAAAACAGCCGAACCCATGGTACCCTTGGCACGGAACTGTTTACCTAAATATCCATTGCTCAATTGGCAACGCTGTTCAAAAGCATAAGCGCTTAATGCATGAAATTCTAAGTATTGATACAAGCGGTCAATAATTCGCATAGTACAATTTTACGGTTGGATTGATGCCACCGAAAATAAATAACCACCGATTATGGAAGAATGCGGCAAATACGTAATTTTTTTGTTTTTTGACGGTTTGTTGCAATACAAACGGAATTTCCTAACAACTGGTAGTGATTTTTCCCTTTAAAATCAAAATAAAAGGCAGTAAAACAAGCTTTAATAAACATTTCAATTAAAACAAAGGAACTTGCCAAACAAACTAAAAATTAAAGATCTGTCTCGTTCGTTAACAGGCATCGTGATTATTGGATTAGGTTTACTTACTGGCTATGCTGGTAGTTTAAACAGTGGAAGTAACACACAACAAAATACCTCTACCCCCAATTTTGCGAATACAGGTTCCAATTTAAATCCAGGTACTAATTTCAATAACAATAATAACAGCAGAAAACGAAGACAAATTTGTAGTAGCAGGAGAAAAAAATGGTAATGTGGCCGATGTAAAATTGATGGTAAAATTAACCGATATCAATAAGATTGATAAAAAGACCAGGGTACTACCAGGCAGAAAATTAAATTAAGCGATCAATTGCGTTTGAAGTCGAATAGCGTGGCAGTGAATATAGCCCGCTCGCGCTTCTTAAAAATCACGTCCCAATTACCTTTGTAACGAAGTGTTTTAGGAACAATCATATTATTGCCCAGGTTGGTCATTTCTACTTCCATGCTCACATCAAAATCGTAAACACCCGCTTTATAGCTTAATGCATAATTGCGAGCCAATACCGACATGGTTTTCATATTAAACCAGGTAACCATTTGGTCTACCACAATGCGATCATTTTTAATGAACCCTAAATTGGCTTTGGGCATAATAGAGAATACATAACAGAGTTCCCCCTTGTATTCTTCAATGTCTAAGCGATAATCGTAGTATTTATGTGCGGTTTCGTCGTAGAGGTCTAATTTATCTCCAATAAAAGGGATACCCGCAATTTTTTTACCCGGGTTAAAGAACAACATTTTCAATTGCTCTTTGTGTTTCTCCATCCCTTTTTTACCCGCCACAGAACGCTTCTTGCCCGCCACAATATTGTTTTCTCCACAAATCGTTCCTTTAGTAAAAAACAAACTCGCGTACAATTCAGGAGTCATATAATTATAATCACCCGAACGATCATAAAAATCGCCCGTAACGGTTTCTTCTAATACATCCATGGTTCTGCAACCATTGACTCTATTCTGACGGGTTTTACTAGACAAAGAAGCCACCACGGCACCCTTCTTGTCTTTCATTTGAATATTGTTGTATGAGCTAAAACCCAGTATCCGCAGGTTTTTGAAAGCCTTGTAAAAAGTAGTGTCTTCCTTAATTTGCTCTAAGAGCATTTTATAATCCAAGTTATTTCTAACAACAACCTCTGATAAAGTAAACCGCTTTTCATCAATGATTAAGGTACTGTCTTGCGCCAATACCTTCGAAGACAATTGCAAAAAGCAACAGCAGAAAATGAAGGCGAAAATTAGTGAACGCCTCATTTGGCAAAACTCATTTTATAATCGACTTTAATTTTACCCTTACTGATATCATTGAGTTTGCCCTGCAACATTTTTTTGCGCAAAGGCTTTAAATAATCGATGAATAATTTTCCTTCAATATGATCGTATTCGTGTAAAATAACACGAGCAGTAATACCAGAAAAAGTAGAACGGAACTGCTTAAAATTTTCGTCGTAATAAGTCATGGTAACCGCTTCGCCCCGCATAATGTCTTCGCGAATTTTAGGAATGCTTAAGCAACCTTCATTGTAGGCCCATTCTTCACCATGAATGGCTTCAATTTGTGCATTGATGAAAACTTTCTTAATACCAGGCGCATCATTGTATTTGCCCTGCTCATCCTCTTCTAAGTTTTCAAAAATCTGCTCAGAGTCTACCACAAACAAACGAATATCACGGTTAATCTGAGGCGCAGCCAAACCAACTCCGTTGCTCGAATACATGGTTTCCCACATATCTTCAATCAGTTTAGTCAAACCAGGATATTCATTGGTAATGGGTTGTGCGATCTTTCTTAACACAGGTGCACCATACGCTACAATAGGAAGAATCATGCTATTTTAATTATAATGGGGGCAAAAGTACCCCGAAACAACGAACCAACAAAGCCAGTTAACGGTTTTGCAAAAACTCTTGCAATAACATGGTAGCCGCAATCTGATCAATATTCCCTTTTTCGCGGCGGTCTTTTTTCTTCATGCCCATATCTACCATAGCCCGTACCGCCAATTTAGAACTGTAACGTTCATCCACCGTTTGAATAGGAATAGTAGGAAAAGCTTTTGTTAAAAATCGAATGGCCTCTTTAACCAAGGGGGTACCATGGGTAGGGCTATCATCTAAATTAAGGGGCTCTCCTATTAAGATCAATTCTACAGGCTCGGTAGCCATATAGTTTTTTAAAAAAGCAACCAATTCTTTAGAAGGAATAGTGGTGAGTGCAGTAGCAATGATTTGCATAGGATCTGTTACCGCCAAGCCCGTGCGTTTACCTCCATAATCAATACAAATAATTCTAGCCATAA
>JBBAJU010000031.1:20882-26504 GCA_040403845.1 Sediminibacterium sp.
ATAGCAAATACCACAGAAGCAATACCGTTCGAAGTCATGAAAGCCAAATTCACTTTACTCAAATCATTTGGTTTTACTAAGCGATGTTGATTAATGAGCATGCCCACAAAAACACCATAACCTACAAAATACAACCAATGAAAACCACCATAGACCCCAGCAATGGTAACACACAAAGCACTGCAAACATGCAATAAACGCGCTACCCATAATGCACGCTCTTTGCCGAGCGCAGCAGGAATAGAATTCAATTGATGCGATTGATCAAAGTCTACATCTTGCAAAGCATAAATAATATCGAAACCACTCACCCAAAAAATAACAGCAAAAGAAAACAACAAAGGCAAGACCGCGAAACTGCCTGTAACAGCTAAGTAAGCCCCGATGGGAGCCAGTGATAATCCCACCCCTAATACCAAATGACACAAAGCCGTGAAGCGTTTAGTAAAACTATAAAACAGCACCACAAACAACGCCACAAAAGACAAATAAAAACAAAGCGGATTAATGAACCAAGTAGCCATTACAAAAACAATGCTATTGCCAATTACAAAACGCAAAGCCGACTCTGCTGATAAAATACCCGCAGGAATTTCACGAATGGCCGTGCGCGGATTGAGGGCATCAAAATGACGATCTAAATAGCGATTAAAAGCCATGGCCGCATTGCGGGCAGTAACCATACAAACCAATACCAATAAGCCTTTCTGCAATAATGCAGGAGACAATAAATTAGCCATAGTGCCCTGCACTTCTAATAAATGATCACCAGAAACACTGGCATAAGGAACCGCCAAAAAGAACCCAATGAAAGCAAAGGGCATGGCAAAAATGGTATGAGAAAATTTTACGAGACTCAGGTAATTTTTAACAGTAGTCAACTTGAATTATTTTAAAACGGTGCGTTCGGTAATGGCCCAGATAATAATGCCCGCAGCCACCGAAATGTTTAAGGAATGCTTAGAACCCAGTTGCGGAATTTCAATACAACCATCGCAAATATCGAGCACTTCATCGGCTACTCCTTCTACTTCATTGCCCATTACGATAGCGATTTTTTGTGCGGGGGGATTAAACTGATCTAGGTACACCGCCCCTTCCGCTTGTTCAACAGCATAAACTTTGTAGCCCTGTTCTTGAAGCGTCTGCACTGCTTCCACCGTAGTAGGGGTATACTCCCAAGCAACGGTTTCGGTAGCACCCAATGCAGTTTTATTGATATCTCTATGCGGCGGTTGGGGCGTATAGCCGCATAAGTACATTTTCTCCACCAAAAAAGAATCGGCTGTTCTAAATACCGAACCCACATTGTGCATGCTTCGGATATTGTCTAATACCACTACCAGCGGGGTTTTAGGGGCTTCTTTAAAATCGGCAATCGACTTTCTCCCCAATTCTTGCATAGACCATTTGCGCATGGTGCAAAGGTAAACCCATCCACTCAAATAATCTTTAGCAGTTTGTTCTAGAAAAAAACTACATTAACAAACTCTTTTTAAACAAACCAATTTCACTAAACAGAAACAAAACAGGTATGAGAAAATTTGTTCAGCATTCCTTGCTATTAGCCCTAGCCAGCCCCATCATGGCTTTTGCCCAAAGCACCGAGCCAGTAGACCAGGCCGTGATCAATCGAATCCGTAAAGAAGGATTAGAAAATTCTAAAGTGATGGACATAGCTTTTAACCTAACCGATATGAGTGGCCCAAGATTGGCCAATTCGCCCGGTTATAACAGAGCAGCCAATTATGCCATCAATGCCTTGAAAGGTTGGGGCGTTGAAAAAGCCGAATTAGACGCATGGGGTGAATTTGGAAAAGGATGGGAACTAGAGAAATCCTATATGGCTATGACAGCGCCTTATTATAGACCCATCATGATTTATCCAAAAACCTGGACAGCGGGCAATAAAAAATTACAAAATGCAGAAGTATTGGTGATCAGCGCCAAAGACAGTGCAGACTTAATGAAATATGCAGGCCAATTAAAAGGCAAAGTAATCATGATGGATCAAATGGTTGCTTACAAGCATACATTTAAAGCGGATGCAGTACGATATACCGATGAAGAATTGGCTAGAATGGAAGCCGCTACAATGGCGCCCCCAAGACCAGTAGATACTGCCGCACAGCGCAGACAACAACAAGCAATGGTACAACAACGTGGCCCAGGCGGTGCAGCCCGTATGATGGCCATCTTAAAAGAAATGGCAAAGGCAGAAGGCGCAGTAGCCCTATTAAGTTCAGGAGGCCTTAGAAGCCATGATGGTACCGTATTTGCGCAAGGTGGTGGTGCTTATCAGGGCACAGCTCCGGAGAATTTCTTAGACATAGCGGTAGGCATAGAAGACTTCAACAGCATTTTACGCATTGCCAAAACAGGCACTCCTGTTAAGTTAGACGTGGACGTAAAAACCAAGTTTTTCACCAAGGATTTACAAGGCTATAATGTGATTGGAGAAATCCCTGGAACTGACCCTGTATTAAAAAATGAAATCGTGATGATTGGAGGACACTTAGATTCATGGCAGGCAGGAACGGGTGCAACTGATAATGCATCAGGTTCTGCAGTGATGATGGAAGTGATGCGCATTTTAAAAGCTTTGAATATTTCTACCAAACGCACCATCCGTATTGGATTATGGAGCGCAGAAGAGCAAGGTCTATGGGGATCAAGAGGCTATGTTAAAAAGACTTTTGCCGATCCAGCAGATATGAACTTATTACCAGCGCACGAAAAATTATCTGGCTATTACAATATCGACAATGGTACCGGAAAAATCAGGGGTATTTATTTACAGGGCAATGAAGCATGTAGAAATATTTTTAAAGCATGGTTAACCCCATTCAAAGATTTAGGTGCTGGAACCGTTACCATCAATAATACCGGTGGAACCGATCACCAATCATTTGATGGGGTGGGATTACCGGGGTTTCAATTTATTCAAGACCCCATTGAATACGATACCCGCACCCACCACAGCAATATGGATGTGTACGACCATTTAATTGAAGACGATTTAAAACAAATGGCTACCATCGTGGCGAGTTTTGTGTACCACACTGCACAGCGTGATGAAAAATTGCCTAGAAAACCATTGCCAGCAGCAAGACCAGCTGTGAGAAGATAGGGCAAAAAATATACTACGGGTATCATTATATTTGTTGCCATGGCAAAATCAGGCAACGATACCCCATTAATGCAACAGCATCGGGCTATTAAGCAAAAATATCCCGATGCTGTTTTGTTATTTAGAGTAGGTGATTTCTACGAAACATTTGGAGAAGACGCTATTATTGCGTCTCGTGTATTGGGCATTACCCTTACCAAAAGAAACAATGGTGCTGCGGCTTCCAGCGAGCTCGCAGGATTTCCGCACCATTCATTAGAAACCTATTTACACAAATTGGTAAAAGCAGGCCATCGAGTAGCCATCTGCGATCAATTGGAAGATCCGAAGATGGTGAAAGGCATTGTAAAAAGAGGCGTCACCGAAATGGTAACACCGGGCATTGCCACCAGCGATAAACTACTGGAAAATAAAAGCAATAATTTTTTAGCAGCCGTACATTATACGGAACAAAATACCGGTATTGCTTTATTAGATATTTCCACCGGAGAATTTTTTGCCGCAGAAGGCAATGAAGAATACATCGACAAATTGTTGCAGAGCATGCAACCTGCAGAAGTCATTTTTGAACGCAGTTACCTCAAGAAATTTAAAGAGCAATATGGCACCAGGTTTTATACCTATACCATGGAGCGATGGATATTTGAAGAAGGATTTGCCAAAGAAAATTTAGTGAAGCAATTCAATACCCATTCCCTAAAGGGATTTGGGATAGATGCCATGCCAGCAGCCATTATAGCGGCCAGTGCCATCCTGCATTATTTAAAAGACACGGAGCATCCGAATCTGCAACATATTACACAGATACAACGCATTGAACGCGACCAGTTTTTGTGGATGGACAGGTTCACCATTCGCAATTTAGAATTACTGCCCATGCAATCGGAAGGACATACTTCTTTATTGCAAGTGATGGACAATACGGTGAGTGCCATGGGTGCAAGACTCTTGAAAAGATGGTTGGTATTTCCACTCAAGAACAAGCAAGCTATTGAAGAAAGATTAGCAGCCGTAGAATACAGTATTGTACAAACCGAACTCAGACAACAATTATCCGCAGCCATCAAAGCCTGTGGAGATATTGAACGATTGGTGAGCAAGATTGCATTAAGAAAAATAGGCCCAAGAGAAGTCGTACAATTGGCCAGGGGATTAGAGCAGACGGCTATTGTAAAAGCCCTATTGGCAGATAGCACCAACCAATGGCTGGGCAAATTATCGAATCAGTTGGATGCCTGCGAAGCCATGCAAACCCGCATCAACAAAGAGATACAAGAAAACCCTGCTGTACTCATTAACAAAGGAGGCGTAATTGCAGCGGGTGTAAATGAAGAATTGGATCAGTTAAGAAATATTGCCAACGGCGGAAAAGAATTCTTGGTAAACATCCAAGAAAGAGAAGCAGAAAGAACCGGAATCAATTCGCTAAAAATCAGTTTCAATAATGTGTTTGGTTATTATTTAGAAGTCACCAATTCACATAAAAACAAAGTGCCAGCCGATTGGATACGCAAACAAACTTTGACCAATGCAGAGCGATACATCACCCCAGAATTAAAAGAATACGAAGAAAAAATTATTGGGGCCGAAGACAAGATTTTGGCGATTGAACAAGACTTGTACAATCAACTGATTACTGATTTACAAAATTTTATTGCACCTATTCAAGTAAACGGAAATATACTGGCTACCTTGGACTGCATTATTTGTTTTGCAGAGAATGCTTTGCAATACCAATATAGAAAACCAGTGATCCATGAGGGATTGGAATTGCAGATTAAAGAAGGCCGCCACCCTGTGATAGAACGTAAGCTGGCATTGGATGAGCAATATGTATCGAACGATATTGAACTCAATAAAACCGACCAGCAAATCATTATTTTAACGGGGCCCAATATGAGTGGTAAGAGTGCACTTTTGCGCCAAACCGCGATCATTACTTTGATGGCCCATATGGGATCTTTTGTGCCTGCGGCGGCGGCGATGATCCCCCTAACCGATAAAATATTTACCCGTGTAGGTGCTTCAGATAATTTAAGTGGAGGCGAATCTACATTCATGGTAGAAATGAATGAAACGGCCAGCATCATCAATAATATGAGCGAACGCTCCTTGATATTATTGGATGAAATAGGAAGAGGAACGGCTACTTATGATGGCATTTCCATTGCATGGAGCATGGTGGAATACATACACAATAGCCCTTTTGCACCGAAGACTTTGTTTGCAACGCATTACCATGAATTGAATGAATTGGAAGAACATTTACCGCGCGTAAAAAATTACCATATCACGCACAAAGAGCTGAACAATAAAATTATTTTCTTGCGCAAAATGGCCACCGGCGGCAGCACACACAGCTTTGGTATACAGGTAGCAAAAATGGCGGGCATGCCTACTGCATTAATCAATAGGGCAACAGCCATTATGGAGCAGTTGGAGAAAGAGCATGTACCAAATGAGATTAATGCCTCTGTACCCAAAGTACAGTT
>JBBAJU010000032.1:0-26113 GCA_040403845.1 Sediminibacterium sp.
CCACGCATCGATATGAGTGAGTATCAAGAAAAGCATACCGTATCTCGTTTAATAGGAGCGCCTCCTGGTTATATTGGTTATGATGAAGGTGGTCAGTTAACCGAAGCTGTTAGAAGAAAACCTTATAGTGTTGTATTATTAGATGAAATTGAAAAAGCTCATCCTGATGTTTGGAATATTATGTTGCAAGTATTAGATGATGGACGATTAACAGATAATAAAGGTAGAATGGTGAATTTTAAGAATACCATTATTATCATGACCAGTAATATTGGTAGCCATTTAATTCAGGACGCATTTGAAGATATTGATGAAGCTGGCATTGAAGAAGCAACTGAAAAAGCAAAATCAGAAGTGATGCAATTGCTAAAACAAACTATTCGACCTGAATTTTTAAATAGGGTAGATGAGATAATCATGTTTAGTCCTTTAAATAAAGCACAATTAAGAGGAATAGTTGGTATACAGTTAGAAGGACTCAAAAAATTAGTAGCTGAGAATGATATTACTTTAAAGTTCAGTGATTATTTGATTGAGTTCTTGATTGATCAAGGATTTGATGCACAGTTAGGCGCAAGACCATTAAAGCGATTAATTCAAAAGTTAATTGTGAATGCTTTAAGTAAAAAAATCTTGTCTGGTGATATTGATAAATCACAACCAGTATTGGTAGATGTATTCGATGGTTTAGTGGTATTTAGAAATGAATAGCTTTCTGGTTATTTGTAAATAAGTGTTGAAATTGGTAACTTTAGAAAAACTTTTGTATGCGTTTCATACTCTGTTGTATACTTGCCAATTTCAGCAATTTATTAATAGCACAAAATGTGACAGTTGCTAGACCAACTCATCATTTTATTGAAGTGTATGATGAACGTGGTAAACTTTTAAATAGCAATGTCCCAGGTGTGAAGGGTAGCCCACTATGGAAGGAGGAACCGCGTAATGCGACTATTGAGTTGTTTAATGGAAGAATGTATAAAAATTTTAAAGTAGTTATAAACCTAGTGAATGGTCAAATTAATTACATTGAAAATAATTCGGAGTTTCAAACAGTAGAACCAATCAAAAATGTTACCATTTATCACAGCGAAGAGGGCGGTAATGATTCTACGCAATTCATTCGATTGACTCCCTATGATTCATCATTATATCAGGTGAAAGCTAAAGGATTACATTATAATTTGATTAATCGCTTGCATAAAAAAATAGTTGAGAATTATGATTACGGAAAATCTTCTAGTAATTTAACGTTTCAATCATTCAATGATTATTATCTCCTCAATATCAACAATAATGTTTGCGTTCCTATAAAAGGAAAGTCTTTAGAAGAGTTGTTTCCAAATGACATAGATAAAGTAGCTCAACTTTTTCCAAAATTGAAAAAAAGAAAAAGTTTAAGTATGCAAGAGCTCAGTTTAATCATTGCTGCAATGTAAAAAAGTTTTTTTTGTTAAACTTTATTTAACAGGCAACGGCATGGTTTTAGCATGCGTCTATCTAAATAACAATAGATGACATAACACTACACTAAAACCTTCAATCATGAAAAAAAAACACTCTTTAAGTTGATTGCTGTTTCAGCAATTCTAGTGTCTATTATGTTTGCCGCATGTAATAAAACTTCATCTGTAGAAAATCCTATAGGAATGCAGTCTGTATCTCTTTATTTAACGTATTGATAAAATTAAAAGGAAACGAGTGGGACGAGTTCATGCCAAACACATCTAGACTATGGTTAGATTTTGATATTAGCAGATCAATCATCGAAAAAAACAATCAATTTTATTTGAAACCTTATATCAAACTTTTTACTGTTAAGTCTACTGAAGGCGTTTCAGGAAAAGTAACTCCTAAAGAAGCTCAATTAGGCTTGATTACCCTCAGAAAAAAATTTATTCTATAAATCCCTCAATTATGCAAATCCCGACGACTTTGTTGTCGGGATTTTGTATTTTACGCTATGCAAAATAAATTTCTACTTTACGGTGCAAACGGATACACTGGCAGATTAATTGCTTCAATGGCAAGTCAATTCAATTTAATTCCAGTATTAGCAGGAAGAAATTCGGCTGCTTTAAAAGAAATGGCTTCGGCTCTTTCGCTTGAATTTGTAACCGTAGATTTAGATGATGCTACTGCTTTAGAAACAACTTTGAAACAATTCCCTTTGGTATTGCATGCAGCAGGGCCATTTAAATTCACTGCACAAAAAATGGCTAAAGCCTGTTTAGCCACAGGAGTTCATTACTTAGATATTACTGGTGAAATTGCTGTTTTTGAATTGTTGAAAAAAATGGACGGGCTTGCTAAGGAAAAAGGAATCATGATCATGCCTGGTGTTGGATTTGATGTGGTTCCTACCGATTGTATGGCCAAATTTTTACATGAGAAAATGCCCAATGCAACACACTTAAAACTAGCTTTCGCCACCATTGGCGGTAAACTATCTCATGGTACTGCAACCACCATGGCAGAGGGAATGGGTGAGGGAGGCGCTGTTAGAGAAAATGGAAAAATTGTTCGGAAACCACTTGGTCACAAAGGCTTTTGGGTTGATTTTGGAGTTAAAAAAATGTTTGTCATGACCATCCCTTGGGGTGATATTTCTACAGCATATACCACTACTTCAATTCCTAATATAGAAACTTATACAGGCGCAACTCCTAAAACTTTCTCGATGCTTAAATGGCAAAAATGGTTTAACTGGATACTTCAACTTTCTTTTGTAAGAAACTATTATAAAAAGAAAATTAAAAAAATGCCTGCTGGGCCAGATGAACAAATGCGTTTAAAAGCAAAGTCTTTGGTTTGGGGAGAAATAACAAATGATCAAAATGAAAAAATGATTGCTACACTTCAAGGTCCTGAAGGGTACACTTTAACTGCAATTAGTAGTTTACTAATTACACAAAAAGTACTTGCTGGAAATTACAAAGCAGGTTATCAAACTCCTGCTGCTTGTTATGGTGCAGATTTAGTATTAGAAATTGATGGGGTTACCAGAAGCTTCAATTAATATTGCATTTAATTTTTATTAATGGCTTCAAATAAAAAGGCTGCAGTTGGTTTTATTTTTATCACAATCTTGATAGATGTTATTGGAATTGGGTTAATCATTCCGGTTGTGCCAAAGCTGATTGAAGAATTGGTTCATAGCAGTAGCGCCAGTTTAGCAGCTCAATACGGTGGGTGGCTTACTTTTTCTTATGCATTCATGCAGTTTTTAATTTCTCCTATTCTGGGTAATTTAAGTGACCAATATGGAAGAAGACCTATTCTATTATTTTCTCTTTTGGGTTTTGGATTAGATTATTTATTTGTTGCTTTTGCCCCCACCATTACTTGGTTGTTTGTGGGTAGAATTGTTGCAGGTATTACAGGAGCTAGTATTACTACTGCTTCGGCATATATGGCTGATATTAGTACTCCAGAAAATAGGGCTCAAAATTTTGGAATGATTGGTGCTGCTTTTGGTTTAGGATTTATTATTGGTCCTATGTTAGGTGGTTTATTAGGTGAGTATGGATCAAGGGTTCCCTTTTTTGCTGCAGCAGGGCTGGCGTTGGCCAATTGGCTGTATGGTTATTTTGTATTGCCAGAATCCTTAGATAAAGCCAATCGTAGACCTTTTGAATGGAAGCGTGCTAACCCGTTGGGGTCTTTGTTGCAATTAAAAAAATACCCTGCAGTTGCTGGTCTTATTGGTTCACTCGTTTTAATTTATTTAGCAGCACATGCGGTTCAAAGCAACTGGAGCTTTGTGAATATTGAAAAATTTAAATGGTCGCCCAAAATGATTGGAATTTCATTGGGCATTGTAGGTCTTTTAGTAACCTTGGTACAGGGCTTATTAATTAGATTCATTAATCCCAAAATTGGGAACGAAAAAAGCGTTTATCTAGGGCTTACTTTGTATACATTAGGATTAATATTTTTTGCATTTGCAACACAAAGTTGGATGATGTTTTTATTTCTAGTTCCTTATTGTTTGGGTGGAATTGCAGGACCTGCTTTACAGTCAATTATCTCGGGTAATGTACCTGCAAATGAACAAGGAGAATTACAAGGGGCTTTAACCAGCTTAATCAGTGCTACTTCTATTATTGGTCCGCTCATTATGACGGGTTCTTTTGCTTACTTTACCAGTCATTCAGCTCCATTTTATTTTCCCGGCGCTTCATTTTTATTAGGGGCTATTTTTATGTTGTGTAGTTTAATCTGGGCTTACAATGCATTGCATGTAAAAAAAATAAAGAAATAAAAATGGCCCTGTAAAAACAGGGCCGCATATCCCCCGATATGCCTAATAACAACTTAAAGTTTTTTTAATTCATTTAGAATGTTCTTCAATGATTTTTTCTGGGGTTTCAAAAAAACTACTGGTGTATTATTCAATGCCTTTATTTCTGATTCACTAAAATAAAATTGATTCCCAATCAATGATATGCTTACTATATGAATTTTCTTTTGAAGTGGTACCATATAAGCCGAGAAGCTTCTTGAATTTAATTCTGGCTTTAATTCTATCGATAAATTGTATTCGTCGGTGGTCATAAATACCAAACTATTCTTATTGGTAAAATTAGGAGGTAGAATCACATTTAATTTTCCTAAACTTCCAATATTTGTAAGCGGTCTAGCAACTAAAATCCATCTTAGTTGATTTGTGCTAATAGCATATTGTTCAATATCATTTGATCCAGCACTGCCTGCTTGTTTAAAAATGGCTAATTGAAATTGATTGAGGCTTGCTTCTTGCCAAGTGAACAATGGATCCATAAGCAATTGCGTAGAAATTGTTCCTGATTCCTCACCTCTGAATAATCGCATTTGCTGTTTTACAATATTTTCCTCATTCCCTATTCTGATTTGGTATGATACTGTAGGAGCAATATTCAGCGCTTGTCCATTTGCTGAAGCAAGTATGCAGATACCCAAATCTGTTTCTAATGAATTGGTGCCATTCCGGGTAGATTTAAGCGTTCTTACGAAATCAGCTTTTTGATCCATCACCAAAACTTTTATGTCTACATTTCCTGAGATCATCGTACCAGACTGATTGATGAAGGCATTAGGTGGAAAAACAAGTTTTAATCGGTCAGAAAATGTAATGGTTTTGCCATTCGATCCTATTAAATTATCCTTGTATTGATATACTGCAGTAGAATCAATGATTCTATGAATTGCTGCACTTGTTGGAAGAGATACTGACCAACTTGTATCGTTCATCTCATTGCCTGCGTAAACGGAAAAATTGCTTTCAGAAACTTCTTTATTGCATGATGCGAGCAGCATTAAGCCAATCGCTGCAAAAAGTCCATATTTTCTGAATTTAGGTAGCATTATTATCGAGATACGTGGTTTGTTTTATTTGTTGCCTATCTTTTGTTTAAATTGAATCTTAATCCCATCATTAACCCTCCAATACTAAATCTTTGATTGAAAGAAGCTTCTGGCCGGGTCATATTGGATAAATTGTATCTAAAGTAGGGTTCAAAAAATAATTGAGTGGTATAATTGATTCGTTTAGTTACGCTTATGCCAGCATAAAGGCCAAGCCCAATATTGCTTCTGTAAGCCATATTCGTTTCTTTATTCAACGCAACGGTTGATAAACTACTATCCAGCATTACTCCTTGGTACCAGCTAGAAAGATTAATAATTGCTCCCGCAGTTAAACCAATTCTAAAGTCGTCGTTGCCTACTTGATAGCTCGCTAAAATTGGGATGTCTAAACTTCTAAATCTATTTTTTACTGTATTGGTTTTGAAGCCTATTTGCGTAAGTGTACTAGTATCTCTTACCAATAAAGTATCTCCGGGTGCTCTGATGATTGCCCTCACAGATACTACAGTTGTTGTTCTTGTTTCATTTTCTGTTCTATAGGTAAATCGTTCATTAATTTGGGAATATTGAAGCCCTGTTTTTATTGAGAAATGATCGTTGAATGGTTTTACAATTCTAAATCCTGCAGTAAATCCTGGTCTTAATGATTCGCTGCTGTCTTTCCTGCTCAGCAATTGAGTAGTTGCTGTGTTATTGGTGACCGTTCTAAAGGGAATATCAGGCGAAATAAATACTTCTAAATCCCAATCGGTGTTTCTCATCTTTCTATCAGTAGGGCAAATCACAACATTTTTAAAACTGGATGGATGATTGTATTTATTGACCTCTTTATAAAATAAAGAATTCCAGTTTTTTTGGTGTTTGATATATGCATTTCCAGCTTTTTCTGATAGTTCATAACTTTCAATGCCTGCGTCTACGCCTGCAGAATCAATAAGAATCTCATTGCTATTGATGCCTGTATTAATATACTCTATATTGTTTTTGATCACTCGATCAAATGGAAATATCGATTGATTTTGTTTGAAGGAGCTAGTAATATTTTTGCGATTTAGTTTCCATTGGGATTTAGATTTTATTTCTGTTTTTTCATTCCTGATTAGGTTCTCTTTTGGAGTTAATTCAGGATTTACTTCAAGCGTTTCCTCAATAGTTGGTTTTGGCGTTATGGTTGGCTTAAGTGCTGGTGTTGTAGCAGCTGCTGGGTCTGTATTCATTTCAGGAATTCGTAAATACAAATAGGAAGCAACAGACCCAATAAAAAATATCAATAGTATGGATGCGGCAGTCATGTATTTTTTCGTAAACCAAGCAACTATTCTTCTTTTATCTTCTTCAACAGGTTTTATATTATTCCATAAATGAGTTGGAACTGGCGCAGTGTAGTGATATAATTTATCTTGAATAAAATCATCAAAGCTTTCGCGTGGCTCAGATAAGTCATGCGCAGCAATTTTATCCCATAACGAAGTAGGCACGGGGCTACTAAATTGCTGTAGTTTTTGGTTAAAAATGATATCAAATTCCTTATTGGTCATTAAACGGCAATCTTTTGTAGTTGCAAAATTTGTGTTTGCAACATTTTTCTTGCTTTCACCAATTGACTTCTACTGGTGCCAGCTTGTATGTTCAACATTTGTGCTATTTCATCGTGACTATACCCTTCAATTACACTTAGGTTAAAAACCATTCTATAACCTTCAGGCAAAGCCCCAATTAATTTAAATAAATCTTCTTCTCCTAAATAATTAAAAGCACTTGGATCTATGGATGGCAAAGCAGCATGATGATCATCAATTTCTTTAAAACTCATTTTTTTGCGTTCTAAATGCCTGATTGCTGTATTTACTACAATTCTTCTAATCCATCCCTCGAAAGAGCCTTCAAATTTAAATTGGCTGATATATTGAAAAACTTTAATGAAAGCATCTTGCAACATGTCTTCCGCTTCCATGTTGTCATTGGCATATCTCAGGCATACGCCCATCATCTTGCCTGCGTGATGCTCAAATAGTATACGCTGACAGGTTGGGTCCTGTTTAATACAGCCTTTTATCAACTCGTGCTCTGTCAAATGAGGGTTATTTAGGGTTGACAATATAATAGACGACAAGTATTACAAAAATGCTGCCTAGCTATTTGAACAAGCCAAATTTGAATAAAAAAGCCCCTAAATGTTAAGGGGCTTCTATGATTTATCAAAAAATTAATACTTACTACCTTAAAAATTGCTCATGTATATAGTCTACCACACTTATTAAACTACCTGTTTCTTTGTAAACTTTTAATTGGCGATCGGCCCCTGTACCTACTTCAAAAATTTTAGACACATATTCCACTACGTGCCTGCTTCCTAATTCGTCTACTACATCGTCTACAAAATCAAGTAGTTCATAAATGAGTGCCTTAGTATCAACTTCAGTTTCTTTCCCAAAATCAATTAATTTACCGTCAATCCCATATCTACTGGCTCTCCACTTGTTCTCATTAATCAGCGATCGTTGGTAGATCATGAAATTCAAGTTTTGGTTTCGCAACTTGTAAATTTTTGCGCAGATTGCTTGAAATAGCGCTGCAATAGTCATGGTTTCCATTATGTTCATAGGAACATCACAGATTCTGAATTCCACGGTATTAAAGAAGGGATGAACTCTTAAATCCCACCATATTTTTTTTGCGTTGTCTATACAGTTGGTTTTGATTAATAGATTAACATAGTTTTCATAAGCTTCAAAACTCTCAAAATGGTCGGGTATTCCTGTTCTAGGAAATTTATCAAACACTTTGGTTCTAAAAGATTTGTATCCTGTATCTCTAGATTCCCAAAAAGGGGAGTTGGTGCTTAATGCATAAACATGGGGTAAAAAATAGCGCGCTGTATTGGCAATATGAGTAGCCATTCTGCGGTCTTCCATTCCCACGTGAACATGTAATCCAAAAATTAAATTACTTCTTGCAGCTTCTTGTAATTCGTTTACAATTTGATTGTAACGAACATGATCCGTGATCAATTGGTTTTCCCAATGGCTAAATGGATGTGTACCGGAAGCTCCCACCCATAATCCTAAATCACCGGCTATTTGGGCAATATTCCCTCTCAGGGAAGCAACGTCTTTAAACGCTTCATCAATATTTTTACAAATATCTGTTCCTACTTCTACTACAGCCTGGTGCATTTCTGCTTTAACCTTGTCTTTCATGGTTAATTGACCTACCTGCACTATTTTCTGTTCATGACTTTTTAACTCCCTAGAAATTGGGTCAATCACCATGTACTCTTCTTCTACTCCTAAAGTAAAATGCTTGTAATTTAAATTAGACATAAATTATTCAAGATGGCTTTTAATATAATGGCTGACCGTTAGCGCTTCTTTTGATGTATTCTCCCCAAGTTAAATTGTCTTTGCCATCTTCTTGTTCTAATGCTTTTTCAATGGCATAGTTGGCTGCAGTTTCTACAACCCAATCAAAATTTTCCTGGCCAACACTTTTGATGTCTGCATCTGGAGCAGGATTACAAAAGTCAATTGCATAAGGCACTCCGTCTCTTAATGCTAATTCCACAGTATTAAAATCGTATCCTAAATATTGGTTGATTTTAATAACGATATCAGTCATCATTTTAATTTTTTCTTCAGATGGGTTAAAGTCTGCAGCATATCTTAAATGATGTGGATTTCTTGGTTCATAAGACATAATACGAACATGTTTTCCTCCAATGCAATAACATCGATAATATTCTTCGAAAATAATTTCTTCTTGTAAAAGCATTACCAGCTGTCCTGTTTCTGCATGCTTTTCAAAGAAATCGTTCATGTCGGTTAATTTATAAACATTCTTCCAGCCACCGCCAGCAAAGGGTTTCATGTAAGCAGGAAATCCTACATAATTAAAAATGCCTTCCCAGTCTAATGGATATGATAAATTACTAAATGATAATTCGGCTGTATCGGTTGGTAAATCTTTTGAAGGAAGGATAACTGTTTTTGGAACTGGAACGTCAATTTTAGTAGATAAACAATTATTAAAGAATTTCTCGTCTGCGCTCCACCAAAATGGATTATTGATAACTGCTGTTCCGCAAAGGGCTGCGTTTTTAAGATACGCCCTATAAAAAGGAACATCTTGGCTGATGCGATCTATAATTACTGCATAACCACTATTTTCTCCCTGAATAACTTTATCAATTTTAACTACTTCGGCTGTAATTCCTTTTACTTGCTTACTATTAATTCTTTCGATAAATGCATTGGGGAAACTTCTTTCTTGCCCAAAGAGAATACCTATTTTTTTCATGAGCTCAATTTTAATTCTTCATCTGTAATTTAAGCTATCCTTGCATAAATAAAAAATCCACCTATATTTTTTTTAATATATGTTTGTTTAATACAATTTTCAGGCAACATTATTATTGCATTCCCCTATTTTTGAACTTATGCGTCCTATTAACACTTCATTGTTGTCTAATATAAAAATTGAAACTATACAAGTACATTCTGAGTACTTAGAAAGAAAAGTGACCATAGATATTTATTTGCCCAATCATACAGTTCATTTAGATCAAATAAGTTTATTGTTATTCAATGATGGACAAGATTTAGTGAAAATGTCTTTTGCCAATATACTTTCCAATCTACTAACAGAAGATCGAATTGAACCATTGGTTTGTATTGGTATTCATTGTGGCCCACATAGAAAAATGGAATATGGTACTGCCTTTTCTGCAGACTTTGAAGGGAGAGGTGCATTTGCAGGATTGTACACCAAGTTTTTTTTTGATGAACTATTGCCTTTTATCAGAAAGAAATACAATGCTCCTTCTTTTAAAGATAAATCCTTTGCGGGTTTTTCATTGGGTGCATTAAGTGCCTTGGATATTGTATGGAACCATGCAAGTGAATTTAGAAAAGTGGGCATGTTTAGTCCTTCATTATGGTGGAGAAGGAAGGACTACGATAAGGGATATGATGATGAGCAAGATCGTTTAATGCATTTGCAGGTAAGAAATGGAAAATTTCATCCTTGGCTACAATTTTTTATTGAATGTGGTACATCAGACGAAACAGCCGATAGAAATAAAAACGGCATAATTGATTCAATAGATGACGCCCTCGATTTAATTATTGCCTTAAAGGCAAAAGGGTATACTCATCAGCATATTGAGTATCTGCAAATTGAAGAGGGTAAACATGATATTGAAACATGGGAAAAAGCAATTCCTAATTTTTTAATTTGGGGATGGGGTAAGTAAATCACTCTTATGGTTGTGGTATAAAAATCAATAGAACCTTTGATGCTTCATATTAAAAAAAAAGGTCCCGAATTTTCGGGACCTTTTTATATGTATTAAGTAGGTTATTAGAAAATATAACGAACACCTAATTGCATTGACCAAGTACTAGCCAAGCTGAAGTTGTCAACCCAAGGGGTATTAACTAACTGACCACTTTGCTGTTGTAAGTTAAAGGTTGGACGACCAGTTCCATCATATCCTCTGAAAATCAAAGGCTGATTGGTAGTGGTGATTTGTCTTAAACCAGAAGACTTAAATAACATGTTGCCAAAGTTGAAGATATCAGCAGTAACCTGAATAGTATGTTTACGTGCTCCAATATTAGTGAAGATATCTTGTACTACTCTTAAGTCGAAACGGCTTACCATTGGTAAATAAGCTTCGTTACGTCCTGCGTATTTACCTATGTTTTGTCTTAGGTAAGGAGTAGCATTCACAAATTGTTGCCATGCAGCCAATTGCTCAGCAGCAGTTCTTGCAGGGTTTCCACCAGATGCAGCTTGTGCAACAAAGTTAGGCGTATAATCAATGAACATTAAATCAGATGAGTTATTACCATCATTATTTAAATCTCCATTGTAAGTGTAGCTATAGTTGTTTCCTTTAGCGATTTCACCGAATAAGCTGATGGTAGTAGCAAGGTTCTTGCCATATTCAAACTTATAAGACAAAGAAGTAATTAATCTATGTGGGTTAACAAAAGCTGAGTTAAACAACTGCTGTGAATTTTGTGTACCAGTAGTTGGGTTACTCTGCCAAGTTGAAGTTGCCTGACTACCAGGATTAGCAGTTAGTTCATTTGCATAACTTCTAGTGTAAGCAATTGTACCAAAGAATCCTTTTGTAGACGTTTTAGTTACTTGTAAAGTGAAAGATCCACTATTACCTTGAGAAGCATTTTCTAAGATAATTGCAGAACCTAAATTACTGTATAATCTTCTGTCTGCAGTTGCCGCAAAACGAGGTCTTGAATCTAAACCACCGTTTAATACAGCATTAGGCTCACGCTGATTAGCATTTCTCATGATAACTGCGTTGATATCTCTAGTAAACAAGGCTTCAGCAGTAATGCTCCAGCCGTTTCCTAATTTTTTATCAAAAGCAATATTGGTTCTCCAAACTTGCGGGAATTTGAAATTAGGATCCATCATTACAATGTTCGCGTTGTTGCCTAATACACCTGGGGTAGGGCTAAAGCTTCCACGGTAAGCATCTGGATTAGGGTTAAATAAGAAGTTACCCAATAAAGCAGGATTGGTTACAGCTTGGCTAGCCTGATACATCTGGCTATTTTGTGGCATATTGGTTAAATAAACAAAAGGAATTCTACCTGTGAATAAACCGGTACCACCTCTTATCACTAAGTTCTCGTTGTCAATCTTGTAACGGAAGCCAACTCTAGGAGAAAAATACAAAGTGCTCTTTGTAGGCCACTCACTGGTTTTGTATTGTGTAGGAACACCATTTCTATCAGGGAATCTTAATGCAGAAACATTTGGATTTTCCAATGGTGATTCTGGGAACATGATTTTATCTACACGTAAGCCATAAGTTAACTTGAAGTTTTCGTTCACGTTAAACTCATCTTGTGCATATATACCCAATTGACCAACTTTTAAGTCTGCAGCATATACTGCAGGCTTAGCAGGATCTAATGAGAAAGTATAAGAAAATGCTGCTGGGGCTCTGTTGGTAATAAAATCATTCAAAGAATTGAATGCATAGTAGCTTGCAGATCCTGGCATAAACATATTACCAACACTTTGGTACTCATAAGTAGCACCACCAGTGATGGTATGCTTTCCTGCGTAGTAGGTGAAGTTATTAGTAACTGAAAACACATCATTCTTCACATCGTTGTTTCTGGTAAATGGATCAGAACCTGCTGTCATGTAGTTTTGACCATTGTTGTTGAAGATATCGATGGTAGGGAAAATTCCTCCTGCTACTGAGCGTGTTGCTTGGATTTTAGAGAAAGTTGCAATAAACTGGTTAGAGAACTTGCTGCCAAAGTTTGAGTTTAATTCCAAAGATCCTGTTCTTACAACATCTTTAAATTGGAAGTTAGAGTTAGCAAAAGACATTGAGTTTAAGCCAAAACGGTTATTCGGTAAACGAGAAATTGAACCGCCTCCTGCTGGAGTAAATGTTGGGTTGTTAGGAACACTCGATCCGTTCAATCCTTGGTCATTAAAGCTACTCAAATCACTGTACTTTAATGTTAACTTATGGTTGTTACTGATATTCCAATCAATCTTAGCCAAAATTTTGGTATTCTTATTGGTAAAGTTCGGGAAGTTATCAAAAGCACCAGGATCGTATCCGTAAGCGGTTCTTAGATGGTTAGCAAATTTTGCTAATGAATCTACACTTGTGTTGCTCACGTTACCAGCACCAGAACCACCTCTTGGGCTAAAAGTAATACCCGGTCTGTTGCCTTCTTCTTGCTCGTAAGCAGCAAAAAAGAACAACTTATTTTTAATGATCGCACCACCTAATGTAGCACCAAAAATTTGGTTACTAGAATTAACAAGGGTAGGTAATTTACGATCACCAACATTTAAACCATTGTAATCTTGGTTTCTGTACAATCCATAAACAGATCCTTTCAAAGTGTTGGTACCACTCTTAGTAACTGCGTTAATACCAGCACCTGTAAAACCAGACTGTCTAACGTCAAAAGGAGCAATATTTACAGAAACTTCTTCAATCGCATCAATAGAGATAGGGCTTGCACCACCGCCTGGCAATGGATCAGAACTCAAACCAAAGTTGTTGTTTAAGTTTGCACCATCTACTTGGGTATTGTTAAATCTACCATCTCTACCTGCAAAACTAGTTCCGTTTGCTTGTGGAGTTAAACGCGTGAAATCGTTAATACTACGACTAATAGTAGGCATAGTATTTAACATACGCTGATTAATTACGGTAGAAGCACCGCCAGATTTGTCTCCGCTAGATTTCTTCTTCAATGAATTAACAACTACTTCGCTTAATACTTTAGATTCGTCTATCAAAGTAGGGTTAATTACATAAGGTTCACCTAGTAAAAGATAAATATCATTTACTGTTTCTGCCTTTAAACCAGTAAAACTAATCTTTAGTGTGTAAGGTCCACCTGTTCTTAAACCAGGCAAGGTAAAAACACCACCCTTTTTTGCTAAAGAAGAATACTGAGTACCAGATGGGGTGTGAACAGCAACAAGGCTGGCACCTTCAATGGGTTGCCCATCAGCAGTTTTTACAACCCCTGTGATACTACTTGTAGTAACCTGGGCGGTTGTGATCAAAGTTGCTAAAACAGCAACCATAATCATTGAAATTCGTTTAAAAATTCTCATAATCTTGGTTTTGTGCGGCAAATATCCAACTAAAGCCGTATGTACCCAAAATCTTGTTAAAATAAAGGCTGTTTTTTAGCATAATTATAAACATTCAATCCTCTTTATTTAAAATTGACATTTATATAAATAATTGATAAACAAATATTTATGGTGTTTAATGGACATTAAAATAACATTAATAAGTACGATTGTTTGTTAATAAAAACTTAACCTACATCCAAGTTGCAATATCCAATTACTGCTTCTTGCTGCGTTAAAACTGTTGTTCAACTCAAATAATGGTTGATGAATCAATGCTGGATCAAATGTATAAGTAGGTATTAAAGACTGATTATTTACAAATCCTTCGAATGAAATGATACGCTTTCTATTTCCCGGAACTAGTAATTGTTCACCCCAATTTTTATTGAATAAATTGGCCGCATTTAATAAAGCTAGTGCAACTGAACACCTGATTAATTTAGTGGTGATTTTCATTGGAAATTGATAATGTACTTTTATATCAAAGCGATGATTAAATGGAGACCTGCTTCCATTTCGTTGAGCATATTGCCCCCTTCTTTTTTGAAGATATGAGTCGTTTGCAATATAGTACGCTAGAGCTTCTTTTTGTTGATCAATCGTATAGTATCTATCTTTTTTTATGAGTGGAATAAAAATCATTTCATTGATTTCATTTGGATATGGAATATAAATTAGGTCGTATCCTGAAGTGAATGGAGCATCTCCAGATAAATTATTGGTATCGTATACATAACTGAAAGGGCTTCCTGATTGTCCAGTGTAATGAATAGAGCAATTCAGTTGTTTTTGTTTGGTGCTTTTTACATGTACTTGATATTCTGAATAAAATTGATGCCCTCTACTGAAATCGGAAACGGCCATTGCTGGATTATTTCTTCCATTCACTTGTTCATTTAATTTCCAATGATTTAATGGGATAGTGAAGTTCCCGTCGTATATTGAAAAAGCATTACTGTAAGAATAATTCATTAACCACCTGTGATGTTTTTGTTGCCAAACCCAATAGATACCAGCACTATAACCATATCCATTTTGATTCTCCATATTTTTAATTAAAATAATTTCGTTGTATGGATTAGATCCATCGGCTAAGAGTGGAATATTTAAAGGGTATTCGGGGGATTGTATCCACCGCCTATCGAAGCCCTCTAATTGTTTTTGTATTGGGTTCAAATTGATATTCGCAAATCCTATTTCACTTAGGTTTTGATAATACATTCCATTCATACCAATTTTGTTAAATGGATTTAAGTTGGTTTCTATGTCTAAGGTTGTTCTCATGATGGTCGGCATATTTATTTTAGCTGCCCCTACATATACAGTTCCTTTATTGGTGCTAAACGTTGTTGGCAATTCAGTTTGCCCACTGTTATTTCTTGTATTAAATACAAACCCTCTCAATTGTTGATTATTAGCAAAATGGTGTAACAATTTATTTCCATTATTGCTGAGGATTCCAGACAACCATGCGTAAGGGATTCTTCCCGAAAAAATACCTGATCCTATTTTAATACTTGTGCGTAAGTAGGGTAAATATGTTTTTATATAGACTCTTGGTGAAGGTATTGAAGTGAGTATGGGCAATCTCCCTGACTGTGCGCCCCACAACTCATGAAATTGATGTAAAGCAGGTAATGCGGTGTCTTGTGTAAATGTATCTTCCTCCACGCCATTTAAAAATTTTTCTGCATTCAATCTTATTCCTGCATATAAATGCGTGTTTTTAAAAAGAGTAGTATGATAATTAAAGAAAAGTGCTGCTTTGATGACTTTTAATTGAGCAAGTGATTCAATTTTAGACTTAGTATTACTTACTTGATTAATGCTGAAATCAACAGCGTTTCTATTCTGTAAAAAATTACTGATACTATAGTAAAAAAATTGTCCATGCCCATTAGGTATAAAATGGTTATTCAATACACTGTAATCAATATCAAATCCCCATTCTATCCAATTTTTCCCCCTTAATCTGCTCCAACGATTACTTACATTCAAGTTGAATTGAGTAAGCTGATTCTGAAAAGTTTCTTCTCCTGCACCCAGCATCAACATGCCTTCTCCATCTAAAATTCTAATACTAGGAAATGCTTGTAACCTTGGTTGGGTATTGGATTGGTGATGATTCAATGAAAAGAGTAATTTGTTTTGCGTAAAAGCATTGATGCTTTTTTTCCATTCAACACTGGCTGAATAATATTGGTGCATTTGTATTTTTCCATTGTTAGAAAATTGCAAAATGGTAGCTGAGCTTAATGGGTTGTTACTTCGAAATCCGTTCGCCCATTTTGCATTGATGGTTAGTTGATTTTTTTTATTCACCAATACATCAATTCTAACAGCAATTTTTTGTGAACTGTTTTTTTCTGTTTGATCAAAACTGCCGATATCATAGCCATGAAGGTCTTGCATCGATTGTCTGAATCGCTTTAGTTTCTCTATTCGATTGGTTTCGCCAACATATTCATTGGTATTAAATGGCCTTGTAATGGTTTCATTTACTTGGTCTAGATTGATAAAATAAAATGATTTATTGGGGGCTATTGGTCCGCTGATATTAACTCCTGAATGCCAGTATTGGTGTGCATTACTTCTGTTGGTAGTGTATATTTCTTGCATTGGTTTATTCTTGCCAGACCGAGTGATCATATTTATTGCTGCTCCTGTAAAACTGCCCAATGAAGCATCGTATGGCGAAACCAATAATTGCATTTGTTCAAAACTTTCAGGTGCTGCAACCAATATGCCTGTTTCGCCCATAATTGTTCCTGTTGGGGATAAGCCAAATAGATCATTTTGTAACACGCCATCTATATAAAATGAGTTGAATCGATAATTCTGACTTGAAAACGAGACTGCCCCTGTTTGGTCATTTTTGACATACGCTTGTGGTTGGTGCATCATTAATCCACTTAATCCATTTCCTCTGATTGGTAAATTATTCAAGAGATTAATGGAATTGTTTGCATTATTTGTATTAATCGAACTGTTTACTAAAACAGGTTTTAAATAATTCGTAGCAGCTTGAAGGGGTATATTGATGAGTACATCTTCTCCTAAAATAACTGTGATATAATTGATTTGCATAGTATCCGCATAAGGATATATTGCAGTGAGTTTATAATTGTTGGCTGGTTTTAATTGATAAAATCCATAAACTCCATTTCGGTTGCTGATAGTGGTTAGTTGTTGGTTGGTTCCCTCGTCGATTAATATCAAAGCCGCCCCAGTAGCGGCTTTGTTGTTAAAACTGACTTTGCCACTGATAGAGCCTGTGGTCGTCTGCGATTTTAATCCCACCGGAAACAAAATGAACCCCCATATACCTACCAACCATTTCATATGAATTAATTTATACTCAATGCTACTGGTATGATTTGTTAAATAGATACGTATTTATACGATAGATTCTTGTTTTAAAGCGGTTGCATGGCTTCATTTTTGTAATTTTGCGCCACAATTCAAAATATGTTAGATACTATAGCCGCTGCAATTGAAGATATCAGGAATGGGAAAATGGTCATTGTGGTTGATGATGAAGATCGTGAAAACGAGGGTGATTTTATTATGGCTGCTCGATTTGCTACTCCTGAAGCAATAAACTTTATGAGTAAAGAAGGTCGTGGTTTAATTTGTGCGGCTTTAACCGAGGAGCGTTGTGTTGAGTTAGAATTGACTCCAATGGTCAGTTCTAATACTTCTTTGCATGAAACGGCTTTTACGGTTTCTATAGATTTAATTGGTCAGGGTACTACAACCGGTATTTCTGCCCATGATCGTTCTAAAACAATTCAAGCCTTAGTAGATCCCGCTGCAAAAGCGGCTGACTTTGGAAGACCAGGACATATTTTTCCACTGAAAGCCAAGTCTGGTGGGGTTTTAAGAAGAAGTGGCCATACCGAAGCTACGGTTGATTTGGCTAGGTTAGCAGGATTAGAGCCCGCTGGTGTTTTGGTTGAAGTGATGAATGAAGATGGTTCTATGGCTCGATTACCTCAGCTTTTAGAAATAGCACAAAAATTTGGGTTGAAAATTATTTCTATTAAAGACTTGATTGATTACCGTTTAACTTCTGATTCGTTAATTGAGGAATTAGTGAGGGTAAATATGCCCACCAAATATGGTCAGTTTGAGTTAGTTGCTTTTAAAGAAAGATTATCAGGTGCTGAACACCTTGCTTTAATAAAAGGGTCTTGGGAAAAAGATGAACCTGTTTTAACAAGGGTTCATAGCAGTTGTTTTACTGGTGATATTTTAGGGAGCTTTAGATGTGATTGTGGAGAGCAATTGCACAAAGCAATGCGAATGGTTGATGAGGCTGGAGCTGGTGTTATTTTATATATGAATCAAGAGGGTAGAGGGATTGGTTTGATTAATAAACTACGTGCGTATCAATTACAAGAGCAAGGAATGGATACCGTTGAAGCAAATATTAAACTTGGTTTTGGAATGGACGAAAGAGACTATGGAGTAGGGGCTCAAATTTTACGTTCGCTTGGTATAACCAAACTTAAATTAATGAGCAATAATCCCCGAAAGAGAGCTGGCTTAAAAGGGTATGGGTTAGAAATTGTAGCAACAGTTCCAATTGAAGTAGCTCCCAATCCGCACAACGAAAAATATTTAACTACTAAAAGAGATAAGTTAGGACATTCTATTCTTGGTGAATAGGGTTATTTTTTTCTCTTTTTAATGAGTTCCTTGGTTTCGTCTAATTCTTTTTTAACTGTATTGTATAAAGGGTAAGCTCTTCTACTTTCTTTAATAACAAGGCATTCATTTTACCCATATCTAAACCATCTTTCATTACTTGCTCTGTTGTTTGTACTTCTGGTAAATGTTGATTGGTTTTGATGAATTGATCCAATTCGTTCAAGGGCATTAATTTATAATCCTTATGGAAAACATGGTTGTACCAATCTTTTGAGCTTTTTATTGCTACTTTCACTTTCTCTGTATGTATACCTTGTTCTACATATAATTTATAGCCATCTACCAAAGCATTTAAATCGCCAATTCTACCCCGGCCTTCGTAAGAATCAATTGAAAAGAATTCTTTCTCAACAGCATCGGTTCCTGCTTTATGGCTAATTTTAAATGCCTGTGTGGGTTTAAGTACTTCATCTCCTGATACCCTTGCACCAATGGTCCAATAGCTTAATTTTTTAGGATTAGAAACATCTCCATTCGAGAACATGATTGAATGTTCATTTTGCCCTCCACAAGCCCACTCATTATTTGATTTTAATAATAAATTTTTATTTCGAGTATTTCCCGCTGGTAGTGGGTCTTTGTACCTGAGAGGACAAATGAAGTAACAACGTTGTAGTGGAAAGTAGCAGAACTCTTTTCACAAAAAATGACTTATTCGTGTCGATAACGATTTTTTTCGAAATTAGTGTTCAGTTCTTGAGGAAGCACAAAAAAGGCGCCTGAAAGACGCCTTAGTTTATTATTGGTGATGGGGTGGGTGTTTCGCATCTTCTCTTTCTTTTTCTTTGTCGTAAGCTTTAATTATGGCTTTTACTAAACGATGCCTCACTACATCTTCTTCTGTTAACTCTATATGCGCAATTCCATCTATATTCTTTAAGATTCTAGTGGATTTATCCAATCCGCTTCTCATATTTCTAGGTAAATCTATTTGGGTAGGGTCACCTGTAATGATCGCTTTTGCATTTGCCCCAATCCTGGTTAAGAACATTTTTAACTGAAGGTCGTTGGTATTTTGAGCCTCGTCTAAAATAATGAATGCATTGTCTAGCGTTCTTCCTCTCATATATGCCAAAGGTGCAATTTCAATGGTGCGGGTACTCATGTAATAGCCCAATTTGTCTGCAGGAATCATATCGTCGAGTGCATCATATAATGGCCTCAAATACGGGTCAATTTTTTCCTTTAAATCGCCCGGCAAGAAACCTAAACTTTCCCCAGCTTCAACAGCTGGTCTAGTTAAAATGATTTTTTTAACTACTTTATTTTTAAGTGCTCTTACAGCCAATGCAACAGCCGTATAAGTTTTACCTGTACCGGCTGGTCCTATTGCAAATACTATATCATTTCTATCGGCCGCATGAACCATCTTTTTTTGGTTCTGTGTTCTTGCTCTAACCGTTTTTCCATTCGGCCCAAATACAAGAATATCGTTGGGATTTCTGTCTATGAAATTATCTACTGCTTCCGCGTCGTCTCCTCCTAAAATTTGTTCAAAATAGCCCTCGCTTAAATGACCATTTCTTTGCAAATACTGAACAATTAAATCGATTTTTTCACGGGCAGTATCAATCTGTTCGGGTGCTCCGCTCAGTTTTAATTGAGTGCCTCTAGATAAGATTTTTAATAAAGGGAATTTTTTCTTTAGTAAATCTAGTTTGCCGTTGTTTACCCCAAAAAATTCAATCGGGTTTACTGATTCTAGGCTAATGATTGTCTCTGTCAATCTGTACGGTTTTAGTGATAGAATTGAAATCAGCAGTTTCGAAACCGCTTATCTCAAATTTAATAAATAGCAATACTTAAATCCTAATGTTTCTTATTAACAGTTGTGGAAAGAGTATTGTTTAACAATTAATTAATGGCTCATAATGCTTTTAGAGCGGCAATGGTTGCTATAGGGTCAGCAGATTTAAATACTGTATTGCCTGCTACTAGCACATCTGCTCCTGCAGCTAAAATGGATGGCGCATTTTCTAGTGTTACGCCTCCGTCTATTTCAATTAAACATTGGCTATTTTTTGCAATAATTAATTGCTTTAAACTACTTATTTTTTCGAGCGTTTGTGGAATAAAATGCTGCCCACCAAAACCAGGATTTACACTCATTAAACAAACCAAGTCTAGGTCATGAATGATATCTTGTAATAAATAAATAGGGGTGTGTGGGTTAAGTGCAACACCCGCTTTCATTCCCAATGATTTAATTTGCTGAATATTTCTATGTAAGTGATGGCAGGCTTCAATATGAACCGTTAAAATGTCTGCCCCGGCTTCTTTAAAAGCAACAGCATATTTTTCTGGCTCTTCAATCATTAAGTGAACATCGCATACTTTGTTAGTGGCTGTTCTAATGTGACTAATTACTGGTAACCCAAAGCTAATATTGGGAACAAAACGACCATCCATTACATCTAAGTGAAACCAATCTGCTTGGCTATCGTTTAAAAGGGCACAGTCTTGTGCTAAATTCAAAAAATTTGCACTTAAAAGAGAAGGAGCTATAATGGGCATGGATTAGTTTTATATGGTTAGATCAATATTGCTCAGATAATGAAGTTGCAAAAGTATATTGTTTTGGAAAGATTTTCTAATATCCATTTTTTCTGTGACAGTTCTCTGACAATATTCAGCAGGGTAAATTCTAATTTTGTCCCTCATTCTCTTCCTATGAAAAAAATCACCATTGTCTTATTCAGTCTTTTTTTGGCTCAAGTAGTGATGGCACAACCAGCAATGAATACTGCGCCTACTGTACCAGGAGATACCCTTCGTTTTGAAGGTGAAAAATATTTCAAAAATGTTCGCCAACTTACTTTTGGAGGCGACAATGCAGAAGCTTATTGGAGTTTTGATAGCAAGCATATTGTTTTTCAAAGAACAAACCCCAAAGAAGGGATTAATTGTGATCAGATTTTTGTAGGAAAAGTTCCAACTAAACCAGGCGAAAAATTTCAATACAAGTTAGTGGGAACTGGAAAGGGTAGGTCAACTTGTGCTTATTTTATGCCAGATGGTAAACATATCATTTACGCTTCTACGCACGAAGGTGGTAGCGATTGTCCTCCAGTACCAGATAGAACAAAATATGGCAATAAATACATCTGGCCTTTATACAGTAGCTATGATATTTACATGGCCGACCTAAATGGTAAGATTGTAAAAAAATTGACTAATGCTAAAGGGTATGATGCAGAAGCAACGCTTTCTTATGACGGTAAAAAAATGATTTATTGCAGCGATAAAAGTGGTGATCTTGAATTATATATCATGGATCTAGTAACTGGTAAAGAAAAGCAAATCACCACCGAATTGGGTTATGATGGTGGAGCTTGGTTTAGCCCTGATGGGAAGAAAATTGTTTGGCGCGCAAGCCGACCAAAAACAGCGGCAGAAATAAAAGAGTATAAAGAATTATTGAAAGAGGGCTTAGTAGCTCCAACCAATATGGAAGTGTGGGTAGCCGATGCAGATGGATCAAACCCTAAGCAAATTACGAGTTGGGGGCAAGCCAATTGGGCACCTAATTTCACTCCAGATAGCAAGGGAATTATCATTTCTAGTAACCATGAGTATAAAAGAGGTTTCCCTTTTAATATGTATTTAGTAGATCTTGAAGGAAATAATAAGCAAAAAATTAGTAGAGATCAAGGTTTTGATGCATTCCCTATGGTAAGCCCTAATGGGAAGCATATTGTATTTGGGTCTAACAGAAAAAATGGGGGAACCAGAGATACCAATTTGTTTGTTGCTGAATGGGTTAGACAATAACCACTTTGCTTATTTGACAAGTGAACGTATTTATTTTTTTTGTTTGTTTGTTTGGTTAAAAGGTTTGCGCTTTAGCGTAAACCTTTTCTGTTGTATCTTGCTCTTTAAAATAAATTATATGCAAACAGGATTTGTACATCTTCATAATTTACTTCGTTGGATTATTGTTGTGTTGTTATTGGTTTCATTGGTAAAAGCTTATACAGGTTGGACTTCAAAGAAAGCATTTGCTGCTGGTGATAAAAAAACCTGGTTGTTTACCATGATTGCTTCTCATATAACACTTCTTTTGGGTTTGTATCAAGTTGCAATGGGTAGGTATGGTATTTTTACTACTACCTTACCAGAAGGAACTTCCTTCATGAAAGATAAGTTCTATCGTTTCTTTTGGATGGAACACCCTATTACTATGATAGGCGCTATCGTATTTATCACTTTGGCGCATGGGATGTCAAAGAAAGCTATTGCTGATGAGGTTAAATACAAGAAAGCATTTTACTTTTTCTTGATTGCAGCTTTACTATTACTAGCTGGTGTTCCTTGGCCTTTCCGTGGTGAAATTATTGGAAGACCACTTTTTCCTGGAGCCTAATTGTTGTTAAGATTTAAACAAAAAGATCATGCCTCATTATATCAAATTGGGTGAAGTTCCTCATAAGCGTCACACACAGTTTAGAAAACCAGACGGTGGGTTGTATTCAGAGCAATTGTTTTCTACTGAGGGTTTTAGTGATGATTATAGTTTGTTGTATCATATTCATCCACCCACTCAAATCATACATACCGATGAACCCATTTTAGTTGCCCCTAAAGTGGCAGAAGAAAACATGTTGAAGCATCGAAGTTTTGAAGGCTTTAGTGTTCAACCTGAAGCAGATTATTTAAATAGCAGGAAAGCGGTATTAGTTAATAACGATTGTCATATTGTACTAGCTGCGCCTCAACAGAGTTTGACAACATATTTTTATAAGAATGCAGATGCTGATGAATTGATTTTTATTCATGAAGGAACAGGAAAACTGTTGACACAATACGGTCAACTTCCCTTTTCTTATGGAGATTATATTCTTATACCTAGAGGAACGATTTATCAAATTCATTTTGATACACCCGAAAATCGATTATTTATTGTTGAAAGTTTTAGCCCATTTAGGTATCCCAAAAGATATTTAAGTAAGCATGGTCAACTATTAGAACATTCGCCCTACTGTGAGCGAGATATCAGAGGCCCACAAAATTTAGAAACAATTGATGAGAAGGGAGACTTTTTAATTAAAACCAAAAAGAAAGGAGTTCTGTATGGATTACATTACGGAACACATCCATTTGATGTAGTAGGGTGGGATGGGTGCTGCTACCCTTATATTTTTAGTATTCATGATTTTGAACCAATCACTGGACGGGTTCATCAACCGCCCCCTGTTCACCAAACATTTGATGCACATAATTTTGTAGTGTGTAGTTTTTGTCCTCGTTTGTACGATTATCACCCCAATGCTATCCCTGCACCATATAATCATAGTAATATAGACAGTGATGAGGTCTTGTATTATGTGGATGGAGATTTTATGAGTAGGAAGAATGTGACTAGGGGAATGATTACCCTTCACCCTGCAGGTATACCTCATGGACCACATCCCGGGGCTGTTGAAAAAAGTATTGGAAAAAAAGAAACCCATGAATTAGCAGTTATGGTAGATACATTCCATCCTTTACAATTGACGGAAGAAGCTTTGCGTATAGAAAATTTAGGTTATACCATGAGTTGGGCCGAATAATCCAAAAAAATCCTTAACTTATGGCTTAAACTATTGCTATATGATAAAATTCAACGACATCAAAATTGGAGATTACATGATGGGTGAGTTTGAAGGCAAGCTATGGGAAGGAGAAGTAACTAGGTTAAATGGAGATGAGAAGCAAGTGTGTTTACTTACATCCGTTCAAGAGTTTTGGTTTTCTACTGATCATCTCCATCCAATCCCTTTGGATGAAAATGCGCTCCTTGACCTACAATTTTCTAAACAGGCATCAGATGATGGCTCTGTAAAGTATTCAAAAGGTGCTTTTAGGTTGGTAACGCCTAAGGCAGACGATTTCTCTTCTATAGAAATGTGGTACAGAGAAGACAGAAGGCATCATCCTAATGTTCATTTTGTACATCAGTTACAAAATCAATACAATGACATGGTAAAAATTCATTTGACTAGAAATCCTATGTAGTAATAATCTAAATATTTTAGTCTCAAAGGAATATTTTCGAATCAAATTTTTAAACGCCAGTACTCCAAGTACTGGCGTTTTGCTTTAATTTTACAGCCGAAAAGAGCTAGATTTTGCTATTTAGGGTGTGGAAAACCCGTTTTTTATAATTTTTTCCACATTTTTAAGAGTTTTCTCCCCTTATTTTTCATAATTCGGTTGTATTCTAATATCTTTGCAGCCCCAAAAATAGTATGTCGAAACAACCATTGATTAAACAAGACGGAGTAATTCTGGAAGCATTAAGTAATGCTATGTTCAGGGTTAAGTTAGAAAACGGTCATGAAATATTGGCCACTATTTCAGGAAAGATGCGGATGCACTATATCCGAATCTTACCAGGGGATAAAGTAGGGGTCGAAATGAGTCCTTATGATTTAAGTAGAGGAAGAATTATTTTCAGGTACAAATAAGTAGCAGAAAATAAAAACAAAAAGAAACGGAACGTAACAGGAATATAACAGTTAAACAACCAAACAATGAAAGTAAGAGCTTCCATTAAAAAACGCAGTGCCGATTGTAAGATCGTGAAGCGCAAGGGTAAATTATTTGTGATTAACAAAAAGAATCCTCGCTTTAAGCAGCGTCAAGGGTAATTCGATTAATCAAATTAACAGCATAAAACAACTATAATATGGCTCGTATTGCCGGTATTGATTTGCCAAAAAACAAAAGAGGTGAGATTGGTTTAACCTACATTTTTGGTATTGGACGTTCAACAGCTCAGTATATCCTTGAAAAAGCGGGTATTGACTTTGATAAGAAAGTAAACCAATGGAACGATGAAGAGCAAACTGCTATCCGTAACATCATTAACAATGAGTTCAAGGTAGAAGGTGCACTAAGAAGTGAAGTATCTATGAGTATCAAGCGTTTGTTAGATATTGCTTGTTACAGAGGTTTGCGCCATCGTAAGGGTCTTCCTGTTCGTGGTCAAAGAACCAAAACAAATAGCCGTACTAGAAAAGGTAAACGTAAAACGGTTGCCGGCAAGAAGAAAGCTGCTAAAAAATAAATAGTTAGCCCGAAGTAAACGCTTCGGGCTTTCTTACATAAATAAATCCTTTGTATTGGATCTTTCAAATTTTGAGAGGGAGATGCAACGGTTCCGTAAAAACGGATTTTTTTTAACTATCCCTTCGGGGAAGACTACCTAAAAAAGCAAAAATGGCTAAACCACAAAAAGCGCAGAACAGTGCAAAAGCTGCTGCCAAGAAAAGAGTAGTAAAAGTAGATGCAGCCGGTGAGGTTAGAATCTCTGCTACTTTCAACAACATCATCATCAGTTTTACCAACAAAACCGGTCAAGTAATTAGCTGGAGCAGTGCTGGTAAAATGGGTTTCAAAGGTTCAAAAAAGA
>JBBAJU010000033.1:0-22386 GCA_040403845.1 Sediminibacterium sp.
CATATATTAAAGCCTTAATAGGGAAAATGCAAATATAGTTAATCGTAAGCCCTAATAATAGCGAAATAATAATGATGGTATAGAATGCTTTTGCTTCATGAAATTTCTTATCTAATCCATTTTCCCAATCAAATATTTCAGTTATCATATAAGATAAAGCGCCGCTTAAAACTGGAATTGCTAAAAAACCAGTTCCAATAATTCCTATTGCAAAGAGTAGATATGCCGCATCACCGGCTAAAGGTTTTAAAGCTTGTGCCGCTTCTTCTACTGTATCAATTTGGTGGATACCTGCATTAAATAAAACGGTACCCGTTGTAAGAATAATGAAGTACATCACGATATTAGAAAACAACATACCTATATCAATGTCTTGTCGCATTTCTGCGATTATTTTTTTGTTTACAACCAATTTCTTTTTTCTATGCTTTAAGTCTTCCACAGACATGGTTGCCTGCCAGAAAAAAAGATAAGGTGAAATGGTTGTGCCAAGGATGGCTACCAAGGTTGCTAAATATTCTTTTGTAAAATGAATGGTAGGGAAAAATGTATTAGACAAAATTGCTTTAATGTCTTGTTTGTACAAAAATGGAACAATGATGTATACCAACAATACTAAGCAAAGGTATTTTAGAACAGATGCGATTTTAGCGTAGGGTAAGTAGATGATTAAGACCAACAAAATGACTGTAAAACAAACACTAAAATAGTTGGCATCAATAGAGGGGAATAATAAATTTCCCACTGCGCCCATGCCTGCAATATTGGCTCCAATATTTAAAACAATAGCAGGAAAGCTCAATACAATCATTAAGTAAAGAACTGTTTTGGGATAATGTGTTTTTAAAGTGCCTGAAAGCCCTTTGCCAGAAACCATTCCAATTCTTCCACACATTTCTTGTACAGCAGCCATTAATGGGAAACTGATAAAAGCGGTCCATAAAGTGGTGAGTCCAAATTGGGCACCTGCTTGCGAATAAGTTGCTATACCAGAGGGGTCATCGTCACTAGATCCAGTAACCAATCCTGGTCCTAAATTTTTCCAAAATGTTTTTAGAAAAAATGGTTTTTTCTTCATTTCTGAATGGTTCTAAAAGTGAGATTAATCCTGCTGTCTTTAATCTTTTTCGAAGGAGGAAGTTGGTGCAACCAAAAGCTTTGGGTTGTTCCTTTCATCACCAACAAGCTGCCATGCTGCAATAGAATTTGTTTTTTTTCTAGGGTAACTTTATGTTTGAAATTAAATTTTCTTTCAGCTCCAAAACTGACTGAAGCAATGGCTCCATTGGGTTTTAGCTCTGGTTCTGCATCGCTATGCCAACCCATGCCTTCTTCTCCTTGGTGATATAAATTTAATAAACAAGAATTGTAGGTTTCATTGGAAATTTTTTCAACCACTTCTTTTATGGCTAATAATTCATTGGTAAAAGGAAGAGCTGTTTTAGATGTATTTGAATAACGGTATAAAAATGGCTGGGTGCCATACCATGCAACTTTTCTCTTAGTAATAATTTGTTTGCCAAAAATTTTTACTTGATCATTTTTCCACTCAATCTGGTTGAGTAAAAGGGTTAAAAACTGATTGGCTTCTGTTTGATTAAAAATGCTTCCATAGTATTGAACAATACCGTCTTGTGGGAGTATATTTTCTATTGATTGTTCAAATAAATTTGACTGAGTCATTTATTAATTTAACCAGCATTTACTATGGCAACGGAATGAATTGCTGCACTCACTTCTTTAATCAAAGAAGTGTCTTTTTCTATTGCATTTCCCACCACGATGATGTCTGCCCCTGCTTTACAATTTAAGTATGCTTTTTCAGGTTCTGTAATTCCACCTCCAACAATCAAAGGAACATCAATATGTTGGGCTACTTTCTCGATCATTTGTTCAGTGATGGGTCTTTTAGCACCACTTCCCGCATCCATATAAATCAATTGCATACCCAGCATTTCTCCGGCCATAGCTGTACACATAGCAATTTCCGTTTTGTCGGCAGGAATAGGCGAGGCGTTGGATATATAGCTAACTGTAGTAGGAGCTCCACCATCTACAACCATATAACCTGTAGACATGATTTCTAAACCAGATTTTTTTACGAAAGGGGCAGAAATAACGTGTTGACCTATTAACAATTCTGGGTTTCTACCGGAAATAAGCGACAAATACAATAATGCATCGGCATATTTACTTACCTGTGATGGAGAACCTGGAAATAGGATTACTGGGATAGAACAGGATGCTTTTATTTGTTGAATACATTCGTCTAAATGGCTAGATATAACCAAACTGCCGCCCACAAAAAAGTAATCAACTTGGGCTTCAATAGACAGTTTTACTAATTCATGAATACTTTCAGCATTCACTTTGTCGGGATCTATGAGTACGGCAAAGGATTTTTTGCCATTCTTTTTTCGTTGAGTGATTTGTGTGTAGATCTCGTGCTTCATTCCAATTTAGATAGTCCTTTGCAAAAATGCGGAAAAGTTTTCGTTTAAAGCATTTATTGAGCCGGATCTTGCTAGAAAACCAATTTTAGTTTTTTGTTTAACCTTTTCGTCAAAAAAAATCAACAAAAATTAAACCTTTAATTACCTAATAATCTTATTGACACCTGTGCATAATCGGTCAAAACCAACGTGGATTTGAGCTCGCAATTTATCCAACTTCCTTATCCACAAGCTGTGCATATTTACGGTATTGGATTTTGAAAATGGAAAGATATTTTCGTCAACCGCCTCTACAAAATACCGTTTGGCAGGGACCCATTAATTACATTTTAAACTTTAACTGCGATATGCCTAATCCACGCGCTCCCAAAGGCTTGCAATTTAGCCGCCGCTTCACCAACGATGGTGTTAGCCCTTACGATATGTTCGAATACGATTACCGCGACAGCGTAATCAAAAACCCGAACGGTGAAAAAGTTTTTGAAATGAATAATGTAGAGGTTCCAAAACAATGGAGCCAGATTGCTACAGATATTCTTGCTCAAAAATATTTTAGAAAAGCAGGCGTACCTCAGCCCGATGGTTCTTTGGGAAGAGAAACCAGTGTGAAGCAAGTGGCACATCGTATGGCACATTGTTGGAGAGTCTGGGGTGAGCGTTATGGGTATTTTGCTTCTGAAAAAGATGCACAAATATTTTATGATGAATTGGCTTACAGTATTTTAAATCAAGCTTGTGTACCCAATTCACCTCAGTGGTTCAATACGGGTTTACACGAAGTATACGGCATTACTGGAAAGCCACAAGGCCATTATTTTGTGGATCCTAAAGACAGTAAACTTAAAAAGTCTACGAATGCATATGAGCGTCCTCAACCACATGCCTGCTTCATTTTAAGTGTGAGTGACGATTTAGTTAATGAAGGTGGTATCATGGACTTGTGGACCCGTGAAGCTAGAATTTTCAAATATGGTTCTGGTGTGGGAACCAATTTCTCTCAAATTCGTGGAAGCGGCGAAAAATTAAGTGGCGGCGGTACATCAAGTGGATTGATGAGCTTCTTAAAAATTGGAGATCGTGCAGCTGGAGCAATAAAGAGCGGTGGAACAACAAGAAGAGCGGCTAAAATGGTTTGCTTAGACTTAGATCATCCAGAAATAATGGAGTTCATTAACTGGAAAGTGGAAGAAGAAAAGAAAGTAGCTGCTTTAGTAGCTGCTGGATACGATAATGGTTATGAAGGAGAAGCATACGCAACAGTGTCTGGCCAAAACTCTAATAACTCTGTAAGAATCCCTAATGAATTCTTCCATGCGTTAGAAGAAGGAAGAGATTGGGAACTAAAAGCAAGAACAGATGGCAGGGTTATGAAGAAAATACCTGCTAGAGAAGTATGGGATAAAATTTCTTATGCAGCATGGCGTTGTGCTGACCCTGGAACTCAATATGATACTACTATTAACGAGTGGCATACCTGTCCTAAGGGCGGTCGCATTAATGCGTCTAATCCATGTTCTGAGTACATGTTCTTAGACAATACTGCTTGTAACTTGGCATCTATTAACTTGCGCAAGTTTCACAATGATGATAACAATATTTTTGATGTAGAAGGATTTGAATACACTACTCGTTTGTGGACTACTGTGTTAGAAATTTCCGTTTTGATGGCACAGTTCCCTTCTAAAGAAGTGGCACAATTATCTTACGATTACAGAACATTAGGTTTAGGCTTTGCCAACTTAGGTTCTATGTTAATGGTAAGTGGCATTGCTTACGATAGTGAAGAAGCACGTGGAATTGCAGGTGCAATTTCAGCCATCATGACTGGTGTTGCATATAAAACATCTGCAGAAATGGCTTCATTCTTGGGCACTTTTGACAAGTACGAAGAGAACAAGGAAGATATGTTGCGTGTAATGCGCAATCACCGTGCAGCAGCATATGATGCTACGGATGCTTATGTTGGAATAGAAATTAAGCCACAAGGTATTAAAGCGCAGTACTGCCCAGATTATATGTTGAAAGCAGCAACCCGTGCATGGGATGATGCGGTTCAATTAGGAGAGAAATACGGTTATAGAAATGCGCAAACCACCGTTATTGCGCCAACTGGAACCATTGGATTGGTGATGGATTGCGATACTACAGGTGTTGAGCCAGACTTTGCTTTAGTGAAGTTCAAAAAATTGAGTGGTGGTGGATATTTCAAAATCATCAATCAATCTGTACCACAAGCTTTAAAGAATTTAGGATACAATCCAGAACAAGCTAAAGCCATTGAGCAATATGCTGTTGGTTCTGCTAGTTTTGAAAATTCACCATTCATCAATAATGCAAGTCTTGCAGCAAAAGGATTTACGGCAGCTGAAATTGACAAATTAAATGGTGCTGCACGTTCAGCATTTGAAATTGCTTTCATCTTCAATCGCTTTACTTTAGGCGATGAGTGTATGCAAAGATTGGGCTTCACCCCTGCACAATACGAAGACTGGAATTTCAATTTATTAGAAGCTATCGGTTTTACAGAAGATCAAATAGATGCAGCCAACGATTTTGTTTGCGGTACTATGACTGTAGAAGGAGCACCATTCTTAAAGGATGAACACCTTACTGTATTTGATTGTGCTAATAAGTGTGGTAAAAAAGGAGAAAGATATATTCATGCATATGGTCATATCAGAATGATGGCTGCATGTCAACCATTCTTAAGTGGTGCTATTTCTAAAACCATCAATCTTCCACACGAAGCAACTGTAGAAGAAATTGCGGATTGTTATTTGATGAGCTGGCAGTTAGGACTTAAAGCAAATGCTTTATACCGTGATGGATCTAAATTAAGCCAGCCATTAAGCAATAAGAGCGAGAAGAAAAAGAAGACAGAAGAAGAAGCTGAAGAAACTGTATCAACACAAGCTGTGTTAACTGAAGAATCTACTATTGTAGATTTAGGCAAACTAACTGTTGATGAATTATTAGAAGAAGTAACCAAGCGCATGACTGCATCTACTGATACAGAATTGAAGCGTGCTTTATCTAGAATTGTTGAAAGGAAATCTTTGCCAGCTAAGCGCAGAGGCTTTACTCAAAAAGCTAAAATTGGCGGACAAGTAATCTTCTTAAGAACAGGTGAATACAGTGATGGTACGTTAGGTGAAATCTTTATTGATCTAGCCAAGGAGGGCTCTACTTTACGTAGCCTGATGAACTGCTTTGCAATTTCTGTTTCGGTAGGCTTGCAATATGGCGTTCCATTAGAAGAATTTGTAGATAAATTTGTATTTACTCGTTTTGAGCCAGCTGGAATGGTAGATCATCCAAATATCAAAACCACCACTTCTTTGGTAGACTTTGTATTCCGTGCATTAGGATACGAATACCTTAATAGAACCGATTTAGTTCATGTGCTAGACAGACCATCTGTAGGTAATACAGGGGAAGAGGAGGGAGATGCAACTTTTTTGGGAAAGCCCGAACTCAGTAGTGTTAGAGTAACTGCACCATCTGCAAATACTACACCTGCAGAAGGTCCTGCTTCTCCTAAACTACAGCGTGCTGCTGCTACAACAGCTGCAGTTGGAAACAGCGGAATGGATGCAGTAAATGCTGCAGCTAAAAGTATGCAAAGCGATGCGCCTGCTTGTAGCACTTGCGGTCATTTAACCATCAGAAGCGGTACATGTTATAAGTGTTTAAACTGTGGCACCAGCATGGGTTGCAGTTAATTCGATAGCAATTAATCCCTGCCCTATAAAACATCTCCTCTAGATTTTCATCTAGGGGAGATGTTTTTTGGGACTATCCCAATGCTTATTTTAAATTGAGCATTCAAACCAATTTATGCGAAAAATTTTCTTTTTGATTATTTCCTTATTGATGGGAGCAACTATTTTTTCACAAACCTTTTTTAATAAATCATAACCGCTTGTTTACACTAAAACAAATTATGCAACAATTAAAGACAAGTCGGTCAAATTGAAAATCATCAAAATTGATTTGAAAGCGCAAAAAGGATTCAATATAAATTCAGTAGTTGTAGTGGAATAAAAAGCCAGATTAGAAGAATTGGTCAACCATTTTTATAAAGACAGTAAAGTAGCCCAAAAAAATTTGGTGCCATTTTGGATAAAAAATTTGATTCCAGTAGCAGAGTTTGCTGAGTTTAACAAAGATGTTATACCTGATATCAAATTCAGAATACGTACACTTGAAAAAGGAACAACTGCACTATTTTTAATGGGAAAAATTATTGGGTATTTATTTTGTACAATTGGGTGAATGGTAGTTTGAAATCCGTATCAAAAGACTACGATTATCCAATTTGGACTTTGGTAGACAATAAGACCGATAAGGTTATTGCAAAAGATATTCCAGCGGAAACAAAGCTTACCACGCTTCGTGTATTTCCGAATGAGTATTATGCAAAATATTGCACTTATATTCATCAAAAATTAATGATCTGTACCATTAAAATTGCTACATTCATAGTTCTAACGACCAAGATTAAAAATGCGATATGGGAGATTTTCAAATTAAAAAGCAACCGAAGCAATACGATGTAGTGATTGTCGGTTCTGGCGCAGGAGGTGGAATGGCAGCTTACACTTTGTCTAAAGCTGGATTAAAAGTTTGTTTGCTCGAAGCAGGAGAAGATTATGATCCCGCAGTTAATTCATCTCAATTAAAAAATCCATGGGAGTCGCCAAGAAGAGGGGCAAGTACCAAGTTCAGACCTTTTGGAGATTTTGATGGCTGTTATTGGGGCTGGGAGATCGATGGAGAGCCTTATACACAGGCGCCTGGAAGCCAAAAATTTGAGTGGTGGCGTGCTCGTATGATGGGTGGACGTACCAATCATTGGGGCCGTATATCCCTCCGTTTTGGGCCCAAAGATTTTAAAAGA
Source organism: Sediminibacterium sp. (assembly GCA_040403845.1). GTDB lineage: Bacteria > Bacteroidota > Bacteroidia > Chitinophagales > Chitinophagaceae > Sediminibacterium. Next base: position 7,354 of record JBBAJU010000033.1, read on the forward strand.
AAAAGCATTGATGGGTTAGGTGACGACTGGCCTATAGGTTATGAAGACGTAAAGCCATACTACGATAAAGTAGATAAATTAATTGGGGTATTTGGTAGCAATGAGGGATTAGAAAATGATCCTGATGGTATTTTTCTTCCGCCTCCAAAGCCTCGGTTGCACGAATTAATGATTAAAAAAGCAGCAACAGGTGTGGGTGTCCCGGTAATCCCCTCTCGCTTATCTATCTTAACAAAAAAAATTAATGAAGAGCGAGGTGCTTGTTTCTTTTGTGCACAGTGTAATAGAAGTTGTAAAGTGTACGGAGACTTTTCTTCGGGATCAGTATTGGTAAAGCCTGCGGTAAAAACAGGAAACGTAGATGTCATTACACAAGCCATGGCGCGTGAAGTCATCACGAATTCTGAAGGATTAGCAACCGGTATTTCTTATGTAAATAAAGTAGACAATTTAGAATACCAAGTAAATGGTCGCGTGGTGATTTTAGCCGCAAGTACTTGTGAAACAGCTCGCTTGTTATTGAACTCAAAGTCTAAAAGACATCCGAATGGATTGGCCAACGACAGCAATGTTGTGGGTAAATATTTGCATGATTCTACTGGTGCGGCTTTAGGTGGCGTATTGCCAGAACTCTTTGGCAGAAAGCGTTACAACGAAGATGGCGTAGGAGGTATGCATATTTACACACCATGGTGGTTAGACAATAAAAAATTAGATTTTCCAAGAGGCTATCATATTGAATATTGGGGAGGCATGAGCCAACCAGCTTATGGATTTGGAATGGGAATGCAAGGATTGAATGGTAAGTACCAAGTAAATGGCAAAACCAAAGAGGCAGGCGGATACGGATCTTCTTTAAAAGAAGATGTTCGCTTTTTCTATGGAGCGGGCGTAGGTATGGCTGGTAGAGGAGAGTCTGTCCCAGACATCAAAAATTATTGTGAAATTGATCCAACGGTAGTTGATAAATATGGTATACCTGTTTTACGATTCAATACCCGTCATTCGGAGTATGAAATTAATCAGGCCAAGCATATGAAGGAAACATTCAAAGAGATCATGCACAATATGGGTGCAATCATAACTTGGGGTGCAGACGATGATGCTTCTAATAACTATGGCTTATCTAATCCAGGAAATATTATTCATGAAGCAGGTACCGTAAGAATGGGGAACGACAGAAAAACATCTGCCTTAAACAAGTTTAGTCAAGCACACGATTGCAAGACTTTATTTTGTGTAGATGGATCACAGTTTGTTTCACAGGCAGATAAAAATATCACTTGGACCATCCTCGCGTTAAGTATGCGTGCAAGTGAATACATTATTGACGAAATGAAAAAACAAAACTTATAAGATGGACAGGAGAAAATCGATTAAGGCACTGATGATTGGTACCGTAGGTGCCGGTGTTTTGGTAGAAGCCTGCACCAGTGCCGATAAGAAAAATATTGCTGGCTCAGCAGATGCATCTTTAGATGATCGCATGCAAGAAGAGAAAGCTTATTTAGCCAAAATGGCCAAGGAAGATAAATTTTTCAATGAACACGAAATGGCTACCATTACGGTGTTGGGCGATATTATTATGCCCAAAGACGATGTGAGTGGAAGCGCCAGTGATGCAAAAGTGCCGGAGTTTATAGAGTTCATTGTAAAAGACATGCCAACCCATCAAACACCCATACGAGGCGGATTGCGTTGGTTAGACCTGCACTGTTATAAGTTGTATGAAAAAGCGTTTGTGAACTTGACCGCAGCCCAACAAATAACGGTAGTTGATTCTATTGCTTACCCGAATAAAGCACCGAAAGAATTGGCGCAAGGTGTTTCCTTTTTTAACTTGATGCGTGATTTAGTAACGACTGGTTTTTACACCACCGAAATTGGAATCAAAGATTTAGGTTATGTAGGGAATGCGCCCAATCAATGGAACGGTGTACCAGATGATGTGTTGAAACAATACAAGTTGGCTTATACCGAAAAGGAATTGAAAGAATGTTTGAGTTTTGATAAAGTGTAGCATATCATATAAATAAAAAAGCCCCAATCGTATTGGGGCTTTTTTATTTAGCTTACTCCACTTCCAGGATTAATATTGTCCTCTGGATTTATAAAATGCAGTTTGCCATCAGCGTCTTCGGCCATTAAAATCATGCCATTACTTTCGATGCCGCGCATTTTGCGTGGTGCCAAGTTGCACACTACAGTTACTTGTTTGCCTACAATTGCTTCTGGTGCAAAATGCATTGCAATACCTGAAACAATGGTGCGGGTTTCGAAGCCAAGGTCTACTTGTAATTTCAAGAGCTTATCTGCTTTCTCTACTTTTTCTGCAGCTACAATTTTCCCTACTTTCAAATCTATTTTAGCAAAATCATCAAATACAATTTCAGGTTTAACAGGTGATTGATTGACTGACTCACCAGTGATTGCAGTTGCATGGTCAGCAGCGGCGCTTTGTTGACTGTTGTTTGTTGTAGCAATAGTTTCTTTATTCACAGCAGCGGCTTTTAATTTTTCTATTTGTTGGGTGATTTCTTCGTCTTCTATTTTACGGAACAATAATTCTGGAGCACGCAAACTATATCCTACACTTAAGAGTTTCATGCTGCCTGCATTTTCCCAATCTAAAATCTTGTCTACTACTTTTAATAAGTAGCAAATTTTCTTTGCAGTAAAGGGCAAGAAGGGATTAGACAGTATGGCTAGGTTAGCTGTTAACTGTAAACAGATGTGCAAACAGTTATTGATCAATTGTTGTGTAGCAGGTTTTTCGGCTAATTCTTTAGCCAGAATCCAAGGTTCTTTTTTCTGCATGTATTGATTCCCTATTCTAGCCAAATTAATCACTTCAAATTGCGCATCCCTGAATTTATAGTCTTCTAATAATTGTTCAATTTTTGCCTTTGATTGTTGAATGGCTTCAATGGTTGAATGATCTAATTCGTCTAATAAATCATTGTGCAATGGAGGTACTTTTCCGTTGCATAGTTTGTGCATTAATACCAATGCTCGGTTGATGAAGTTGCCGAATATGCTTACCAACTCACTGTTGTTGGCTTCCTGAAAACCCTTCCAGGTAAATTCACTGTCTTTGCTTTCGGGTGCTATTGCAGTTAAGTAATACCTCAAAGTATCCGCTAGCTGTGATCCCCCATTTGCTGGCTTAATAAAATCGTTGATATAATCTTCCATTTCGAGTTTCCAGTTTCTACTGGTACTCATTTTGTCGCCTTCCAAATTCATGAATTCATTAGCAGGTACATTGGTAGGCAGAATATTTCCGTGTAATTGCAACATCACGGGAAAAATAATGCAATGGAAAACGATATTGTCTTTTCCAATAAAATGGATCAACTTGGTGTCTTGGTCTTCCCAATAAGGTCTCCAATCTTTTCCTGTATTCAATGACCATTGCTTGGTGGCACTGATATAACCAATGGGTGCATCAAACCATACGTATAAGACTTTGCCTTTGCCGCCTTCTACATCAGCAGGCAATGCAACACCCCAATCTAAGTCGCGGGTAACTGCTCTTGGCTGCAAGCCTCCATCAATCCAACTCTTACATTGGCCTACTACAGTTGAGCGCCAATCATTGCCATGCTCTTCAATGATCCATTTGCGTAAAAAATCTTCATGTCTGTCTAAGGGGAGGTACCAGTGCTTGGTTAATTTTTTAACTGGCGTATTGCCACTTAAAGTGCTTACTGGATTAATCAATTCATCTGGGCTTAAACTCTTTCCACAGCTCTCACACTGATCTCCATATGCGGCTTGAAACCCACAGTTGGGGCAGGTTCCTTTAATATATCTGTCGGCTAAAAAGCTTTGTGCCTGTTCATCGTAATACTGTTCTGACTCTTTGGTAATTAAGTCACCTTTATTATTTAAAGCCTTAAAAAATTCACTAGCAGTTTCATGATGAATAGGCGAGCTAGTTCTATGGTAAATATCAAAAGAGATACCTAAGTCATTAAAATTTTGCTCTATAATAGGATGATACTTATCTATAATGGCTTGCGCAGTGGTGCCTTCTTTGGTGGCTTGGATGGGAATAGCGGTACCATGTTCATCGCTTCCACAAACAAATACCACGTCTCTTTTTTGTGCCCTTAAATAGCGCACGTAAATATCTGCAGGTAGGTATGCACCGGCCAAATGTCCTATATGTTTCAACCCATTGGCATAGGGTAGGGCTGCGGTAATTAAATATCTCTTCGGTTGCTTCATGATCTAAACTGCTTGTTGCAGGCGGCAAAGGTACTAAAAGCAGATTTATTTGGAAATTTCAAGAAATGCTATAATTTTGATATCATATTAATATTAAAATGAAAAATATGGAAAAGACCATTAAAGCAGCGCAAGGGTTCATGGTTTTATTATTGGTTACTATTTTATTGGTGGTAGGTATTTTTGCTCTCACGCAAATTAAGGGTGCAGAAGATGGGTTAAAATATGCCCTTATTTGGGGCGCTATTATTGATTTTACTGTAATCTTCTTTTTACTATTGGGTTTGGTGGTAGTTCAACCCAATACCAGTGTAGTGCTTACTTTTTTTGGCAAGTATGTAGGTACGGTAAAAGACAATGGACTATTTTTTGTAAATCCATTGTACACCAAACAAAAAGTGTCGCTGCGTTTGCAAAGCTTAGAAAGTACCAAATTAAAAGTCAACGATAAATTGGGTAACCCCATTGAAATTGCAGCTGTGATACTTTGGCAAATTGAAGACACGTATAAAGTATGTTTTGACGTGGTTAATTTTTCAAGTTATATGACCAATCAAAGTGAAGCGGCTCTGCGTCATATGGCTTCTACTTGTCCTTATGATAGTATTGATGATGAACATGCAGCAGTAACCTTACGTGATGGTGGAGATAAAGTAATTGCGATGTTGGAGTCTGAGTTAAATGAGAGAATGTTGAAGGCTGGTATTGTAATTAAAGAAGCACGTATTAGTCACTTGGCTTATGCGCCAGAAATTGCACAAGCGATGTTGCAGCGTCAACAAGCAACGGCCATTGTTTCTGCCCGCAGTAAAATAGTAGAAGGTGCAGTGGGTATGGTTGAAATGGCTTTAGATATGTTGTCTAAAAAGCAAGTAGTAGAATTAGACGAAGAGCGTAAAGCAGTAATGGTAAGTAATTTATTGGTGGTGCTTTGTGGCGATAGATCGGTATCTCCAGTAGTGAATACAGGAACACTGCATCAATAATTAAATGAATTGTTTTGAGTAAGAAATCTTTTGTTTTAAGAATAGATCAACAAACGTATGCCGCCCTGGAAAAATGGGCGGCAGACGAGTTTAGGAGTGTGAATGGTCAAATAGAAATGTTGATTGATCAGTCTTTGCGAAATGCGGGTAGAAAAAAAGATGCCATTGCTGTCAAACCTAAACCCAAGAAAAATAGTTAAATGAAAAGACAGTCCTTTTTGCAAATGGCAGGAATGGGATTGGTGGCCCTGCCGGCATTTGCTACAGCTGCTGGAAATAAAAACAAAAAAATAAAAGTTCCTCCCTATTTAAAACCAGGGGATACCATTGGTATCACTTGCCCTGCAGGTTTTTCATTATTAGAAACCATTCAGCCTTCGATTGATTTAATCCAAAGCTGGGGCTATAAAATTAAACTAGGAAATACGATTGGGAAGATGGACCATACTTTTGGGGGAACCGATGCAGAAAGAGCCGAAGACTTTCAGCAAATGATGGATGACCCCAATATTAAAGCCATACTATGTGCAACAGGTGGATATGGTGCTGTTAGAATGGTAGACTTTTTAGACTTTAAAAAAATGAAGCAATCACCCAAATGGGTGGTTGGTTTTAGTGATATCACGGTGTTGCATAGCCATTTGCACCAAGTAGTGCATATGGCAAGTTTGCATTCAAAAATGTGTGGTAGTTTTCCCAAAGATTGGGCCACTGCAGATGCCATTCAGCAAGCCAGTATTTTGTCAATCAAAGATGCGTTAGAAGGAAAAAAAATTACTTACCCATCCATTCCAGTTGAGCATAATAGAATAGGAACGGCCAAGGGGATTTTAGTAGGGGGTAATTTAAAAATTCTTGAGAACTTGAATGGTTCGGCTTCCATGATGAACACCGATGGAAAGATTTTATTTGTAGAAGATGTGGGTGAGCCTTTATACAATATTGATCGAATGTTTTGTAATTTATTGCGATCAGGAAAGCTGTCTAATTTAAAGGGATTGATTGTAGGGGGCTTTAGTAATATTAAAGTAGACAATCCTGCAGTCCCGTTTGGAAGAGATATTTACACTATCGTAAAAGAAAAAGTGGCATCATTTGATTACCCCGTTTGTTTTGATTTTCCGGTGGGCCATATCAAAAATAATTTTGCATTGAAGTGCGGATTGCCACATGAATTAATTGTTGAAAATAATTTAGTACAACTAAACGAAGTTTAGCCATGATTAAGATTCCACCATACCTAAAAAAAGGAGACACCATTGCCATAACATGTCCTGCGGGTTATATGGAGAAGAAGAAAATTGCAACCTGCGTTAAAACCCTTCAACAGTGGGGCTTTCAAGTGATGGTTGGTAAAACGGTAGGAAGTAAGTCTACCAATTATTTTAGTGGAACAGACGAGGAACGCAAAGATGAATTTCAGGCTTTATTAGACGAGCCATCTATTAAAGCCATTCTTTGTGGAAGAGGAGGTTATGGCGTTACCAGAATTATTGATCAACTTAATTTTTCTGCTTTCAAAAAAAATCCAAAATGGATTATTGGTTTTAGTGATATAACCGTTTTGCACGCACAGCTATTAACCAAGTGCAATACAGCTTCATTGCACGCTCCTATGGCAAATGCATTTAATAATGGGGGAGTAAAACTGCCTTATGTACAGTCTTTACAAAAGGCTTTGAAAGGAACTAAAGCAATATACAGTTGTGAGCCAAACTCAATGAATCAAATGGGGAAGGCAACAGGGATATTGATGGGAGGCAACTTAGCATTGATTGCTCATTTGGTAGGATCTAATATGATGTATAAAACCAAAGGAGCTATTTTATTTATCGAAGATGTAGGAGAATATGCATACAATATTGATCGAATGTTCATACAATTAAAACGAGCAGGCTTATTAAGCCAACTGAATGGACTCATATTAGGAGGTTTTACTGATCGAAAAGATACTACCCGACCTTTTGGAAAAACCATTGAAGACATATTGAAGGAACATATTGCCGAATTTGATTACCCCGTTTGCTTCGGATTCCCGGTTAGTCACGATACCGAAAATTATGCTTTAAAAGTGGGAGCAACCGTTGAACTAAGCATTACTGCAAAAACAGTTAAACTAAAAGAAATCGCTTAACCAATCATTACCGCAAAATATAATCTAATTTATCTTGCATCAACTTGAAGCTATTTAAGTTCAAATGTGTGCCCTCTTTAATGGTGACGAATTCGTCTCCTTTCTTCAAATGAGCAGTAAAACGTTGTGCATTGCTATAGGAAATTACCCCATCGTCGGTTCCATGAAAAATGGTGATGGGAGCAGTCACTTTTTGAATATACTCGTTGCTTGGAAATTTAAAGTGTAATAATTTATTTAATGGGTACATAAATAAATACTGCCCCAATAAAGATTCCATGCTGTAATAAGGTGTTTCTAAAATAAGGTGTTTACAATCTCTTACCGAAGCCAACTGTGTCGCAATGCCTGTTCCTATTGATTTTCCATAAACAATGATTTCAGAAGGCTTGAATCTTAGTTTAGCCAACTTATAGAGTTGTAATGCGCCTTCATATAAATTCTCTTCATTAAGTTCCCCTATTGATTTCCCAAATCTTGGATAATCAATCATCCACACTTCGTACTGGTTGCTGGTGAATTTGTTAGCGAATTCAGCATAATGGCCAATATTTTTCCTATTTCCATGAAAATACAAAACCACCCCTTTTCTAATAGAATCAGGCACTGTAAAATGTACCACATGAAATTGAGTGATTGCGTCTAACGGAATAACCGATTCTTGGTAGGGCTGTTTAAATGGGTAGCTACTATTTTGCGCAATTGCTTCTGGATGAAATAATAAATGGTCTTGGAGTATATATAAAACAGAACCAATTAGTGCATAAACTAAAATGGCTATTTTGATATAAAAGGCAATCGTAATTTTTTTCACGGAGCAAAGTTAAGCAGAATGCTTACTCAATATTTTAGAATATCTCTAATAAAATTATGGTACTCATTAAAGGAAGGCAAATTGTTATGGCCACCCCCATGAATGCTAATTAAAGTAATTTTATGTGGATTAATTGCCTGTAGTTTTTGGCTCTGTTTAATTGGAATCAACCAATCTTTGGTTCCATGTATAATATACGTATGGCAGTTTACTTTTTTAATCCATTGATCGGTTTGCAACTTATAGCGCAGCGTTAATTTATGAGGAATAAAGGGGGTAAACCTTTCTGCCACTTTTATAAAGCTATAATAGGGAGCATCTAAAATTAAGTAGCGGGGCATATTGTCAGCAGCAATTTTGGTGGCAAAGCCGCTACCCAAGCTTCTGCCATAAACCAATATATGGTGTTCAGGATATTTTTGTTTGAGCGTTTCATATACAAATTGCATATCAGCCAACATTTCTCGCTCGCTTCTTTTTCCTGTGCTCTTTCCAAATCCTCTATAATCTACCAACACTACATCGTATTGATACCGATAAAAATCACGAGCATATTTTGCCCAACCTTTAATACTTCTAGAATTGCCATGAAAATAAAGAATCAATCCTTTGGGTTCTTCCACAAAAAAATGAAGTCCATTGATGCGTACCCCTTCTGTTACATCAAAAAACAATTCTTCAAAAGGGGCGTCGTATTTGTATTCGAAATCCTGAGTAAGTTTTTCTGGCTTGAAAATGAGTTTTTCTTGAATAAAATAGCCTACTACTACAATTAGTAAGTAGCCAACAATAATGTATAGTATAATGGTACCCATTTTATTTACTCTTCTCCTTCAGGGAAAATCCTCAATAGCTTCATGTTGGAAACTGGGGCAACAATTAGCGGGAATTTTTCGATGGTAACATTACTAGGATCTAATCCAAAACCTCTTTCTTCACTTAAGCTGATTTCTTTTAACCAGAAATACAATTTCATGATTACTCGCTCAAAGAAAGGAAGTTCGTTGTCTTGGCTCAAGTATTTTTCTAAAACAATAAATTGAAAATCGCCCACAATATTATTCTTTTCTAAACTTTCGTACCTGCTAGTAATGTTTACTTCTTTGTTCTTAACCAATTCTTCAACTACTTTACGGAACATCAGATTTATCCGATGTTCTACTCTAAAGCCTAGCCTGAATTCAATTCGAATGATATCGTTTGGAATAATATGTTCTACATGATATTCGCAAGTATAAGGATCATCTAATACATCTACGTGCACAAACCAATAGATATCCGCTCTTTTTGGTTTTTTATTCAAAATAGAATAAATGATTTTGTGCTCAATTTCATTGTGGTTATTGGCACTGGTCATGTATACTAAGTGGGTAGCATATTTAGGAATACTTTTATCGTTACTTAGTTCTTGAATCATCGGGATATAATTCTCTAAGCGAACAAACTCTACATAGCGATTTTTAATTTTTCGACTCCTATACCAAACATACATCACAGCAAACAATGCCCCACCCACTAAAAGGGTTACATAACCACCATGCACAAATTTTTCCATTAATGCAATTAAGAAGGCCGACTCATAAATTAAGTAGCCAAATAGAAATATATAAATCCAAACCGAAGCAGTTCTTTTAAGCACTAAATAATTCGCAAAAAGTATTGTTGTAGTAAGCATTGTTACTACAATGGCCAATCCATAGGCAGCTTCCATTTTCGAGGATTCTCTGAAATAAAGTACAATTCCAATACATCCTACAAACAATAACAGGTTAATGCCAGGTACAAATAGCTGACCTCTTTCTTCAGATGGATAGCGCACTTTCATCTTAGGCCATAAATTCAGTCGGAGGGCTTCACTAATAAGGGTGAATGATCCCGAAATCATTGCCTGACTTGCAATAATGGCAGCAGAAGTTGCAATAATGACCCCAAATAAAATGAACCACTGGGGCATTAAATCATAAAAAGCATTGATGCCGAATTGTGCTTTATTGGCCGCGTTTACCAACAAACCTTTGTGACTACTCAACAATAAAGCTCCTTGACCAAAATAGTTCAATAACAAGCATATTTTTACATAGATCCAAGATATCCTGATATTACCTCTTCCGCAATGGCCAAGGTCTGAATAAAGGGCTTCTGCACCAGTTGTACATAAAAATACCGCACCCAATAACCAAAATCCATTGGGATAAGTAATCAATAATTTGATGCCATAATAGGGATTCAAAGCTTTAAACACACTTAAGTCGTTTCCCATATTCCAAATACCTAAAACCGCTAACATGGTAAACCAGATAAGCATGATGGGGCCAAATAATTTCCCAATACTAGCAGTCCCAAATTGTTGCATAAAGAAGATGGCTGCTAATATGCCAATTACGATCAGAACGATTGTGTTTTCAGCAATTTCTCGCATAGCTGGAAGCTCCTTCAAACCTTCAATGGCAGAAGTGACCGAAATAGGGGGAGTAATTATTCCATCCGCCAATAAAGCAGCTCCTCCCAACATAGCGGGAATGACCAGCCATTTTTTTCTTCGCCTTACCAAGGCATAAAGAGCAAAAGTTCCTCCCTCTCCTTTATTGTCTGCATTTAATACGAGTAACAAATACTTTACAGTAGTTTGCAGCGTAATAGTCCATATAATGCAGGACAACGCACCAATGATTAGTTCTTCCGAAATTACTCTATTAGTAATGATGGCATTGAAAACGTAGAGTGGTGATGTGCCAATGTCGCCGTAAATAATTCCCAAGGCAATTAAGAGACCGGCAGCGGAAACTTTGTTGATATTTTTACTCACAAAACAGGCTTTGAAGCATTAAAGCAATTAGATCTTTAACAAATGTATGGGTAAATTGTATAAACTAATTAAACTGTACAAAGCGTACATTTGAAATTATAAAGATTACTTTATGAAAAGGTTGTTTCTGCTTATTTTATTGATGATTTTTGGGGCTTTTTTTGATGTTTCTGCACAAAATATTGTGTATTCAGAGCCAGATAGAGAAGACCCTAGAACCTTGAATTTTGAGGTAGTAGGTAAAATAAATGGGAAATTCCTCATCTATAAAAATGCAAGGGACAATCATTTCTTTTCTGTTTACGATGCAGATATGAAGTTGAGCGCCAAAGTGAAAATGGATTATTTACCAGAAAGAGCGAGGATTTTAGGTACTGATTTTGTTGCTTATCCCAACTTTGCGTACTTCATTTATCAATATCAATTAAAGAATGTCTATTATGTAATGGCTGCTCAAATTGGAGTAGATGGTAAACCCATGAACGACCCCATTTTGTTAGACACAACAGCTAACTTGGGGTACACTGCCAATAATAGGATTTATACTATTTTGAATAGCGAGGATAAACAAAAAATTGCAGCTTTTAAAGTAAGTACGCGCAATGAAAAAGAGCATGTAATCACTTCTTGTGTATTTGATAAGCAATTAACATTATTAGAGAAAGTAAGGGTGGCTATTCAAATGCCCGATAGAAATGATTACCTGGGTGAGTTTGGGTTAGACAATGAAGGAACATTGGTTTTTTTGAGAGAATCTAGTGCTGCCCAAAATGAAAGCGTCAATAAAGTCAGTTTAGTGGTAAAGTCATTAGGCAGCATTAATCCCACTGTAAGTGAAGTAAAAGTAAAAAACTTATTCTTAGACGATACTCGAATTAAAATAGACAATCTCAATAAGAAAATTTTAATCACTTCTTTTTTTAGCAAGCAGAAAAGGGGAAATATTGATGGTTTGTATTACACCCTTTGGGATAAACAAACTGGAATAGAGCTATTGAATGCAACCACCGTTTTTTCTGATGAATTCAGAGCCGATGTGCGTGGAGAAGGTTCTTTAAAAACAGCTTTCAACGAGTTTTATCTAAAAAACTTGATTTTGCGCAGAGATGGCGGATTTATGATGATTGCCGAATCAGCTTATTTGAGTTCTAGGGGTAATACTTTTAATCGTTGGGATATGATGAATAGTTCCCCCTTTTTTAATTCAGGATTTGGCGGTATGGGAGGTTTTGGTATGGGGGGATTTGGGATGGGGGGATTTGGGATGGGATTTGCCAATCCATGGGGCCCTTGGGGAATGAATACCATGGGGCCAAATAATGTTACCAGATATTTTTCGGACAATGTTGCCATTGTTTCATTTGAACCAGATGGGAAAATGGAATGGAGTAATGTGATCCGTAAAACGCAATATGATGATAATACCGACAATTATATTGGGTATGGTTTAATCAATTCAGGCGACCAGCTCAGGTTCTTATTTAATGTACAAGACAAAAGAAGCAATATCTTAACGGATCAATCGATGTCTCCAAAAGGTCAAATAGATCGAAATCCCACCATTAAAAATTTAGAAAGAGGATATGATTTTATGCCTAAACACGCAAAACAAACTGGATCTCGTCAGGCCATCATACCTTGCATGTATAGGGGATATACCTGTTTTGCCAAAATTGATTATTAATTTGCAGTACTGTGGTATTTTTATTTAGAGATAGGTCATTAGTAAATATAGTCTTTTTAGTGCTGCTCAGCATAGCTGTGCATGCACATGGCTTTAGTATTTCCTTACCCTTAGTTGCCCAAGATCAGGATGGATATTTTTCTTTTTTCATGAATCGATATCTTAAAGCCATACTTGGTTCGGCAATTTTTTTAGTTTACTTAATCATCATTTTAACGCAAGCAATAAGGCTTAATTTTTTACTAGCAGAGCAAAAGATGTTTCCTGGTTCGGGATATACTGTTGCAATGACTTATATTCTGTTGACTGGTTTGTTGCCTCAATGGGCTGCAATCACACCAGCTTTATTAGCTAATTATGCGTTGATTTGGATTTATATCAAATTCACTCGACTCTATAATCATCCCTCTCCTAAAACCTTATTGTTCAATATTGGGTTACTTGTTTCTGCTACCATTTTATGTTACCATCCAACAGCCACCATGGTTTTGGTGGTTTTATTTGCATTAGCCATTATGCGTCCTTTTAAATTGCAGGAATGGTTCACACTATTAATGGGGATGATAATACCCTTTTATTTTTTAACTGCTTGGCTATACTTGACCAATCAGCTCGTTCGATTGAACGATTTTGTACCCGACCTTATGATTGGACTGCCTGTTCAAAAGTTGAATAACGCAGAAATTGCTGGATTAATAGGATTGGCTTTTTCATTATTGGCTGGTCTTTTTTATTGGCAAAAGTTTAATAGCAGATTGATTATTCAAATGAGAAAAAATTGGGCTACGTTATTGGTGATGAGTTTTATTTTATCTGCCGTACCCTTTATTTTTTTAAAAGGAGGATTAGGTTCTACAATTTTATGTTTGGTCCCCTTTACTTCATTTGTATCGTCTTCTTTCTCTTATCCTAAAAGATTATTATTCCCCAATCTGCTCTTTTTTATCTTATTGGGGATAATTGCGTATAATAATTGGTATTTGGTCAAATTTTAGGCATTCTTTCTGTTTCTGGATTGTACCTTTGTGTCTTAAACAATTAGCACATGAAGTTAGGAGTGGTCGTTTTCCCGGGGTCTAACTGCGACAGGGATATGCAAGACGCTTTGCAGCAAGATTTAAATAAAGAAGTTATCATGCTTTGGCATAAAGACAAAGACTTGTCTGCTTTTTCCACTGAAGACTGTATTGTGTTACCTGGGGGGTTCTCTTATGGAGATTATCTGCGTTGCGGAGCTATTGCACGCTTTAGTCCAATGATGCAATCGGTAATCGAATTTGCTAATAAGGGCGGAAAAGTGTTGGGTGTATGTAATGGCTTTCAAATTTTATGTGAAAGTGGGTTATTGCCTGGCGTTTTACTTCAAAATGCCAATCAGCAATTTATTTGTAAAAATGTTTTTATTACGAATCCTGCTACAGGAGCATTAAAAATTCCTATTGCTCATGGAGATGGCCGTTTTTATGCAGACGAAGCAACCTTGAATGATTTGGAACAAAACAACCAGATTTTATTCAAGTACTCAGATGAAAATGGAAATATTGTATCAAGTGCTAATCCGAATGGAGCAGCTCGAAATATTGCAGGAATCAGGAATAAGGGAAACAATGTTTTTGGAATGATGCCTCACCCAGAACGAGCAACATCTGCTGCATTAAATAACCTAGATGGGTTAAAAGTATTTGAACTATTATCGATTCAATAAGGCAATCATCATCCTATGAAAAAATTATTTTTTTTAGTTTTTATAAGCTGCTTTACACAGTTGGCAGGTGCTCAAATTAAAGATCCAGTCGCATGGACTTTTGAAGCCAAGAAAAAAAACGCAGATACCTATGAATTAGTGATTACGGCAAATGTGCCCAAACCTTGGCATATGTATTCGCAAAATATGCCAACTGGTGGACCTGTTCCAACCAAAGTAGTATTCAATAATAATCCGTTGGTAAAAAAGATTGGCACAACTAAAGAAACTGGAAAGTTAGAAAAAATCAACGACAAGATTTTTGGAATGGAAGTACAGTTTTTTAGTGGTAAAGTAGTGTACACGCAACAAGTAAAAGTAAAGCCGGGTATTAAAACCAATATGGCTGGTTATGTAAACTATATGGTTTGCGACGACGAACAATGTTTGCCACCTACCAAAAAGCAATTTGATATTAAGCTATTGTAATATGAGAAAAATATTTACGCTGCTGGCAATGTTCTTGCTGGCGAATGCTACTATTGCACAGGAGAAAATACCTGTGCAATTTCTTTTTTCTACCCAGAGAACCAACGATAGTTTGGTACAATTGAAAGTGAGCGCCAAAATAGAAAAGGGCTTCCAATTGTTTGGGGTTAAAAAGCAAAATCCAGAAGATGAATTTGTATCTG
>JBBAJU010000034.1:0-21758 GCA_040403845.1 Sediminibacterium sp.
TGGCTAAAGCCGTTAAGTTTGGTGCATAGTGCATAGGTGCATCAGCACTGGTAATTCTTCTAATAGGAGCATCTAAATAATCGAATCCTTCTTTTTGAATACGATAACTAATTTCAGAAGAAATAGAAGCAAATGGCCATTGTTCTTCTACAATAACCAAACGATTGGTTTTTTTAACACTTTCAAGTATAGTCATCCAATCTAATGGTCGAATGGTTCTTAAATCAATGACTTCGGCACTAACACCTTCTTTTGCTAATTCTTCAGCAGCACCTAATGCAACTTTCATCATTTTATTGAAAGAAACAATGGTTACATCTTTACCCTGTCTTTTTACATCCGCTTTGCCTAATGGAATATAGTACTCTTCATCTGGAACATCTGATTTGTCTCCATACATCACTTCGCTTTCCATGAACATTACTGGATCTTCTTCAAAACGGATTGCTTGCTTTAGGAGACCCTTTGCATCGTATCCATTAGAAGGAGAAACCACTTTTAAACCAGGAATATTTGCATAATAACTTTCAAAAGCTGTTGAGTGCTGAGCACCCAATTGTCCTGCACTACCATTAGGCCCTCTAAATACAATTGGACAACCAATTTGGCCACCACTCATTGCTAACATTTTAGAAGCGGTGTTGAGTATTTGATCCATCGCTAAAACCGCAAAGTTCCAAGTCATAAATTCTACAATAGGTCTAAGCCCATTTTGTGCGGCACCAACTGCAACTGCAGTAAAACCAAGTTCTGCAATAGGTGTGTCAATTACACGCTTATCGCCAAACTCTGCCAACATGCCCTGACTTACTTTATACGCACCATTGTATTGCGCCACTTCCTCTCCCATTAAAAAGACTTTCTCGTCTCTTCTCATTTCTTCACTCATTGCTTCCCGAAGGGCTTCTCTAAACGCTATTGAACGCATAATCAGTTATTTTAAAATGTGCACAAAAATAGAAGATAAACCCATATAAATCAAAAAACCCCTCCCGAGTTTTACTCAAGAGGGGTATTTATATTTTGGAACCACTAGTTAAAATACATTCCAACCAAAGCTTACATAATATAAGCCTCCAATTTGTACGTTACCAAAACCATTGGTATAGTATTTATTGAAGATATTGGTACCACCAACTTTAATTAGAGATTTAACCGCAGGTAATTTGTAGCTAATCATTGCATCCATTGTAGAATAAGAAGGAACTTCTCCTACCGCAAATGTACCTTCATAGATAAAGCTATCTACCCATCTGTAAGTAACATTAAATCCAAATCTGTTGTCTTTACCAAAGCCGTTATTAGCAAAACCTGCATTGAAACGGTACTTAGGTGTGTTGAAATAAGAAACAAATCCAACAGGTAATTCACCAATTACATCAGAATATAAGTTAGCATTCACAGAGAAGTTCTTAGGCAATAAATATTCCAAAGAAGCACCCCAACCTTTTACATCTACAGTACCTGGAGCGTTTACAGAAATGCTATAAGCAATTCTAGTATTCGCATTTAATACATTCAATGGGCTAGGAGGTAATCCTGCTCTCGCTTGAATTACAGTTACTCCACTTAAGAAATCTCTGTAACGAGCTTGGTAAGCATATACGTCAATTAATAAACGCTTTCCAATTAAGCCCTTATAACCAACTTCAAATGAAGTAGTAGACTCTGGTTTAAACTCACCAAATTGTTGCTGTTGCAATAATCCAGGGTTTGGAGCACCTGCTAATGCACTTGCACCGAATGCTTGAACACTGGCTAATGTGTACGCTGGGTTACCATTGAAATTATAGAAATCTCTTAATTCAGGCAAACCTCCCATCAAACGTGTACCACCACCAACAAGTAAGTTGATCCACTGATTTTGTGTAGTAGGGAAACGATAAGCTGTTTGATAAGAGAAACGTAAATTATGATCCTGTGCTAGTTTGATTACAGCAGAAACTCTTGGTGTAAAGCGACCTTTAAAGTTGGTATTCTTGTCGTAACGACCAGAAGCAGTGATCTTTAAACGATCTCCAAACATTTTTTGAGAAATCTGCAAATAAGCACCCATTTCATTAATATTGATAGGACCTGCAGTATCAGCAAACAATGTACCTTGAGAATTAAGGCTGAATTGACGGAAATTACCACCAATCATTACATCAGTTCCTTTTTCTGTTAGGCCTAAATCATCAGATAAATTGTACTGGCCTTCGATACTTTTTAGGGTAGTTCTATCTAAAAACAAACCACCACCCTGAGAAATTGGGGTTCCAGCAATTTGTTGGAATAATGGGTTATTACCGATAAATCCGGTAGGTCTTCCAGCATCAGCAACATTTCTTGCAGCATTTAAAATATTCATTCTGTTCGCTGAAACTATACCAGGAGCAGCAGCCTGAGCAGCAGCCATAGCGGCTGAAGGCGTTAAACCAGCACCTAAACCAGCAGCATAGCCAGAAGCAAGTGCCCCTATATAAGTACCAACAGCACCACTAGTAGGACTACCCACGGCGGCTCCTACAAACTGAGGGAACCATTGTGTAGCACTAGGCTTCCAAGCTTCATTGAATAAACGAGCAGCAATAGTTGAGTTAAATGATCCACCCGAATTTTCACGAGTTGTGAATGCTCTTACATACCAGTTTTTTGCTTTTAATTCTAGTTTGTATTGTCCCATTACAAGATCTTTCAACGCATAACGATCGCTTCCTGTGTATACAGTATTTCCTGTTCCCCAATAAGCAGCAGCAATTGCTTCAACCTTATCAGAAATTTTGTAATGTAATGCACCACTTAATTTCACATTCAAAGTTGTTGGATCAACTACTTGATTTTCATTGTATCCTGTTCTTGAAACAAATAATGGAGAGTTAGCAAATGATCCTAAAACAGCTGAAGAAGGAATTGGAATTGGAGAGGTAATTCCAGGAAAAGTTCCTACTGGTAATAAACCTAAGAAAGGATTACCAGCAATTACACCTCCGAAAGCTCCACGTAAATCAGCGTTGGTTTCATCACCATACGTGTTGATACCGTCGTAGTTAGGATCTGACAAGCGAGTTCCAGGAATAACATTCCCGTTAGGACCAGCTGAAAGAGGAGCTCTTAAATAGTTCCCATTATTATTAGCTAACCAATCCTGTGCTTGCAAAAACTGTAAGTTCATTTTGTAAGCCCACTTATCATTGATCTTTTTTGCATAACGAACACTCCAATCGTAGTATGGAGATCTAGGACGCTGAGATCCATCAACATGGTTAATACCAGATTTAATCTGGAAACTCAACCCTTGATATTTGAAAGGGTTCTTACTGTTGATTAACAATGTACCATTGGTACCACCTGGGCCATATAATGCAGAAGATGCACCTTGCAATAATTCAATGTTATCAACATCTAATTCTGTTAAACCAATTACGTTACCAACCGCAAAATTTAAACCTGGAGCTTGGTTATCCATACCATCAACAATCTGGTTTAAACGAGTGTTACCACTGCTATTAAAACCACGAGTACCTATACTAGTAAAAGTTAAACTGGCAGAAACAACGTCTACCCCTTTTAAGCTAGCGATCATATCGTAGTAATTAGCTGCAGGAGTATTACGAATAGCAGCTGCACTAATTCTTTCGATAGATACAGGAGATTCTAATATTCTTTCAGGTACTCTTGAAGCGGATACTACTATCTCATCTCCTAAAGTAAATGCAGTTTCTAGTTCTACAACTACATTTTGGTTGTTATCCTTTATTGCTATTTCTTTTGCAGCATAACCTACAGATGAAATAACTAAGGTAAATGGGAGTTTCTGAACAGTGGAGAACTTGAAATTCCCTTTGTCATCTGTGTATGTACCAGCGGCACCTCCTTTCACAGAAATTGAAACAGCAGATAAAGCTTCTTTTGTTTTTCCGTTCTTAACACTGCCTGAAACGGTTGTCTGTTGAGCCATTACTGAAATACTCAATAAAAGCGCAAAGAAAGACAGACCGAAATGGGTTAATAGTCTTCTCATAATGGCAATTTTAGTTTGAATTGTATGGCAAAATAGTATATGTTAAGTACTTGTAAAAATTTAATTTATCAGATGGATGAAGTTATTGTGGACAAAATTTAAGGAGTAAGGTAGGTTTTAGGGAGCTGGATAATTAATTTTGGCCAATGGCACAGTATCAATTTCCCCAACAAACTGGTTTTTACAAAGGAAAAGTAAGAGATGTTTATTCTATAGGAGCTAACTGGCTTGTAATGGTAGCAAGCGATCGAATCTCGGCATTTGACGTTATTTTACCTCGCACAATACCATATAAGGGACAGGTTTTAAATCAAATAGCGGCATATATGCTACAAAAAACTGCTGATATTTGTCCAAATTGGTTAAATAGCTGTCCGGCCCCCAATGTTTCAATAGGACAAAAATGTGAGCCATTCAAAATCGAAATGGTGGTTAGGGGAAATTTAGTAGGGCATGCTTGGAGGACTTACCAATCTGGCCAAAGAACCATTTGTGGCGTTGAAATGCCCGAAGGATTAAAAGAAAACGACTTCTTTCCAACCCCATTAATTACACCTTCTACCAAAGCAGCTGAAGGCCACGACGAAGATATTTCAAAAGAAGAAATTATTAAGGGGGGATTAGCAACCGCCGAAGAGTGGGCAATACTAGAAAAATACTCAAGGGCTTTATTTGAAAGAGGCAAACAAATTGCAGCCGAAAGAGGACTTATATTGGCAGATACGAAATATGAATTTGGCAAATTAAATGGAACCATCTATTTAATGGATGAAATACATACCCCAGATTCCTCTAGGTATTTCTATTCAGACCATTTTGAAGAGCGTCAAGTAAAAGGGGAAAGACAAAAACAATTAAGCAAAGAATTTGTACGTGAATGGCTTATTGCCAACAACTTCATGGGCAAAGAGGGTCAAGTGGTACCAACAATGTCAGATGAATGGGTAGATACCATCAGTAAAAGGTATATTGAATTGTACGAAAAAGTAATTGGAGAAACTTTTGTAGCAGAAGACCTAACAGAAGAAACTACTTTTTTGGCCATTAATAAAGCATTAGAAAAAATAGCAGCCCTTTAAATTAAATTGGGCTGCCTGCACCTTTTTTAGCTTGTACAATTTTATCCAAACGAGGTCGTATTCTTGCGCTGCTTTTATTGAAAATATTTTGCCCTTTATCAATACCTTTTCTTATTTGTGCTTGTCGCTCCGCAGGCATATGAATAGTGTCTTTGCATTCTGTACTACAACAACCCTCGAATTGTTCTGCACAGTTTTCGCATTGGATAAATAATAAATGACACCCATCATTCTTACAATTGGTGTGGGTATCACATACTGCACCACATTGATGACAGTGTGCAATGATATCTGGAGTAATACGTTCGCCCAAGCGATCGTCAAACACAAAATTTTTCCCAATAAACTTAGGTTCTAATTGCTGGCGCTTAATTTCATTGGCGTAATGAATAATTCCACCTTCTAAATGGTATACATTTTCGAATCCTTGGTGCAACATATATGCACTTGCTTTTTCACAACGAATGCCCCCTGTACAATACATGACCACATTCTTATCTTCTTTTCCTTGAAGCATATCAACAGCCATGGGTAATTGTTCTCTAAAAGTGTCAGACGGTATTTCCAATGCATTTGCAAAATGGCCCACTTCATACTCATAATGATTGCGCATATCAATCACGATGGTATTTGGATCGTTGAGCATTTCATTCATCTGAATAGCATTCAGGTACTTTCCTTTTTTCTCCATAGAAAAATCAGGATCATCAATACCATCTGCAACTATTTTTTCGCGGACTTTAATTTTCAATACCCAGAAACTTTTTCCTTGTAGTAAGGGGTCGTTCAAACCCATCGGATCTTCTACTGCAATATTTAAGCGCAAATTGTTTAACCCTGGAATTGAATCCATGATTAATTTAAAATCGTCCATATAATGTGCTGGAACACTTATTTGCGCGTTAATTCCCTCTTTAGCAATATAGATTCTCCCAAATACTTGAAATTCACTAAGGCGCTTATATAAACTATCTCTAAATTCCTGAGGATTTTGAATTGGGAAATATCGATAAAAGCTGATAGTGGTTCGCTTGAACGTTTCTTTCATTAAACGCTCTTTCAGCTCCAGATTGGAGACGCGATTGTGCAATACTGCCATAAAATAAATTTTAGACATAGCAATTGCTATGTTCCGATTAAAAATGGAGCTGCTTGCAGGGCAGCCAAAATTCATTACAAAATTACAAATTATCTTGCAAATGGCAAGGCAAGCCTTATACCCGAATTAGTGATACCCCCCTGTTCAATGGAGCGGATATAATCAACCCGAATCACTTTAAAGATATTCTCTAACCCTACGAAATATTCTAAATAATATTTACCCTTTTCTAGCAACAATGAATTTGCACCCGTTACTAAAAACCAATTCAATTTTTTAAACCCTGGAATTTTATTGGTAAGTAAACCATTTAGATGATATTCAATATGTGCTGTACCATATAAAGATGCAGTATTGCTAAATTGATAATAAGGCGCTAATTGAAAGGAACGAGTAAAAGCACTAGCGAATAGAACCTGATTGCCTAAGAAATGAATTTGATCGGGTTCAAAAATCTTATTCCTTTGCAAAAATCCCCCTGCCACAAAAGCATATTTTAATTCTCCCGCTAATTTTAAATCTACATCGTCAGAAATACTCAGTCTCCATTTGGTGTAATTAGCGTCGGAACCAAAAATCCCCGCAAAAGCTTTTGTAAGAGATAAATTAAAAGTAGGATAACCCGATCCAATATTTACTTTTCTATTAGGATACTCTACATATTTGGCACCAGGCAACCAAGACAATCCAGCACTAACAATGAAAGCCTGGTGACGTTGCATTGGGCCAGTTCCAAAGGCTGACGGATGATTGGGAGTAAAATCTCTATTGGGTACATCCTTCCAAAAAGCGATATCATTTAAATTTTCCAATGCTTTTCGATCTTGGAATTGAATTGCAGCTGAAAAGTTGAGCCCATTCCCAATACCTGCATTGTAGTTTAACCTAAAGAAGTCGGCTTCATATATTTTTAAAAAATTTTGTTGGCGCTGTAAAGTGTAATAACTATTAATAAACTCACTAATAGGAGCTGCATTATTAAATTGAAAAACTTTTTTCCCACCAGAAAAATTAAAAGACTGTATATACTTTTTCCCAAAAGTATAATTAACCGTTAATGAGGGATTAAAATGTTTATTAGCAAACCCATAACGTAACTCTGGTGTGATGGTTAATGACTTTCTGCCCTCCATTTCCTTTCGCCATTGCGGCGCTAAATTAATCACACCCCCTTCTACCGTATTGAAATTAATGGTATTAATTAACGGCTCGATAGTCAAGCTGGTTTTGGTTTTTCTTTTACTAAAGAACTTCCCAGTAAGCAACAAATTACCAATGGTAAATTTATTTCTAATCTTATCTAGAGAATCTAAATAAGCCGGTGATTCTCTTACTTTTTCTAAGCTATCTTTTTTCTTATAATCCTTTATCTCTTCTAATAAAAGAGGTAATGGTCTTATACTGTCCCAATAAGCCATTGTTTTTTTATTAGAACTATCATTGAATTTAAGAACAGTATTATTAAAGTACTTTGGTTTAAAATTAGGCGAAATATTAAACTGATCATATACTTGTAAAAAGCTTCCAAAAAAATCAAACCCAAAAAATTTCCCACTAGGATAAATCACCTGTTGCTTGATAACCCAATACTTTTCTAGTGGAATATATTGTTGCTGAATCGTTAATGTATCTAACAACTGCATCTGTTGTTGACGTAATAATTTCAAATCAACACTTTGAACGTGCCAATCATTCTCTGTGATATGAATATACCCTGTAAAAAGTGGTTCATAAGCCCTTTTGGGTGTTACTTTAATTCTACTAATCTCTTTTCCAAATTCATAAAAAGTTCCTTCAAATTTATACTTGTAAAAATTTAAAGCATTATCAGCAATTGGCGATATAAATCCTCTTGGATTCAATCCACTTCCTAAAGAAATATTATTCTCATAAAAGGATATAATTTGTGGATTGCTGAATCCAAACCCATCACTTCTGCCACTCACTTTTGTAGAAATAACTTCTACTTTTCTTTCATTCGGTTCATTCACTGAATACTTTGCAACGGTTTCAGATAAAAGCAAGATTTTTCTTTTACTTGTATCTCCATCTTCAAAATCAACTTTCTGTCCCATAAAAGTTTTGGGATAATTTCTCAATTGTAACTGGCCTTTAATATAGACTTCAGTTGTGTATTTTTTAATTTCCTTTAAATGAGTTGATCTTTTTGCTATTGCATTTCTAATAATTCCATATGCAGGATCTTCTCCGCCTGTTTTAACTACCACTTCATTTAATTGATAATCTCTTCTTGCTAACAAAATATCAAGTTTTTGCGGCGTTTTTGTAACTGTAATTGTTTGCTCTACTGTTTGATAACCGATGTATTGAAATACCAATACATAATTTCCGGGATCTAGAGAAATCGTATAAAACCCATTGTTGTTTGCAGAAGCCCCCTTTGTGCTGCCTTTTACTAAAACAGAGGAAAAAGGCAGTGGGTCATTATTTATTGCAGACCTGATTGTGCCAGATATTTCAGTAGAAAATCCATCGAAGTTAAACAAGCATAAAAACAAGCTTACTAAACAAAAACGAAACATAGTTATGAATTTGAAGACAAAAAAAGCCCCAATACTTGGCAAACCAAGTTGGGGCGTCTTAAATGAATGTTAATTTATATTAAAGTTTAATTTGATTTTGCCAAGCTAACATTCCGCCTGTAACATTGATCAAATTACTGAAACCTGCAGTTTCTAAAATTAAGCAAGCTTGCCCGCTTCTATTACCACTTCTGCAATAAATGTAGATGGGTTCATTTTTCCATTCTTCTAACTCATCAATTTGCATTGTTTGAATATTGCCTAATGGTAGATGTAAGCCCCCAATATTAAAATCTGCTCTTTCATGAGCTTCCCTTACATCCACTAAATGAATAAGCTCTCCACCGTCTAATTTTGCTTTTAATTCTTCAACTGTAATCGTTTGCATGGTATTTAATTATTGGAGTTATGAAAACTAGTGTCTTTAATAGGCGCTTGTTCACTAATGTATAAATCAATTATCTGCCCCTGTCTTATTTTGTTCCTCGCTGGATTTCCATCGGCCCCAGGCACTTCACTGAATAATGGGGGATTTTGTTTAATCACAAATGCTGCTGCTGAATCTTTAATGGCGCCATTTGCTAGAATAGACCCTATATTAATATTTAATGAGGATAAAGTAGATCTTGCCTGATCAAGCGTAAGACCAATTAAATCGGGAACATCTGTTTCATCGTCTCCAACTCCACTTCCTAATACTAAATTGATGACAGTACCAATGGGAATTTTTTCACCAGGCTTAATAGGTGTGCTATTAATCAATTGTTCCAATACAGCATTGCGAGCAATATCTGGTTTATATGTTACAAAACCCAATTTTAAGCCAAGGCTTTGCAAGTACATTTCGGCACTTCGAATTGAAAAACCGGCTAAGTTGGGCATTTCAACTTGAGGGGGTATGGTTCGATTTAAGGTTAAATAAATTGCTCTTCCTGTTTTAACAACTGCATCTGCTTCAGGAGATTGCCTAATTACGGCTTGCTTTGCAACAGTATCAATATATACAGAATCCTGAATAACCACTTCAAAGCCTTGATCTTCTAAGATTTTTTGCGCAGCTAAAATATGCTGACCAGTTATATTGGGCACTTTTTCAAATTTCCCATAGCCTGTTATCCAATCTAAAGAGCCAAAAAATAATAAAATCAACATAAGAATCAATCCTATGCCAGTTAAAATATTTACCCAGAGTGGCTTATCAGTAATGAATTTGAACACTATAATAATTTAAGAAAATGAAAAACCTAAATAAAAAATAAAATTAATGAAATGCTTGCTCAATTACTGCAGAATAAAAATCAGTTAAGGGCATCCCCATCGCTCTTACTTGTTGAGGTATCACAGACGCTTCACTTTGCCCCGGAACTGTATTAACTTCTAGCATAAAAGGCTTTTGTTGATGGGTATCATAAATGAAATCAATTCTCACAACTCCCCTGCAGTTAAAAATCTCATATACTCTTTTGGCAGCGTCAGAAAGATGCTGTTTCATAGTATCATCTAATTGTGCAGGAGTGGTTTCTATACTTTTTCCTTGATACTTGGCTTCAAAATCAAAGAACTCATTTTGCGTACTTATTTCGGTAATAGGTAATACAGAAATGGTGCTCCCTTGTTTAAATACACCAATCGTGAATTCTCTACCACTAATAAATTCTTCTACTAAAATTTGATGGTCTTCTTTAAATGCTTTGATTAAAGCTGGAGCTAATTCTTCAGCAGTATTTACTTTGCTCATGCCTATGCTGCTACCTCCATTATTGGGTTTTACAAACAAAGGCAAGCTAAGTTGCGCTAAAATTGCTTCTGCACTTATTGGAGTATGACTAAACAAGTGCATCGACTTAGCTACATGAATGCCACCAAAAGCAGCAACCGCAACAGTGTAACGCTTATTCATGGTTAACGCTGAAGTAGCCGCATCACAACTGGTATATGGAATACCCAACATATCAAAGTAACCTTGCAATTTCCCATCTTCGCCAGGCGTACCGTGAATGCACATTAGTGCAACATCAAAGTGTATATGATTTCCATTATCAACAATAGAAAAATCATCTCGATTTACGAATGACCGCTCCCCTGCAGCATTTTCGTACCACCAGCCATGGGCGTTAATATCAATTTTGTATAAATCATACTTTGAACGATCAACATTATTACCTACCGTGATGGCACTTTTATAACTTATTTGGGCTTCCCCACTCAGTCCACCTGTGACCAATGCTACTTTGCGCTTCATGAATTAGGTTGAGCTTGTTAAATATGCATTTTTGCTTTCTTAGCCATTAGTTCCTCCACCGTTTCCTGATATAACTCATCTGGAACGCAACAATCGACAGGACAAACTGCTGCACACTGGGGTTCTTCATGAAAACCTTGGCACTCAGTACATTTATTTGGAGTAATGTAATAAGTGTCTAAACTAATGGGCTCAAAACGCTTATCTGCTTCTACAGTAGTCCCATCCATGAGCTGAAAACCCCCTTTAATGGTGGTTCCGTCAGCAATAGCCCATTCAACTCCACCTTCATAAATAGCGTTATTTGGACATTCTGGCTCGCATGCGCCACAATTAATGCATTCTTCTGTTATTTTGATTGCCATACAAAATGGGTTTGTTGAGTTAGTGAAATTACATTTGCAGTACCAAAAATACGGTTGACAAATGATTTTACAAGAACGAATTGAATTATTATGCCGTTTAGGCCAATATATCAACAGCAATGACCCGGAATGGTTAGCCATTAAAGAAAGGGCCTACAACCAAAATCAGTGGTTTGTGCCAGAATTTATTGAATCGGCAACCCAAAATATTGCCGAACATTTTCTGCAAGAACAGCTGTTAAATGATTGGGCGGCAAAATACCAAGTATCGGAGACTCCAATCCACCCTTTACAAATAGGCATTGTAATGGCTGGAAATATCCCCTTAGTCGGATTTCACGATTTGCTTTGTGTCTTTATTGCTGGACATTATGCGGTGGTGAAAGTTTCTTCGAAAGACGAAGTGCTCATAAAACATTTGGTCAAAAAAATGTACGAATGGGACGTAAGGGTACAAAATTGGATTTCATTTGCGGATAGGCTAAATGGATTAGATGCTTATATAGCAACTGGAAGCAATAATTCTAGTAGGTATTTTGATTATTACTTTGGAAAGTATCCGCATATTATTAGAAGGAATAGAACCTCCGTAGCCTTACTAGATGGCTCAGAAAGCCCAGAAACATTGAGTTTACTAGCAGATGATGTGTTGCAATATTTTGGACTAGGTTGCAGAAATGTTACTCAAGTATATGTGCCCAATGAATACGATTTTGTTCCATTATTGAACGCCTTGAAAAAGTATCCTGAGTTTATTGATTACCATAAATACAAGCATAATTTTGATTACCATTTGGCTTTGTTAATCATGGGGGGAAAATACTATATGAATAACGACACTGTTATTTTAACAGAAAACCCTTCCCCATTTTCTCCAGTAAGTCAGTTGCATTATGCTTTTTATAGTGATCATGCAGAAATATTAAACCAATTAAAAAAGGATGAGTCTATTCAATGTATTGTGGGATCAGGGCTGATACCTTTTGGGGCCGCTCAGCAACCACAGTTAACCGACTATGCGGATGGTGTTGATACGATGGCGTTCTTAAAAGGACTTACAAAATGACATTTTTCCCAAAACATTTGTTAAATGGTACCATTGGAGAACTGTCAATTAAACAGCTTTGTTTATTTGCTATTGAAAAGGCATGTAAATTGAGTCATTATTAAAAAACAACAGATCATATGAATTGGAAAAATGGTTTAGTGATTGTGGGCATCAGCGCCACTACCGCCCTCGCCAGTGTGTGGGGCTACGGTAAATTCGTAGAGAACCAGCAAGCAGGTGTACAAGAACCGGGTAGATTACCCGTCAACTATGCAGGATTTTTGGGTAGCCCCAATAATGCTGCAGCTGGTTCAATTGATTTTACAGCTGCAGCTACTACAGGTACTCCTGCGGTGGTGCATATCAAAACAAGAACAAAAGCCAAACAAATCAGCAGCAACCAGCGTCAACAAAGAAATCCATTTGCGGATATGTTTGGAGACGATTTTGGTGATTTTTTTGGTGGACCAAGGGTTCAACCCGAGCAAAGGGCAAGTGGTAGTGGAGTCATTATTACAGAAGATGGCTATATTGTTACCAATAATCACGTGATTGACGGCGCAGATGAAATTAACGTCACCCTTGCCAATAAAAAATCTTACAAAGCTACTTTAGTAGGGCAAGACCCCAATAGTGATTTAGCTGTAATTAAAATTGAAGGAAAGACATTTCCCTATATTGTTTACGGCAATAGCGATGAAGCTAAATTAGGTCAGTGGGTGTTAGCAATCGGATATCCATTTAGCTTAGACGTAACTGTAACAGCTGGAATCATTAGCGCAAAAGCAAGGTCTATTGACATTAATGGAAGGCAAGGTGCCAATCCGGTTGAATCCTTTATTCAAACCGATGCTGCGGTAAACCCTGGTAATAGTGGTGGTGCATTAATCAATACCAATGGAGAATTGGTGGGAATCAACTCTGCCATTGCCTCTCCTACTGGATCATACGCAGGATATTCATACGCTATCCCAGTAAATATGGTGAAGAAAATTGTAACTGATATTGTAAAATTCGGAACCGTTCAACGTGCATTCATCGGCATCAGTTATCCAAAAGAAAATTTGACTGACGAAGCAAAACGTGAACTAGAAAAAGAACTGGGAACTGCATACAAAGAAGGTGAAGGGGTATTAATTACAGACACCCCTGAAGGCGGTGCTGCAGCAAGTGCGGGCTTAAAGAAGGGTGATATCATCACTAAAATACAAGGAGTTGTTATTGCAACAGGACCTGAATTACAAGAGCAAGTTGCTCGTTACAAACCAGGTGATAAAGTTACCGTTCAATACAAACGTGCAGGAAAAGAAAACACTGTTACCATTACGTTGAAAAATAAAGCGGGAAATACTGATATCGTTAGAAATAGTAGCATCATTGAAAAACTAGGTGGAGAATTAGTAAACTTAGATAAGAAAGTTGCTGCTGCCAACGACGTACCAGGCGGTGTAGTAGTTAAGAAAGTAGGAACTGGATTATTGAGCAAGAGCAGAATGGAAGATGGTTTTGTAATCACTGGAATTAATGGTAAAGAAATCATTAATGTAGATGAACTTAAAATTGCTTTAGCAAATATTAAATCTGGCACTATCCGAATTGATGGATTTTATCCAGGATTTGAAGGAAGATATACTTACCCACTTCAAATTAGCCAAGAGTAATAATTTATAAAGTTGGACTTAATAAAAAGCCCTGCAACCTTTAGTTACAGGGCTTTTTTTATATTTTCTCATACACCAGGTACTCTCCTGCTTGCAATTCAAATTCTTCTTTATGATTAAAGTGAAACACTAAACCTGAAAAAATATTTCTAAAATCTCCTTTTAACCATTCATGGTGAACATGAATTTTTAAACGACTTTGTGTAGAAACATTCAATAGCACCAACACAATATGATTGCCACTGCGTCTAAAAAAAGCCATTAATTCATTGTCTTTGTCCGAAAGGAGAATAAAAGATTCGCCCTTATTGATTGCTGGATTATTGACGCGTAAATTGGAAAGTTTTTGATAAAAAGAATGGAGTTGAGTAGGGTGGTTCCACTCTATCAAATCTTTATCAAAGAACTTTAATCGTTTTTTACTAGGGCTTTCTTGACCACTATATACCATTGGCATCCCATGCCAGGTAAAAGCAAATACCGCCCATGCTAAAGTAGCTACGCCATACTTTTCGTATTCTGTTCCATTCCAACTATTTTCATCGTGGTTAGCAGTGAAAAATAATTTAATAGCTCCGCGAGGATATTGCGAATATGCATGTAATACATTTCTTACTTCATGCAATGTAGTAAGCGCTTTAGCATACCTGCCAGTTTCATGCATCCACCACCAAGAATATGTTGCATCAAATACCTGATGATAATCTTGCACTTCGCATTCAGCCAACCAAAACAAAGGCTTGGTTAGTTCACAAGTAAGTCTTGCTTGTTGCCAAAAATCAAGTGGCACTAAATGGGCCATATCGCACCTAAATCCATCAATATCAAAATCGTTCACCCAATATCGCATGGCTTTAATTAATTCATGGCGCATTTCGGGCACTTCAAAATTCAAATCAATCACATCATGCCATCCATTTTTCTCTGTAAACTTTCCTTCTGCATCTTTCATCATCCATTCAGGGTGGTCGACGGTCCAATGGTGGTCCCAGCCTGTATGATTGGCAACCCAATCAATGATAACTTTAAAACCCAGCTCATGTGCTTGCTGAATCAACGCTTTAAAATCATCTTTTGTGCCAAACTCAGGATTAATATCAGTATAGCTGCTACATGCATAGTAACTGCCTAAACTTCCTTGCATATTGAGTTTGCTAATTGGCGTAATAGGCATTAACCACAGTAAATTGATACCCATTTCTTTTAGGCGTGGTAAATGTTCTGCAAACGCATTAAAAGTTCCTTCAGGCGTATACTGACGAATATTTACTTCGTACATGGTTGCAGTATTTGCCCATGGCACTATATGAAAAGACGACTTCATTGTTTATTTATCTAAGTAGGAAGATAAGCGTTTATCTTTTGAAAAAAGAAAAACAAACACTTAACAATACAACAATCAAAGCTCCCGCTACATTCAACCATAAAAATCCAAGACCAATGATATTGTATTTATCTAAAAGGAATAACAAAATAACCAATAATTCTCCTACCACTGCTGCCCTAAATACTGCAGTTCCACCAATTTTTTTCATGTAAAATGCAACCAGAAATATTCCAAGAATTACCCCATAAAATAAAGAGCCCAAAACATTTACTGCTTCAATTAAACTTCCCATTCCAGTTGCAAACTGTGCGGTGATAATACAGAATATACCCCAATAAAAAGTGTACCATTTAGACAACCGATATTCTTTCAAATCTTGCGCAACAGTATCTGCTAATTTTTCTTTCTTAGTAAACCGTTGATGAAAATCGACCATTGTACAAGAAGCCAAAGAATTCAACGCAGCGGCAATGGAACCCCATGCTGCTAAAAAAATTATAGCAATCAATAATCCCACCAAACCACTTGGTAAAAAGTCTACCACAAAACGCAAGAATATATAG
Source organism: Sediminibacterium sp. (assembly GCA_040403845.1). Taxonomy (GTDB): domain Bacteria; phylum Bacteroidota; class Bacteroidia; order Chitinophagales; family Chitinophagaceae; genus Sediminibacterium. The sequence goes on from JBBAJU010000034.1 coordinate 15,931, forward strand.
TTGGTATCATTTATATCAGAACCCGGTACCGCTTTTTTTATAACCGCTTTATATTCATTTTTAATTACAGTTAATTTAGCCGCTCCTTTTGCAACACTATCTTTTATTGCAGCAGTTGGCTGCAATAGAAATAATTTGCTATGCGCTTGCTGTGTTGCTTGTTGTTCATCAAACTGGTACTTTATCTGCAAAAGAGAATCCTTATATGGTGTTAATAGCGCTTTATCTTCTGCTGCTTTATTAAAGAAAACAGGTGATGGATTAAACTGATAGAAAGTAAATAATAAGGCGCCTAATAATAGAATAAAAAATTGCATGGGTACTTTAACCAACCCATTCATCAATAAGCCAATTTTACTTTCTTGTTCAGACTTAGCAGTTAAATACCTACCAACTTGAGATTGATCAGTACCGAAATAAGAGAGCGCTAAAAAGAAGCCTCCAATAATTCCACTGATTAAGTTGTAGCGATCTTTCCAATCAAATCCATTTTCGGTAAACCCCGTTGTAATTACATTCATTTTTCCCGCAGCCCCACTTACTGCAAGTGCTTCACTAAAACCAACATTTTCTGGCAAGTTGGAAACAATTAAATATCCAGCTATAAACATCCCAATAAAAATGATAGTCAATTGCAATTGCTGGGTATAAGCTACCGCTTTTGCACCACCAGAAACAGTATACACAATCAACATCCCCCCCATCACAATATTGGTATAAAAAATATCCCAACCCATTAAAGAAGATAAAATGATGGAGGGAGCGTAAATACTTATGCCAGTTGAAAGACCTCTAGACAATAGAAAAAGGGAAGATGTAAAAACCCTGGTTTTTAAGTCGAAGCGTTGTTCTAAATATTCATAAGCCGTAATGACTTTTAGCTTGCTGAATAATGGAACAAAAGTGATGCACAAAACTACCATGGCAATTGGAATCCCAAAGTAATATTGTACAAATCGCATTCCATCTGTAAAAGCTTGACCAGGTGCCGAAAGAAAAGTAATTGCACTTGCTTGAGTACCCATGATACTCAATAACACAATATACCAAGGCATATTTCGATTACTCAAAAAATACCCTTCCATGTCTTTACTCGTTCGGCTTTTGTAAACGCCATAAGCAATAATACCTGTGAGGGTAATAATTAAAATGACCCAGTCAGCTGTACTCATTTAAATAGATTTGTAAACCAATCAAAAAAAAGTATTTGGGCCAACAAAACCAGCAGTACAAATATGTACCAACTTTTCCATGATTTGAACAATGGTATTTTTTCTTTCATCATTTTGATTTTGAACTAAGTAACCCGCCACCCAATAATCCCAAAGCCAATCCTATCAATAATCCTGCTTTTACATTTTTTAAAAATACACCAATGACCACTCCAATGATAACAATCATAAAAAAACTAATTTTTTTCCTGGGCTGCATAATTTATTTATTGGGAGGCAATGATAACAAATTGGCTAATAATTTATAGCTACCGGCTACTCCTGCAGGCAATTGTCTGAATAATACTAAGCTAACATAAGTAAAATTCCCCTTGCCATATTTTGTAGTTACTAAACTACCAGTAGTAGGTTTGTCATTCGTATCATTCATTTGCAATATTGCTTCATAAGGTGCTTTTACTGGTTCCATTTGATAAGTGCTTCTTTCTTGCACCCAATTATCAAAGTCTTTGTTATTTATTTTATTAGGAAACGCTAAGAAAGAATGATTTGGTTGCAACAATTGAACAGGTGCTTTTTCTTCTGTTACGCGAATATTTGATATTGCAAAATCATAAGGCCCTACTGCTACTCTTTTATTCCCTATCAAATTACTCTTTAAATATTGCACAATCAAATGACCCCCTTGTTGAATGTAACGATTCATTACTTCATTCTTATTGGTTAACCATTCATGAATATTATAAGCCCTGATTCCCACTAAAACTACATCATACTCTGCCAACTTTGCATCTACTATATCTGCCTCTTGTAATAGGTCAACAGTATGACCTAATTGCAAAAGTGCTTCTGGCACTTTATCTCCAGCACCAACAATATAACCTACCTTCTTGGGGATTGATACAATTGGTTCATCAATTATCGTTGCTTGATCTTTGTATAAATAATTAATGGAGGGTATATGATCGTATTTTATCGTTTTGAGCAATTGATCATATGCATAATTCTTTCCATTCAGCTGAAACTTTAGTTCTGCATTTATATTTACAGGCTTTTGTTTACCCAATGCAGTCTTTAAATGAATAAAGTAAGGATATATACTTCCAGAACTAAAATTCATTACGGTATCTTTTGAATAAAGATATTTTTCTCCATCTTTTAAGCTGATAATGACTGGCACCCCTGCTGCTGAAAAATTGGCTTTAAACTGTAATAACATAGTAGAAGCTGAAATATCTTTTTTATTGGGTGTTTTAATATTTGTGAGTAAAACATTTTTGTCTAATGCAATAACCACTCTTGGTATCACATTCAATGGCTGAAAAATTTCACCCCTTACTAAGTCTACAAACTTGAATTGAACGGGTGCACTAATGTTAAAATCAACTCCATTGATGGTAAAGATGAATTGCGCAATAAAAGGTGGTTTTGAATTGGCGTTTCCAATTAACTCATCATGAGAAACATCAAAAGTACCCATATCTTTCATTGGAGCTTCAAGCCAATAGGGCTGAGAAACTGACTGATCTATTGAAACAGCATAGGAATAATTTATAGTATAATTTGTATTGCTTTGTAATTGTTTATTAATACTCGTATCATATTCAATACTATTGGCAGTTGTAAGTTGAACCTTATTTAATACAATAGGCACTGTACTCCTTTTGTTCACTAAAAATTGTATACCCAATTTTTCACCAGGTACCGCATATTCTGCTTCTGTTGTTGCCTCTACTACTATTCCTGAACATGCTATAATAAGCAATTCTATTTCATGTAGTTTTTGTTCTTTCCAAACACCATCATAAGAGAGCGATTTAATCTGTTGGTACAATTGAACCAAGTCATTTATGGAGGCTGATGGCTGCACAAAATTATACTGTTGAATAATTTTATTGATTAACTCATTAATTGCTTTGCTGCCAGTTGGAATTCTACTCCAGTCAGTAACAATACCATCCATTAACCCAACTTTTGCTGAATCGCCTGCAACAGTTGCAAAATATTCAAAGACGGGACCTTTTCGTCTTGGTCTGCCCTCACCTTGACTCTTATGCATACTTCTAGCTTCCCCCCCAACTTCTCCGTAACTCTGTCCAAGAAATGGATTAAACACTCCAGCATCAATTTTTAATTGATTTTCGCTGATAGTATTTGCTCCGCCAAAATTAAAAGTATTCCATAGCAATCTTTTAGCCTGCCATATTTTAACACCCTTGCTTAGTTGTTCAGAAAATTGATTTGAATCCGCAGCTGCCTTAAATGCTTCAATGGAAAGAACTGCAGAAGAAGTGTGATGACCATGTCCTGCTCTTGCATCAGGTGGAAATCGGTTAACGATAATATCTGGCTGAAATTTTCGAATCACCCAAACCATATCTGCCAACACTTTCCTTCTATCCCAATATTGCAAGGTTTCACTAGCTGTTTTACTGAATCCAAATTCATAAGCACTTGTAAAATATTGCTCAGATCCATCAATTTGTCTGGCTGCCAACAATTCCTGTGTTCTAATCAGCCCCAATTCTACCCCTTGCTCTGGTCCAATTAAATTTTGACCACCATCTCCTCTTGTTAAACTCAAATAGGCTGTTCTGTATTTTTTTTCCTTTGCTAAATAAGGCAGTAAGCTATTATTTTCATCATCAGGGTGAGCAGCAATATAGAGTACGCTTCCTAATACTTGCAATTTTTGTATTTGCTGATAAATAGCAGCACTTCCGCTTGGCACCGTGTTCTGTGCAAATAATTGATTAGGGGCAATCATTAAATGCATAACCAAAAATAGAATAATAAAGGAACGTATTGCAGTATTATTAAGCATATTCGAGCATTTATCGTTTTCACGAAGATAACTATAGTTGGCCTTGTGGGATTTACCATCCAAAAAATAAAATCTCGAGTATTATATTGACAAATACGTAAAACAACTTGTGAATAAAATGACTCTATTAATTTTAAACATGGTTAATTTGCATATTCATCCAACAATGTGAATTTGATGCTGTACCACCTGAGAAAATTTGAATGGAATTAGAACAAAATACGGTAGATGGGTTGGGCCTTATCCTGAAAGGCCTGATATTTTTAAATTAGATACACCGGCAAATAATATCATGTATCTGCAAATAATTGCAGACAACGACTTTCCATCAGATATTGAATTGTATGGTAACTATACCGCACCTCAACCCAATAATCCCCTAGTAAAAAGAAAAATTCCTTTAGGAAATTTATTAGGTATTAATGACTACGAATGGAATTTCTCTGGCCTTTTAATTGACCCTTTTAGTATTGATACCAATCGTTTAAATGCGGTAAAATACTTCAGTGGTTTTAGGAATTATATGGATTGGCAAAAATTAGAATATCGCCATGGTAGTTATACATTTAGTCCTACACGCAGCGGCAGTTGGAACTATGATGCCATTTATGAAACCTGTTTAAAAGAGGGCATTACATTTTTGGCTTGTTTAAAAACATTACCTACTTGGATGGCGAACTCTTATCTGGATAGTTTACAAGACTTAGAAAACAATCCTGTTTTTTATGGTAAAAATTCATTAAGCGTTTTTGACACTTCCCGTTATAGGGGAGATGAAAATAATCAAGTAAAAATTGGCCTTGGATTCATCTAATACATTGAGTGTGAAAACGAAAGGAATAAATGGTGGAAGGGCAGAAAATCTTATCAAACAGGAAGAGAGTATGCAGCCAATCTTTCAGCTTTTTATGATGGCTATATGTGCACTTTAGGGGCTGGAGTGGCATTAGCTAGTACCGATTATCTCAGAGGAATGATAGATTGATGTAAACAATTTTGAGGCTTTCGTCCTGATGGCTCAGTAAATATTTGTTGGAATATTATCAATTATCATTGGTACACCAATAGCCCCGATTTAAATAGAGCAATTACCCCAGAGTTAAATGCAATTGCAATTGGTAATAAATCTGTTTTGCAAACACATGCAGATTGGATGCTAAGAACTGCTCTTTTGTATTCTAGAAATGGAATCATGAAACAGTTTTTTTACCAATTAGAAGATGAGACACCCAACGGAGACCAATTATACGCCACTAGTGGATTGTTTGGAGATAACTTAACGCCTAGACCTGCTGCTGACTTTATAAAACAAACAGAAAATTTATTTGGAGATTATTATTATCATAAAACCCTGAATGCAGACTCTATAGTTGATCAATATTTATTAGACGATACGGTTGCCATGCATGTTGTTTATATTCCAGATGAAATAGGAAGAACAGGATTATACACTTTAGATTTAGGCAATGCAGATACGGCATTTATTTATACCCCAACGGCTGGAAAGTCTAGCGTGCAATTAACCAAATAAAAAAACGAATAATGGTAAAGTCATTGTTACTGCAATTGAAACACCTGTACTTGTTAATGGTGCCGGGAAATTATTGACATCCCCCACTTCAAACTTTTTAATACAGCGGGAAAAAGAATTTATAGCGGTGTTACAAGAAGCAACACTTTTCAAGTAGACACTTCTAGATTTCCTGCAGGTATTTATTACGTAGAAATCAGGAATAATCAACAAAACAAACCATCCCCTTTATAAAATCGAACTAGAAAAGCACTAAAATGCAAAATGCCACTCGAAAGTGGCATTTGCGGACCGGACGGGA
>JBBAJU010000035.1:0-21654 GCA_040403845.1 Sediminibacterium sp.
AAAAAGCTGCTAAGAAAGCTGCTCCTAAAAAAGCTGCTAAGAAAGCTGCTCCTAAAAAAGCTGCTAAGAAGAAGTAATTCTCTTCTTATTTCTCAAGCAGAAATAGATTTAATGCCCGTTCCAAATTTGGAACGGGTTTTTTATTTGGAGCGGGTTTTAAATTTGTAAGAAAGCAATCAAGTAACTAATTTTCCAGCATGATAACCAATGATGAAATTTCAGATAGTTTTTCTTTATTAGCCAAACTAATGGATATACATGGCGACAATCCATTTAAGGCAAAATCCTATGCAGCAGCGGCTTTTAGCGTTGATAAGTTAACCACACCATTATCGGAAATGAATCAAAAAGATATTTTTTCGATCAAAGGCATTGGTGAGAGTGCAGGAAATAGAATCATCGAAATATTGCAAACCGGCAAACTCCAATTATTAGTGGATATCATTTCTAAGACGCCTGCAGGCATTTTAGAAATGCTCAAGATAAAAGGAATTGGCCCAAAGAAAATTGCAACTATTTGGAAGGAATTAGAAATTGAAACTTTAGGTGAGTTACTCTACGCTTGCAATGAAAACCGATTGACTTTATATAAAGGCTTTGGAGAAAAAACACAACAAAATATTAAAGAGTCCATTGAATTTTACATGGGTGCCATGGGCAGGTATCTCTACCAACAAGTAGAAAGTTTTTCAAAAGAGTTAGAAAATATTTTGAAAGCAACCCTCCCTTTTTCCTTTCAACTTACTGGAGAAATAAGAAGGCAAATGGAAATTATTGATTCAATTGATTGGGTTACAACAGCAAATGCTTCAAGTCTAATTAGTTTCATGCAGTCCATTCAATTTAAATTGATTGAAGAATTTTCAACCAGTTTAAGTTTTAAAAATGAGCAAAATATTACAGTAAAATTCATTTTAGCTGATCCAAAAAATTTCGAAGCAAGATTATTTGAAACAAGTTGTAGCGAATCATTTTTAATAGAATGGAACAAAATAACACAATGGGATAATCAGTTATTTTTTGCACACGAAGAAGACATTTTTTCAACCTACGATATATATCCTATTCCAACTTGCCAAAGGGAGTCTGCAACAATCATACATCAAGCAATCCAAAACGATTTGCCTATCCTAATTGAAAAAGATGATATTGCTGGTATCATTCATGCACATAGCACTTGGAGTGATGGAGGTAATAGTTTAACTGAAATGGCATCGGCAGCAATGGCAAAAGGAATGCAATATTTAGTCATTAGCGATCACTCTAAATCGGCTTTTTATGCAAACGGACTTAGTGCAGAAAGAATAATAGAACAGCACAAAGAGATAGCCGCAATCAACCAAAAATTAAGCCCCTTTAAAATATTTAAAAGTATTGAAAGCGATATATTGAACGACGGAAGTTTAGACTACCCTGATGAAATATTAGCAAGTTTTGATGTGGTTATTGCCTCTGTTCATTCCAATTTAAAAATGAGTGAAGAGAAGGCGAATGCAAGACTATTAAAAGCCATTGAAAACAAATACACTTCTATTTTAGGCCATATGACTGGTCGCTTACTCTTAAGCAGGGCAGGATACCCAATTAACCACGACTTAATTATTGACGCTTGTGCTGCCAATGGAGTTGTAATAGAATTGAATGCTCACCCACGAAGATTAGATATAGACTGGCGTTGGATAGAAAAAGCCATTAAAAAAAAGGTACTTATCTCAATTAATCCAGATGCACATACTATTGATGGACTAGACGATTGTAAATATGGAGTTTTAGTTGCCCAAAAAGCAGGTTTAGCTAAGAATCAGAACCTAAGCAGTTTTAATTTAAAACAGTTTGAACAATTTGTTCAAATGCAAAAAAATAAACGAAACTAATTACTTACTGCAAGGGGAAGTTTTATTTCAAAAATAGTTCCAATACCATCAATTGATTCATATTGGATTGATCCATTTGCGTGCTCTACTATACCCTTGCATATTGCTAATCCAAGTCCTGTACCTGCAGACTTTGTGGTAAAATTGGGTCTAAACATATTCCCATGCATTGCAGGCGGAATACCCCCAGAATAGTCCTTTATGGTGATCACAACATATTCGTTTTTGTTAACCAGATTAATTTCAATTGTTACTGTACCATTTAAGTCCTTCCCTGCTTCTACAGAATTTTGAATTAAATTCATGAACAACCGATTTATTTGAACCTTATCAGCCTCAATCAATGAGTTGGTAGATTCGTCTGAAAAATGAATAGAAACGGAAGCATCACCAGAATAAAGGCTTTGCATAGAATGAATGGCTGTTACCACTGAAAATTTTTCGAGCGTAACAATTCCGATATTTGCAAACTGAGAAAAATCGCCTGCAATTTTAGCCAATTGATCGATTTGCTCAACAAGGGTTTTAGCCAAATTAGTAGTTAAAACAGTCACATTGGGAGCACCCTGTTGTATAGCTTGTTGTAAATATTGGATACTTAATTTCATTGGCGTAAGTGGATTTTTAATTTCATGTGCTACTTGCCTTGCCATTTCTCGCCAAGCACCCTCTCTTTCTGTTTTTGCAAGAGATGCAGCACTCAATTCTAACTTACGAACCATATTATTGTACTCATTAACTAGAACGCCTATTTCGTCGTCTCTATTCCAATCTATTTGTTGATTCTTGACTCCCAAATTCATCTTTTGCATTGTTGCCCCAATTAATCGTAAAGAAGCAGTAATCTGATTGGTAATAAAGAAAGCAATAGCGCCTGCCAAAAGAAAAATAAAAGCATTTAGATTAATCAGTGTTGCTAAAAAGCCTGAGATTTCCTGGTTTAAATCAATTTGTGAGTTGAGGTAAGGGATGTTTAAATAACCATAAGTATTTCCACTTTCTGAAATTAAGGGGATATAAATACTTAAGTAACCAAATTTACCAATGGTCTCAGATTGTATAAAGCGAATTTTATTTTTACGCCGCATTTCCATAAATGCTATTGGATGCATTTTTTTACTCAATAGATTCTTATTATAAATATAGGGCTGAGTAGAAATTAATAAATTGCCTTCTCTAGTATAATAATTGATGTCTACGTCATGTAAATCAGAAATCTCGGCAATCACTTGTTCTAATTCATTTTTGACACCGGAATTACTAGGCTCATCATCTAATGCTAAAATGCTTACAATCCTAGTATTTAATTCGTTAGCCATTACTTGTATAGACTTAGAAAGTCGCTCTTCGTTTGAATGATTATACCGATAAATAAAAAAAGATATTGTTGCAATACCAATTACAAAAAAAGAAAAAACGCTTACAAATATAATGGTAGCTTGAATTTGAGTTCGAATATTAAACTGAAGCAATTTTTTCACAAGATTGATTCGAAACTTGACTTTGACTAAAATTGACCCTACATGAAAAACAAAAATAATTAACAAAAAAGAGCAGAATAAATAGGCAAATAAAGTGACTGATTCAATTAACCAGGTATTTCTTTTAACAACAACTACCTGACGTTCATTACCAGCATTATACCATAATTCAGTGAATTCATTTTGAGTTGTATAAGTAAACTCAAACTGTGGTAAATTATAAGAATTAAGTATAGTAGGGAAATTGTAACTATTGAAATGGTTTATAATTTTTCCTTTATAATAAATTGCATAAGCGTAATTACTATTTAAATCTGAAACAATATCCTGCGATTGATTAAATAATTCTGGGTATAAAGCTTCACTTTTATAGCGCTTAGAGTTCATGACAATAAACAAATAACCTATAAATGAATTGCTCTTTTCTACAGTAACTTGATAGATGTAATTATACCCTTTAATAGTATTTTCGTAAGTAAACAAATTGGGAATCTCAGTGGCTTTTGCTTGATTGAGTACAATTGTTTTAATAGATGCATAATTCAATGAATCTTCATTAAACAAAGGATGGAAAAGACTATCAAAAGTATAAATACGGGTATCATACTTATTTAAATAGCCAGAGAAATTTTGGTTAATCAAACTGTCTTTGATAAACTTATTAGCATATTCACTTTCATGAAAACGGCTAAAATTTTCACTCAAAAAATTATTATTAAAATTGGCTGTGGCAATTTTTAATAAACTTTCTCCTGATGGATCTGATTGAATGGCTAACTTTTCTGCTATTCTTTTCCGTTGTTCAAATTCTACCAAACGGTGCTGATAAATAACAAGTGAAGCAATAGACATTGCAAAAATCATCATCCAGAAAATAAAGAAGGAAGATTTAAAAATGGGAATTCTCAAATCCTTTGCTCGTATTCTAAGTAATAAAAGAAACAGAATTAACCAGATAATTACAATAAAATGAAAAAGTATTTGAGCCGCATCATAGTGAATTAAAATATTGATAAAGCCACTGAGAATTACCATTATCGTCAATAACCCTAGAGATTTATTTGAAATGATAATTGGCGTAAGAATAATTTGAGAAAAGTAGAAAAACCCAAGTACTAAAAAACATAAAATAACAATACTTATAGTACTATAGATAGACAAACTAAAGAAGTTTGTTACATCAAATGAAATCTTTGCATCTCGCACCAAACTCTGCACAATACCTACAACTAAAAAAGCAGTACTAGTATAGATTAAAACTCGAATTATTTTATTCAATGGAGAAAATCCAGAAGCAGGAACCGCATTTTTGATTGAATAATTGTTTTTCACAAAACGCGTAACCCAATAAAATAAGAATGCATTTAAAAACAAATCACCTAAGGACGGGTGCAAAAAGTTTGATGCATATATAGATGGATCAAATAGTGGTAATTTTGAATAATCAAATGGAAAGGGAAAGAGGTAAGAAAATAATCTAAGGACAGAAACAGCAATTAGCAAAAAGAGAAACCCGATTTTAAAATTAACCTGCTCAATTAAATCCTTTGAAATTGCATGTATAAATAATAACAATAAAAAAACAGCTGCCAACCTGAAAAAGATGGTGATAAAATCATAAGACACAAACTGCTTACCCTCTTTAAGTTGAATACTAAATAGAAAATTACCCGCTTCACTATAAATAGGTGTATCTGCAGAATCACTTGTTATACTATATTGTTCGTCTAATCCAGGAAAATCGGCAAAATCAGCATTGAAATATTTATTTTCAATAAAATAGGACCATTTGATTGGCAGCAGATTCACCAGAAGAAAATTTTGTTTCCTTAATTTCACTTCCTTCTTAGATAATAAGAACTGCCCTGTTGAACTATTTATAAATTGAATATTTTCTTTAGCAAAAAGAAATGTTTGAGGTACGGTCATTTTATTTGTACTCCAAAATAACTCGTCAAAACCTGCCTTTAAATTTTCTTTATAGAGAAAAACACCAGACTTTCCTTTCTCAAGCCTTAATTCTACTTCGGTACTAGAGGAGTCAAAAACAAGTGAGTTTAAACTAATCGTATCTTTTGAAAAATCATCAAACTTTTGCTCTTCATCATGAATCCTATTTTCGATATTTTCTTTAACTTTTTCTGGCCCAGAGTTATAGCTAAAGTAATTAGAGAAAATAAAGGAGATAGTATATAACCAAGCAGCAGTTATAATTAAATAACCATTTTTAAACACTACATTTTGTAAACTGGTCAGCAATTGATTAGCTTTTCTTTTTAACAGAATTCCACATTTCGTCCATTTCACTCAGACTTAAATCGGTCAATTTTAAACCCTTATTCAAAGCAATGGATTCCATTTCTTTGAAACGTTGAATAAACTTCTGATTCGTCTTTTCTAAGGCCGCTTCAGGATCAACCTGCAAAAACCGTGCGTAATTAATCAAACTGAACAAAATATCCCCAAATTCGGCCTCAATTTCTTTTTGATTACCCTGATTTTCAGCTTCTTTAAGCTCTCCTATTTCTTCATCCACCTTTTTCCAAACATCTGCTTTATTTTCCCATTCAAATCCTACTTGCTTTGCTTTTTCTTGAATTCTAATTGCCTTAACAATTGCAGGAAGTGATTTAGGAACACCCTCGAAAATTGATTTATTAATTTTTCCTTCAGCAGCCTTAATGGCCTGCCAATTGCGTTTTACTTCAGCTTCATCTTTTACTTTAACATCTCCATAAATATGCGGATGTCTCCTAATCAGTTTTTCTGAGATACCGTCGAGAACATCTTCAAGAGAAAATTGCATTTGTTCATATCCTATCTTAGCATAAAATAGGATATGCAGTATTAAATCGCCTAATTCTTCTTTAATTCCTTGCCAATTTTGAGTATCAATTTCATCTACTAATTCATACAATTCCTCAATTGTCATAGACCTGAGCGTATGTATAGTTTGCTTTTGATCCCAAGGACATTGCTCCCTTAACTCATCCATAATCTTTACCAAACGTAAAAAAGCGATCGCATTATTATTCATCATATTAGATTATCATAAATGAGAAAAGTATAAAGATCAAAAAGAGTAAAGAGAAAATAAGTACATTGATCATAAGTAATAAAGAAAACTTCAAGATTGTCTTTCTTCGAGACTGCTGATAGAATTTTCTCAAAGATTTATACCAATAAAATAATAGTACGCAAGCAGAAAATCCTGAAGAAATAAATCCATCTAAATAATTTTTTTCACCCCCCTTTCCATAATCGTATAAACCAACTGCAGTAAAAGCAATATTCATACACATGACTAAGAAAATGATAATAAAAAAGGTAGAATACAAATGGAGCGTGTAAACAATATGATCGGCATAAAAATATCGACCCTTTCTTGCGTATAATAAAAAAAGAATAAACGCAAAAATGGGTAGAGAAACAAAGAGCAATTTAGGGAACTGATGAGTGAACACATCAATTCCTTTTGACCACAATTCTTTGCTATCTGGATATTTTTCTTTCAGAATCAAGTTCTTTCTGGTTAACTTCTCTATAATAAACCCGTCTTTTTTGTCATTCGGTCGTTTCGCTTGAACAGAATCATATTCACGAATACTTGAATAACTTCTTTCAAAATTGACTAAATCATTGTTTGTAACAGAATCTTTTGGTGTAGAGACCTGTTTATCGTCTATTTTATTAGAATTGAAAGAAAACAAAAAAAGAAAGAAAAAAGCAGAAGTAAAAATATACAAGCGGATGGGGTGCAAATAATCTGCCCTACGGCCTTTTAAATGCTCTTGCGATAAGAATCCAGGCTTAAATAAGAGCGATTTCATGGTAACAAAGAACTTCCCATCAAAATGGAACAAATCAAATACAAAATGAGCAAGCATATGCTTGAATGGTTCCCTTGGCTCAATATTTTCTTGGCCACAAATATGACAGAATCTGCCGTATACAACGGCATTACAATTTAAACAGATTTTTTCTTTACGTTCCGAAAGGTTAGACAAAGCTTATTTTTTAACTAAAATACACAATTAGCGGCTTGTATGGATTACCCATTTAAGATTGTATTTTTGAATAATGATAATAAATGAAGTTGGCCTTAGTTTTTTGCACCCTTTTGGTAGGTCATTCACTGGACCTATACTTATCATTCAAATGGTTTAAAGGAAACGGAAACTGCTAGAGATAAAGAAAAAATAGCATCGCAAAAATCACATATAGTTTTGAAAAACAATAAATCAATCACACCGCCCATTCAAACAGCCATCCTGTCATTTGGCATGTCTGGAAAAGTTTTTCATGCCCCATTTATTCAATACCACCATGGATTTGACTTAGTTGGCATAGTAGAACGTTCTAAAAACGAGGCAGCCCAAATTTATCCAAACACAACTATTTATAAAAATGTTGATGCTGTTTTAGAGAATGAAAACATCGAATTAATTGTAGTTAATACACCAACAAACACGCATTTTGAATTTGCGCAGAAAGCATTATCAGCAGGAAAACATGTTGTGGTGGAAAAAGCATTTACCACCACTGCAGAAGAAGCGCAGTTATTAACTCAATTAGCTAAGGATAAAGGATTGGTGCTTGCAATATATCAAAACAGAAGATGGGACAGCGACTTCAGTACGGTAAAACAAATCGTGAAAGAACAAAAAATAGGTAGCGTTATTACTGCTGAATTTCATTTTGATCGATTTAAAGAATCCCTCAGTCCAAAACTACATAAAGAAACCCCCAATGCAGGAGCAGGACTTTTATTAGATCTTGGGCCGCATTTAATTGACCAAGCCATTGATCTTTTTGGAATGCCCAATGGTGTGATGGCAGATATCAGAACCGTTAGGCCAAATTCTTTAGTAGATGATGAGTTCACATTAATATTGTATTATCCTACCTGTAGAGTTACCTTAAAGAGTAGCTTAATGGTTAAAGAACCAATACCATCCTATATTATTCATGGAACCAAGGGTTCATTTTTGAAGATAAGAGCAGATATTCAAGAAGCAGCATTGATGAATCAGGCTATCCCCTACACCGAAAATTGGGGACAAGAACCAACCACAGCAATGGGATATTTGCATACAGTAATCAATGGTCAAACCATTAAAGCATACGTACCGTCGTTAAGGGGGAACTATGGGGCATTTTACGATGGATTATATAACACGATTATCAATAATGCACCTTGCTTAGTAAGCGGTCTAGACGGATTAAATGTTATGAAATTGATTGAAGCAGCAAAAGAAAGTCATGTATCAGGAAAAATCATCCAAATTAACCCTTAATCATTCTCGATTATTTTTGACTTATCCCAAGCATTATCAGGTTTGTGCTCCATGAACCTACGATCTTCTGCAATAATTCTTTCTTGTTGTTCTATTTCGTCTTTTACGCTCTTTACATAACTATCCGAATCGTGGCGATGCTTAGATAATTTATAAAGTGCAGCATGATCGTACATGATAAAATCATTGGCTTTTCTAAGGGAGGTATATTTTCTAAATCCTAATTCACTTAAAATGTCTACCCCCATATAAACAGAAGCATGAATGGATTCTCGATAAATATTTTTGATACCATTATCAATTAATTCATAGGCATCTACCCTATTTTTAGCTCTAAAGAAAAGCTTTAGATGAGGATAATGTTTTGAAACCAATTCAGATAACTGCAAGTTTTTTTCGGGAATATCTAATGCAGAAACTAAAATTTTGGCCCTTGAAATACCCGCAGCTTCTAAAATATCCATTCTGGTAACGTCTCCATAAAACACTTTAAATCCCATTTTTCGCAACAACAACACTTGGTCGCTATTGTTATCTAAAATGGTGGCTTCTACGCCATTTGCTCTTAAAAATCTACCCAACGTACTTCCAAAATGTCCGAATCCTGCAATAATAATTTCGTTGTGCTCTTTAGGATCTACTTTATATTGATGATCAGATTTCTTTTGAATAAAAAATTTACCTGATAAATATTTCTCATCGAAAAAAAGAAACACGGGAGACATGATCATACTGATGGTGATTACTGCCATGTAATAATCAAATAAAGAATTATCAATCATTCCTAATGCCCCAATGGATCCTAAAAGGATAAAGGCAAACTCGCCAACTTGTGAGAGCAAGAGGGTAAATAAAATTTTTTGCTGTAATACTAATTTGAAAATAACCGCTACAATATATAATACAATTGATTTAATCAACATAAATAGCAAGACCCCAAGCAATATCTTAAAGGGTTGTTGAACAATTAAGCCGAAATTGATGGTAGATCCAACTGCGGTAAAAAACAACCCTAATAAAATCCCTTTAAAGGGCTCTAAATTACTTTCTAATTCGTGCCTGAATGCACTATTAGCCATTAATACGCCTGCTAGAAAAGCGCCTAAGGCAGCTGTAATACCCGCCATACCCATCAGCCAAGAAACAGCAATCACTAAAAAGAGTGCAGATGCCGTAAACAATTCGCGCATATGTGCTTTTGCAATCCAATGTAATAAAGGGCTGAAAACAAATTTTCCTAGAAAGATAATAGTAGCAACTGCAGCAATGATGGTAATGGTTGGATACTGGTCAATCACCCCCCAAAAACCTTCTCTAATATTTTTTACTTCTCTATTAGACGTGGAAGCTAATAGTGGTATAATAGCCAAAATAGGAATTACTGCAATATCCTGAAACAATAGGACTGCAAAGGAAGATTTTCCTGCTTGGGTTTTATCTAGGTTCTTTTCCTTTAATGTTTGTAAAACAATTGCCGTAGAAGACATGGCAAATGTTAATGACAAAGCAATTGCTGTATTTAATTCGATGTCTTGAATAAAATAAAACAACCCAAAAAATAGCATTCCGGTCAAAAGCATCTGCAATCCACCCATCCCAATGATTCTTCTACGCAACTTCCAAAATGACTGAGGGTTCAATTCAAGCCCAATTAAAAAAAGCATCATCACCACACCAAATTCAGCAGCGTGCATGATATCCTCACCTTCTGTACCAATAAAGCCAAGTGCAAATGGACCAATAACAATCCCAGCAATAATATATCCCAATACACTTCCAATACCCAGTTTTTTTGCAATGGGTACAAAAAGCAAAGCAGCACCTAAAAAAATCATTGCGTTTTGTAAAACTGATGCTCCCATTGATCTTCGTTTAATTGATTAAAATTTTCTACTAACCTTAATTTGCTTACATCAATATTATCCTTCATTAAAAAATGGGCAATTTGCTCATACCGAATCATATAATCCTCAATTTCAGCTGAACTCAATTTATTGGCTCCTGGAACAATAAAAGGGGGTAAATACTCCATCAAACATAAATGAGCCGTTTGATCAAATGAATTTAAAAACTCCCGATGCGTAAATCGGTTCCTCCCCTCTTTATTGTACACGTTAAAATTGCCTCCAGAAGAAATTACATTCATAGCCCATTTACCCGTTAACATTTTTCCGTTTGATCCATAGGCCCAACCATACTCTAACACCAGATCTAACCACTGCTTCATTAAAGGTGGGCAGTTGTACCAATAAAAGGGATGGTGCCAAATGATAATATCATGAGCAAGTAATAATTGTTGCTCCTCAACAATATTGATATTAAAATCTGGATACAATTCATACATATCTCTGAAAGTGACCCCTGAAAGCTGCTTCACGCCTTCCACTAATTTCACATTCACCTTACTATCCTCAAAACGAGGATGAAAAAACAAGATCAATATTTTTTTATTCGACATAATTACCAATAAAGTGAAACTACAATTTAGCGCTATTTGGGGGATTATAGAGTTGTAAAAAAGCAAAAATTGGCCCTACTGCTAAAACCAACCATACCAACTCAAATGAAATCGACTGAATGAATTGGCCAATTAATTGAATACTCAAAATAGTAATTAAGAATCCAATGCTATTGAGCATTGTTAAAATACTACCACGTAAATGAGCTGGAGCATTTGCTGCAACTAAACTTGAAAACATGGGAGAATCTGCAACAACAAAAAAGCCCCAACATAATAAATAAGCTATAAAAATAGCATTAGATGCAAAAGAAAAAAACAATGGAAAAGTTAAACAGCAAATGGCAGAAATGGCTACTGATACTTTTGCCATTTGCTTGGCTCCCAATTGAACGGATAATAATCCACTGATGGCACAAGCCATTGAACCAATCCCAATGATCAAGAACGATAAAAGCGAAATATTGAAATTGTCTTCCTTTAATTTTAAAGCGAGCATCATTGGAACAAAAGTCCAAAAAGCATACAATTCCCACATATGACCAAAATAACCAAATGCTGCTTGTCTTAATAAAGGAAGCGAAACAACTTCTTTTAAGGCGATTAAATTAACTTGTCCTAATTGCCTTCGATAAGGACCATCTTTTACAAAAACAAATAACAATAACCCGCCCAATACACTTAGTATAGAAGTAGCATAAAATATATATTCCCAATCGAAACTAAAAGAAAAGAACTTAATTAAATGAGGAAAAGCAGTTCCCAAAACCAATGCCCCAACTAAAAAACCCAGCGATTTACCCAATCCCTTTTCAAAGTAATCAGCGGCTATCTTCATTCCAACAGGATAAATTCCCGCCAGGAAAAAACCAGTAAAAAATCTAGCAATTAATATTTCGTTTGCACCCATCCAATCTAGGGTAACCAACCCATTAAAGAATGCAGCCATTAAAGCAGAAAAAAGAAAAACAAGCGACGGAGAATATCGATCAGCAAAAGTCAATATGGCAAATAAAAGGGTGCCGGCTATGAATCCAAATTGTACTGCACTCGTTAAATAAACCAAAAATAAACCATCTAACTGTTTAGCAGTTGCCATATCGGTCATCACTGCATTTCCTGCAAACCAGACAGAAGTACAAAAAAACTGCGCTAATATGATGAACAATAAAATTCGGTTCATGGGGCAAAATATTCAAATAAATCAGATGGTGGGCAAAAACACGCTTATGGAGCTAAACTTTTTTATAACTTGTTACAAATATTCAACTATGCGTAAACAATTGAGATTGCTTATTTGCCTACTTGTTTTAGGCTTTTCTGCAGGAGCACAAAAAAAACAGCTTACACCTGAAGATTATGGCAAATGGCAAAGTCTAGGACAAACTGAACTATCTCCCAATGGAGCTTGGGTAGCTTATCAAATTATTGTGCAGGAAGACAACGATAGTTTATATGTAGTGAATCGTGCAACTAACAAAGTTTACAAATTGGCATTTGCCAGTACGCCTGAGTTTTCTAAAGACAATCAATGGTTAGCATATAGAATTGGATTACCCTTTAAAGAAGCAGAAAAATTAAGAGATCAAAGCAAACCCATTGAATATAAAATGGGATTACTCAATCTTTCAACCGGTAAAATTGAAACCATCTCGAATATCAGTCGGTATGGATTTTCAAAAAATGGAAAAATGTTGGCTGCCTATTTAGCGCCTCCAAAAGAAAATAAGGATAAAGGAAGTGTACTCCTATTAAAAAATCTAACAGATGGGAGTACCAGAACCATCGGAAATGTTACAGAATACGCTTTCAATAAAAAAAGTGATTACTTAACCTATGTAGTTGAGTCTGCAAATACAGCAGGAAACTCAGTAGAGCTATTTAATCTAAATACCTATACACTAAAAGTTGTAGCAAGTGATACCTTGAAATTTTCAAAATTAAATTGGTCAAAAGAAGGAGATGGTTTTTCTTTCTTCAAGACATTTAAGAAAGATGATTTTGAAGAAGAAAATGCGCAGGTATATAGTTGTACCAATTTGAGTAATCCAACTATAACCGTTTTTGATCCTTTAAAAGCAAAGGATTTCCCTGTTGGTATGCGGATATTCAATGGCTCTAATTTAAGAATGAGCGATGATTTAAGTGCGGTGTTTTTTGGGATAAAAGAGTGGACTAGTAAACCTAAAAAAGAAGATAAAAAATGGTTGGACAGCTCAAAAACAAAAGCGGATAGTATAAAAATGGCTACCGCAAAATTGGCGCTAAAGTCTGACAATAAATTAGCGGATGTATGGCATTGGAAAGATGCAGAAATTCAACCACGTCAAAAAGTAACGTATATACAAGATAAAAATGCCAGTTATTTATCTGTTTGGAATATAGATAATAATCAGTTTTATCAATTAGCAACTGAAGCATTTCCAATTGCTACGCTCAATGGCAATCAAAAAATGGCTGTTATTGCAACGGACAAAAAATACAAACCGGCTTTTAAAGAAGATTACGCCGATTATAGTTTAATCAATACCAAAACAGGGGCAAGTAAATTATTATATACCCGCATGCAGGCTGGATTTTACACAGCACCACAATCGTCCCCCGATGGTAAGTACTTGATTTATTTTAAAGATAAAAATTGGTACACCTACAATATTGCCACCGATCAAAACACCAATCTTACAGGCACCATTAAAAGTAGTTTTTGGAATACCCGAGACGATCATCCGGCAACAAAGCCCCCATTTGGTTTAGGTGGATGGATAAAGGACGATAAAGAAGTACTATTATATGACGAATACAATATTTGGGCAGTAAGTCCTGATGGATCAGTTGCACGTAAAATTGCAGAGGGCGACAAAGAAGAAATTGCATTCCGTGTGACTAGAGTTGATTTTGAAGAAATGTATTTGGATGAATCCAAACCAATTTATTTTTCTGCCTACGGCGATAAAACAAAAAAGTTTGGGTATTACCAATATGAAAACGGTAAAACCACTAAACTCATATTTGAAGACTTGCAAGTAAATCGCTTAGCAAAAGCACTTGATGCCAATGTGTTTAGTTATATAAAGCAAGATTATGACCTCTCTCCAGAGTTGTACATTTCTGAAAATTTTACCAAAGAGCAAAAAGCAGCTACTACTAATCCACAACAACAGAACTATTATTGGGGTAAGAGTAAATTGGTTTCTTTCACCAATAAATTGGGCAAAAAAATGCAAGGAGCTTTATATTATCCTGCAAACTACGAGCCAGGAAAACAATACCCAATGATTGTTTACATGTATGAGCTCTTAACTCAAAATGTACACAACTATGTAGCCCCAAGTATAAGAAGAGCTTACAATACTACCAACTATACCACCAACGGATATTTCGTATTTCAACCAGACATTGTTTACGAAACCAACGACCCTGGCATGAGTGCGGTAAATTGTATTGTTCCAGGCGTAAAGGAAGTAATGAAAACAGGCATGATAGACGCCAATAAAGTTGGGATTATGGGCCATAGCTGGGGAGCATATCAAACTTCATTCTTGATTACCCAAACCGATATTTTTAAAGCAGCAATCGCAGGCGCTCCCTTAACTGATCTAATCAGTATGTCTTTGTCTATTTATTGGAATACTGGAACACCAGATCAGAAGATTTTTGAGACCAGCCAAGGAAGATTTGATGGACCATGGTACGAAAGAACAGAAGCGCATATTCGCAACTCGCCTATGTTTAATGCCAGCAAAATTAAGGCACCGTTATTGGTGACTTTTGGCGATAAAGATGGTGCAGTTGATTGGCACCAAGGAATAGAAATGTATGGTACTATGCGTAGAATGGAGAAACCATTTGTGATGTTGGTATATGCCGATGAGAACCACAATTTCACCAAAAAAGAAAATCAAATTGATTATCAAAAAAGGCAGAGAGAGTGGTTTGATCATTACTTACTGGGTAAGCCAGCCGAGAAATGGATTACTGATGGGGTAAGTTATGTAGAACGCATGAAGGAAAAAGAAAAGGAACTTACAAAAAACTAAATAGTAGAACATTAAATTAATAAATGCTTTGGAGCCTACTCTTTATTTGAACTCATTAAAGCTGGCTTTTAAAAAAGCAGCCAATAAGCAGAATGTCATTGGCATGAAAGCAAAGATTTAGCCCCATTGGGCAAAAGAGAAGCCTTGAAAAGAATAACTAGCTGTTTTTTTTAATTTAACTTGAAAGTTAAAAGTATTACAATGAAAAATATTTTACTAACAACATCTGCGCTATTGCTTTTAGTGTCTTGTAAACAAAATATTGCTGAAACGGATTTTAAAAAAATTGAAGTGAAATACCCAATTACACAAAAAGATAGTACAGTAAAAGATAATTATTTTGGCACTACTGTTGCCGACCCCTATCGCTGGATGGAAAATGATACTTCAGTCCAAACCAACGCTTGGGTGAAAGCAGAAAATGAAGTCACTGATGCTTATTTAGCCAATATTCCTTTTTTACAAACGATTCAATCCAGATTAAAAGAACTATGGAATTACGACAAATATTCTGCTCCATTTAAAGAGGGTGATTACAATTACTATTCTAAAAAAACTGGGTTGCAAAACCAAGCGGTCATTTACCGCCAAAAAGAAGGACAAAAAGAGCCAGAAGTTTTTTTAGACCCCAATGCTTTTTCAGCTAATGGAACTACTTCATTGGCAGGCATGAATTTTTCAGTGGATGGATCATTATGTGGCTACCAAATTTCGGAAGGTGGTAGCGATTGGAGAAAACTCATCGTTCTTAATGCGAATACCAAAGAACAAATTGGAGATACATTAGTTGATATAAAATTTAGCAGTGTTGCTTGGAAAAAAAATGAAGGCTTTTATTATAGCAGTTATGATAAACCCAAAGAAGGAAGTCAGCTAGCCGGAAAAACCGATCGTCACAAATTATACTACCATCGCTTAGGCCAACCTCAAAGTGAAGACCAGCTTGTGTTTGGCGGAGATATTACTCCTAGAAGATATATTGGAGCAAGTGTTTCTGAAAATGAAAAATGGCTGTTCATTTATGCAGCCAATAGTACTTATGGCAATGAAATGTATGTACAAGATCTTACCAAGCCCAATTCACCGATCATTCCAATTGTTAAGGATATGACTTCATCTGTAAATATTTTAGATGCAGATGACCAATACTTTTATATTCAAACAGACAAAGGAGCGCCTAATAGTAAAGTAGTGATTGCACTATTAAACCAACCCCAATCTGAACATTGGATTGATTTAATTCCTGAACAAAAAGAAGTGCTATCGGTCAATACTGGAGGAGGAAATTTATTTTGTAGCTATTTAAAAGATGCAATTACCAAAGTATTACAATATGATATGAAAGGCAATAAAATAAGAGAAGTTGTATTGCCAGGATTAGGCACAGCCAGTGGTTTTAGCGGAAAAAGAAAAGAGAAAACGCTGTTCTACAGTTTTAGTTCTTATACAACACCTTCTACTATTTATAAAATGGATATTGCTAGTGGAAAAACAGAAGTGTACAAAAAGCCAACACTGCAATTCAATTCTGAAGATTATGAATCTAAGCAGGTATTTTATCCTTCCAAAGATGGCACTAAAATTCCTATGATGATTACCCACAAAAAAGGAATTAAATTGGATGGAAATAACCCCACCCTCTTATATGCTTATGGAGGTTTTAGTGTAAGCCTCACGCCTTATTTTAGCACCAGCGATATTATATTGTTAGAAAATGGAGGGATTTATGCAGTTGCTAATTTAAGAGGTGGCGGCGAATATGGAGAAACCTGGCATAACCAAGGCATCAAGACCAAAAAGCAAAATGTATTTGATGATTTTATATATGCAGCTAAATATCTTACAGAAAACAAGTATACTAGTAAAGAAAAACTAGCCATTCAAGGGGAATCGAATGGAGGATTATTAGTTGGAGCAACCATTACACAACAGCCTGATATTTGTAAAGTAGCATTTCCTTTTGTGGGTGTAATGGACATGTTGCGTTACCATAAATTTACTGCAGGGGCTGGATGGGCTTATGATTATGGAACATCAGAAGATTCAAAAGAAATGTTTGAATATCTAAAAGGCTATTCACCTGTACATAATGTAAAAGAAGGCACTGCATATCCTGCAACCCTAATTATGACTGCCGACCATGACGATAGAGTGGTTCCTGCACACTCATTTAAGTTTGCAGCTAATCTACAAGAAAAACACAAGGGAGAAAACCCTGTTTTAATCAGTATTGAAACCAAAGCTGGACATGGTGCTGGAATGTCTACCGAACAAATGATTAAGGCGGAATCTAATAAGTGGGCTTTTATGTTTTACAATTGTAAAGTAACCCCAAAAAAATAAGCAAATTAGAAAAATCATCCCAATAAAAAACCCTTGCAAGATTGATCCTGCAAGGGTTTTCTTTAAAATTATATTCAATTACATTTTCTTAGCGTCTTCTAAAAACTTAGCTAATCCTATATCCGTTAAAGGATGCTTTAACAGACCAACTATTGAATCTAATGGACAAGTACAAATATCAGCACCTAATTCAGCAGCTTTGATAATATGTAAAGGGCTTCTGATTGAAGCGGCTAAAATTTCGGTTTTATAATCTTGAACATCAAAAATATGACGTAGTTGGGCAATCAATTCTAATCCATCCCAGCCACTGTCATCTAAACGGCCTAAGAAAGGAGAAATGTAGGATGCGCCAGCTTTTGCTGCCAAGATACCTTGACCTGCAGAAAATACCAAAGTACAATTGGTTCTAATTCCATTATCGGTAAACCACTTGATTGCTTTAATACCATCTTTAATCACTGGAACTTTTACAACAATATTCGGGTGTATTGCCGCTAATTTTTTTCCCTCTTCTACCATGGTTTCAAAGTCGGTAGAAAGCACTTCTGCACTTACATCACCATCTACTAGTTCACAAATGGTTTTGTAATGTTGGGCAATGGCTTCTTCACCCTTTACCCCCTCTTTGGCCATTAAAGAAGGATTGGTTGTAACGCCATCTAAAATTCCTAAATCGTTCGCTTCTTTAATTTGAGCTAGGTTGCCAGTGTCAATGAAAAACTTCATAATTAGTATAATTAAAAAATATGGCAGGCTACTCACATCGCACCGCTACAACCGCTTATCCTTGCTGCATTCCTGCCCTGGGGAGGTTCAGCAGGAGCTGGTCGTGCAAGACCTGCCACACCGCAAAAGTACGGATTGAATCCTTACCTTTGAAAAAAAATATTTATGGGCGTAGCAGATCAATTAGCACAAATAAAAGCAGAGAAAGCAGCTGCCAATTTAAAAGAGGGTCAAGATTTCTTAGACACCAATCAACAAAAGCAAGGTGTGGTTGCATTGCCAAGTGGCCTTCAATACGAAATCATTACAGATGGTACCGGACCAAAACCAGCAGCACATAACGAAGTAACCTGTCATTACCACGGAACCCTTATCAACGGAACCATTTTTGATAGTTCTATACAAAGAGGTCTTCCTGCTTCATTCCCTTTAAATATGGTGATCAAAGGATGGACAGAGGGATTACAGCTTATGCCAACTGGAAGTAAATGGCGCTTCTTTATCCCACCGCATTTGGGTTATGGCGACAGACAAGTCAGTGCACAAATTGGGCCAAACAGTACCCTAATTTTTGAAGTTGAATTAATTAGTTTTATTTAATGTACTTAAAGAAACTCGCTGAGCTCTAACCAGCGGGTTTCTTTTTCTTCTAATATTTTTTCGATTTGAACCAAGCGGTCACTAATTTTTTGAATGGCTTCAAAAGATGCATTGCCTGCACTTAATTCATTGGTCAATTCTAGCTTTTCTTTTTCTAAAATGGGCATATCTTTTTCTAGTTGCTCAAATTCTCTTTTCTCTTTAAAGCTTAATACTTTTTTTACAGGAACTTTAGTGGTATCCACTTTTGCAGTTACAATATCTTCAGTACTTACCCCTTTTCTTTTACCAGCTTCTAAAGCATCCCATTTATTATCTTTCTTTTCGTTTTCTTTCTGCCAAATTCTATATTGAGAATAGTTGCCTGGGAAATCTCTTACTTCGGCATTTCCTTCAAAAACAAATAAATGGTCTACCAAACGATCCATAAAATATCGATCGTGCGAAACAATTAACACACAACCAGGATAATCAACCAAGAAATTTTCGAGCACCGCCAAAGTAGGCAAATCAAGGTCGTTGGTAGGTTCATCTAGAATTAAAAAATTGGGATTGGTAAACAATACCACCAATAATTGTAAACGTTTTTTCTCTCCCCCACTCAAAGCATTTAAATAAGTGTATTGCTTATCGGGAGTAAACAAAAACAATTCTAAAAACTGCGCAGCACTTAAGGTAGACCCATCAGCCAAAGGAAAATTTTCAGCAAAGCCTTTTACATATTCAATCACCCGAACATTCTCTTTAAAAACCAATCCCTGCTGAGAAAAATTACCAAAAACCACTGTGTCACCAATATTGATTTTTCCGCTGTCGGTAGTTTCTAATCCTTGTAAAATATTTAAGAAAGTAGACTTCCCTACCCCATTTTTACCAATGATACCAATGCGCTCCCCCTTACTAAAATTATAATCAAACCCTTTTAAAATAGGAAGTTCGCCATAGTTCTTATACACTTTTTTCATTTCCACCACTTTGCCACCCAATCTGCTCATTTTAACCTGCAGTTGCAATTGCGCATCTTCAATTTTTTGCTTGGCTCTTGCTTCTACTTCATAAAAATTATCTTGTCTGCTTTTACTCTTGGTGGTTCTAGCTTTGGGCTGCTTACGCATCCACTCCAACTCTTTGCGGTACGTATTTTTAGCTTTGTCAATGCTGGCTTGCTCACTCTCTAAACGGGCAGCTTTCTGCTCCATGTACTGTTCATAATCCCCCCGATAAACGTATAAATTTTCTCTCTCCAACTCCCAAATTTCACTACAGGTAGCATCTAAAAAATAACGATCGTGACTAACCAGCAATAGCGTCACTTTTTCTTGGTTTAAGTAATGCTCTAACCACTCAATCATTTCAACATCTAAGTGGTTGGTTGGTTCATCCATCATGAGTAAGGTATGCTGGTGCGCAAAACCAATATCTATAAGGGTTTTAGCCAAAGCAACCCGCTTTCTTTGTCCCCCGCTTAACTCTTTAACAGGATTGGTTAAATGATGAATATTTAATTTATCTAGAATCTGTTTAACCTTGGCTTCAAAATCCCAAGCATTCAAATCGTCCATGGATTCAATCCCTTCGGTAATACCGATGGGGTCTTCCGCTTCAATGGCAGCCTCGTATTTTTTTATGGCGGTAATCACAGGATGGTTCAGGTGAAAAATATTTTCTAACACCGACCAAGACTCTTCAAATTGAGGATCTTGCTCAAACAGCGCAACTGTTACATCCTTATGTATCCAGTATTTACCAGCATCTGGGGTTTCTAAACCTGCCAAGATCCTTAACATGGTTGACTTACCTATACCATTTCTGGCAATTAGGGCTATTTTATCGCCTTCGTTAATATGGAAGGATATATTGCTGAAAAGTGGATTAATACCATAGCTTTTGGTTAATCCTTCTACCGAAACATAATGCATGCTGCAAAACTAAGTATCTTAGACGCTAATTCCGAGAAACAAAGAACCTAGTTTAAAAAGAAATGACCAAATCAATTTTTAGGAACCTGAGTATAAGAAAAAAGCTATTCCTTTCACATTTCATGATTTTATTGATTACTGTAATTGTAATCATCTTATCTGTAAAAGTGAATGACAATAGAAAAGAGATGCATCAAATGATGAATCAGCTTGATGATATTAGAAATAATATAGGAAAGCAATCAGCAGCAAGGCAAGTCTTTTTAATGAATGAGCGCTTTACAGAGAGCTTTTATATCACAGGCAGTTCTGAATCAATTAATATTTACCAGAAAATGGTGAAGCAGATTGATAGCAGCTTAGTGCTAATTAATGAAAATAAAATAGCGAGCAAATCTCTCATTGCAGAAAAAATTGTATCAATAACAAGGAATATTCATGCGCAAGAAGCTTTTTTTGAAAGAATCGTAGATTCTGTAAAGCAATTGGGCATGAAAGACTATGGCTTAATTGGAGCGCTAGTTCAATTGAAAAATGAATTAGAGAGTAGTAAACTAATGGACTTGGCAGATATTAATCAATTAGATTTACTAGCGAATGAATATTTATTAAATCGAAATGAAAAAGCAGCTATACAATTTGATTCGCTGGCAAGAAAATTAATTTTTACATATGGAAATAATCCAAGCGCCGAAACCATTTTAGATCAATATCGAAAAACTTTTGTCAGAATTGTAAAATTAGAGCGAAGCATTGGAAACAATAGCGTAGTAGGGTTACAAAATGAATTACTGGCACAAAGTAAAAACAATGACGACCAATTACTAGCAACTATTCAATCGGTAAATGTACTTTTTGAAGCCAATTTAGACCAACTTGAAACTATTTTTTATAGCTTATTGGGGATTATACTTGT
>JBBAJU010000036.1:0-21099 GCA_040403845.1 Sediminibacterium sp.
TAGTTGCAACTTATATTGAAGCAATTGAGAAACCAAAACATACTTGCTTTTTATCGGAAGATACTTATTTGCCAATGATGTACATGCCTGATGCAATTAGGGCAACATTAGAATTGATGGATGCACCAGCAGATCAAATTTCTGTCAGAACATCGTATAATGTTTCGGGTATGAGCTTTTCTCCTAAAGAAATTGGTGCAAGCATTCAGGAGCATTTGCCAGATTTCACCATGTCGTACAAGCCAGATTCAAGGCAACAAATTGCCAATAGTTGGCCACAAAGTATAGATGATAGTATTGCAAATAAAGATTGGGGCTGGAAGCCCCAATACGATTTGTCTTTAATGACGAAAGATATGTTAGAAAACCTGCACAAATAAGCGCAGGTTTTTTGAATTATTAAGTTCTGTAAATCTATTATTAGAAGCGAATTCCTAGTCCAATATTTACCGCTCTAATACCTGCCCATGGGCCGTCAGAAACGATTTGTGCACCACTGTTATTTACTGTAGAAGAAAATTTAAAAGGCTTTGCGTCAATATCGTCAAGGCTTTTCTTTAATTCTGTTTGTTCAAATGGTGTTAAGGCAGAAGCAAAGTTTAAATCTCCTTTGCTGGTTCCATAATGTCCGCCAATAATTTGAAAATCAAGCACCAATTTAGTTGCAATCTGGAATTGGTATCCAATCATTAAACCTACGCTTGTGCTTTTTATTTTTCCGTTAAATACGGCTTCTTTTTCTACTAAAGGACTGGTAGAAGCAGTAAAGTTTATAGGGGCGCCTAAATCAAATGTGGCAAATCTTGCATAAGGTGCAATATAAAAACCTTTCATTCTACCCAAGCTTAAATAGAAACGAAATTCTGGAGTAATAGCAGTATTGCCAATTTGAAAATCATCTAAGTTGATATCATTACTATTGATGACATCTTGAAATTGATCCTTAAAAGGCAATGCTCCCTTGCTCATTGTTCTATAGCTAATAGAGAATGAGATTCTTTTGGTTATGCTTCTTTCATAAGTAAAATGAAGGTTTCTGGCAGCCATGGACCCTGCATTCCATTTAATGATATTTTTCCCCCCAATTAGTTTTTGTGCATCAGCCTTAAAAACGGGCAATAACATTGCCAATAGAAGTAATTTTTTCAAGGTAATTGTTTGTTTAATTTACTGGTTTGTTAAATCTGCTATTGTTTGGTTTTCAAGGATTTGGAGTGTTTTGTCTCTTACTTTGGCCATAATTTTATTAAGTCCACATTTTTTTTCGTTACAGTCTCCACATTTCTCGTAAAAATTCAAACTTACACAAGGCAATAATGCAATAGGACCCTCTATCAAGCGCATTACAGACGCTAAACTAATTTCTGAAGGGGCCATATTAAAATAGTACCCACCACCTTTACCTTTTTTACTGTTGAGAATACCGGCTTTTTTTAATTCTAACAGAATGGATTCAAGAAACTTGAGGGGAATTTTTTTATTATCTGCAATCTCGGCTATTAAAAAAGGGCCAACCTGCTTTTGTTCAGCCATAAAGGTAAGGGCTTTAAAGGCATATTGCGTTTTTTTTGATAGCATAAGAAGATTTTTTTTATGATTTATACAAGTCCTAATACCTGCTTCATAGAATAAATGCCTTTTTTACCTATCACAAATTGTGCTGCAGTAACTGCACCTCCTGCAAAACCAGTTCTATTATGTGCCGTATGAATGATTTCAATATCGTCTATTGCAGAACTATATTTAACATGGTGCGTGCCAGGAGCAGGGTCTATTCTTTCAGAAACAATTTCTAATAAATTAGTTTGAGTAGGAGCTGGCTCGTTGGTCCAATTTGTTTTTCTACTAATAGCCTTTAATACTTGCTCTGCAAGGGTGATAGCGGTACCACTGGGAGCATCTTTTTTTTGTGTATGGTGAATTTCTTTCAGCATTACATCATAAGAGGGGTATTGCTCCATTAAACGAGCTAAGTATTGATTTACTTCAAAAAATAAATTCACGCCAATGCTGTAATTGCTTGAATAAATAAGGGTCCCATTTTTTTCTTTACAAAAATCAGCAACCCGATCCCATTGATCTAACCATCCGGTAGAACCACTAACCACTGGTATGCCATATTCCAAGCATTTTAAAATATTTTCTACGGCACTATGTGGACCAGTAAATTCGATGGCTACATCTGCTAATGCAATATTTTCAGCAGTAAAATCGGAAGCATTGTTGAGGTCTATTCTTAAAACAATTTCATGATGTTGTTCTAAGGCAATAGCTTCTATAGCTTTGCCCATTTTGCCATATCCAATTAATGCTATTTTCATGCGAATAGATTTATCGAGCAATTGCCAAAGGCTTTTTGCTTTTTTCTTTGATATTAAAAGACAAGGTTAGGGCAGGAGTTCTAGTAGTTGGATTTAATTGTGGATGGACTTGCATGCTCAAACTATTGCTTACATCAAAATGGCGCAAATGCCCAAATACGGTAGCATCTACTACTTGAAGCCCCCAAGCCAAAATAAACCATAAAATAGAATAATCTCGGTCGCGCCTAAAAGCATTTCTATAATTTTGCAGCGAAGCAATACTTAACCCCCTTAGCTCGGGATCAATTGAAGGAACATCAGAGCTATCTCCTGTTTGCTCCTTAAACCTTGCTTCGTATGCAAATTTGGTTTTCTTGTAAAATGAAGTATTATAAAAATAAGTTACTGCAGGTATTGCAAGTATACCATACACTAAGGGCAACTTCCAATATTCTCGATTATAAGCTTGTCCCCATCCAGGAATAAGCGCAGATCTTCTAGTAGCTTTTTGTGGTATATGCGTGGCTAACCAGCTCGAATCTTTCAGTTGCTTATTAATTTTAGCAAGCTCTTTAGGGTTTAATACGGGTTGTATAACAGCTGCCACAGTATCGTTAACTGTTTGTGCAAACGCGTACTTTGATCCCACAAGGACCACAAAAAAAACAAACAATATTTTTTTGAGCATGCTTAATTAACCAACCGTTATGTTCATCAAATCTAAAATCTTATTTAACTCATCTAATGAGTAATACTCTATAGAGATACTTCCGTAGCCCTTTTTGTTATGAGTCATATTCACTTTTGTTCCAAAATGAGAAGCAAGGTTGTCTTGGATCTTTTGGTAAGCAGGAGGGAGGTCGTTTTTGGTAGTAGTAGAACCCGCAACGGACTTATCACCTTTATACAATTTTCTAACTAATTCTTCTGTTTGTCTTACACTCAATTGCTTTTGCTGAATCTCTTTAAATACATAGAGTTGCTTGTCTATGGTGTCAATATTTACCAACGCTCTTGCATGACCCATACTGATGGTATTATTGCGCACTGCAGCTTGAATATCTGGTGGAAGCTTTAATAAACGGATATAGTTGGTAACGGTACTTCTTTCTTTACCCATTCTTTCAGCCACTTGCTCTTGGGTATAGTTCAATTCTTCCATCATCCGCTTAAAACTAAGTGCCATTTCAATGGCATTTAAGTTTTCACGTTGAATATTTTCGAGTAAAGCCAATTCCAATAATTGTTGGTCGTTGGCTTGTCTAATATATGCGGGAACATCTTTTAAACCAGCTAATTTGGATGCACGAAATCTTCTTTCTCCAGCAATCAATTGGTATTTTCCATTCGGTAACTTACTAACTGTAAGTGGTTGAATAATATCATGTAATTTGATTGAAGTAGACAATTCTTGTAATGCCTGTTCATCAAAATCCCTTCTAGGGTTTTTTGGATTGATCTGAATATCT
Source organism: Sediminibacterium sp. (assembly GCA_040403845.1). Taxonomy (GTDB): domain Bacteria; phylum Bacteroidota; class Bacteroidia; order Chitinophagales; family Chitinophagaceae; genus Sediminibacterium. Next base: position 3,773 of record JBBAJU010000036.1, read on the forward strand.
GCTAAAGGAATTCTAGAACTGGTAGTAACTTGTTCTACTATTTCGTTCTTTAAATTTCCACTCGTATTTTTTAGGTCTTGGTCTATATTTTGTAGTAATGACCTTAATCCTTTACCTATAAGGTCTTTATTTGGTTTTGGCGTACTCATAAATTATTCAATAATTCTATCTTGATTAGAAATTTTTGTCATCCCATTATTCTGCAGAATTTCTTTAGAAAGGTTCAAATAGTTTACAGAGCCCTTGCTTTCTGCATCGTACAAAATAACAGGCTTGCCAACACTTGGGGCTTCGCTTAAACGGGTGTTTCTATGAATGATGGTGGCAAAAACCATATCATCAAAATGGCGTCTTACTTCGCTTACTACTTGATTGCACAAACGCAAACGACCATCGTACATCGTCATTAAAATACCTTCAATTTGTAATGCAGGGTTTAAACGACTTTGAACAATTTTTATGGTATTCAATAATTTGCCTAAGCCTTCTAATGCAAAAAATTCACACTGTACAGGAACAATGACACTGTCAGCAGCAACAAGAGAGTTTACCGTAATTAAGCCTAAAGAAGGAGAACAGTCAATGATAATAAAATCGTAACGATCTCTTACAGCGTCTAAAATACCCTTCATTACATTTTCTCTACTTGGGTAATTGATCATTTCAATTTCAGCACCTACTAAATCAATATGTGATGGAATTAGGTCTAAATTGGGTACATCACTTTTGAGAATAACATCGTTTGCGGTTACATTATTAACCATACAATCGTACAAGCTATTCGTTACGTTGTGCAAATCAAAACCAACACCAGTAGTACTGTTGGCCTGCGGGTCTGCATCAACCAGCAAAGTTTTGTATTCTAATACAGCTAAACTAGCTGCAACATTAATTGCAGTGGTGGTTTTTCCTACTCCACCTTTCTGATTGGCTACGCCAATGATTCTTGCCATAATTGCTATTCCTTTTCTCGGTTGTCAAAAATACGGCTTCGGTAACAGCTCTCAAACAATATTATGCATTAGCTGTTAACGTAGGGTAGTTATCTTTACATTTTATATAAAAATATGCGCAGTACAGGGACTTTGTTTTTTATAGCGGCCATTATGGTTTTGCTCGATTTTTACGTTTATCAGGCCATTAAAACAGTTACTCAACCCTTGTCTGAACGAGTTAGAATGTATATTCATGCTGGGTTTTGGCTTGTTTCGGTACTAACAATATTCTCTTTAATGGCATTCCCGTTTGTACCAGCCTTACAACAGTCTAAACTATTTCGGAATTATGTTTTTGCCATTTTAGCTGGATTATTCATCGCTAAATTGATTGCAGCCACTATTTTTTTAGTAGACGATATCAGAAGAACAGGCTGGTGGGCAATCAGTAAAGTGTACAAAAGCACTGGCGGTCAAATATTAGGGGATGGGCAAATGGTGTCTAGATCGGTATTTTTAAGTTGGATTGGATTGGGATTGGGGTCTACCTTATTTGGTACCATGGTTTTTGGCTTCAGAAATAAATACAAGTACCAGGTGAAGAAAATGCAGTTACAATTTACCAATTTGCCCAAGGCATTTGATGGATTAAAGCTGGTTCAAATAAGTGATGTCCACAGTGGCAGCTTGCAGGATCTAAATGCGGTAAACAAAGGAATTGACCTGATTTTAAAACAAAATCCCGACATCATTTTTTTTACTGGAGATTTAGTAAACGACCGAGCTACTGAATTATTACCACTTAAATCTTCTTTTGCTAGGCTCAAAGCGCCAATGGGGGTATATAGTACACTGGGTAACCACGATTATGGAGACTATGTAAAGTGGCCCAATACAGCGGCCAAGCAAGAAAATCTAGCGACTTTAATCAACTTACAAAAAGAAATGGGATGGGATATTTTGATGAACGAAAATCGGATCATCGAAAAAGACGGAGAAAAAATTGCCGTTCTTGGCATAGAAAATTGGGGCGCAAAAGGCAGATTTCCCAAGTATGGTAAAATGGAAGAAGCCATAAAAGGTACAGAGCAAGTTCCGTTTAAAATGTTGTTGAGTCACGATCCAAGTCATTGGGATGCACAAGTAAAAACCAGTTATTCCGATATTGATATCATGTTTTCAGGACATACCCATGGAATGCAGTTTGGATTAGAAAATCCTTATTTTAAATGGAGCCCAGTGAAGTGGATGTACAAGCAATGGGCAGGATTATATGAAGAGGGGAACCAAAAATTATACGTGAATCGCGGCTTTGGATTCATAGGTTATCCAGGCAGGGTGGGCATTATGCCAGAGATTACAGTGATAGAGTTCAAGAAAGCATAGCAGCATTATCTTTTCGCAATTTTATTCATTGATATAGCCCTTTGCATACTGCATTTGAAGCGATTAATGCCTTTCTCGCGTAGATTTTGGTGTTTAGTAGTTCTCCCATTCATGCGTTTGCGCCACATTTTAAAGCTAGATGCTTTACTGTTGAGTCGCATGAATTCGATGACTGCTTTTTCGGATAATCCAAACTGAAATTGTATGGCTTCAAAAGGGGTTCGATCTTCCCAAGCCATTTCAATAATGCGGTCTCTGTCTTTTTCTTCAAGCATATTCATTTTTTTTTAACATTTCATATGTAACATTGGTTCAGTCAAAATCGTCTATGGCATAAGTATTGAATAGTTTAACTAAACCAAGTGTTATGCGTACGATTTTTTTATTTGCAGCTTTATTAATAGCTGGAACAACAGTAAATGCCCAAAAAGGCTTTAGATTAGGTGTAAAAGCGGGAGCAAACCTAAACAAAATTGAAGGTCAATCTTTTGATCAGGGTTTCGATTTTTCTTACCATGCAGGTGCGTTTGTGGAATATGATTTTAGCAAGCGATGGGGCATACAACCTGAAGTGATTTGGAGCCAAACAGCAACCAAACGGGCTAATACCATAGATGCTATTTATTCTACTTTGCCTGCCAATGTAAAATTAGATTATCTAATGGTGCCAGTTTTATTGCGATATAGCCCAATTGGACTACTGAGTTTTGTAGCAGGCCCACAGTTTGGGGTGTTGATTAACAAGAATGATAACTTATTACAAAATGGTCAGCAGGCATTTAAGTCTGGAGACTTATCAATGGTATTGGGTGCCCAAGTAAACTTAAAAGTGCTTAGGGTTTACGGCCGATACAATATTGGTCTACAGAATATCAATGATTTCTCAGACCAACAAAAATGGACCAATCAACAGGTACAATTGGGAGTTGGTTTAAAATTCTAAATCCCCAATTGTTTTTTTAAGGAACTGACTTCTTTCTTGAAAGATTTCAGTTCCATTATTTGTTCTTTAATGAAACTATTGTCTTCCAATTTACCCACTACCTCATTCATTTCGGCAAAGCTTTCGTACACCATTTTTCTAAATGGATTGCTGTAATCTTTTGCTCTAGAGTCATGAATGCCTTTGGTAATCCATTCCATGGTAGCAATGGCACTATTGAATAAATAACTTAACTGGTGTTCATCTAATTTATTAAGCGGAAGACCAGTAATTTCTTTTAAGGTAGCTAAACCATGCATGCATTTTTGATTGGCATATAAACTGCCTTTTACTGCATACTGTGCATGAAGATCGTCCCAGCCTTTTATTTTACCTGTATTGATTTTCTTACGCAAATCGGTTAAGTCTATTTCGGGCATTAACTGACCTCCTAAATTAATCCACTTACCTCTGGAAAGCTTACTAGGTAGCTGTTTGCGGAGCTCTGCTAAATTGTTGGAGGTATTGTTTTGAATAAAATTGATGAGCTCTTTTACTCCATAAAATAATAAGATGTCTTCAAAAACTTTATAAGCTTGCCTTACTTTAAGCAAAACCGTTTTTCTTTTGCTGTTTTCAATATCTTCGGCAGTGATGGATAAACTATCCACTAATTTATTGTTGCTCTTTAATAAAAGTTTACCAACAGCAATAGCTTCTTCAACATCTGAATCTGCTTTTTTTTCTGAACGCAAATAAGCTTTGCCGGTATATAATTCTAGTTTGTCTAAAGCGGTGAAAATTTCGTTGATGCTATCAGGTGCTAAATAATTGTACTCGAGTTCTTGCGTTTTATCAAAGCGTTTATCTCTATGCGCGTATTTCCAAGCATTTCTGGCCAATGCATACATATTGTATAAAAACCAATAGGCAGGCATGATAGTTAGCTGATCGTGCTTGGTGTCGTTGCTGATTAAAGAGAACGGAATGGGTATATTCAACTCAGCAGGGTAGTCGCCTTTGTTGATCATAGTAAAAGAAGCAAAGATGGAATTGTGTTTTAAGCTAACACATAAACCAGGCCAAAAGCCACGTCCCATAATGATTTCACCATCTGCACTTCGGCTATTATGATTAGATCCAATGGTTGCACCTGCGGCAATATTACTTTGCCCCATTACCAAAGCAGCACATAAAAATGAATTGTTATGGTGTTGCTCGTGTGCAGGAAAAATTAATGAGTTCAATACTTCACAACAAGAGATGGTGGCGTTTTGACCCAAGTATGAGTTGATTAATCGTGCTCCATATTTTAATTGAGAATGATCGGCCATGATGAATCGAACGGCTTTTACACCGTAGAAAATTCTACAGCCATAGCCAATATTTCCATTCACCATTTCGCAACCTTCACCAATTTGTGTTCTGCCCTCAGGGCCAGAATTCACGGTAAGGTTTTTTAGTTTATTGGCTCCTTTAAAATATGCGTCGGATCCAACCCAAACATCTTTGATGATATTACAATTCTTAATCACTGTTCTATCACCCACTTTGCCGTAATAGCCACGCTTGTTATTGAATTTTTTTTCGGTAAATTCAATCAATTTCGCTTGTAAAATTTTATCATCTCTAAACCTGCTCCACAAAAAAGCGTCACCAGGCAACATGCCATCAAAAGGCAATACTTTTCTGCCCGTATTTTCATTGCACAATTCTAGCCAAATTCTAACTTCTTCTTTTTCGTCTACTTTTAAAATGCCATTCCCAAACTTAGAATGATTTGTTGTAACCAATTCGTTTACATTGGTAATGATGGCTTCGCTACCAATGATATAATGAGAGAGATAATTGACATTATTCACTACAACATTGTCGCCAAAATCGCAACTGATAATGGTAGAATTGTACAAACCAACCGGGGTTTTCAAGTCACTGAAGCCTAGGCAAAATGGTTCGAGTTTTCCAATTCTTACCAAGCCATGGAATTTACAATTCTTTACTAAGTCTGGATTAAAGGAATCCGATACCAATATATGGTTCCAATTATCGGTGGTATTGCCATTGCGCACCAACTGCTCAATTTCATAAGCGGTTAAAGTACGGTAATGAATACCGTTGCGCATTTGCATATTGCGCAAATAATACTCGTCCTTACCCTTTGGTATATGATGATCTTTAATGAATCCGTAACCTAATGCATCAAGGGGGGACTTGGTGATATTATTTTGCGCCATAATTGATTATTCTACAGTTACACTCTTAGCTAAATTTCTAGGCTTATCTACATCTAATCCTTTATATAGGCCAACATAGTAGCTTAGTAGTTGGAGGGGAACTACACTTAATAGGGGGGCAATTGCTTCATCAGCATCGGGAACAAACATTACATCGTCTGCCATGCCAGGAATCACTTCATCACCAACGGTGGCAACAGCAATGACTTTTCCTTTTCTGGCTTTGATTTCTTGAACGTTCGACACTATTTTTTCGTAATAGGAATCTTTGGTGGCCACAAAAACAACTGGTAAATTTTCGTCTACCAAAGCAATAGGACCATGTTTCATTTCAGCAGCAGGATAGCCTTCTGCATGTATGTAAGAAATCTCTTTTAATTTAAGCGCACCTTCTAATGCAACAGGGAAATTATATCCTCTACCTAAGAATAAAAAGTCTGCAGCATCTTTATATTTTTCCGCTATGCGTTCAATATTAGCAGTGTCTGCTAATATCTCTTTAATTTTTTCAGGAATAGATTCTAAATCGTGCATCAATTGAACATAACGATCTTTAGAAAGGGTTCCTTTTGCATAACCAATTTTCAACGCCATCATCATTAAAACGGCCAATTGACCAGTAAACGCTTTTGTACTAGCAACGCCAATTTCAGGACCACTATGGGTATAAGCACCCGCATGACTTAAACGAGCAATGCTGCTACCTACTGCATTCACCACACCAAAAATGAATGCGCCTTTTTCTTTTGCACTCTCTAAAGCAACCAATGTATCGGCCGTTTCACCGCTTTGAGAAATGGCAATGATAACATCACCTTTATGAATCACTGGATTTCTGTAACGGAATTCAGAAGCGTATTCTACTTCAACAGGAATTCTACAGAATTCTTCAATTAAATATTCAGCCACCAAACCCGCGTGCCAGCTGGTTCCGCAAGCAACAATCATGATACGGTTGGCATTAATAAATGCATCCATATTATTCTCGATACCCCCCATCATGATTTGCAAACTCTGCGGTAATAAACGACCTCTCAAGCAATCGTGAATGGTACTAGGTTGTTCATGAATTTCTTTAAGCATGAAATGATCATAGCCACCTTTTTCAATGGCTGCTAATTCCATATCTAGTTTAGTAATGAAGGGTGTTTGCTTTTCGTTACCTAAGTTCTTCAGAATTAATTCGTCGGGCTTAACAATCGCAATTTCATAATCATTTACATACACCACTTCTTTGGTGTATTCAATAATAGGAGAAGCATCGCTCGCCAAAAAATGTTCGCCTTTCCCAATGCCAATAACCAAAGGACTGCCCTTGCGCGCAGCAATGATGGTATCAGGTTCGTCTTTAGAAATTAATAGAATACAATAAGCCCCAACTATACGTTTTAATGCAATGCGCAATGCTTCTTCTAAAGTACAGTTATTGTTGATTTTAATGTCTTCAATAAAATTCAACAACACTTCCGTATCGGTATCGCTTTTAAAATGATAACCCTTCGATTCTAGTTCTTTTTTAATTTGGGTATAGTTCTCAATGATGCCGTTGTGAATCATGGCCAAATCACCACTTTGAGATTGGTGCGGGTGTGCATTTCTGTCACTTGGTTCACCATGGGTAGCCCAACGGGTATGGCCAATGCCAATATGTGCGTGAACATCTTGACCAATGGTGGCTTCTTCTAGTTCAGCCACTTTTCCTTTTTTCTTATAAACGTTAATATGATGATTGTTTAATAAAGCAACGCCCGAACTATCATAACCACGGTATTCCAATCTTTTCAGCCCTTTTAATACAATAGGATAGGCCTCTCTTGGTCCAATATAACCAACAATTCCACACATAATAAATAGCTTATTTAGCTGCAAGTTTAATTATATTTAATGAATAAATTATTGTTTTGCAAGAACTTGCAGTAACTGAGGATTTGGTCAGGATTATATGCGGCTTTTTGCGGTAAATTTAAATCAGCTAATCATGAAACAAGTACAAATAGGAAAAAGCATATTCTTTTTAGTGAGTTTATTTTTTGGGTGGAGCATAGCTGCCGCGCAAACGACCACCGTATGGATTGTTCGGCACGCAGAAAAAGACACGGCATTCGCAACCCGAGCAAATCCAGATTTAAATGCAATGGGGAAACAACGTGCAATAGATTTAGCCGCTTATCTGAAGAAAGAAACCATTGCTTTCATTTATTCAACGGATACCAAAAGAACTAGGCAAACAGGAGAACATTTTACAGCGCCCATAGAAATCTACAATCCAAGAAATTTGGCGGAAGTAACTACCCAATTGCTAGAAAAAGCAAAAGGTAAAACCGTCTTGTTGATTGGACATTCTAACACCGTATTGGAAACTATTGAAGCGTTGGGCGGGCAACGACCTGTTAAAGCTTTAACCGATGATGATTATGATTATATCTTTAAAGTTGATGTAAACAGTAATATGCGCGTAAAAGTTCAAGTATATCAGTTTGGGCAAGCACACAGAGGCGGCAGTGCTACAATGCATTAATTCGCATTTTTGTAGAAGATAATTTTTACATTATCTACGTAAAAGGAGGAGCCATCAATGCGGCGAATAATCGAACTGTACGCGCAGGAGACATGCTCAAACCAACAGATAAAATTCTATTGAATGATGCCAATTCAAAATTGGTATTGATTCATTCAAAAAGAGGAAGAGTAGAAATCACTCCTAAGTCGGCAGGAAAAGATTTAGCTGTAAAAGATCAAGTAACAGCAATAAAAAGTGAGTATAAAATTATATCTCGTCCATTAAATTATGAAGGCTATAATCCTCAAACCTATTTTCATTCACCAGAGACCAACCACCGTGTATTGTTGGTTACCGGATTGCCATTAAAGATCATTCCCTTTTATAAACTAGATGGTCAAAATTTTTTCTATTTGCAATGGGAAAAAGCGGGAACAACGATTGTTAGAAAAATACCTACATCGGATAGAGGTATCTTTTTTAATCAAACCGTTATTAGTGATGCCGATCAATTAAAAGATGGGCAAAAAGTAAAATTTTGTTATCAGCATTTTGAATACGGAGTATTAAAGAACGATGTATTGGCCGAGTTTATTCCAGTTGTGACTCCATTAAGTGTAATCAATCAACTAGTAGCGCTCATTAAAAGACATAGTTCACAAAAAGAACCACGTGTTGTAAATGCATTGGTAACGGCACATTTGAATGATAATTACGGGAAAGTGGGTAATGAATATTTACACAATATTCGATAGTTATTGAGGATGCCATTGGGTATTGATGGTATTGTTTTTCCTATTAAAACAATTTTTCCAAATTGTTGATTGGCAGCTAGTTTAATTGAACAACTTTCTTGCTCAACCCCAATAGAGGCAACTTTTTGATAAATGTCTTTCAGACCAATCTTGAATAAATTGGTTTTGCTCATCAATATTTTTACGTTGGTATTTTACTCATGGGCTTTCCAATGAATAATTAAACTATCTCCCTTTTTTCAACTGAAGTATTCGATAAAGACACTGGACCCGTTAAAGCAACACCATCTAATTCGTATCCATCAAAAGCATAGTCTATTTTAAACCCGCCTGTTTCAGCCAAATCATCACCCACTAGTTTGGTTCGATTGTCTTGCTAAGTAGAGAAAACGGCGGTGGTTTTAGCGGGGTATTGTTCTTTCAAGAACCTAAATATGGTGGGGTAATGGTAATTCGGTTTCTTGATATCATTGTTGAATACTTCGTGTTTATTGGCCCAAGTACCAGTAATCAGATTGTTGTAACACGGTGCAGAAATATTGGGTGTTTGATTGTAGGCGTTTTTAATCCCCCCAACATAGGCTCTTTTATAAAAACCGCTGGCTATAATTTTATGAAGATTAGGCTTAGCTGATTTTTCTATTAAGTCTGCTGGAATGCCATCTGCAATAACAAAAACAATTTTCAACTTTTTTTGTTGAGCATTATTTGAGTTTAGTACCCCAAAAGTTAATAGAAATAGTAAAATTGACTGATACATTTTAAAGCCTAATTTTTCAATTAAAATAAACACCGTCTATGCAAGTTTCGGTGTAATTTTGCACTCTCATTTAAACCGTAAAAACCAAATCAATATATGGAAAATAACCCAATGAATGCAGGTGGCGAAGCAAAGTGTCCTTTTACAGGAGCAACAGCAAAAGCCACACAAACTGCTGGTGGTGGTACCAGAAATCGCGACTGGTGGCCTAATCAATTAAAGTTGAATATACTTCGTCAAAATTCTATGTTGTCTAATCCAATGGATGCATCATTTGATTATGCGGAGGCTTTCAAAAGTTTAGACTTAGCCGCAGTTAAAAAAGATTTAACTGATTTAATGACCGATTCTCAAGATTGGTGGCCTGCCGATTATGGCCATTATGGTCCATTCTTTATTCGTATGGCATGGCATGCTGCTGGTACTTATAGAACTGGTGATGGTAGAGGTGGTGCAGGTGCTGGAACATTGCGTTTTGCGCCTTTGAATAGTTGGCCTGATAATACCAACTTAGATAAAGCACGTTTGTTGTTATTGCCCATCAAACAGAAATACGGCAACAAATTATCATGGGCTGATTTAATGGTGCTAACTGGTAACGTTGCATTGGAATCAATGGGCTTCAAAACCTTTGGTTTTGGTGGTGGTCGTGCAGACGTATGGGAACCAGAAGAAGATATTTATTGGGGTTCAGAGCGTGAGTGGTTAGGAGATAAGCGTTACAGTGGTGATCGTGATTTAGAGAATCCTTTAGCAGCAGTTCAAATGGGTTTGATTTATGTAAACCCAGAAGGGCCTAATGGTAATCCTGATCCATTGGCATCTGCACGTGATATCCGCGAAACCTTTGCGCGTATGGCAATGAATGATGAAGAAACGGTAGCGTTAATTGCAGGTGGGCATACATTTGGTAAAACACATGGTGCTGCTGATCCTGGTAAATATGTTGGTGTTGAGCCTGCTGCAGCAGGATTAGAAGAGCAAGGCCTTGGTTGGAAAAATACTTTTGGTACAGGTAACGGTGAATATACTATCACCAGTGGATTAGAAGGAGCTTGGACTACCACACCTACTAAATGGAGCAATAATTATTTCGAGAATTTATTTGGATTTGAGTGGGAACTCACTAAGAGCCCTGCTGGTGCACACCAATGGCAACCTAAGAACAATGGGGGAGCAGGAACGGTACCTGATGCACATAATCCTAACAAGAAGCACGCACCTTTTATGCTTACTTCTGATATTGCATTAAGGGTAGACCCTGCTTATGAAAAAGTATCTCGTCAATTTTATGAGAACCCTGATTTATTTGCAGATGCATTTGCAAGAGCTTGGTTCAAATTAACCCATCGTGATATGGGACCTAAATCTTTGTATTTAGGATCTGAAGTACCTGCTGAAGATTTAATCTGGCAAGATCCTATTCCAGCTGCTACTTATAAAATGATTGATGCTGCTGATATCAACAATTTAAAAGCACAAATTTTAGCCACTGGATTATCGGTGTCTGAATTGGTTTCTGCTGCATGGGCTTCTGCGTCTACTTTCCGTGGATCAGACAAGCGCGGTGGTGCCAATGGTGGACGTATTCGTTTGACTCCTCAAAAATATTGGGAAGCGAATAACCCAGCTCAATTGTCTAAAGTATTAGATGCATTAGAAGGTGTACAAAAGGCATTCAATGCAGCTGCTGGCGATAAGCAAGTTTCTATGGCAGATTTGATTGTTTTAGGTGGTTGTGCGGCTATTGAAAAAGCTGCTGGACATACTATCACTGTTCCATTTACTGCTGGTAGAACCGATGCTTCTCAGGAACAAACAGATGTTGAATCATTTGCAGTTTTAGAACCTATTGCAGATGGATTCCGCAATTATGCTAAAAAACGTTATACCGTTTCTGCAGAAGACTTATTAGTAGATAAAGCACAATTGCTAACCTTAACTGCGCCTGAAATGACTGTGTTAGTAGGAGGCTTGCGTGTATTGAATGCGAATTCAAACCAAAGCCAACATGGCGTATTTACACACCAGCCTGAAGTATTAACCAATGATTTTTTTGTGAATTTATTAGATCTGAGTCAAACATGGACTCCTGTGAATGATCACAAAGATTTGTTTGAAGCAAAAGATCGTAAAACTGGCGCGGTTAAGTGGACTGGTACAAGAGTAGACTTAGTATTCGGATCTAATTCTGAATTAAGGGCTTTGGCTGAATTGTACACTTATACTGGCGGACAGGAGAAATTTGTAAAAGACTTTGTAGCCGCTTGGAATAAAGTGATGAACCTAGACCGTTTTGATCTAAAATAAATTTTAGTCGTCTTATTCTAGAAAGCCTCGAGTTTACTCGGGGCTTTTTTATATGTATTTTTTCAATGTTTTGTTCATGACTTTGAACCATAAGGGTGGTATCAGTGAAAGCACCATCATCCCTGGATAACCAGTTGGCATTTGGGGGCTCTCGTCAAAATGCCGAAGGGTTTGGTATTTTCTACTGGCCAAATAATGGTGATCTGAATGCCTTGATAATTCTAATAGTAAAAGTCTTCCGATAGGATGATTAGAATTCCAAGAATGAATAGGCATGGTTCTTTCGTAGTTTGTTCCGTTCTTTTTTCTACGTAACCCATAGTGCTCAATATAGTTTACTGTTTCAAGTAGTAAGATTCCCATGAGTGCTCCAGAAAGAAAAAAGAGTAAAGTAGTAGTGCCAAAAAATAGTCCTATTAGCATGATGAGTAAACCCTGAATAAATTGATACAACAACATTTCATTATGTATACTCCAAAAATTCAGTTTTTTCTTTTTTAATCGCTCGGCTTCTAAATGCCAAGCAGAGCGCCATCCGTCAATGATTGACCTAAAATAAAAATGATATACTCCTTCACCTAATCTACTTGATGCGGGGTCCTCATCGGTGGAAACATTTTTGTGATGCCCTCTATTGTGTTCAATAAAAAAGTGCATATAAAGTGTGGTCAATAAAAGCATTTTACTCATGAATTGCTCATGCTTACTGGTTCTATGTCCTAGCTCATGAGCCGCATTAATGCCTAAAATGCCACAAGAAATTCCAAATGCTAATGTTGCCCCAAACTTATAATAAAGGGGGTTTGCTTCGTTGCTAATTTGGTAAAGAAAATATCCTAAAATAAAATATTGAGCAGGCACCAGACCAAATAAAATCCAATCGTATAGGGGATCTTCTTTGGCTATTTCTTCTTCAATTTTAGTTAAGTTTTGGGTGCTTCCTTTGGTGAATAATTCAAAAAATGGAACAATTGCAAAAATGAAAATAATTGCCGAGAAAGACCATAAGTTTTGAGAATAGATAGACCCTGCCACTAAAATGGGAGTAGTATAAGCTAAGCAGAATTTAAGGCTTTTTAAATGCATAAGTGATTATATAACAATTTAAGTTAGTATATTTTAAGCGTAGCAAATACAGATGATCGAAACTGATATTCATAAATTGGAACTAATTTTGAAGGTAAATATATTTATGTAAACGACTTGTTTAAAGCTCAATTTTCATTTTTAAGCACTGATTTTATTGGAGAACTTGTATCGATTGCAATTCATCCAGATGATTTGGCCAAATGTGATGAAGTAGTGAAACAATGCTTTTTTATATCCCAATCAATCATGCAGCATTTTTAGGGTACTTTAAACGGGTTTTGGCAGGGGAGTCTATAAGAGCTAAAAAAGAGGATGGTGGTCTTTGGTGGATCTTCAGTATTTTTCCAGTATATGATTTAATCAAAAATAAAGACTTGATGTGTGAAGATGAAAGGCAAATACAAATAGACAATTTATTAAATGAAACCATGCAGCTTGACAAAGTAATTCATGCAATTGTTAAACGAAGCATTAAATATGAAATTATATCAGAATAAGTTTGCTTTATTTTTCAATATTATACTACTTAGTATTTTTTTTATAGGATGTGTGTATTTACCCATATTTAGAAAAAAGTGGGTAAAAGAAGAATCGCCATCAACCTACATCGTAAGATTTGAGACCACAAAGGGTGTTTTTGATGTTGAAATTACCAAAGCTTGGTCGCCATTAGCTGCAGATCGTTTTTATCAAACGGTTCAGCATAGTTTTTTTAATGGGGCTATTTTTTATAGGGTAGTACCAAATTTTGTAGTGCAATGGGGAAACACGTATGCGTTTCAACTAAAACAATGGGAGCCCTATAAAATACCCGATGAGCCTGTTATCCAAAGTAATTTAAAAGGCTATATGAGTTATGCAAGAAGTGGAAAAGAAACAAGAGGTAGTGCGTTGTTCATCAATTTAAAAGACAATCAACGTTTAGATACGGTAATGGCTAATGGGGTTAAAGGATATCCGCCTTTTGGAAAAGTAATCAAAGGCATGGAAATAGTAGATTCATTATATGCAGGGTATGGAGGCACAACGATGGCCAAGTTCGATACCCTCCAGAAATACCCTGAATTGTTTATGAAGCAATTTCCAAAGTTGGATAAAATTAATAGAGCCTATATCCTTCGTTAGTTACTAGGTTGCATTGGTAAATCTGAATTAGCAATTTTCATTATAATTTGGTTTTATTGATATGAGGAACGAACTATTTTGAAGTAATATCTAATTCTACCGTTAAGTTATCAGACAAGGGTAAGCTGCTGCCACCCACTTTAAAATCACGTCGATTAATGGTAAATGCCCCTTTAAACTGATAGCCCTTATTAGTGGGGTTGGCCGTAAAGTCAAATTCAATCGGCTTTGTAGTTCCTTTAATGGTAAGGTTTCCAGCTACTTTGTATTGACCTGCTGTTGCACGTTGCGTTATTTTGGAACTCACAAAACTGATCAAAGGAAATTGCTCTACATGAAAGTAGTCGGCTTTCTTTAGGTGCTTGTCTCTAGCCGTGTTGTCGGTATTAATCGTATTGGCATTTACCGATACATTGAAATTACTGTTATTGAGTTCGGATGGATCAAAACTGATGGATCCTTTAATCCCCTTTAATTGCCCATCTACTTTTAACCCAAAGTTTTTAATAACGAATTGGACTTTGCTCTCCGCATCAAGGGGGGTGTATTTTTGAGTAAATGCAGTAGTAGAAAGCAATAATAGGGTCAAAAAAAAGTATAAAACTTTCATAGTTTTTTGTTTCTGCTTGTTTTTACAATTGTAAACGGGTTAAGTTCAATTTAAGTATTAACTTAAACTATGATTCAGCCATCAACCATTCAGCTGCTTCGCTTTCATTTTTCTTTTTTCTTAATGCCCATTTATTGGTTTGCATTGAGTCAGGTGCCTGCTATTCATTGGTTGAATGCGGTGTTGGTTTTTGCAATACTGCATCTATTGGTCTATCCAGCTAGCAATGGATATAATTCGTACATGGACAGAGATGAAACGGCTATAGGGGGATTAGAGAAGCCGCTACAGCCCACCCTCCAATTGTTTCAGGTGACGGTGCTAATGGACGCAACGGCAGTATTGTTAGGCTTTTTCATCAGCAGGTATTTTGCTATTGGAGTGCTTTTGTACATTTTGGTCTCTAGGGCATACAGTTATAGAGGCATCCGATTGAAGCAATACCCTATTATTGGATTCTTAACTGTCGTAGTATTTCAAGGAGCGGTCACCTTCTGGTTGGTTTATCATGGTGCTAGTTCAGCCCTTTCGTTAGAAGCTCCCTGGCCGGCGATGATAGCGGCTAGTTTATTAATCGGTGGGTTTTATCCACTCACACAAATATACCAGCACCAAGCCGACAAAGCCGATGGGGTAACTACGATTAGTTATATGTTGGGCTATAGAGGAACATTTATTTTTACCGCAGTGGTATATATTTTATCCTTTGGGGTATTAGCATTTTGGTTTTTAAGTAGTTTGCAAATCACAGGTTTTATGTTGTTGCAATTATTTTTTATTCCCACATTAATTTACTTTTTTTATTGGGCCAATCAAGTTTGGAAAAATTCAGCGGCGGCTAATTTTAAACATACCATGCAAATGAATTTGATAGCATCGGTATGTACTAACTTGGCATTTATCACTATTCTAATATTAAATCTGTTTGAGTAAAATTATTTCCATAGGAACTGCAGTGCCCGCATTTAAACATGAGCAACATCGTATATTAACATTCATGCAAGAAGTGTATGGCTTAGATGCAGTAGAAGCTAGAAAATTGAAATTCCTTTATCGGCAAAGTGGAATTGATTATCGTTATTCGGCCATTGCCGATTTTAGCAATGATGCAGCAGATTGGAAATTTTTTCGACCAGTAGGCTCGGCTGATAAAATTCCCTCTATTGAAAAAAGAATGAATTTATACGGGGAAACGGCTGCTCCTATGGCAAAGCAAGCCATTGAAAACTGTTTGGCAAATTACATGGATGCGAATGCTATCACGCATTTAATCACCGTGAGTTGCACCGGTATGAGCGCGCCAGGATTGGATTTAGAGCTGATTGAATTATTGGATTTGCCTAATAATATCTACCGAAGCAGTATCAATTTTATGGGTTGTTATGCAGCCATACATGCACTCAAAATGGCCAACGCTATTTGCCAATCGGAATCGAATGCAAGGGTGATGATTGTTTGCACCGAATTGTGTACGCTCCATTTTCAGGATGTAGCCAATGCAGATAATATTGCTTCTAGTTTATTATTTGGAGATGGGGCAGCTGCGGTATTGGTAGTGTCAGATGATGTAGCAATGCAGGGTTTGCACCTTAAAAGTTTTTATTCAGAAATTGTTCCAAAAGGGAAAGACGATATGAGTTGGGTGATTGCATCCACTGGGTTCTTAATGACCCTTAGTGGTTATGTTCCCGATTTAATTCAAGCAGATTTTGAAAGCTTGATGCATAAAGCAATGGATAAAGCAGGCATATCAAAAGAGGCCATTCAATATTGGTGCATTCATCCCGGAGGAAAAAGAATTCTTGACGCCATTGCAAAAAGCCTTGATTTCAACGGATCAGAGCTAGAGCAAAGTTTAGCCGTTCTGAAAGAATACGGCAATATGTCTTCGCCAACAGTACTATTTGTATTGAAGAAAATTATGGAACAAATGCAAGCTGGTGAAACAGCTCATATTTTTGGGGCAGCATTTGGCCCTGGATTAACCATGGAAACTTTTATTGCTTCTACCCATGCCTAATTTTAACGAAAGATCATATCAAAAAGAGTTGCTAGATCGGGATGATATTCCGTTTGAAGCCATTCAGCAAAATATGAAAGAGCTGGATCGCATCAATACTTTGTTGGGCGGGCATGATATTACCATTGCAGGATTAAAATATGTGTTGGATTATGCCAATACTCGAATGCCTGTTCGTATTTGTGAAATAGGTTGTGGGGGAGGAGATAATCTTCGCGTGATACGCGATTGGTGTAGGTTATATCATATTGAAGTGGAGTTAATGGGAGTAGATATTAACCCACATTGTATTGATTTTGCGCAAAGTAGAAAAGAGAATAAGGGGATGGAGTTTATCTGTTCTGATTATGCTTTAGTAACTTTTAAACAACCGCCGCATATTGTTTTTTCTTCTTTATTTGGTCATCATTTAGACAAGGAACAATTTGTGCAAATGTTACAGTGGTGTAATGCAAATGCATTGGTTGGCCATTTTATCAACGATTTACAAAGACATTATTTTGCTTATCATTCTATTAAATTTTTAACTACCGCTTTCTCCAATAGTTATTTAGTAAAGAACGATGCGCCCCTTTCGGTCTTGCGCGGATTTAGTAAAGAAGAATTAGAAAATATGTTTGTAGAAGCGGGCATTGCTCATTATGATATACAATGGAAATGGGCGTTTAGGTGGTTAATTTG
>JBBAJU010000037.1:0-20431 GCA_040403845.1 Sediminibacterium sp.
TTTAATTTCAAACGATTCTTGTCATTTAGTATGAATCGATTTCCAAGAGGGGTTGCGAAAGCGCCTAAGCAAGTTAAACCAACTGATGCATTCAATCAAACCAATACCATTGCAGCTTTTGAAAATATAATGCATCGATTAACGGTGCTTGAGAATTTAGCTCCGAATCATTTTTTCTTGCATCCATTCTTTGGGAAATTGAATAAAAAAGCTGCAATTAAAATGCTCAAAATACATACCGCACACCATATTTTGATTATTAAAGACATCATTCATAAACAAGCATAGATTCCCTATTTAAACTTTGTACCTTAGCTAAAACTTAACACTATGATACAGGCTAAAGGATACGGTGCTACAAGTAAAGAGAGTGAAATAGCTCCCTTGACATTTAATCGAAATGAAGTAGGTCCTACAGATGTTTTAATTGATATATTGTATTGTGGAATATGCCATTCTGATATTCATACAGCAAGAGGTGAATGGGGGCCGGCTATTTATCCTGTTGTGCCCGGTCATGAAATTGTTGGGAAAGTGGTTAAAATAGGCGATCAAGTTACTCGTTTTCAAGTTGGAGATATTGCAGGTGTAGGTGTTTTTGTTGATTCTTGCAGATCTTGTGCTCCTTGTCAAAAAGGACTAGAGCAATATTGTGAAGAAGGAATGGTCCCAACTTATAATGGTTATTATCGTGATAAGAAAACGCCAACTTATGGGGGGTATTCTAACTGTTATGTAATTGATGAAAAATACACTTTACATATTCCTCAAAAAGAAAATTTAGCAGGAGTGGCTCCACTACTTTGTGCAGGCATTACAACTTATTCACCACTTAAATTTGCAGGAGTAGGGAAGGGGCATAAAGTGGCTGTATTGGGCCTCGGTGGCTTAGGACATATGGCAGTAAAGTTTGCAGCATCCTTTGGTGCAGAGGTTACGATGTTGAGCACTTCTCCATCTAAAGAATCAGACGCAAAAAAATTAGGTGCGCATCATTTTGCTTTATCTACTGATCTCGCACAAATGAAAGCCTTAAAAGGGAAATTTGATTTTATTTTGAACACAGTTGCTGCTGTTCATGATATGAATAAATTCCTTGATTTACTGACCTTAGAAGGTAAAATGATTATTGTGGGTATTCCTCCAGAAAACAGTGCATATAATGCAGCTAAATTGATTTCAAAAAGAAGAAGTATTATTGGTTCAATGATTGGTGGAATTGCAGAAACCCAAGAAATGTTAGACTATTGTGCTGAACACAATATATTTTCGGACATTGAATTGATTGGAGTGAACGAAATCAATACAGCTTATGAAAGAGTCATCAAATCGGATGTAAAATATCGGTTTGTGATTGATATGAAAACCCTTTAGTGTTCTATTTCGACTACTAATTCAACTTCTACTGCCATATTAAAAGGAAGTGTGTTGGTTCCAATTGCAGAACGAGCATGCTTCCCTTTCTCACCTAATGCGAGTACCATTAAGTCTGAAAAACCATTCATGACTTTGGGTTGGTCATAAAAGTCTGGGCTACTGTTTACCAATCCTAATACTTTTACAATTCTTTTTATTTTAGAAAGTTCACCTAATTCTTTTTTCAATACCGCTAATTGATTAATTGCGGTAAGTTTTGAAGCCGCATATCCCTCTTCAATGGTTAGGTTCATTCCCAATTTGCCAGTGATGTATTTGCCAGTTTGGTCCGATGGTCCTTTGCCAGATAGAAATAATAAATTACCTGTTCTAACAGCGTTTACATAATTGGCAACAGGCGCAGACAAATTAGGAAGAATAATACCTGCTGATGCTAATTTTTCTTCTGGTGTTTGTGCGTTTGCTTTTACAACTAAAAAAGTAAAGATCAACAATATTAGTTTTTTCATATTAGGTATGGTTAACTGTAAAAGGGTACTGTTATGTATTAAAATTAATGATTGCGATACATTTTTTCACCTGCTGTAACAGCAAAGGGCAAAATATTTTGTGGCGGTGGAATGGGGCAGGTAGCGAAAGGGGTAAATACACAAGGGGGGTTATATGCTTTATTAAAATCAATCATAAAATTTGGAGATTCCGCTTCTGATTTTAGAATATATAAAAACCTTCCAGCAGCATAAGTAGATTGTCCTGATGTAGCGTCTCCCATTACAATCAATAAATAGTCACCTTCTGAAATAGCGTCTAGTGTATAAAACTGTCCTTTGTATTCAAATCGAATTTTCCCTACTAACTCTGTTGGGTTTTCTTGCCCTAATGCATTCTTTATGACGATGGTCTGTTTAAATGCAGGCTTAATAAAGTTGGCATTAAAACGCCAATTGCTATCTGTTTCAAAATATTCAATGCCTGCAAAATTTTTCAATTGAGTAGATTGAAGATTTCTTAATCTGACACCAATTTTTTCGCTACGTTTTATAATAGTGAATCTTAGGTTTTTATGATTTACTTCGGCAGAAGGTTTTGGATCACTAAATAACAATATTTTAGATTGGATAATTTTTTCATTCACTTTATAACTAATACCGGTGGCAGGTTTTAACCAAACACTGTCTCCCTTTCTAATCAATTCTCCACCATTTGAAACGATTGTTCCAGCAGGAAACAAAAGGTTGTTTTTAGGATTAGATCCAAATTTATTTACTCCTTCTTTTAACCAAAACAAACCTTCTAAATTAAGCCATCCATCTTCTGCTTTTAATGCATGAATGCGAGCCCTTTTCCAATCTTCAATTTGAGCCCCATGTTCTTTGATTAATAATTCATCGGCATGTTTATTAAAGCTGTCTACAAATGCTTGATAATACTGGCCAGTTGCAGGACCCGCAAACCCTGCGTGAATATTTTGAATGGTTCTGTCCGAACGAATAAAAAGCGTTGTTGGGAATCCTGTAAAATTCTTTAAGAGCGGGAATGTTTTTAAAACAGATTCGCCGTTAGATAATCCCCCAAAAACTTGTTGATATTCAATTCCAAATTTTTCTTTGAATCGAGCCATTGTTTTTTGCGCATACCCCAATTCGTCTTTTACTTCAAATTGTGCAGTGATGATTTCAATGCCTCTTACTTTATTCACTTTGTACCATGCGGATAAAAATTTGGCTTCGTCGGCGCAATTGGGACACCAGGTTCCTCCAATTGTTAAAATAACTGGCTTGTTAAAGTAGGTAGAGTCATCTAAGCTTATTTTTTTACCTGCTATATTGGGTAAACTAAAATTGAAAGGGACTAGTTTGTTTTTTAATTGGGTTAAAGCAGATGGGTTCGCAGCCAAAGCTGCTTCATTTTTGTAGGCTCGAATGAATTGTACCGATTTTAATCCTTGCTGAACCCCTTTTAAAGATCCATCTGATTCTATAGTGCCTTTAAACAATAAAGGCGAATAGCCTATAAAAAGGGAAAACTTAAATTCATTGCCTTGAACGGATCCAAAAGAATACCTAGTATCTCCACTGGGTCTTAGAAATGTTACCCCACCCTTATTCCCGTTCTGATTAAATAGGCCGATAGCTTTTACTTGTTTGCCTGAGTCTGTAGTAAAAACCACTTCATATTTGCCCGCAATATTTTGAGTTGCTGTTTTATTTTCTTCTATGAAACGTTGGTTGTTATTTTGTTCAACTTCAATAGGAAATGCATCTTCTCCATTGGTTTGTCTGCGCCAGTTTCCTTTTAATATTTTAGTATTATTTATCCCAATGGTCATAACCCGATCAAACTGATTGATCCATATTTGTAAACTATCTTTTACCTGAATTAATTGGCCTCCAAAATACTCTTCTGGTCCGTTGATAAAATAAACTATATAATTTCCAGTACTGTCGGTTCTAACTGAGAAATTAAATGGAATCTCTTCCCCGTTGTATAAAGGAAATGTTCCCCTCCATTCTCCCAATGGGTTAAAAGATTTTTGTGCATGAATGGATAAACTTGAAAGGAATAAAAGCGGGAAAATAATTGCTTTACGCATAATAGTCTATAAAATTAGTAGACAAAAGTAGTTTATTTCGAATTAATTGAGTTGTAGAGCAGGTAATCGATAGTGTTGGCTATCATAAACAAACAACTCCTCAATGTTATAAGTCCAATATTTATACAATGGGGTTTTTACTAAATATTGGTCCGCGGCTTCTTTTGTATCTGTATTCATGGTAATCCAACAGGTTTGAGATTCCATGCTAACCGCATAACTATCAATGATCCCTTTATTCATCAAGAAATTAATATAAGTTCGATGTGCTGGTACCAATGTCATAAACTGGTCGTCCATTTTAAAATGAATAATTGCCTGAAACTTCTTCATAGAATAATATTTGTATTTATATACTTAACAAGTTTTGTGCCTATCCAAGGTAAATGGCAATTTGTCTTTAAAAATACACATCCTCAAACATTTCTATTGAAATAGGTTTATTGGGTAATAAAAGAATAGATATGACATTGAATTGAATTCTTTTATATTTCGGGTTTTTATAATGATAAAATGTGGCAGCTAACTTGAGCCTTTTCATTTTAACTTTACGAATACTTTCCTCCGGATAACCAAAATCTATTGATTTCCTGGTTTTAACTTCAACAAAGACCAATAAGTTTTGAAATGTTGCAATAACGTCAATTTCAAAATGTTTATGACGCCAATTTCTCTCTAGAATCAAATAGTCTTTCTCTAGTAAGTAAGCAACAGCTAATTCTTCGCCTGCTGCACCAGTTTCTAAATGATTCTTTTGCATGTTAAACAAGATAATGGTCAAATTATCGTTAATTACAAGTATAAACACTTAAACATGCAGCTGAACGAACGGATTTTTAAACTAACAGGAGTTATCCAGCATTATGCCTGGGGTGGTCATGTATTTATTCCCCAATTATTAAATAACAATGAACCTACTGATAAACCATCAGCAGAATATTGGATGGGGGCACATCCTTCGGCACCTTCAAAGCTTTTAATAGGCCAAGATTGGGTGTCATTAAATCAGCTAATTGCAGAAGATCCTGCTACAACTATAACAACCTCAGTGATGGGGCGATTTGGTGAATTACCCTATTTGTTTAAAGTATTGGATGTGAAAGATATGCTTTCCATTCAGGTACATCCTACGAAAGAGTCTGCCGAAATAGGATTTGCAGAAGAAAATAAAGCAGGTATTCCAATTAATGCCCACCATCGAAATTATAAAGATCAAAACCATAAACCAGAAGTGATGGTTGCATTGAGTGAGTTTTGGTTATTGCACGGCTTTAAGTCTAAAGAAGCTTTGGAAGAAGTGTTGATGAACACACAAGAATTAACAGTTTTATTTCCATTATTTAGACAAACTGGTATAAAAGGCTTGTACCAGTTTGTAATGGAAATGGAACAGGACGATGTCAATAATATGCTTGCTCCACTTGTTAAAAGAGCTATACGCTTAAAAAAGGAAGGAAGCATTGATAAAACAAATCCTGGATGGTGGGCTGCTAAGTTGTATGAAGAAAATGGAATAACTGAAAATATAGATCGGGGTATTTTTTCAATTTATTTTTTCAATATTGTTTGTGTAGATAAAGGTGGGGCAGTTTTTCAAAAAGCTGGAGTGCCACATGCTTATTTAGAGGGGCAGAATATAGAATTAATGGCTAATAGCGACAATGTGTTAAGGGGGGGATTAACACTGAAACATGTGGACGTTCCTGAATTAATGAAACATACTTTATTTGAGTCTGTGGTGCCAGATGTAATGAAAGGCAATCCTGGGGCTGGGGGAGAAGTTGTTTATCCTTGTCCTGTTCCTGATTTTGGTTTGAGTAAAATTGATTTGAATATTGGAGAAAGTTATCAAGGGAAAAGTTTTTCTTTAGAAATTATTATTGTAACCGAAGGAGCAGTAATTGTAAATCAACACCTTGTATTAAAGAAAGGAGAGGCTGCTGCTATATTGGCGGATACCTCTTTCGACTTAAATGCTACTGGGAATTCAACCATTTTTAAGGCGTTTGTTCCACCTATTTAACGATTATTCACATAATGGGTAAAAATGAAAGCCATTCTTTCATGAATAGCCTTATTTTTGTTTCCGAAATTGACTGAAATGAAACTGAACAAACAATTTATATTTTCTTTAGTATTAATGGTCCTTGCATCTGCAATCTACCGCGTGTTTCCAAATCGTCCAATGGGCTTTGCGCCTCAAATGGCTATTGCAGTTTTTGCTGGTGCTCTTTTTGTAAAAAACAAAAAATTAGCGTTTTTACTTCCGTTGCTTTCTATGTTTATTTCTGATGGATTATACCATATGCTTTATACAAATGGACTTTCAGATATCAGTGGTTTTTATGATGGTCAATGGAAAAACTATTTATTGATTATTGGTTTAACGAGCATTGGGTTTTTGGTTAAACAAGATAAAGTTTTATCAATTGCAGGTGCTTCAGTTGCAGCGCCTACTATTTATTTTGTCCTTTCAAACGGGCTTGTTTGGTTAGGTGGTGGTGGATTACACCGCCCTAAATCAATTGAAGGTTTGATGATGACTTATGCTGATGGTTTACCATTTTATCCAAATACTATCTACTCCACAGTATTTTTTAGCTTAGTACTTTTTGGAACATGGTATTTAATCAAACGCAATGCTGCTAAATTTAATTTAGCTTAAGCATTCTCTGCTTCATATACTTCGTCTATTAACAAATGTTTTCCATCTGCTGCTTGGGTTGCTAACTCATCGCATCTATTGTTCATTGCATTATTGGCATGCCCTTTTACCCAAACAAATCTAACTTGATACTTTTTGGCTAACTCATAGTATTGTAACCAGAGGTCTTTGTTTTTCTTTCCGCCCTTAAAATCTGTTTTTACCCAATTCTGTAACCATCCTTTTTGTACGCTATCTACAATATATTTACTATCCGTATAAATGGTTACAGGAATTGCTGTTTTAGTTAATGATTGTAATGCAACAATAACTCCCATTAACTCCATACGATTGTTAGTAGTTAATCTATAACCAGCTGAAATTTCTTTCCTCTTTTGGCCCCAAATAAGCACAATTCCATAACCTCCTGGTCCTGGGTTCCCTCTTGCTGCTCCGTCGGTATAAATCATTAAATGGTGAGACATTGCGCGAAATAAATACATTTTGCGCATTATACCTGAAACACACCGGTCTTGAATTGCTCTAAATGTGGATTGTGGTTAGCCGCAGCAATACTTTCAGCAATTAATTGTCTTGTATTTTTAGGATCAATGATTTCATCTACCCATAATCTAGCCGCAGCATAATATGGAGTAGTTTGTTGATAGTATCTATCTTTTATGGTATCTAATAATGTTTTTTCTTCTTCAGGAGTTACTGCTCTTCCTTTCGATTTCATGGTTGCAACCTGAATTTGCGCAAGGGTTTTAGCTGCTTGATCGCCACCCATTACGGCAATTTTTGCAGATGGCCATGCAAAAATAAATCTTGGATCATACGCTTTGCCGCACATTGCATAGTTGCCTGCACCATAGCTATTACCAATTACAATGGTAATTTTTGGAACAATTGAGTTGGCTACCGCATTCACCAGTTTAGCTCCATCCTTAATAATGCCACTATGTTCACTTCTGCTGCCCACCATGAATCCGGTAACGTCTTGTAAAAAAATCAGTGGAATTTTTTTCTGATTACAGTTCATAATAAATCGTGCTGCTTTATCTGCACTATCATTATAAATAACACCACCAATTTGCATTTCACCTTTTTTGCTTTTGCAAACCAAACGCTGATTAGCTACAATGCCCACAGCCCAGCCTTCTATGCGCGCATAGCCACATAAAATGGTTTTTCCATAGTCTTGTTTAAATTGATCAAACTCGCTATTGTCTACCATTCGCTCAATAATTTCAAGCATATCATAAGGCTTCAAATTACCTTCGGGAATGATACTATAAATTTCTTCAGAATTTTTAGCTGGAGCAACTGGAGCTATCCGGTCAAACCCCGCTGTTTCAGGGGCTCCCATCTTGCTAATAATTTTTTTGATATGGTCTAAGCAGTCATGTTCAGTTTTAAATTTATAGTCTGCTATACCACTTATTTCAGTATGTGTAATTGCTCCACCTAAGGTTTCATTGTCAATGTCCTCTCCAATTGCAGCTTTCACTAAATAAGATCCTGCAAGAAAAATACTTCCATTGCCTTCTACCATTAGTGTTTCATCACTCATAATCGGTAAATAGGCTCCGCCAGCAACACATGCTCCCATCACTGCTGCAATTTGCGTGATGCCCATAGCGCTCATTCTTGCATTGTTTCTAAATACTCTTCCAAAATGTTCTTTGTCTGGGAATATTTCGTCTTGCATCGGTAAAAAAACTCCCGCACTATCTACTAAGTAAATGATGGGCAATTTATTTTCCATTGCAATTTCTTGCATTCGTAAATTCTTTTTGCCTGTTATCGGGAACCAAGCTCCAGCTTTTACCGTCTGATCATTGGCTACAATAACGCACTGTCTTCCACTTACATAGCCTACACCAGCAACTGTTCCTCCTGCAGGACAACCACCTTCTTCTTCATACATTTCAAAAGCAGCAAAGCCACCAATTTCCGAGAAAGGTTTATCTTGATCACACAAATAAGCTATACGTTCTCTTGCAGTAAGCTTATTTCTTTCTTTCTGCTTTTCAATTGCTTTTTTACCACCTCCTAATGCTATCTTTTCCATGCGCTGTCTCATTTCGCTCAGCATTAATTTCATCCAATCTTCATTACGGTTTTGACTCAAATTCATATACGAACAGTTGTTAGTTTGCAAATATAAGTCTACTTTAAGTATATTTAAGATATGACGTACGACTTTATCATCATTGGGGCAGGTTCAGCAGGTTCAGTATTGGCTAATCGATTATCAGAAAACCCTGAAATCAAAGTTCTTTTATTAGAGGCAGGAGGCCCAGACAATAAATCGGAGATACATATACCTGGGGCATATGGGGAATTGCATCGAACTGAAGTAGATTGGCAGTTTTGGGGTACACCTCAGCCTGCTTTAGACAATCGAAAATTATATATACCACGAGGAAAAACCTTGGGAGGGAGCAGTTCAACCAATGCAATGGCTTATGTTAGGGGCAATAAAGCTGATTTTGATGAATGGGAAGCTTTGGGAAACCCAGGCTGGTCATATCAGAATGTGCTGCCATTTTTTATTAAGTCGGAATTCAATGAAAATATTGAATCTCCTTTTCATGGTCAAGAAGGCCCTATGCATATTAGTTATGCCAAGCAGCCAAGTGTATTTGCGGAAGCATTTATAGATGCTTGTGAACAAATAGGTATTCCTAAAAACGGTGATTATAATGGGGCTCTGCAAGAAGGGGCACATCTATTGCAATTCAATATAAAAAATAGTAAAAGGTATAGTGCTGCTGCAGCTTTTTTAAAGCCTGTTTTAAATCGAAAGAATTTAGTTATAAAAACAAATACGCGTGTAAAGCGAATTTTAATTGAAAATGGAACTGCAGTTGGAGTTGAAATTACTTCAGGAAGTACCAATTCAGAAAGAATCAATTGCAATAAAGAGGTTTTACTATCTGCAGGTGCAATTCAATCTCCTCAGTTGCTAATGCTTTCAGGTATTGGTGATGCTACAGAATTAAAGCGTGTAGGAATAGATTTGTTAGTTTCTTTACCAGGGGTAGGTAAAAATTTGCAAGATCATTTTTGGAGTGGGGTAACAGTACAAACGAATATTCCCTCGGCTAACTCTTTATTAAAACCATGGAATAAAACAAAAGCAATCTTGCATCATGTTTTGTTTAAAAAAGGGCCTTTGGGTAATAGTCCCTTAGAAGCAAATGCATTTATTCAGTTAAAAGAAAATTTAAATCGGCCAGATATTCAGTTTCATTTTGCCCCAATTGGAATTGCTACGGATTATTCAACTGATATATACAATTTAAAAACCTTTCCAACCACAGATGCGATTGGCATTATGTCTATTTTATTGCATCCTGAGAGTAGAGGTACCATCGGTTTAAGGTCTGCCAATCCGTTGGATACCGTAAATATTAATCATCAAGCATTAACTGATGAAAGAGATCTTAACTTGCTTGTTAAAGCGATTAAAAAGTCTATGACTATTTTTTCAGCCCCCGCTTTAGAACTGTTCTCTCATAACAATACTACTTTTCCTTCTTCAACGGCAACAGATGAAGAAATTATAGACCATATTCGAAAAACGCTTGAAACACTTTACCATCCAGTGGGGACTTGTAAAATGGGGGATGATAATATGGCGGTTACCGATCATACGCTAAAAGTAAAAAAGGTAAAAGGGTTAAGGGTAGTAGATGCTTCTATCATGCCAACCATTGTGTCAGGTAATACTAATGCAGCTACCATCATGATTGCAGAAAAAGCTGCATCCATGATACTTGCAGATAATTAATATGTCATAATTACACATTGTTTACTATTTTAGCGTCAATAAATTTATACCCTTGGCTACTTCTAAAAAAACGATTGCTGCAAAGACAGAAACTACTGCTGTAGAAAAAAAAGTAAAAGCTGCCCCTAAAAAAAAGGAAACTACTTCTAAAAAGGAAGTGTCAGTAAAAAAAGCTCCGCCAAAAAAAACTGCTCCGAAGAAAGCTTCAACTAAAGCTCAATTGAATCTGCAATTTCAAATTAGATATCATACAGAATTTGGACAAAATATTTTTTTGACTGGCAACCATGTTCTATTAGGTAATGGAGATATTGATAATGCTGTTCCAATGCAATATTTGAATGATCAAACTTGGACAGTAAATATTGATTGGCCAATTGAAGCGAATCAAGAATCTATTCAATACAATTATGTTTTGGTGAATGCTGATGGAGCAAAAGTGATTGATTGGGGTACTGATAGAGTATTAGATTTAAACGCAATCAAGACCACTAAAATTCAGGTGGTAGACACATGGAATCATGCTGGTTATTTTGAAAATAGTTTTTATACAGAAGCATTTCAGCAAGTATTGTTAGCTGAATCTAAAACAGCATATCAGGTTAAATCACCCAAACAAGTTACTCATATTTTTAGGGTTAAAAGTCCCTTGCTTTCTAAAAATCAAGTTATTTGTTTATCTGGTTCATTTAAAGATGCTGAGAACTGGTCAGAAACCCATCTATTAATAATGGGAAAATCAGCATCCTCTCCTTTCTTTGAACTAAGTCTGAATTTAAGTAAAGACCAATTTCCAATCGCCTATAAATATGGAGTATACGATCTTGAATTAAAAAAATTAATTCAATTTGAAGCTGGGGATAATCGCGTATTACATCATCCAGTTATAAAAGATCAAATAACGATTGTGAATGATGGGTTTACTTATTTACCCAATCAAACATGGAAGGGGGCTGGAGTAGCCATTCCTGTTTTTAGTTTAAGAACGCAATCAAGTTTTGGGGTAGGAGAATTTACTGACTTAATTAAAATGGTAGACTGGGCCGAACAAGTTGGTTTAAAAATGATCCAATTACTTCCTGTCAATGATACAACTGCAACAAATACCAACAAGGATTCTTATCCTTATGCAGCAATATCTGCTTTTGCCTTGCATCCTTTGTATTTAAATCTCAGTAAAATTGTAAATAAAACCCAGCTTAAACAATTACAACAATTAGAAAAAGAGCGACTTCAATTGAATGCATTAGCTACAGTTGATTATGCTTCAGTTACACAATTAAAATTCAATTTTGCTAGAAAAGTTTACAAAGCAAGTGGCAAAGAATTGTTACAGCAATCTTCTTTTTTAGCATTCTATCAACAGAATAAACATTGGTTAGTTCCTTATGCTGTATTCTGTTATTTAAGGGATGAATATGGAACGGTCGACTTTAGTAAATGGCCTGCTTACAAAAAGTATAAAGAGCAGGATATTGAAGCATTGGTTCAACCTGATTCTAAAGCTTATGATGATATTGCTTTTCATTATTTTTTACAATATCATTTACACTTGCAACTAAAAGAAGCTGCTGCTTACGCTCATTCAAAAGGGATCATTATTAAAGGGGATATAGCAATTGGTGTTTATCGATATGGTGCAGATACCTGGCAACATCCGGATTTATTTCACATGGATTTTCAAGCTGGCGCGCCGCCAGATGATTTTGCGGTAACAGGTCAGAACTGGGGATTTCCAACATACAATTGGCAGCGGATGCAGGAAGATGGATTTGCTTGGTGGAAGCAGCGCTTTGAACAAATGAGTCATTATTTTGACGCATTTAGAATTGATCATATACTCGGTTTCTTTAGAATATGGAGTATTCCACTCGATGCCGTAGAAGGGATTATGGGACATTTTGTTCCTGCAATACCTATTGCTGCATCTACTTTTGCAGAGAATGGGATTTGGTTTAATTATGATCGATATACAAAGCCCTATATCACTGATGCAGTACTTTGGGAAATTTTTGGGTACGATAATGAATTAGTGAAAAGTATGTTTTTAACGAATCACGAAAATGGTACATACTCTTTAAAGCCTGGTTTTGAAACCCAAAGATTGGTGGAGCAACATTTTACTACAATGGAGCAAGATGAGCATCACCATAAAATCAAGAAAGGAATTTTTAGTTTAATCAGTAATATTCTATTATTTGATTCAGACGGAACAGGACAATATTTTCACTTTAGATTTGGGATAGAGAACACTTCTTCCTTTAAAAATTTAGAATACACTACGCAAGAACAATTACGCGGTTTATATGTGAACTATTTCTTTAAACAACAGGACGATTTTTGGAAAAAAGAGGCTTACAAAAAATTGCCTTCTCTAAAAAGGGTTACCAATATGCTGGTTTGTGGCGAAGATCTAGGAATGGTTCCTGCATGTGTACCCGAAGTAATGCAACAGCTCGGTTTGTTGAGTTTGGAAATTCAGCGGATGCCTAAAAATCCTGAAAAGCAATTCTTTCATCCTAATGACGCACCTTATTTAAGCGTAGTAACACCTTCAACCCATGATATGAGTACAATAAGAGGGTGGTGGGAAGAAGATAAGTCTCAAACTCAATATTTTTACAACCATGAATTAGGACAATGGGGCGATGCTCCCCATTATTGTGAAGCATGGATCAATAAAGCCATTGTTATTCAACATTTATTTTCACCTGCAATGTGGAGTGTTTTCCAAATCCAAGATTTGATGGGTGTCAATGAAAAAATAAGAAGAGATAATCCACAAGAAGAACAAATTAATGTGCCTGCAAATCCAAATCATTTTTGGTGTTACAGGGTACATACCACTTTAGAATCGCTAATGGAGCAGACTGATTTTAATAGTGAATTGAAAAGTTTTATTAAAAAATCTGGACGTTAATTTAATGCTGTGATACTTCAATTTACGCAAACCAATCTTCCTTTCATAGATCCTTTTACAATCTCTAATGGAAGAACTAAAACACATCAAACTGCGCTGTTGGTTGCATTATCGGCAGGACCGTTCATAGGATATGGAGAAGCTCCAGCCATTGCTTATTATAATATTTCTGTTGAGCAAATGATTGACGACTTAACTAAAAAGCAGAAGTTAGTTGAAAAATTTGCATTAACAGACCCAGAGCGTTATTGGCATTATCTGCATCATTTGTTTCCTCAGAATCCCTTTTTGGTTGCTGCATTAGATATGGCAGGATGGGATTTATACGGTCAAATGAAAGCAAAGCCTTTGTATCAGCTTTGGAATACAGAATGGACAACTGAATTGCCTGAATGTGATTACACGATAGGAATAGATTCCGTTGAAAAAATGGTTCAAAAGATGAAGGCAAAGCCTTGGCCAATTTATAAGATAAAGCTTGGAACCCCAGATGATATAAATATTATTCAATCGCTTCGTAAACATACTGATGCCATTTTTAGGGTAGACGCTAATGCCGGTTGGACAACGGAGCAAGCTTTAAAACTTATTCCAGCGTTAGCTGAGCTGGGTGTAGAATTCATAGAACAACCATTGGCTAAAGACAATTGGGAGGGGATGAAAATATTATTTAACAACTCTAGTTTGCCATTGATAGCAGACGAGTCTTGTGTAAATGAACAGGATGTTGCAAAATGTCTCGGTTTTTTTCATGGAATTAATATCAAATTAACCAAGTGTAGTGGTATCACTCCTGCAAGAAGAATGATTCAAGAAGCACGTTCGTTAGGATTAAAAGTTATGATGGGGAGTATGAATGAATCTGTGATTGGTTCTGCTGCAATTGCACATTTTTTACCTCAATTAGATTATGTAGATATGGATGGTCCTTTACTGCTTGCTGAAGCAAATGCAAAAGGGGTTGCCTTTAATCAAGGGAAAGTAATTCTTTCTAATAAACCTGGATTAGGCGTTTTCTTTTAATAGTTGAATGACCACTTTGTCTATTGGGAGTGTAACCGAGTCTTGGCTTAAATCTCTAATAGGAATCCATCTGAATACTTCTGATTCGCCGTTAGGATCGGCAATTTGGTCTTTATTGAAATTGAAAGGGATATCTGAAGTTTTAATTTGAGTGGTATCTGTAGTATGGACTAAATAATATATCGAAATGATTTGGTCTTTATGATTAAACGCAGATTTTTGAAAAAAATCGGTAGTATAAAAATGGGCTCCCACTTTTACATGAATGCCAATTTCTTCCATGAATTCCCTTTGTAAACAATCTCGAGTACCTTCTCCAAATTCTAATCCACCTCCTGGTAGTTTGGTAATATAACTTCCTCGTATAAACTCGTCAGTTACCAATAAACGCTGGTATTGATCAATTAATAAACCATAAACTCGAACATTAAATAAAGGCATTTTAGAACCATTTTTTCTTATAAAAATACCCTCCAATAACAATTGATATGAAAAGCGAAATAATTACTGGAATATAAAACGCATGATTAGAATGTTGATAGGGGAGGTCTACATTCATTCCGTAAATGCTAGTCACTAAAATGGGTAATGAAAGTATAATGGTGATAGAAGTTAGTCGCTTCATCACATTATTCAGGTTATTGCTGATGATACTTGCAAAAGCATCCATTGTGCTACTTAATATATTGGTATAAATATTAGCCATTTCCAATGCCTGGCTAGTGTCTACAATTAAGTCTTGTAGAAATTCTCTTTCGTCTTCATTTAAACCAAGAAAATTCGTTCTTTCCATTTTCATCATCAGCATTTCATTGCTTCTAAGTGCAGTAACAAAATACACTAGACTTTTTTGCACTCGCATTAATTTTAGTAAGTCTACATTACTATTACTATCATATAAACTTTGCTCGTATTGATTTCTACTATGATTAATTTCTTTCAGGTAATCTAAAAATGTTTGAACCACTTTTTCAAACACTTTTAAAACCATCATATTTCTTTTGTCTGGATGTCTTTTCTGAAAAGTGTTTAAGAATTTTTTAATTGCACCATTGTCGAAAGAGTTAACGGTGATAATTTGATTATGGGTTAAGATGATGCAAATGGGTATGGTGATATAAAAAGCATCTGAATCGTTAAAAGAGTTGTTTTCTGTAGGTGTTTTAATAATGATAATTCTAACATTATCTTCCATTTCATAACGTGGACGCTCATCAATATCTAGTGAATCTCTTAAGAACTCGATGGGTATTTCCAATTCGTTACTGAGTTCTATAAACTCTTCCTCCTTGAATGGAGGGACTAAGTTTACCCAAACTCCCTGATCTGCTTTTGGAATTTCTATGGTTTGACCATTCACGTTTTTGAAATACTGAATCATGCTTTTAGCCTTTGGGTTGATTATAAAACTATAGTCCCTTTAAATACAAATTTTGCTGGTCCGCATAACCAAATTTGTCTAAAATTTTGCTCGTCTATTTTTTCAAATTCTACGGATAAGTTTCCTCCTTTCGTGGTAATTTGGGTGTTGTTTTTCCCAACAGATGCCAATGGATTAGACAATGCAGCAGCGGTAACACCTGTGCCACAACTATAGGTCTCATCCTCGACTCCTCTCTCATAGGTTCTTACTAATAATTGATCATCTGCTAGCTGTTCAATAAAATTTACATTGATGCCCTCTTTTTTAAAAGGATCACTGTAACGGATTTTCTTTCCTTCTGAATATACATCCAATTGATTGAGTTGACTTACTGGTAAAATATAGTGGGGTGATCCTGTATTTAAAATAAAAGCATGATGGTCTTTTTGAACACTATCAACGTCTTTCATTTTTAATTTAACCCATCCTTTCTTTTCGATTACCGCTTCATGTGGACCGTCCGATGCTATAAAATTGAATCGTTCTTGTTGAATACCGCAATCAAATGCAAATTGCGTTAAACATCTTCCCCCATTGCCACACATACTTCCTACTGCTCCATCCGAGTTATAGTACTCCATTTCAAAGTCATAACCTGCTTGAAGATTCAGCAGCATCAATCCATCTGCCCCAATACCAAATCTTCTATGGCATAAATGAGCAATTTCATCATGACTTAGCTTAATATCGCCCTTTCTATTATCAATTAAAATAAAATCATTACCAGTTCCTTCATATTTATAAAATACTAGTTCCATTGTAATTATTAAATTTTTGCTAGTATCTCTAGGCTTTTTTGAATTAAGTTTTCTACTGCTTTGCCTCCGTCTTTACTAAACGTTTGCTGAACTCTATTGGCTACAATTGCACTGAGGCTGAGGCAATGGTGATTTAGCAATTTACCCAATCCATATATGGCGCTTGTTTCCATTTCAAAATTAGAAATGATATGATTGCCAAATCTAAAACTGGTTAATTGGTTAATCAGGTCTGGGAACTGTAAAGGAAGTCGAAGAATTCTGCCTTGAGGGCCATAAAAACCAGGACAAGTAACCGTGATGCCTTGGTGAAATCCTGTGACAAATTCCTTAAGAATATGCGTGGAAGCAGATGCAATATAAGGTTGAAGCCCATTATAACCTATCTGCGTATGAACATTGAATGCTTGTGCAATTTGCAACTCTTCTTCGTTGTTCATTAATTTATAGAAATTGAGTAAGTTGTCTATTCCAAGCCCATGTGTGCTGGCTACAAAACTATCCACTGGTATGGAAGCCTGCAAAGAGCCTGAAGTTCCCATTCGAACAATGGTTAATCTTGTTTGATTAGGTTTGATGGTTCGGGTTTCAAAATCAATATTCGCCAGTGCGTCCAACTCATTCAAAACGATATCAATATTGTCGGGCCCAATTCCAGTAGATACAACAGAAATTCTTTTATTCCCAATAAATCCAGTATGTGTAATAAATTCTCTGTGCTCAAATTTGCCTTCTATGCTGTCAAAATATTTACTTACTTCGTCCACTCTGCTTGGGTCGCCAACGGTAATGATTGTGTTGGCTAATTCTTCCGGTCTTAAATTTAAGTGGTAAACGGCCCCTCTATGATTGATTATTAGTTCACTTTCACCAATTCTACTCATTTTTTACTTTTTTATATGGTAAAATTCGGTATTTCTTATTTAGAATTTTAAAATTAGTTTGTTTACGCTATTTTTGCATCCCCGAAATGGTCCTGTGGCCGAGTGGCTAGGCAGAGCTCTGCAAAAGCTTCCACAGCGGTTCGAATCCGCTCGGGACCTCTTTCAAGGATCACCTATCAGGTGGTCCTTTTTTATTATTTGCTTATATGTAACTTTTGTAACCATTTTGTAGGTCAGGATGATGCAACTTTGTTCTCTAAACTAAATTAAATGGTCATTATAGGTTTTTTATTGGCAGCTTTAGTAGGGATTTCCCTTGGCTTAATTGGGAGTGGAGGTTCTATACTAACCGTTCCCATACTTGTGTATGTAATGGGAGTTGATCCAGTATTGGCAACAGCCTATTCTTTATTTATTGTAGGTTCTACTGCCTTAGTAGGAGGAATACAAAGTGCAACTCAAAAAAGAGTCGACTTCAAAACAGTCTTGATTTTTGGAATTCCTTCTATTGCAGCTGTATATGCTACCAGATTATGGATTGTTCCTTTAATACCTGCTGAAGTTTTATCAATAGGAGGTATCATAATTACAAAGTCTATTGCTTTAATGCTATTGTTTGCAGTAGTGATGATTCTTGCATCGGTAAGTATGATCAAGCCAGGCAAGAAAACTGAAATAAGCGAATCTGAACCAATGGTTTACAATTATCCTATTATACTTTTAGAAGGGACAATTGTTGGGATTCTAACAGGTCTAGTTGGTGCAGGAGGTGGATTTTTGATTATACCCGCATTGGTATTATTGGCAAAAATGCCCATGAAACTTGCAGTAGGGACTTCTCTATTTATCATTGCAGCAAAGTCTTTAATTGGATTTACAGGCGATTTGCAAGGATCACAAGTAATTGATTGGAAATTGTTGTTGACTTTTACTGGATTTGCAGTAATAGGGATATTTGGCGGCATATTACTTTCTAAGAAAATACCTGGAGAAAAATTGAAGAAAGCTTTTGGGTGGTTTGTACTCATCATGGGAATTTACATCATTGTTAAGGAATTGTTTTTTCCTGCTGGAACTGGCCACTAAATGCAACAAATGTTACCAAACGACTATATTATCAGAATGATATTTGCAGTATAAATTTTAAAAACTTAAAACAAAACCATATGTTTTTTCAACACATTTACGACAAGAGTTTAGCACAAGCAAGTTATTTTATTGGCTGTCAAAAAGCAGGGGTTGCTGCAGTGATTGATGCTAAAAGAGATGTGGATACCTATTTAGAAATTGCGAAGGCAAACAATATGACTATCACACATATTTTTGAAACGCATATTCACGCTGATTTTTTAGCGGGTTCAAGAGAGTTGGCGCAATTAACTGGAGCACAATTGTATTTGTCTGATGAGGGTGGTGAAGGTTGGGAATATGAATTTCCACATGTAGGGTTAAAAGACAACGATATTGTAAAATTGGGTAACCTCAGTTTTAAAGTATTACATACTCCTGGTCATACCCCAGAAAGTATTAGCTTCTTATTAACTGATCATCCTGCTAGCAACGAGCCAGTGATGTTATTTACCGGAGACTTCGTTTTTGTGGGTGATATTGGACGCCCTGATTTATTGGAGAAAGCTGCTGGTATGGTGGGTACTCAAGATAAGGGTGCAAAGCAAATGTACCAGAGTATTAAGAAGTTTAATGCACTAGCAGATTATATTCAAGTATGGCCAGGACATGGTGCAGGATCAGCTTGTGGTAAGGCTTTGGGTGCTGTTCCAAGTACCACAGTGGGTTATGAGAAAGCACGTAATTGGGCATTTCAATATCCAACAGATGAAACAGGATTTACAGAATATTTATTAGCAGATCAACCTGAACCGCCAAAATATTTTGCAATGATGAAAAAGTTAAATAAAGTAGATCGTCCTTTATTAACAGAAGTTCCGAAGCTTAAAAAATTATCTATTGAAGAAGTAAATACCCAAATGGCAGAAGGAGTAAAACTGTTGGATGCGAGACCTAAAACTGAGTTTGCAGCAGGCTTTATTCCGGGTAGTTTAAATATTCAAGGCAACAATTCATTTGCAACATGGGCAGGTTGGTTTTTAACTTATGATGAGCCGTTTATGATTTTAGCCGACGAATCAATGCTTGACGATTTAACTAGAAAATTAATGCGAATTGGCTTAGATAATATTGCAGGTTATCTGCCTTCTGTAGAAGAGTACACTCAAGCTGGTGGTACGCTAGAAAAAGTAAATCTAGTTGAATTGGCCGAAGCAAAAGTATTGGCAAATGATTCAAATGTTCAAGTGGTTGATTTGCGTGGAGTAGCAGAATTCAATGCTGGCCATATCAAAGATGCTGAGAATGTATTTGTGGGAACTTTACCGAATAACTTAGACAAGATCAGTAAAGACAAGAAAGTAATGATTCATTGTCAGGGAGGAGATAGAGCAGCAATTGCTTATTCAATCCTTGCAAAAAATGGGTTTAAAAATATTGTTAATTACTCTGCAGGTATGAATGAGTGGGTGAGCGCCGGCGAGCCTGTTGTGGGTTAAAGCAAACCAAAGTTTAATTAAAGCTGCCTTCCCCAGGCAGCTTTTTTTATGATAATACTCATTTTTTCGCGATTGCTTGTCTTGTAACTTTGTAAAAAATTAAATTATGCAAATGCATTTAAAATTCTTTTTTTCAGCTGTTCTTGTTACTTTTTTATTTGCCTCCTGTGCAAATAATGAAACAGCTTCAACTCCTTCATTAGAGCCTGTAAAACATGGCTCATCAATGAAGGTTGCTGTTTCCGATTCTTTACCAAAATACACGGCCGAAATGGTTAGCAATAAAAGAGATTTTATTTGCGGTATGCCAGTAACTGCTGGAATTGCAGACACCGCCCACTATAAGGATAAAGTATATGGTTTCTGTGCTACAGAATGCAAAGAGGAATTCTTGAAATCGCCAGAAGCATATACTGCAAAAAAATAATATTGATATGAGCTAG
>JBBAJU010000038.1:0-19379 GCA_040403845.1 Sediminibacterium sp.
GCCATATTGTATAAAGCCCCGTGCGGCTTAACATGATGCAGTATAGCGCCCATTTCTTTGCAAGCAGTTTGCATAATGGTTATTTGTTCTGCCACTAAATCATATAATTCGCAATCGGATAATTGCATTTCTGTTCTACCAAAATTGGCTTTATCATCAAAGCCAGGATGTGCCCCAATGGCAATTCCATTTTCTAAACAAAGTTCAATTGTATTTTTAATTGTGTCTTGATCTCCTGCATGATATCCACAAGCAATATTGGCGCTACTAATGAATTTCATGAGTGTAGCATCATGGGAACCCCCTTCTCCTAAATCACAATTTATATCGATGGTATGCATTGAGTTGTAAGGTACAGGCATTCTTTAATTGTTGCAAATATTGCACGTATCCATTATTGATTTTTTCTGCTGTTTCCATATTTACCGGAATCAATCGGATGGTTGATCCAGGTGATTGTTGCACTAGAGTAGGAATGTCTGATTGTATAATATGTCCTATTCTTGGGTAGCCCCCCGTGGTTTGGTGATCGGCCAATAGTACAATGCATTGCCCATTTGGAAGTAACTGTATAGTTCCATTGGTTACACCACTTGAAATTAATTCAATCTGCTTTTTACAGTTAAGTTTGGGCCCTTTTAATCGATAACCCATTCTATCACTATCCGCATTTAAGGTAAACTGCGCATTAGTCATAAATTGTTGAGATGCCATATTTAATACCCCAAACTCGTTTCCTGGTAAATACCTCAACGACTGTGTTTGATACAATCCTTTGGTATCGGCCATCCAAGGTAGTACTTGTAATTGACTCTCTTTATTTTCTTTTGTAGAGGCTGCTTTTAAATTAATTTCATCGCCTTTAATTAAAGTACGTCCTTCAATACCTCCTGCACCTGCGCGGGTATTGGTACTATAGCTATTCATCCATTCATTCAGCTCTAATCCACCTTGAATAGCCAAATAAGCTATATGGCCTGAAATCTTTTTTGTAAAAATCAACACCGCATTTTTTGGTACAAAAATGGGATGATTAATAGGAACTGGAATTTCATTAATGGTAGCACCAAAATCAGCTCCACTCAAAGCAATAAATGCAGCAGTATGAAAACGGAATACAGGTGCAGGATAAAAAAATTCAATTACTGCTTCATCCGATTTATTTTGAATCAAAACATTCGCTATTTGCATAGCTAATGCGTCCATTGCACCGCTTGGATTTATTCCAAGGTGTTGAAATCCTTTACGGCCGCCGTCTTGCACCGTAGTAAATAATCCCGCTTTAATAATGGTAATACTCATAAGCTTATGCGGCATTGAATTGATGAAATTGTTCAAGCGATATGGCTTCAAATTTTACCCGATTACCTGGTTTAAAAAAGCAAGGTTCTTCTTTGGTAATATCAAATATTTTCAAAGGGGTTTTGCCGATTAATTGCCAACCTCCTGGTGCTTCTAAAGGGTAAATGCCTGTTTGTTCTCCTGCAATACCTACACTGCCAGCTGCTACCAATTTTCTAGGGTTGGTTTTTCTGGGCATTTGTATTTTTTGATGTACGGAAGCCATATAAGCAAAGCCAGGTAGGAATCCCAGCATATATACAGTATAAATTTCGCTGGTATGTATAGCAATAATTTCTTCAATAGCGCAACCCGTTAATTGAGTAGCTTCTAATAAATCTGGGGCTAAAGACAGGTCATAGCAGACGGGAACGATGAGCGGTTCAGTTTTTTCGGTAATTGCTGTGGGTGCGTCTGCTAGCCCTGCTAATTTTTTCTTCAACCATTCAAAAGGTGAGCCACCCATGGCTTGTTTTCGAATAATGGTTGGAGTATATATTAATGTTAAACTGCTATAAGCAGGAATTATATCGGTTACGCCTTCTATGGGATGCAATTGTAAAAAATGAAAAGAATGCATTACCTGATTGTTTGCTTCCTCCGAAATGGATGCAGACCATTCAATGGTGATGGCTTGGTCTCCCAATGCATAGATATGTGCAATCGTTTTTTTCACTAAATAAAGTTACTCAATTAAAGCCCCGCGTTCATACAATTGATTTTAAATTCAACCCGTTCTTCTTTATCTTTCCAACCAACAATCAACTGTATGAAAAAAATAATTTCACTTTTTACACTTGCTGTCTTAATGGCGGGGCAGGTGAATGCCCAATCAAACCCCAAATGGTTGCGGTATTCCAATATTTCACCAGATGGTAAAACAGTCGTGTTTACTTACAAGGGAGATTTGTATACGGTATCATCTGCCGGAGGCAATGCTACTGCATTAACGATGCATGAAGGACATGATTTTATGCCTGTTTGGAGTAAAGATGGAAAAACCATTGCTTTCGCTAGCGACCGCTATGGCAATTTTGATGTATTCACTATTCCAGTAACAGGAGGCGAAGCCAAGAGAGTTACTTTTCATTCGGCAGCAGAGTATCCTTATGATTTTTCAGCTGATAACCAGAAAATCATTTTTGGATCTGCTAGAATGGACTTGGCCAGTAACCGACAATTTCCAACAGGTTCAATGCCAGAACTATATAGTGTAGGGATCAATGGAGGTAAGCCTGCTCAATTATTAACTACTCCTGCAGAAGAAGTAAAATTCAGCAAGGATGGATCTAAAATGATTTATCAGGATAAGAAAGGAGGAGAAAATACTTGGAGAAAACACCATACTTCTTCCATTACTAGAGATATTTGGATCTATGATGTTAAATCAGATAAGCATACAAAGCTGACTAATTTTAATGGAGAAGATCGCAATCCTGTTTTTGCGAATGCAGAAAAAGAATTAATTTATTTAAGTGAAGAAAGTGGCAGTTTTAATGTTCACAAAATGCCAGTTACAGGCGGCAAGAGTGAAAAATTAACTTCTTTTAAAAAGCATCCAGTACGATTTTTAAGTTCTGCTGCCGATGGTACCCTTTGTTTTAGTTATGATGGTGAATTGTACACCATGAAGGCCGGGGGAAGTCCACAAAAATTAACCGTGAATATTATTGCGGATGCACGTAAGAATGATGAGCAAGTAATGCGTGTAAGCAGTGGAAGCAATATTGCTGTATCCCCTAATGGAAAAGAAGTTGCCTTTTTATATAGAGGAGATGTTTTTGTAAGTAGTGTAGATGGAGGAGTAACCAAAAGAATTACTGCGACTCCTACACAAGAACTGGGTATAGGATTTTCACCTGATGGAAAATCAATTATCTATACTGCAGAGCGCAATAATAAATGGAGCATTTTTGAAAGCACTAAACTACGAGAAGACGAGCTTTATTTTTATGCGTCTACTTTAATTAAAGAAACGCCCCTTTTAGATAATGCAAACGATAATACCCAACCATTGTATTCTCCTGATGGAAAGGAAATTGCATTTGTAGAGAACAGAAACAATGTGCGTATTTACAATATTGCAACTAAGCAAAGCAGAACTGTATTGGGTTCTGAACAAATCTTTGCTTGGACAGAAAATGATCAATATTTTCAATGGAGCCCAGATAGCAAGTGGTTATTATTCGATTATGCGGTGGTAGGAAGTGCAGTTAGCGAAGTGGGTTTAGCCAGTGTAGATGGAAAGAAAATCATGAATATTACCGAGAGTGGATTTAATGATTATCGTCCTAAATGGGTAATGGGAGGTAAAGCGATGTTGTGGCAAAGTAATAGAGATGGATTAAGGGGCGCTGCCATGAGCGGAGGCGCACAAAGCGATGCATATTTAATGTTCTTTACACAGGCTGCTATGGATCGATTTAAATTGACCAAAGAAGAATTGGCATTGGTAAAAGAAATGGAAGAGCTTAAAGCCAAAGCAGATACAAGTAAGAAAAAAACGCCTACGATAGAAGCAGTTGAAATAGAATGGGAAGGATTAACGCAGCGAAGAGCAAGAGCAACCATTCATTCTTCGGGCATGGGTGATGCATTGGTAAGTAAGGATGGAGAAACGCTCTATTATCTCGCTCGTTTTGAGAGAGGCATGAATTTGTGGACAACCAACTTAAGAACCAAGGAAACTAAAATGCTCGTTCCATTAAATGCAAATGGAGCAAGTATGGTATGGGATAAAGACCAAAAAAATATTTTCATTAGTAGCGATGGCAGCATTACCAAATTAGATGTAGCCAGCAGTAAGCAAGATCGCATTTCGATTAATGGTGAAATGGCAGTAAATATGCGCGAAGAACGTGAAGCCATGTTTGAGCATGTATGGAGAAGAACCAAGAAAACTTTTTATAATAAAACTTTTCACGGCATTAATTGGGATAGTTATAAAACCGATTACGAAAAATACCTTCCATCAATTGGCAACAATTATGAATTCAGTGAAATGCTGAGTGAGCTATTGGGCGAATTAAATGTAAGCCATAGTGGAGCTGCATTTGGTAGCTTTAATGCCAATGGAGACGCAACAGCATCATTGGGTGCGTTTTATGATGCGGCCTATACTGGCAATGGTGTTAAGATTGAAGAAGTAGTGTTAGGTGGTCCTTTAGATAGATCAGGCCTCAATGTAAAAGCAGGAGCCATCATCGAAATGATTGATGGGGAAATGGTTACAGCAGATAAAGACTTAGCGCAATACCTCAATAGAAAATCAGGTAAAACAGTGTTGCTTTCTTTAAATGAAAATGGCGTTAAAAGAGAAATCACCGTTAAAGCCATTAGTACAGGCGAAGAAAATGGATTATTGTACAGACGTTGGGTAAAAAGAAACTCCGATGAAGTAGAACGTTTAAGTGGTGGTGCATTGGGTTACGTGCATATCCCTGGTATGAGTGATGGTACATTTAGATCTACCTATGAAGACATCATGGGTAAACATTTCTTAAAGAGAGGCGTAGTAGTAGATACCAGAAATAATGGAGGCGGAGACTTGGTAGCAGACTTAGCTGTTTTCTTGAGTGGCAAACAATTCATGAACTATACCAATGATGTAAGAAGCAATGGTTACGAGCCTAATTTCCGTTGGACCAAGCCGAGTATTTCATTAGCTAATGAAGCCAATTACAGTGATGGACATTGTTATGCATTTATGGTGCAAGAATTAAATGTAAATAAGTTGGTAGGAACACAGGTTCCAGGAACCTGTTCTTTTGCAGCATGGG
Organism: Sediminibacterium sp.; assembly: GCA_040403845.1. Lineage (GTDB taxonomy): Bacteria > Bacteroidota > Bacteroidia > Chitinophagales > Chitinophagaceae > Sediminibacterium. The sequence goes on from JBBAJU010000038.1 coordinate 5,121, forward strand.
AAAGCTTAATGGATTCAGGTATCCGTTGGGGCGCACCTACAGTAGGTGTAAAAACCAATGCAGGTAAGTATTTAGAAAATGCAGCCACCGATCCAGACTTCTTAGTGTACAATGAATATGAAGTAGTGAAGAAAGGAGTAGACCAACAACTAGAAGTAGCGGTGAAGGAATTGATGAAGACGATTAAATAAGTGTATTTCCTGAACAATACGAAATACGGATATAAGAATTATAGCAAAAGGCCTCGAAATTTTCGGGGCCTTTTATTTTTTGATAATCCAACGAGCTGTTGTATTGTGAATTCATGCTTTTCTAATTATTTCCGCCCCCAAACTTTGCAAGCGTTGATCAATAAATTGATAACCACGATCGATTTGCTCAATATTTTGAATGGTGCTTTTGCCTTCTGCACTCAATGCGGCAATTAAAAGTGCTTGTCCAGCCCTAATATCGGGGCTGCTCATAGTGATTCCGCGAAGTGTATTTTTTCTGCCGAGTCCTATCACGGTTGCTCTATGTGGATCGCACAAAATAATTTGCGCGCCCATGTCTATGAGTTTGTCTGTAAAGAATAAGCGGCTTTCAAACATTTTCTGGTGGATCAACACTGATCCGATGGCTTGTGTAGCCACTACCAATACAATGCTTAATAAGTCGGGAGTAAAACCAGGCCAAGGATGATCGGAAATGGTTAGTATTCCCCCATCCATAAAGGTTTGTATGGTATAAGATTCCTGTGAGGGGATATAAATATCGTCACCTTGAATATCAAATTGAATACCCAGCTGCTGAAATTTTTCTGGAATGATTCCTAAATGTTGAACTCCTGCATTTTTAATGGTGATTTCGCTTTTGGTCATTGCGGCCAATCCAATAAAGCTGCCAATTTCAATCATGTCTGGCAATAATCGGTGTTCTGTTCCGCCCAGCGTTTCTACTCCCTCAATCACTAATAAATTACTACCGATGCCGCTAATTTTTGCGCCCATTCGGTTAAGCATACTGCACAATTGTTGTAAGTAGGGTTCGCAGGCTGCGTTATAAATAGTAGTAGTGCCTTCTGCTAAAACAGCTGCCATTACTATGTTTGCGGTTCCCGTTACGGATGGTTCATCCAATAACATATAACAACCTTGCAAGGCTTTGGTAGTTAATGTAAAGCAACCAATGGTTTCATCGTATGCATAATGCGCACCTAATTTTTGAAAACCAATAATATGGGTGTCTAATCTTCTTCTTCCAATTTTATCTCCACCCGGTTTGGGTATAAATGCTTTTTTAAATCGAGCCAATAAAGGACCTGCTAGCATTACACTGCCTCTAAGTCTTCCGCTTTTTTGTCTGAATTTTTCAGAAGCCAAATACTCAACATCTATATCGTTGGCTTGAAACTGATAAGTATCTTGATTAATTCGATTCACTTGCACACCCATTTCTTTCAAGAGTTCAATGAGTAAATTAACATCGAGTATATCTGGAATATTTGAAAGGGTAACTGGCTGCTTCGTTAATACTACTGCAGAGAGTATTTGCAAAGCTTCGTTTTTTGCACCCTGCGGGGTAATCAATCCTTTTAATTGCTTGCCTCCTATGACTTCAAAACTACTCATGAAAATTAATAGCGCTTCTTAAATCCACCTGGGCCTGGGTTTCTACCATTGCCACCTCCATTTCTTGGGTCGTTGCGCTGACCGCCACCTTGATTTCTATCATTGCGCTGTCCACCGCTATTTCTTGGGTCGTTGCGTTGTTGGCCTCCACCTTGGTTTCTATTATTTCTTCCACCAAAGTTTTGCTTCCATCTGCCTCCACTGCGAGCTGGATAATCATCTCGCTCAAATGGTTGATTGCGGTGCTTGATATAAGGGGTGTTGCTGAATTCTAGTTGACCACCGGTGATTTGGTCTAACTCAGAACGAATCGCATCATCGTGTACCAATTCTTTATGCCAGTTGCTATAAGATAATTTCATGTAATATGCAATGGCATTAGCAAATCCTACTTTCTTTTCTGGGTCTTCTTCTTTCAATGCCTTATCTATCACCACTTCTAGATTCTTTCCTAAGTGCGCATATTTTGGATTGCGCTTTGGATAAGGAAGTGGTTCAGGTTTTAACTTATAAGTTTCCTTTTGAGGGATGGGATATGGGCTGTCTACATCTAGCGTAAAATTGCTGATGAAAAAAAGATGATCCCATAGTTTGTGCCTGAAGTCTTCTACATTTTTCAGGTGTGGGTTCAAAAATCCCATTAGCTCAATCACAGCCTGCGTTTGTTGTTGTCTTTTAGCCCTGTCTTCAATTGTGAGGAGGTAATCTACCATCTTCTGTACGTGCCTTCCGTACTCTTTCATTCCCAGGAGCTTCCTGGAGGTATTATATTCCATGTAAAATTGCTTGGTGCAGCAACAAATATAAGTTTTTATATTTGCTTCATGGAATCGCTTTTGCAACAAATTAAGGATCATAAGTTAGCTATTACAGATTTTGCAGCCATTAATGCAGACGATGTAGAACAATTCAGGATAAAATGGCTTGGAACCAAGGGATTGGTAAAAGCGATAATGGGTGAAATGCGTAATGTGCCCAACGATCAAAAAAAAGAATTCGGTCAAATATTGAATGAGTTTAAACTTTTTGCTGAAGCGCGTTATCAGGCATTTCAGGAGCAGTTTGCAGGGGCTTCAACTACTACCACTGGTAAATCTGCACAAGATTTATCATTACCGGGCGATTCGGTATTGGTTGGGAGCAGGCATCCATTAACACTGGTTAGAAATGAAATGGTTGCCATTTTTAAACGACTTGGTTTTTCTGTTGCTGAAGGCCCAGAAATTGAAGACGACTGGCATAATTTTGGCGCGATGAATCTTCCAGAAGACCATCCTGCTCGTGATATGCAGGATACTTTCTATATTAAAAAACCCGAAGATGGCAATGGTCCTACTTGGTTATTGAGAACGCATACCAGCAGTGTTCAAGCAAGGGTAATGGAAAATCAAAAACCGCCCATCCGTGTGATTTGCCCGGGAAGAGTATACCGTAATGAAACCATTAGTGCCCGTGCACATTGCTTTTTCCATCAAGTAGAGGGGCTTTATATAGATGAGAATGTAAGCTTTGCCGACCTTAAGCAAACCTTGTACTTCTTTGTTCAGGAAATGTTTGGAAAAGACGTAAAAGTACGTTTTAGACCCAGTTATTTTCCTTTTACAGAGCCCAGTGCCGAAATGGATATCAGCTGTTTAATTTGTGAAGGAAAGGGTTGTAATATTTGCAAACATACTGGTTGGGTAGAAATTTTAGGTAGCGGAATGGTACATCCTAAAGTGTTAGAAAACTTTGGAATTGATTCTAATAAGTACACTGGGTTTGCATTTGGTATGGGGGTAGAAAGAATTACCCAATTAAAGTATCAAGTAAATGACTTGCGTTTGTATTCTCAAAATGATGTTCGATTCCTGAAGCAGTTCACTGGAGTTGTTTAATCTTTTCAACCATTTTCAAGTTTTGTCTAAATTCTTGAGCAAGCTTGTGTGAATTTTATTATATTCATCCGATATATTTAATTCATCTACATGCTTGCTATTCTTGTATTCTTTTTTGCCCATTGGTTTGGGTCCTTATTTTTTCATTCCTTTTTTTTACATCGTTTCGCATCTCATAAAATGTATGAGTTAAGCAAAAACTGGGAGCGGTTTTTTTATTTGAGTACTTGGTTCGTACAAGGCTCCTCTTTTTTAGTCCCAAGGGCCTATGGGGTAATGCATCGTATGCACCACGAATACAGTGATACTGAGGAGGATCCTCACTCTCCACATTTCTTTAAGGATGTGTACCAGATGATGCAAAGTACTATTTTGATCTTCAGAAGTTTTTTAACCGGAAAGCGTTTGCCTGATTCTAAGTTTACGAAGGATTATCTACCTGTTTGGGATCGCTTAGACAAGTTTGGCCACCACCCATTAACCAGACTGGTATTTATGGCGGCATATACCAGTTTTTATATTGTATTTGCGCCCAATGCTTGGTGGTTCTTATTATTACCCATTCATTTTTTGATGGGTCCTATTCAAGGTGCAATAGTGAATTGGTGCGGTCATAAATACGGTTACAGCAATTTTGATAACGGAGATCATTCTAAAAATAGTTCACCTTGGGGTATTTTATTAATGGGAGAACTGTTCCAAAATAATCATCATTATGCAAAAGACGATGCCAATTTTGCTAAGAAATGGTTTGAGTTTGATTTAACTTTCTTAATTATGCGAGGCTTTCACGCGGTGGGAATTATCAAACTAAATCCCGTTCATTTGCCTCCAGCTAAGCATACTCAATCTTCAACTGAATCTGGTTTGACTGCAACACACTAAATTGCAGCAATGAGTACGGTGCATTCAACCAAAGGAGTGGTATTGCGTACAATTAAGTACGGCGACACCAGTATCATTACTTCTGTGTACACCGAATTATTTGGTATTCAGCAATACATTGTAAAAGGGGTTAGGCAAAGCAGCAAAACCTCTGCAGGCAAAGCCAGTTATTTTAGCCCAGCAGCTATTTTAGAATTGGAAGTGTACCACAATGAAATGAAGCAATTGCAATTCATTAAAGAGTATCGATGGGGTTATATGTACGAGTCGGTATTATTTAATGTGGTAAAAAATACAGTAGCCATTTTTGTAATGGAACTATTGCAACATAGTTTAAAAGAGCCCGAAGCCAATCCCGAATTATTTTATTTGATTGAAGATACCCTTAAACAATTAGATAAGGGAAATCCAACATTAACGGGCAATTTACCGCTGTATTTTACTTTGCATTTAGCAGCTCAATTGGGATTTCAGTTACAAGGAACGTATAGTACAAAAACACCAATCATTGACTTGCAAGAGGGGAATTTTGTGGAAAGCATACCATTGCATCCCTATTACCTAGAAGGACATCTTGCTGAAATCACATCTGCTATTTCTAATTTGTCTTTTTACAATGAATTAGAAAATATTCAGTTGAATAAAAGCATTAGAAGGCAATTATTAGAAGCCTATCAACTCTACCTATCCTTGCATATTCCCAGCTTTGGACAAATGAAAAGCTATGCCATTTTGCAAGAAGTATTGGCTTAAATCCATTTTTCAAAGATTTTTTTTAAAATTTTTTTAATTTTTTTTTAAAACCACTTTACATCTGTTTGTTTAAGAGATTTTCTTATTAATACGCATAATCCGTATTAATAGTATATATTGTAATAATACGATGGAATCCCTATTGTTAGTGAGTTTCAACCATTTTTCAAAAATTACGTTTAACTTGTAAACATTGGTTCTTAAACAAATTTTCTTTAACCTTAAATCTTCTAACATGCTACAAGTCCTCCTGAATGCGACTCCAATTGCTAGTGACAATTATGTTGCGTTTACCTTCTTCATTGGTACGATGGCCATGATGGCAGCATCGGTTTTTTTCTTTTTTGAAATAAACAATACCGACAAAAAATGGCGTACCTCACTATTGGTATCTGGATTAATCACTTTCATTGCTGCAGTGCACTATTATTACATGAGAAGCTACAATCTAGAAACGGGTGAATCACCTACTTTCTTCCGCTATGTAGACTGGATTTTGACTGTTCCTTTGATGTGTGTTGAGTTTTACTTAATTACCAAAAAAGCAGGTGCTAAAGTATCTCTATTATGGAAACTCATTTTCGCTTCATTAGTGATGTTATTAACTGGATACATTGGTGAAGTTCTTGACCGTAATGGTAGTGTATTATGGGGAGTAATATCAGGTCTTGCTTACTTCTACATTGTATACTTAATCTGGTTTGGTGAAGTTGCTAAACTTGCTCAAAGTGCTGGTGTACAAGTTGCAAAAGCTACTAAAGTTTTGTCATGGTTTGTATTAGTAGGTTGGGCTATCTATCCTCTAGGATATATCTTAGGTACTCCAGGTGGATTATTTGGATGGCAGCCAGTTGCTGATACAGCAGCAGCATTAAAAGCAATGGATATTGTATACAACATTGCAGATGCAATCAATAAAATTGGATTTGGTTTAGTAATCTACGCTTTAAGTCGTAGTGAAGAAAAAGCATAATCCAATTCAAACTTAATTAATACAGGGTTGCAATAGTTTGATTATTGCAACCCTTTTTTATGAATACAACCAATTACGATATTGTCATTTTAGGTGGAGGGTGCGCTGGTATGCAACTAATGCATCAGCTTATCCATCATACGAATTATAGGGGCGAATCTATCCTAATATTAGATGCCGATAAAACGTATTTGCAGCCCAAGTCTTGGTGCTTTTGGCATAAGTCAGAAGACCATCCTTATCAGTCTATTTTTAATACCACTTGGAATAACCTAAGCATAGGATTTCCCGAAGGAATCAAAGAAAAGTCTATTAATCCTTATCGTTACAGTTTTATTAAGAGTGAATCTTTTTTTGATTTTCATTTTAAAGAGATTCATCAAAACAATCATATTCACTATTCGAATGACAAAGTTCTAAAATTTGAAAAGTGTGGAAATGATTTTTTTATTGAGACAAATCAGGAACTGATTAAGACTCAAACATTGTACTCAAGCTTCTGGAATCAAGCAGAAGTCGTAAATGATAGAAGCATATTTTTACAGCAACAGTTTTACGGCTGGGAAATCTATACTGATGAACCTGTGTTTAATCCTAAAGCTGCAACATTGATGGATTTTAGTATCACGCAAACCTATGGAGTTAATTTTGCTTATGTACTGCCTCATAGTGAACATAATGCTTTGATAGAAATTACTGGATTTTGTGAGAAAGAATATAGTATTGAATTTTTTGAAGCTGTTTTAAAACAATACATCCAAAAAAATTGGAATTGTTCTTACAAAATCATCAAGACCGAGCGGGCAAGTATACCCATGACCAATTTTACTTTTAAAAGATTTACCAAAGAAGGAGCAATTGCAATAGGAACTGCAGCTGGAATGGTTAAGCCTACAACTGGTTATGCTTTTAATCGAATTTATAGAGATAGTATATTATTGGCTAATCAGTATTTTAACAAAGAGGTACCTGCTGAATTTTCACATACCCGGTTTAAATTTTATGATCGCTTATTATTACAATTACTTAAGCATAGTCCTTCTAAAGGATTGCATATCTTAAAACAATTGTTTCGTAAAGTTTCATACCAACAAATACTTTGTTTTTTAGACGAAGACAGTTCTTTATTTCAAGAAGCATTATTGTTTGCTAAATTGCCTAAGAAAGATTTCATCAAACAAATATTCTAATGGAAATCATCAATTTAAAAGAAGCATATTTTAGACGATATCTTTTACTTACAAAAGTTGTCTTGGTTGCTTTGTTTATAGTGATGCATCATTTGATTATTGCCATTCCTTTTATTGCTCAGTGGATTTTTTTTGGAGTATTTGTTGTATTAACAGGTATTCCTCATGGAGCACTAGATCACGAAGTTGCTAAACAAAGCAGCAGATTAAATCTACTCAACTTTTCTGCTCTGAATTTTTATATCCGTTATTTGACCCCTATGCTTGTTTATGGGGTTTGTTGGTTTTTCTTTCCAACAATTTCATTGTATATTTTTTTATTGTTATCTGGGTTCCATTTTGGAGAAACAGATTTACCCATTCCTGCGAATCAATCTTCTTTCACAACTATCTTACTACAGACAAGCTATGGCTTACTGGTGTTGTTTTTAATTTTGTTTTTAAATTTAGATGAAGTGCTGCCTATAGTAGATCAGATCAATATCTTCAGTCCTTCTTTAATTCGTTTTTTAAAATCGCCTACAGCTGGTAGTTACAGTTTGATTGGAGCGACCCTATTTTTCTTGATTGCTTTGATTGCTTATTTTGTTACACATAAAGCAAATGCCAAAATTATTATTAGGATTACAATTTTACTTTTTCTTGTAACGATTAGCGCAGCCATGCTTTCTTTGCCAATTAGTTTTGCCATTTATTTTGGTTTATGGCATTCGATTATTTCGTTAGAAAATATCCGATTACATCTTTCGGTATCTGCTAAAAAAGAAGTGACTTGGTTAAAGCTATTAGCCAAATGTATTCCGTTTACACTATTTTCTTTTGTAGGAATTTTTGCACTGATCTATTTTTTCGACTTAAATAAAAATATAGACCTTTTTTTAATGGGCTTGTTTATTGGAATATCAATTTTGACTTTACCTCACCAAGAAGTAATGAGTAAAATGTATTTTCAAATCAGAAAAAAACCAACTAATTAATTGGCTGCTTTATACCAATCTTTGAACGGTAGATTGCTCGCTAATTTGATTGTGTTGAATTTGATTAATTAAAATCACTCCGGGCTTTTTCCCTTTTTCAAAACTTCCAAATTGTGCATCTAGTTGTAATGCTTTGGCACCATTAAGTGAAGCCCATTGAAGCATTTCATCCAGTGGTATTGTAGGAAAATGTTTCGTAATTGTTTTTAATTCGGAAAGTATGCTCAATTCATGATTACTTGATAAACTATCGGTTCCTAAAACGATATTCGATTTTTTATCGCGTAATAATTCAATTGGTGGCAATTGATTTTCTATATATAAATTGGCATTTACACAAAGGGTATAATATAAGTCTTGTGCATATTGCTTTGACAATTGATTTGCAAAATCCATGTCTGCTTCGCTGGTGGTTGTATTGTGTACCAAAAGAATATTTTTGGCTTTTTGTAATTGGGGGAAGTAAGACGGCAGACTGTTTTGGCCTGTTGGGGTAAAATGGGTCTGGTCTATATTCATGGCATTGTACATGCGCACAAAGTCTCCTGTACCTTTTGTAAATAATTCATTTTCGGCCGGCGTTTCTTGATTATGTATGGTTACTGTACTTCCTTCAAAATGCGGGATCATCATTTGCCAGAGTGCTGAAGAAACTGAGTAAGGTGCATGTGGGCTGAAAGAACTTTTGAGTGGATTGGTCGAATATTTTAGGGAGTCCAATGAAGCGGCGGTTTCAATCAACCTAAACCGAGATAATACTTGCAAGGCATTTGCAAAACGTGATTCAGCGATTGCTGGCTTCCAACCACTGACTTCTACAAATGTGTGATAGGCTAAATTTCCTTGTTGTTTTTGGGCTGCTGTTAGCGCATTGTTACTAATATCGCCTATTGCAACAATTCCAGCTGCCAGCATTGCCGCTTCTCCCTGGGCTATTGCTTCTAATATGACTTCTTCAGGGAAATGTCTTTCGTTTACAATCTTTAAAATAAAATCAGGCAAGCCAGTATGTTCTGGAATAAGCCCTTTCATATGGCTCAACTCTAAATGGCAATGCGCATTGATAAACCCCGGGGCAATAATTCCGTTAAGCTTTTGAACGTCTTCTCCAGCATCTGAAATTGGGATAATGGCTTTAATAGTCCCATCTGCTGTAGTGATTAGTACTTGGTCTGGTCCTAAAAATTGGGTTCCGTCGAATAAATTTTGTCCTGAAAATTGTAAATACGCCATGATTACAAAGGTAGATTAAAAAAAGATGCACAAATTTTTATTGATAATCAGCTAGTTATAAATGTGCTTGTGAAAATAGTTCCCAAATTTCTTGTTTTATCCATTGCAGTGTCAGACCTTTGCCCTCCCAAAAAATGGGAATATTCTAATCGGTGGGATAGCGCCGATTTCACTTAAAACAAAGAATCATGAGTAAACTTCATTTCACCACCAAGCATGCGAATGCGGCTACCGTTCAACACAACTGGTATGTAGTTGATGGTACTAATCAAACCGTGGGACGTATTGCATCTAAGATTGCTGCTGTATTACGCGGTAAAAACAAAGCTTATTACACTCCTCACGTTGATTGTGGCGATTACGTAATCGTACTAAACGCTGAGAAAGTTGTTTTCACTGGTAATAAGTTAGAAGACAAAGTATACCTAAACTTTTCTGGTTACCCAGGCGGTAAGAAAGAAGAAGTTGCTGGAAGCTTATTAAAGCGTCGTCCAGAAGTAATTATGGAAAGAGCTGTAAAGGGAATGCTACCAAAAAATAAGTTAGGTCGTAAAATGATCAAAAAATTATTTGTGTATGCAGGAACTTCACATCCTCATACCGCTCAGCAACCTAAGGAACTTAAATTCTAAAACATTGTCTGGTAGCAATGCCAGACGCCAAGCATAATCAAAATGGAAAAACAAAAAAATGCAGTTGGTCGCCGTAAAGAAGCCGTAACACGTGTCTTCATTAGCAAGGGCGAAGGAAAAATAACTGTAAACGACAAAGACTACAAAGCTTATTTCCCATTGGTTTACTTACAGAACCAAGTAGAAGCGCCTCTTAAAACAACTGAACTAGAAGGCAAATTTGATATTGTTATCAATGCAGCTGGTGGTGGTTTAAAAGGCCAAGCTGAAGCAGCTAAATTAGGTATTGCCCGTGCATTGTTAGAGGTGAATCCTGAATTACGTCCTGCATTAAAAGCTGCTGGTCAACTGAAGCGTGATCCACGTAGTGTTGAGCGTAAGAAATTTGGTCATAAGAAAGCACGTAGAAGCTACCAGTTCAGTAAGCGTTAATCGTTGTATTGAATATCTACTGAAATTAAATTTTAAAAAATTATATAATTCACCACAATGGAAAATAACACTTCACTACAACAGCAACTATTGGAGGCCGGCGTACACTTTGGTCACCTTAAAAAGAAGTGGAATCCTAAGATGTTACCTTACATCTTCGCTGAGAAAAAAGGTATTCATATCATTGATCTAAACAAAACAGTAGATTACTTACAAGAGTCTGCTGCTGCTATCAAGCAAATTGCTAAGAGCGGTAAAAAGATCATGTTTGTTGCTACTAAAAAGCAAGCAAAAGAAATCGTTACTGAGTGTGCTAAGCGTGTTAACATGCCTTATGCTACAGAACGTTGGTTAGGTGGTATGCTTACCAACTTCAACACGGTTCGTAAGAGCGTTAAAAAAATGCAGAGCATTGAAAAAATGTTGGCAGACGGTAGCGCTGAAAGCTTAACCAAGAAAGAAAGATTGACCCTTACTCGTGATAAGGACAAAATGGAAAAAGTATTAGGCGGTATTGCTCAATTGGGCCGTTTACCTGCTGCTTTATTCCTTGTAGATATTGGTCATGAGCATATTGCTTTAGCTGAAGCTAAGCGTTTAGGCATTACTACTTTTGGAATGGTTGATACCAACTGTGACCCAAATAAAGTAGACTTTGCAATCCCTGCAAATGATGATGCTACTAAGTCTATTGCTATCATTACTAATTACATTGTTGCTGCAATTTCTGAAGGTTTAGCTGAGCGTCAAGCATCTAAAGATGAAGACGAAACAGACGATAACAATAATGAAAACGAAGCAAGAGCTCGTCGTTTAGAAGCGGAAGCACAATCTGAAGCTGGTCGTGGCGGAAGAGGTCGTGGTGCTGGTGCTCCAGCAGGTGGACCAGGTGGTGCACCAAAACGTCGTACTCCAGCGGGTGGCGGTAATCGCAGACCTGCAGGTGGTGGCGGTAGATAAGCTTTATTTGAGAATATTTTAAATTGAAATAATTATGTCAACTGCAACTATTACAGCTGCCGATATAAATAAATTACGTCAGGCAACTGGTGCCGGAATGATGGATTGTAGAAAAGCTTTAACTGAAACCAATGGTGATTTTGAAGCTGCTATTGATTGGTTACGTAAGCAAGGCCAGAAAGTGGCTGCTAAGCGTAGCGATAGAGAAGCTAAAGAAGGAGTAATCATTGCTCGTACTTCTGCAGACAACAAAGTTGGATTTGTAGTTTGTATTAGCTGCGAAACCGATTTCGTTTCTAAGAACGCTGATTTCGTTGCATTCGCTACTTCTATTGCTGATGCGGCTGTTGCCAATGATGTTAAAAGTGCTGAAGAGCTAAATGAAGTTTCTATCAATGGCGCTAAAGTATCTGATTTAATCAATGATAAATTAGCTGCAATTGGTGAAAAAATTGGGGTTGCTAAATTTGAAAGAATTGAAGCTCCTTATGTAGCATCTTATATTCATGGTGCAAACCGTATGGGTGTATTAGTAGGCTTAAATGCTGAAGCTGCTGAAGCTGGTAAAGACGTAGCAATGCAAATTGCTGCTATGAATCCTTTAGCGGTTGATGCTAACAGCATTCCTGCTGAAACCATTGAAAGAGAAAGAGCTATCGTTATTGAAACAATGAAAGCTGATCCTAAGATGGCTGGTAAACCAGACGAAATGGTTGCTAAAATTGCAGAAGGTAAGTTGAATGCGTTCTTTAAAGAAAATACATTGTTGGCTCAAGCTTTTGTAAAAGATGGCGCTATTACCGTAGAAGCTTACTTAAAGAGTGCTGGTAACGTAACTGTTACCGAATTCAAGCGTGTTGCGCTAGGATAATTGAATTGCACTTAGAATGATATAGGTCCCGCAGCTTGCTGCGGGACTTTTTTATTCTTGTACAATTTTATGACGCCAACGGGTTTCATATTTGGTATGAAAGTCTTCAGAACCAAGCGCTATAAAAGTACTACCCCCTGTCCATAAACTTAGTGCTGTCCATAGGTTTTCATGAATATAGGCAAAGCCCATACCGAATGTGGTCATTCCAACAATCTGACTGGTGGCTCTCAATATTTGTTTGCCCGTGCTGAGTCTTCTGATGCCATCAATTTTATCAAATAGGATGGTTCTATTGTCTCTTACCGATAGGTCCTTAATTTCTAAAGTATTTTCATTGATTTTGGTGATTCTTGCTTTAAGAACTATTCGGGTATAGCCAGTATCCAATGAATGAATGAATACTGAACTAGGTCTACTATTAGCCTCACTATTCAATTGTTTGAAACTAATCAACACTTTATCGCCAACTTTAATGCGATGTTTTTTATTATCTGAAATCCTGGTTTGTTCAATAATCCAATCTTGAGCCGATAAATTATTGTTGAAAATGCCCAAGAGCGCAAATAAAATAAAATGCTTCATGATTGTCTTTTTTTTGCTAACCTAGCAAAGTTTTATATTCATTTTTTTACTTATTCGAGAAAAGAATTAAAAACTGTTCTTTTAACATTAATTAAATCAAAATCCGATTTTCAATTCAGTTTGGTGACTCATCAAAAATTGAGGTTATTTGCAGGATAAATCATTTCCACCCATGCTACCAAAATTCAAACGCATTTTACTAAAATTATCCGGCGAAGCTTTATTAGGTGACCAAAGAAACGGGGATCCATTTAATCCTAAAATCATTGAGCAATATGCACATGATATTAAGCGTGTAACCGATTTAGGGGTTCAAGTAGCAATTGTGATTGGAGGCGGTAATATTTACAGGGGAATGAACGAAGCCGATAGTGGTATTGAAAGAGCCCATGGAGACTATATGGGTATGTTGGCTACGGTGATTAATGCAATGGCCATGCAGGCGATGTTAGAAAAGATTGGTGTATATACTCGTTTACAAAGCGCCATCAATATGGAGCAAGTTGCTGAGCCTTATATTAGAAGAAAAGCTTTGCGTCATTTAGAAAAAGGACGTGTGGTGATTTTTGGTGCAGGCACAGGTAACCCCTATTTTACTACCGATACAGCAGGTTCTTTAAGAGCCATTGAAATGAAAGCAGACGTTATTTTGAAAGGAACTAGGGTAGATGGTATTTACAGTGCAGATCCAGAGAAAGATCCTACTGCTACTAAGTATGAAAAATTAAGTTTTCAGGAGTGTATTTCTCAAAACTTAAAAGTCATGGATATGACCGCATTTACTTTATGTATGGAGAATAAATTACCCATCATTGTTTTTGATATGAATACACAAGGCAATTTACTTCAGGTAGTAGAAGGTGCTAATGTAGGTACTATGGTGAGCTAGTGGTCCGTTCGTGTAATATTATATGTTATTCAATGATCCTATGGTAATTTCATACTGATGCGTAAGTTAATTCTATTGTTATTTATTGGAATGGTTTCTGCTGAAGCTGGTTTTAGCCAGAAGCGGCTTAGTTTATCAGATGCAGTGGCTATTGCATTAAAGAATAGCTATGATATCCAACTTGCCAAAAACAATCTGGAAATTGCTGGTATAAATAATTATGTAGGTGTTGCTGGGGGATTGCCAACCGTTACAGCAACCGTGAATGATGTAGAAAATATCACCAGTATCAATCAAAAATTTCCAGACCCATCTAGAAATATTACGAGAACTGGGGTTGCTTCTAATAACCTTAATGCCAATATTACTGCTGGAATATTATTGTTTAATGG
>JBBAJU010000039.1:0-18174 GCA_040403845.1 Sediminibacterium sp.
TTTTTACAAGCTGGTGGGGGTGGTGCGGATATTGGTCCGTTGAACAAAACTTTTGGAACACCTATTGCAGGGTTAATGCCTGATAGCCAACGCTATTTTGATATTCACCATGCTCGTTCTGATGTGTTTGAAAATGTAAACAAAAGAGAATTGCATTTGGGAGCAGTGAATATGGCTGCATTAATCTACCTTGTTGACCAATACGGACTATAATATGACTATGAAAAAATTTGCCTGGAGTGCTACCACCATGATCATTTTGTTGCTAGCCGCATTTATTTATTGGCGTTTTTATTTTGTATACTCCCAAGGAACCAAAGCAGGAATATTAAATACTTTCCAACAAAAAGGATTTGTTTTTAAAACCTATGAAGGCAATTTAATTCAGAGTGGTTTTAAAGCCAATGTACAGAGTATTGAATTTGAATTTAGTGTAGAAGACGAAAAGGTAGCAACAGTCTTAAATCAAAATTCCGGCAGAGAAATAAACGTGCATTATAAACGCTACTTAGGTGCATTGCCTTGGCGCGGTGTAGAAAAATATATCGTAGACAGTATTTTAGAAGTGAGAGGCTTAGGTAATGAAACCATCATAGCACCTAAAAAACCATCTTAGCGCTTAATAAACAATAACTAATCTGCCCATATTGTTTGGATAACCTTATTCGTTTACGCTTGAATTAAAAAGATTACCGGAATTTTATGGAGTTCCGGTATTTTTTTTGTCCAATCCTGAACGGTCTTAGTAATAATCATTTCGTCTGGTGCAGTAATATTTTTAGCAATACAAACACGTGTTGATGGTTTACAATTTTGTAAAATATCTGCTAATAACTGATTGTTTCGATAAGGTGTTTCAATAAATAAATGCGTGCATTGATTGCGTAAGGAATCTTCTTCTATTGCTTTTATTTTTTTCTTCTTTTCTAATGAATCAATAGGTAAATAACCATTAAATTGAAAACATTGTCCATTCATTCCGCTAGCCATTAAGGCAAGCAAAATGGAGCTAGGTCCTACTAGTGGAGAAACCTTGAATCCCTTTAACTGTGCAGCTTCTACCAAAATTTGTCCAGGATCTGCAATGCCTGGGCAACCCGCTTCACTCACTATTCCGATAGTATGCCCTTTTTCTAAAGCGCTAATGAATGCTTGTGTTACGGCTGCTTCTGCTTTATGAATAGTATGCCATTGATAATTGTCAATGACCATTTCTTTCCAAAGCTTTTTAAAAAAACGACGGGTGGTTTTTTCGTTCTCTACAAAAAACACGGTACATCCTTTAATAGCATCTGTTATATATGCTGGAATGGTATGCAAGGCTTCTTCGTGCAATACCGTTGGGATTAAAATGACTTTACCCTTATTTACTGATGGATTGTTCAAGCGCTTCTTTCTTTAATGGATATATGCTTAAAGTGGCAGCAACTACTGCATAAGTAGGGGCTAAGATCCAACCGATAATGGGTAAAAAATGAAACAAGTAAAACACGATTCCATTTCCCATTGCCAAGCCCTTATGTGCACTTACAAATGCGATACTTTCTGCTTCCGATTTTTTATGTCTTTCCATACTATAGTCTAACATAGAAAAACCATAGTAATAACATTCTAAGAGTAAGGCTAAAAAAGGAGTGAGCCAACCTACTAATGGAATTAGACTTAAAAAAATTATACTGAGTAAATATACTGTTTGCCAAAGACTGTTGCGAATAGAGAGTTTGATACCTCTAATAATGTCTTTTAAGAATTGTTCTTTATTAAATGGGAAATCCTTTTTTTCGAGAATAGCTTCTGTTTTCTCACTTAAATAAGCAAACAGCGGAGATCCAATTATTAAAAACAAAAATTTGAACAGAGAAAAATAAAATAGCATCAACAAGATCCATAAGAGCATACTTCCCATGGTAAATAAAAAGCCTAAAAATCCATTATCGATTGTGTCTAACCAGCCTTTTAATCCTGTTCTTAGTGCAATCCACTCAATCGCATTATTAGCACTCTGACTAAAAAAGTACATGCCAGTGATAAACAATAGCATATACAAAATGCCTGGCACAATAATCCATTTCCATAATTTATTGGCTTTAATAAATTGATGTGCTCTACCGTATGCTTGTATGGATATAATTATTTCTTTTAGCAATCAGAAGGTTTTGCCAAAGATAACAAATAGCTATCTAAAACTTGGGACAGTTAATTGGTCTATCGGTATTTGGTCTTCTTATGTAAATTAGTGAAACTTCAATACCTCCTCTATTCATCGAAGCTGTTCTTAATGAAGAAGCATTGTAATCATAAGTTGCACCTATTCTTAAGTTATTAAATTCAATGCCGATATAGGGTATAATTGCATCTCTCCATCGCATCCATCCTCCAACGTATAAACTAGTTGGATTGTCTTGATCGGGCGTGGCATTCAATTGCAATGCCCCCCCAAATATGGTTTGACTTGATTTTGCTTGAAAGCTTTGAGACCCACTCATATGCATGGTGATGGTTGGGCTTAAAGGAAAATATGCTCCAACATGAATATTGGTTCTGGGTTTTAATAAATATTCAGCACCAGTGAATGTTTGTTTTGGCTGATTAATATGATACATGCTAATTCCGAAGTAGAAATTATTTCTATCGTTAGTACTTCCGTTATACAACAAGCCTGCATTTAAATCTAGATAATTCGATTTTAAATTACCTGCATTAAATATTTCGGAGGTAATTCGGGTAAAACCTGCTGTGGTTAACTGATCCTCAAAATTTAGGCTGCTGGGATTGATGAGCATATTGGCATAAGTAGCTTGTATACCCAATCCAATTTGATGCATTCCATCTTCATCTAAACTTTTATGATAGGCAGTGGAAATACTCCCATAATTAAATTTAACTGCCCCATTACTACTGTTGTCGTTCAAAGCCATGAACCCTACTCCCCATGCATCTCCTGTAGCCATTTTGTTGGGCATGACCTGAAAGTCGATTGATGCTGTTCCTGTCGTGAATGCATTGTTGATAGTAGGCCATTGATTTCGATAATTCCCCGCAACTCTATAGGTTCCAAAAAATTTACCGGTGAATGCTGGATTTAAAGTGAGGGGAGAAGAGAAGAATTGCGAAAAATGCGGATCTTGTGCAGTAGCCACCACAGCAAATACCATCCCCGCCCACAGAAGCATTATTTTGCGCATACACCAAA
Source organism: Sediminibacterium sp. (assembly GCA_040403845.1). Classification (GTDB taxonomy): domain Bacteria; phylum Bacteroidota; class Bacteroidia; order Chitinophagales; family Chitinophagaceae; genus Sediminibacterium. The sequence continues at coordinate 3,194 of JBBAJU010000039.1, forward strand.
CTTGATCTTAAAGATACAAATTAAACTATGCTTGCAGCTTTGAGCCAAATGCTAGGTCGCCTGCGTCGCCTAAACCTGGAACGATATAAGATTTAGCAGTTAATTCTTCGTCAATATCTCCGCACCAGATGGTGATATCATCTCCACATTCTCTCTCTAAATACTCAATACCTACAGAACAGGCAATAGCAACTACCACGTGAAATGAAGCTGGGTTTCCCTCTGCTTTCATATGCTGAATGGTTTTTACTACAGATGCTCCTGTTGCCAACATGGGGTCAGAAATAATGACTACTCGATTATTTAAATCGGGGCAGCTCATATATTCCATGCTGATTTCGAAACTGCCATCGCGATGGTGTTTTCTATAGGCTGATACAAATGCATTGTCTGCTTTGTCAAAATAATTTAACATGCCTGTATGCATGGGTAATCCAGCTCTTAATATCGTGGCCAATACTGGTTGCGCGGCTAATACCTTACTTTCATGGGTACCTAATGGGGTAGGGATTTCCTTTGTTTCCCAAGGCAATTGCTTGCTTATTTCAAATGCTGCCACTTCTGCAATCCGTTCTAAATTTCTTCTAAAACGCATGCGGTCGCCTTGTACCTCAACATTTCTTAATTCAGATACCCAGTTGCTTAGTAGACTGTGTTGCTCACTTAAATTAATAACCATTGGCTAATATTGAGTTGCGAAAATACGGGTTTTCACGCTTGATTATTGCAGTGTTTACGCATTATAGAAACGCAAACTGGTCTCCATCAAATATTCCTTTATCACTCAATTTTAAATGAGGAATTACCAATAACGCCATAAAGCTTAGCGTCATAAAAGGGGCACTTAAATTACTCCCCAAACTTTTTGCCATGGCGTCTATTGCAGTATATTTTTCCGCAACTACAAATCCATCTTCGGTACTCATCAATCCTGCAACAGGTAAGGGCAACACCATTGTTTGATTGTTACCATCTACACAGCTAATGCCTCCTTCGGCTGCTATGACAGCGTTGATGGCTGCTCTTAATGCTTCATCTGTTGCGCCTACTGCTACTATATTGTGGCTGTCATGGGCTACCGTGGAGGCGATGGCGCCGGTTCGGAAGCCAAAATTTTTAATAAATGATTTTGCAACCGGCGCCATATGGTACCTATTCACCACAACCATTTTTAATATATCATCGGCTGTATTGCTTACCCAGCAACCATTTAGTTGGGTTCCTGGCAAATACAATTTGTTCGTAATGAGTTGGCCATCCAATGCCTCAATAACAGGAATTAGTTCATCTTGATTTGGGTAAGATGCAACTGGTACAGTTAAATCAACTTCATTTACAGGGGCACAGGTAAACTGATTGATGGGAGTTGCTGGTACAGATTGGATCAATGATTTTTTTCTTGAAGCAGTTGTGTTTGAAGCTAAAACTGCTTGCCCATCAATATAGGTTTGCAATACATTGAAATGAGTTAAGTCTTCTACAATAATAAAATCGGCGGGGTCTCCCACACGTAGGGTGCCAATATTTAAACCATAATGTTTTACTGGATTAATACATGCAGCTTTTAGTACATTAAATACATCCAAGCCTTTGGCCACTGCTCTTGCACATAATTGATTAATATGCCCATCCACTAAACTATCCGGATGTTTATCGTCGCTACAAAGCATAATCGAATTAGGATGATCATCTATTAATTCCGCCAATGCTTCAAAGTTCTTTGCTGCACTTCCTTCGCGGATAATGATTTTCATTCCATAGGATAATTTATCTACGGCTTCTTCTAATGTAAAGCATTCATGGTCGGTAGAAATACCTGCTTCTATATACTGTTTTGCGGCTGCTCCGGTAAGACCGGGGGCATGGCCATCAACGGGCTTACCGGCCCGGTGTGCTGCTGCAATTTTTTTCATGACTTCAGGATCATTGTGCAGCACCCCGGGGAAATTCATCATTTCGCTTAAGTACTTTATATCATCCAAAGCCAGCAATGCTTCAACATCATTACTATCTAATGATGCACCAGCTGTTTCAAAAATAGTAGCAGGCACACAACTGGGTGCGCCAAAATTAAACTTGAAAGGGACTTGCTTTCCATTGTTGATCATGAATTGCACGCCTTCTAAACCACAAACATTGGCTATTTCATGTGGGTCACTAACAGTTCCTACTGTACCATGTAATACTGCTATACGAGCAAACTCACTAGGTATGAGCATGCTACTCTCTATATGAACATGACTGTCTACAAAACCTGGCATTAAAAAACCACTAGTAGTGATTTCACTATTGCTAATTGGCGTAATATGAGTAAGGAAATTATTTTCAACAGTAACTTTCGCAGGATAAATTTTTCGTTGATACAAGTCAACCAATTGAATTGCTAAATTAAATTTCATAGTGAACGCTTCCTTAGATAGGTTTTTTTGTTTCGTCAATTACTTTATGAATTAACTCGTCTAATTGTTTGGCAGCAATTTCTAATTGTCCCATCAATACAGTTTTTTCATCCTCCGTAATATCCATTTTTAAAATATTCAATATTCCTAAAATATCTGTTAATGGACCACGCAATTGATGACTTTGGTTCCAAACAATTTTTCTTAACTTCTCGTCCGTCTTTTTTTTGATTAGAAATATCGTTTTTGATACCAAGAAAATTAATAATCTTACCATCCTCGTTTCTAACAGGCGAAATGGTGGCTTCTTCCCAAAATAAATGTCCATTTTTCTTTTTATTCAAAAATTCTCCGTGCCAATTATTTCCTGATATAATGGTTTGCCACATGTCTTTGTAGGTTTCTTTCTTTGTATAACCTGACTTTAAAATAGTTGGATTCGCCCCAATTACTTCATCGTATGTAAAGCCTGTGGATTTCAAAAACCGTTGATTAACGTATTCTATTTTGCCGTTTAGATCGGTAATTTCAATACTTGCAGAACTTTGCTCAACTGCTTGAGACAATTGAATGGGTTTACCAGGCGAACAAATTCTTGCTTCGCAAATACAATCAGCCATTTGTTCTGCAGAGCGTTCAGTCTCATCAAAAACCATTTGTTGATCTTCTGGATGAATCACTTTTGCAAGTGCATTAAAACTGTCTTTTACATCTTCTGGGGTACATCCAAAAACATTAATAATTCCACTAGAAGCAACAGGTACATGATAAGTGCCATCTATCCTTCTAGTAAATTGGAATATTAAGTCGGGCAAATGCCGAGAGAGTTTTCGAAACTCATCTTCTTTTGATTTATCAGATGATATCATACAGAAGCTATTTGGATTCTTATGAAATTACATTAATTTAACCGTCTTAATATCACGCAATGAGAAAATTTATTTCAATTCTAGTCTTATCACTTTCCTGCTTAACCATGCAGGCACAAAAAAAAGAGAGAACCAAACAAGTTGCTCCTCCTAAAGAAGATCAGTCTGATCAATTACTATCTAAAGTAAAATACCGCTCAATAGGCCCATATAGAGGCGGTAGAAGCGCTGCTGTAGCCGGTAGTTATAACAATAGAACTACATTTTATTTTGGTGCAACTGGTGGTGGTGTTTGGAAAACAACTGATGGGGGAAGTAATTGGAAAAATATTTCAGATAAATATTTTGGGGGTACTATTGGTGCAGTAGCAGTTGCACCTAGTGATGAATCCATCGTTTATGTAGGAGAAGGGGAGAATACAATGCGAGGCAATGTGGCTGAAGGATTAGGAGGAGTATGGCGAAGTGCAGATGCAGGTAGAACTTGGAAGAATATTGGACTAAATGACGGAAGACATATTATTCGTTTAGTGGTTCATCCGCGTGATCCAAACACCGTTTGGGCTGCTGTGATGGGACATTTATTTGGACCTAATGAAGAAAGAGGGGTGTATAAAACGACCGATGGTGGAAAAACCTGGAAAAGAACTTTATACATCAATAACCAAACAGGTGCTTCTGATTTGGTGATGGAACCAGGCAATCCAGACGTATTCTATGCAGGAATGTGGAGGGTAATCAGAACCCCGTATAGTATGGAAAGTGGGGGTGAAGGCAGTGGCTTGTACAAAAGTACTGATGGAGGAGAAACATGGGCTCCATTGATTAATAAAAAGGGGATGCCAAAGGGTTTATGGGGTATTGTTGGAGTTGCGGTAGCTCCCTCTAATCCAGAAAAAGTGTATGCCATTATTGAAAACAGCAATGGTGGTTTGTACAAAAGTGAAGATGCCGGAGAAACATGGTCACTCACTAGTAACGACAATAATATTCGTCAACGCGCTTGGTATTATACCAAAGTATATGTTGATCCTAAAAATGAGAACTTGGTGTACTGCCCTAACGTGAATTTCATGAAGAGCGCTGATGGTGGTAGAACTTTTCAATCCATCAATACCCCACATGGAGATCACCACGATTTGTGGATTGATCCAGAAGATGGCAAGCGCATGATTGTAGCAGATGATGGTGGTGCACAAGTAAGCTTTGATGGGGGTAACAATTGGAGTACAATGGACAATCAACCTACTGGTCAATACTATCGTGTAACTACAGACAATGCTGTTCCTTATAGAATACTGGGTGCACAGCAAGACAATTCTACTGTACGTATAAAAAGTAGAACCAATGGCACTGGAATTACGTCACGCGATTGGGATGTAACAGCAGGTTCAGAAAGTGGTCATGTGGTTGCAGATCCACTGAATCCAGAGATTGTATATGGAGGAAACTATGGCGGATATTTATCTAGACTAGATCATCGCACTGGCGAAAACAGGGCTATTAATGTTTGGCCAGATAACCCAATGGGAGCTGGTGCAGATGTATTGAAATATCGTTTCCAATGGAATTTCCCTATTTTCTTTTCACCACATAATCCTAAAAGATTATACACTGCAGGGAATCATTTATTTGTATCAGAAAATGAAGGTCAGAGCTGGCAAATGATTAGTCCAGATCTTACCACAAACGATAAATCAAAACAAGGTCCCAGTGGTGGTCCAATCACGAAAGACAACACATCAGTAGAATATTATTCAACCATATTTGCTGCAACGGAATCGGCAATAGAAAAAGATGTTCTTTGGACAGGTAGTGACGATGGGTTAATTCATGTAAGCATGGATGGGGGTAAAAATTGGAGTAATGTTACCCCTCCGGAAGCTGGGAAATGGATGATGTGGAATTGTATAGAAACGGATCCATTTAGAAAAGGTACTGCTTTTTTTGCAGGAACAAAATACAAGTTGGATGATTACACACCTTATTTGTTTAAAACCACCGACTATGGTAAAACCTGGACCAAAATAACTACAGGCATTAATAATATGCATTTTACTCGTGCAGTACGTGCCGATAGAAAAGTGCAAGGTTTATTATATGCTGGTACTGAATTTGGAATGTATATTAGTTACAATGATGGAGTTAGCTGGAAACCATTCCAATTAAACCTTCCGATTGTGCCAATCACTGATATTGCTTTAAAAGATAATGACCTAATTGTTGCAACACAAGGTCGTTCTTTCTGGGTGATTGATGACCTTACAATAGTTCAGCAAAATACAGCGTCTATTTTAGAGAAGAATTTACATGTATTCACCGTAAATGATTCATACAGATCAGAAGGTGGCGGTAGAAGAAGACGGGGTGCTGCTGCAGCAGAACCTAATGCAGGCGCGAATCCTCCACAAGGCACCGTGATCAATTTTTATTTAAAAGGGGTAACAGATAGTTCAAAATTGAGTATCACTGTAATGGATAAAAGAGGTATATCAATTAAGACTTTCAGCAGCTTTACTAAAGTCCAAGAAGATCAAATTGAAATTATGGAAGGGGTAAATCAATTTGTATGGGATCAAAACTATCCGCCTGCTGATAGAGCTGATGGTATGATTTTATGGAACGGCGGTATTGGATCTGCTAAAGCTGCTCCAGGTAAATACACTGCAAAACTGAAGTATGGTAATGATTCAACAGAAATCGGTTTTGTGATTAAGCCCAACCCGGTTTATTCAGCAACAGAAGCAGATTATGATGAACAAGTATCATTCTTATTATCCGTTCGTGATAAATTTAATGAGGTTCAAAAAGCCATTAAAAATATTCGTACGGTAAGATCACAAATAAGTGAATTAAATACAAGAATTGATGCTAAAGCGAATAAAGAGTTAAAGCAATATGCAGATAGCATCAGCAAACAATTAACTGCTATTGAAGAAGCATTGTACCAAACAAAAGCCAAGAGTGGTCAGGATGTGTTAAACTTCCCAATTCGATTGAATGATAAAATTGCGGGTTTATATGGAGTTGCTTCGAGTGGCCAAAATGCACCAAGCAAACAAGTGCGTGAAGCTTTTGCCGAATTAGGTGGTCAAGCAAATGAGCAGTTAATCAAGCTTAGCAAAATCATGGATATCGATATTAAACAACTCAATAAAATGATTAACGACAAACAAATACCGGTAATTGGAATTAAGTAATTGTTTATAAATTAAACCAATAGTTCAACTTGAATACGAGCGCTCTGTTTCTACTTTTAAATAAAGGCGATGTAAAATAATTGTCTGTATAAACTAGAAACAGATCGCTCATTGGTTTAAATCGATATTGTAACCTACTATTGATATTGATATTATTTCGTTGTGTGTTGTATTGAAAAAATGTAGTCCAGAAAACTTTAGTAGAAAAATTAATTTCTGTTCTTTGCGATATCAAGAATAATTCCGTAGACCCGTAGATGTCGGGGAATTCTAATTTATTGTACTGAAAATTAAGGTCTAGATTAGTGTTAGGAAGTTTTCTAAAAGTAATTCCTGCTGATAAACTTCGATTGGTTCCGTTGTAAAATCCACCTGTTCCTCCACTGACCCTGAAACTGAATGATCTTCTAAAATCTGATCGATAATTTACTTCGAGGTTTTGGTATTTGTATTTATTTACTGGCAATGGAGTAGCACCAGTAAACGAAATTGGGAATAACAAGTCAACTTCTGAATCGTTAATTCCATAACTAAATCTTGAAGTATTTCTGAATTCTATACTATTGCTAAAACTGGTATTGCGTTCATTAAAACTATTATCTTGGTTAAACACGATATAGTTTTCTAATTCAAACCTTATTCCAATTAATTTACCTTTGGTGGGAATAATTTTATACTCTGCATTGGTGTAGGAATGTTTAAACCCAACTCTTACTAATGTGTCTCTAGATGCATCATAGTTTTCAATTCTTTCTATGAAACCCATATCTGCATAATAGTTCGTTCCTAAATTGGTAAGGTCTTGAACAAATCCAAAATTTCTACTATTGTAGGATACTCCCAAACTGTAATAACCATTGTCTTTTTTAATCCCTGGTTTAAATGAATGGTGATAGGTAGCCCATGCGCCCCACTTGCCTTCTAAATCGGAATAATTGTATTCTATACCTGCATTTCTACTAAATGCATCTAAAGGATTCGCTGCTTTCTCCGCTTCTGTCATGAAGTTGGAGCGGTTCAAGAAATAGCCTTTTATGACTGAACGATTGAATACTCGCTGATCAACGGATAATGCCGTGTAGTTTTCTGGTGAATAATCTCCCTGTCGGCCTGTTTGCATATTCATAAAACCTATCCGAGTTTTCTTGGCAATATTTCCAGTAACACGCGCTCCAAAAAGAATGGGTATTTTATTCCCGTTTTTATCTAAACCAATTCTTCTAGAGTAAAATGGCCTAATGGGGTCAATTCCATAACTTGAAAACAAATCTGCATTTTCTAAGAAAAAGGTTCTTCTTTCTGGGAAGAAAATGTTGAAGCGTGTTAAGTTCGTTACCTGTCTATCTACTTCAATTTGCGAAAAATCGGGGTTTACTGTAAGATCTAAATTAAGGGAAGAAGTCAGTCCTATTTTTGCGTCAAAACCAGCATTGGGCTTTGCATTAATGGGATCTCCGTTCAATCTATTTTCTGTTACTTCTGTTGTTACAAAAGGTACAAATACAGTATTAGCACCTGGCTTTGGTGGGGCATCTTCCCAAACTAATGCACCTGTATAGCCTATATCATGAGATGAAAAATTGACAGGAACATTAGTCCAAGTAGAATATTCATTTGTTTTGGTATCTACTCTAACAAAGTTAATCCCCCATAATTTTTTATCTGCTGGATAACGAATAGACTTAAATGGAATGGCCATTTCAGCAGTCCAACGATCCCCATATCTTTTTGTTTCTGAAAACCAAGTTTGATCCCAACTAAATGAAACCCCATCACCGTTAGATGTCAGTTGATCTTCACTTTGTGCATTATAGGCATTTACTACAAAGAAGAAGCCGTTGTTGCGCGTATTAATTGGATCTATAACAAGTGCTACACAATCGTTCCCGTCGTGGCCAATATCCCTTTTAAGGCTTTGTATAAACACTTTTCCAGAATCGTATGCCGTATAAGCTACATATAAAAACTTATCGTCGTATGCCGTTTGTACTTCTGTTGCGTGTTTTGCTTTCGCTTTATCGTCTGGGTATTTTTGCCAAAATGAACTTATTTTTTGTGCCCTTTTCCATACTTCTTCATCAAAAACGCCATCTACTTTAATGGGGCTATTGGTTTTAGCAATCTTAATTTGATAATCTTTTTGAAATGTTTCTCCATTGCGCACTTGGGCAATTAAGCAACTGTGACTTAAAACCAATAATATGAATAACAATATTCTCATAAACAGGGGTAGCTAATAAAAGCAAAATTTAGCCGGCGCAAAATTGGTTTAAATTCTACTAGAATCACTCAATTAATTAGCTTAATGGCAGAATGAACGGATAAGCGATGAATTAATCTTCCTTAAATAAGTCTGGTCTGCGAATTTTAGTTCTTTCAATAGATTGCTCAAAGCGCCAATCCTCTACTTTCTTAGGATCTCCTTGTAATAGAATAGGCGGCACTTTCATTCCTCTAAAATCTGCAGGACGGGTATAAACAGGTGGAGCTAATAAATTATCTTGAAATGAATCGGTTAAGGCAGAAGTTTCATCACTTAATACGCCGGGTATTAGTCTTCCAATGGCATCAACAACTACCGCTGCAGCCAATTCCCCTCCACTTAATACATAATCTCCTATAGAAATTTCCATTGTCACAAATTGGTCCCTAATCCGTTGATCAATCCCTTTATAATGCCCACAAATAATTAATAAGTTTTGTTGCAATGACAATTGATTAGCCATCGGTTGATCAAATGTTTTACCATCAGGGGTCATGTATATAATGGCGTCGTAAGCGGTGCTTTGTTGTAATTCTTCTATTGCATTCGCCAAAGGTTCACACATCAACACCATTCCAGCTCCTCCGCCAAAGGGATAATCATCTACTTGGGCGTGCTTATTGATTGCCCATTTTCGTAAATTATGTGTACGAACCTTTAGTATTCCTTTGTCTTGTGCCCTTTTCATGATACTATGACTAAACGGACCATCCAATAAATCAGGTACCACTGTAATAATATCAATCGTCATCATAATCAATAATTAAAGGATTCATTAATCCATAAATTCACCTAAATCTCTTCGGTCTCTTTTAGTAGGTCTTCCTACTTTACTTAATCTTTTGCCCGTATGAAAACTAGACGCTTCAAATTTGATTCTATCTAGTTCTTCTGCAGGAGTAATGTCTATATAGTGTTTAATGGCTTCTGGATAAGCAGCTCTTGTGTGCAATAATCCAGTCACTTTTATGACCCATTTTTTGGCTTCTGTTTTTACCTCGTATTCGTCTCCAATGGCCACTACTCTAGAAGATTTTACAGAGTCTCCATGGTATTTTACTTTCCCCTTGCTGCACGCATCACCTGCCTGGCTCCTTGTTTTAAAAAGCCGGATACTCCAGAGGTATTTATCTATCCGTAATTTTTCTTTTTCAACCGCCATGATTATGCTTTCATTTCTGCAAAATATTGATGGAAATATGGAATGGTTTCAATGCCTTTATAGTAGTTTTCTAAATTGTATTTTTCGTTAGGGCTATGCAAATTATCACTGTCTAGTCCAAAACCTAAGAATACAATTTTCAATCCCAATTCTTTTTCAAATAATGCACAAATTGGAATGCTTCCGCCTCCTCTAACAGGAATGGGTTCTTTCCCAAAACAAGTTTCTACTGCTTTTGCAGCAGCTTTGTATTCAATGGAATCAATTGGGGTCATATAAGGTTCTCCGCCATGGTGTTCAGCTGCTTTAACGGTAACGCCCGCAGGTGCTATGCTTTGGAAATAATCTAATACTTTTTTAGTGATTACTTCAGAAGATTGATTGGGAACCAATCTGCAAGAAATCTTTGCAGATGCTTTTGAAGGTAATACTGTTTTGGCGCCTTCTCCCGTATATCCTCCCCAAATCCCATTCACTTCTAAGGTTGGACGAATGCCAGTTCTTTCATTGGTAGTGAATCCTTTTTCTCCCCACAATTCAGTAATTCCTAAATCTGCTTTATAGGCCAATTCGTCAAATGGTGCTTTGGCCATTTTTTCTCTTTCTGCAGGGGTAGCATCTACCACATCATCATAAAAACCAGGGATGGTAATATGATTGTTTTCATCATGACAGGAAGCAATCATTTGTGCTAATATGGTAATTGGATTGGCAACTGCTCCACCATATACGCCGCTATGTAAGTCTCTATTGGCTGCTGTAATTTCTAATTCAATATAGCTTAATCCTCTTACTCCAATATCGATGGAAGGATTTTCCATACTTAACATAGAAGTATCTGAAATCAATATTACATCTGCTTTTAAAAGCTCCTTATTAGCCTTTACAAACTCAGCTAAATTAGGGCTACCAATCTCTTCTTCTCCTTCTATTAAAAATTTGATATTGGTACAAAAAGAATTGGTTTTAGAAAAAGTTTCCAGTGCTTTTACGTGCATGTAAAATTGTCCTTTATCGTCTGCTGAACCTCTTGCATAAATCTTCCCATCTTTAATAACAGGTTCAAATGGACCACTATGCCAAAGCTCTAATGGATCGGCTGGTTGAACATCATAATGCCCATATACTAACACGGTTGGTTTGGATGGGTCAACTATTTTTTCTGCATACACAATAGGGTGTCCTGCAGTAGGATAAATCGTTACCGTATCTGCTCCAGCTTCTACTAATCTTTGTTTTACAACTTCTGCACAATGCAGCATATCTGCTTTATTTTCAGATCGGGCACTAATACTGGGTATTTTTAGTAAATCAATTAGTTCCGCTAAAAATTTCGATTTGTGTTCTTCTTGGTATTGTTTCCAGCTATCCATTTTATAAAAATTTGAGCCTGCAAGTTACCATTTTAGCCTTGCTTTGCAATACGGTGTTTTTGATTGGAAACCACATTTTCAAGGGTCCAGTCTAGTTGTTCCTTAAATGGCTGCACTCTAACGCTACAATCTGCTTTAGTACAAATAGCACAACTAAAATCTAAACAACCATCTGTATGAACAAATAGTTCAATGGCATCCCCAAAATTGGTTTTGATTAAATTGGATAATTCGTCAATCTCTTTATGCGCTTCATGAATATTCAAAAACCAGGGCAGCGTTAAATGACAGTCTATATGCAATAAATCGCCATATTTGATTACCCTGAGGTTGTGGAGGTCTATCCAGTTGTTTTTTTTTGAACTATTTAAGATTGTAATAAATTTCTTTAATATTTCTTCGTCGGCTTCATCCATTATGCCTGCCAATGATTTACGTAAAATGCTATATCCATTGTACATAATCCAACCACTTAATGCCAATGCAATTGCTTTGTCTATCCAATATAACTTTGTCAAATACATTAATGCAATGGCTATTAAAATGCCCAATGTTGAGTAAGTGTCTATTTGCAAGTGCTTCCCACTGCTTTCAAGTGCCATTGAATTATTTTTTTTCCCAATTCGAATACAATAAGCTCCTGCTAAATAATTCAAAACAGCGGTAGCGCCAATCAGCCACATCCCTTGATCTAATTGTTGAACAGCTTGGTTGGATAATATATTTGATATTGTTTCGTAAATGATCAAAATACCCGCAGCAATAATCAAACTTCCTTCTGCTGCAGCTGAAACAAATTCTGCTTTTCCATGACCGTAAGGATGATCTTCATCTCTAGGCTTAGCTGCAACATATAAACTATAAAGACCTATAAACCCTGCTACTATATTGACTATACTTTCTAATGCATCCGATAATATGGCTAGCGAAGCGGTTAAATAATATGCGGTTATTTTGAGGATAAATAACACCACACTTAGTCCTGTTACCCACTTTTGAACTAGAAAATTCTGTTTACTTTCATACATAAAAGCTTTATTTAGTGGGTATTATTTAAATTTCCATTATTTTTAATATTCAAATTTGGGTGTTTTAATTGGAAACATAACCCCTTAAATTCGTAAACCAGAACAACGTGAGCGGATTCCTTCAAGGCCGTCACTCATATCTCCGTTACATGATGTTACAGATCAACCTGTTTGGTCGGTGATGATTGCTGTTGATAATACTTTCTCTTTTTAGAATACATGGTAAAGCCCTCCATTCTGAGGCACTGAAAACTGGTAAGAATATTGAAGATGCGACTAAGGTTATTGGAATCATTAGAGCATATCTTCCATTAGCGATACGCGAGGAAGTAAATGCGAAATCTAAAAAATATTTCTCACAACACTTTGCACAGTTGTCTCATAAGGTATATCATGAACTCAATGATACCGGGGCCGCTTTAAAGCAAGCATGGGCTGCATTGGTTTTAGATATTAATTGGATATCCCTAAAACATGCCATGTTACTTTTCTTAAAGTGCCTAATTGGTTATAAAGCAATTAGGAAGTGGATAGAAAAAGTTTCCTAAATTAAGTTTGTACTATAATTAATAGGACAATGTTTAGCCAACATTGCAGATATACCACAGTATTTATCCATGGATAATGAAACAGCCCTTTTTAATTTGTCTTCGTCTTCCGGTTTAACATCGCAGTGATAAACTAAATCAATATGAGTAAATGTTTTTGGATGGTCTTCTGTTTGATCAGCGTCTGCGGTTACTTCTAATTTGCTAAAAGTAACTTTCATTTTATTTAATATTTCTATTACATCAATAGCGCTACAACCACAAAGAGAAGCTAATAATAATCGCTTAGGATTCATGCCACTATCTAATCCTCCATGTTCTTTAGTAGTGTCGATTCTTACTACATGTCCGTCTTCTCCGCTTGCATCAAAAGCCAATGCCTCTTTCCAATTCAAACTTACTTTCATACTATATTTTTAATGTTCTTTAAATCAATATAAAAACCATTTATCTTAATTGGTTTTCTACAAAATTCCAATCTACTAAATTGAACCAATTATTAATATAATCAGGCCGTTTATTTTGGTACTTTAAATAATAAGCGTGCTCCCATACATCCAATGCCAATAAAGGTTTCCCCTTTAATTCAACTATATCCATTAATGGATTGTCCTGATTAGCAGTTGAGCTACATTTTAAAGTTCCATCTGTAGACTGAATCAACCATGCCCAACCACTTCCAAACCTATTTTTTGCAGCATCGGAAAACTGAGTTTTAAATGCTTCAAAAGATCCAAATGATTGATTGATGGAAGACAATATTTTTCCAGAAGGCGTGCTGCCGTTTCCAGGCTTCATGCATTTCCAAAAAAATTCATGGTTATAATGTCCACCCCCATTGTTCCGCATTTTGGCAGAATACTTACTGATATTTTGCATTAATGATTCCAATGAAACACTTGTGGCATTTACTTTTTCAGCTAAACAAGCGTCTGCTAAATTTTTCGCATAAGTAGCTGCATGTTTGCTATAATGAATTTCCATTGTAGCAGCATCAATAAATGGTTCTAAAGCTTGATAACTATAGGGTAAGGGTTGTTGTTGATAAGGACTATTGTTGGCAGCCGATGCCAAATTGGGTAAAATAGTCATGCCAATACCTGCCGCTAAAGTAGCTTTGCTACTATTCTTTAAGAATAATCTTCTATTGTACTGGCGCATGTTAATTTATTTTTCTTTTTTAAAGGTAGCCAAAAATTTACGCAGCCCTTTAAAATTTCGATAGTAGAATTCTTGGTTAAACAATTGTGAATCGTGCATGGCTTTATAAATCAAAAATGCACTAATTGGGACTAAAATAAAAGTACTGAGCCACATTCCAATTAAAGCATTGGTTTGCCCTGAACGAACAAATTTTTCACCAAACGTATTGAGTAAGTGGAATAATACAAAAAACACAATAGCAAAAACCATCGGCGTTCCCAATCCCCCTTTGCGAATAATGGATCCTAATGGAGCGCCAATTAAAAACATAACCAAACAAGCAACCGATAAAGTGAACTTTTTATGCCATTCAATTTCATGCAATTGCATTGATAAATATTTGGTTTTATAATCTTCTGCCAATACGTTAACTGACCCTTTTACAGTAGCTAATTGATTAGCAGCGGCATCCAGAATTTGCATAGTTAAACTATCCGGTAAGAGTTTGGATGGTTTTACTTTTGGCAAAGGTTTTGAAATTTTAACCCATCCAGTATCTGCATATCTGCTAAAGCGTAAATATGGGTTTATTTCTTGTTTAGCTTTTTTAGCATAAAATGTATCAATATGATCTAGAGAATCAATTGCTAAATTTAATTGCCGAATGCTTAACATTTTAGGGTCATAAAAAGCGGAGTCTTCTGTTTTATTCATTTGAAAACTCTTTAAGTCAAATACTTTTTTGTATTCTTTAAATCCCATTCGGGTAAACTCTGTTTCTACTACTCCTCTAGGACCTTTCTCTTGATACCTCCATCCATCTTTTAAAATAAATTCTAAGAATTGCTTGTCTTTTGATACGCGCATGACGCCACTCTTGGCTACCATAATATTATCTTGTAAATAATATCCTTTTTCAAAAATGACCACATCATGAATGATACTATCATTCTTCTCCTTCTTTCCTAGTTTAATAATAAACCCATCAATTTTATC
>JBBAJU010000040.1:0-11261 GCA_040403845.1 Sediminibacterium sp.
CATCACTGCGTAAGATGCTGTCTTTAATACCTTCTTCATCTTCGGTGGGTTGCAACAAAATGGCTCCAGCTCCATCTCCAAAAATGATACAAGTTGCTCTATCTGTATAATCAATAATGGAACTCATTTTATCTACCCCAACTACAATTACATTCTTATAACGCCCACTTTCTATAAACATGGCTCCTGTGGTAACCGCATATAAAAATCCACTACATGCTGCACTCATATCAAAACCCCAAGCATTGGTTGCGCCCAATTTGTCTGCTATAATATTGGCAGTTGCTGGAAATACCATGTCTGGTGTTACCGTTGCACAAATAATGCAATCAATATCTGTAGGGGCTAGTTTTTTTTTACGAAGTATTTCTTGTATTGCAGGAACTGCCATATCACTGCTGGCTTTGCCTGGTTCTTTTAGTATTCTTCTTTCTTCAATACCTGTTCTGGTTCTAATCCACTCGTCGTTGGTATCTACCATTTTTTCTATATCAAAATTGGTCAACTTAGTTTCAGGAACATATCCCCCAACTGCGGTTATAGCTGCGCTTCTTTTATTCATTTATTATCAAGATTATATAAAAGCTTGAAGGTACGCCTTATTGCTTTCTTTTTGTTATTTTCGTATCATTTATGATAGCATTCGTTCGTGGTCAATTTGCCGTTAAAACGCCTGCCCGAGTGGTAGTAGATGTGAATGGAGTAGGGTATGATCTTCAAATTAGCCTGAATACCTTTTCTGCAATTAGCAGTAAAGAGAGCGGGCAATTGTTTACCTATTTGCATATTACAGAGAATGCACATACTTTATTTGGCTTTGCCGAACTATCCGAAAAAGACCTATTTCTACAATTAATTAGCGTTTCTGGGGTGGGTGCTTCTACTGCCAGAATGATGTTGTCGGGTATGAAGCCTGAAGAAATTACCCGCGCAATTGTTCAGGGTAATACCAAACAGTTAGAAGGTATAAAGGGAATTGGGAAAAAATCGGCCGAAAGATTAATTGTTGAACTCAGGGATAAACTGGCCAAACAGCATAATGAAAACATTTTACCCGGATTTGTTACCCCGCAAATGGATTCGGATGCCATAAATGCATTAATTTCATTAGGTATTGGCAGAGTAATGGCGGAGCAGGCTGTTAAGAAAACCATGCAAAATACCCCCGATAACAGTTCATTAGAAGACATTATTAAACAAGCACTCAAAAACCTCTGACCATCGAAGTGAGCTTTACTTAACCAAGCGGGACTGTTCTTGAAGTATTCCGGTATATTGCTACTTTTTATTTTAACCATTTTGTGGTGCGATATTGCTATTGCACAACAAAAAGACAGTTTGCGTTTTCCTATTCAAGATAGAAGGGGTGATGCTTTGAGTGCACCCAATAAAAATCCATTTGATATTAAAGACACAGGGTTAGTTAAGCGTAAAACAGAATACGATCCTAAAACCAAGTCTTATTTTATTTCTGAAAAAATCGGATCTACCTGGTACCGCAAACCGGCTGCAATTAGTTTTACTGATTTCTGGAAATTAGCGTCTAATCAATCGGAAAATGACTATTTCAAGAAAAGAGCAGACGCACTTTTTCTATTAAATCAAAAGAGTAAACGACCTCCTTTACAAGCTTATCCGAGATTGTTTGACCGAATTTTTGGATTGACCGGGCAAAATTTAAAAGTAGATATTCGTCCTTCTGGTGAAGTGAATGTAATGGCAGGTTATCAGGGTCAAAATATTAAAAATCCTACATTGCCCGAGCGTGCAAGAAGAAATGGGGGCTTCGATTTTGATATGAATGCCAACATTAACTTAAATGCCAATATTGGCGATAAGCTCAAGTTTCCCATCAATTATAATACCCTTACTAACCTAGGTTTTGATAACCAGTTGAAATTAGATTACAAGGGAATGGATGATGAAATTATTAAGAATATTGAAGCGGGTAATATATCATTTCAATCGAAGGGTACACTTATCCCGAGTGCACAAAACTTATTTGGTGTTAAAGCACAATTGCAATTTGGAAAATTATTTGTAACGGGTGCATTAGCTAATCAACGTTCTTCTAGACAAAGTTTAAATCTACAAGGAGGTGCAGCTACCCAAACTTTTCAAAAGCGCTTAGATGAATATGAAGAGAACAGACACTTTTTATTAGGAAAATATTTCAGGGATAATTTTAATAAGACCATGCGCAATTTACCTGTTGTAAATTCTCAGGTCCAAATTCAGCGGATGGAAGTTTGGGTTACCAATAGAACGGGGGCCACTACCGATGCAAGAGATGTGGTAGGTTTAATGGATTTGGGAGAATCCGCTCCTTTTAATCCTTCTATTCAATCATTAACGAACAATCCATTGCCCGCAAACGGAGCCAATAATTTATTTGCATCTTTAGCGGGCGATCCCAATGCCAGAAATCCTGCATTAGTAAATAGTTTGTTATTAGGTAAAGGCTTAAGACCAGTAGATGATTTTGAAAAAACATTCGCGAGAAAACTTTCTACAAACGAATATTATTTTAATCCACAAGCTGGATTTTTATCGATTAATACACAGTTACAAGCAGACGAAGTATTAGCAGTTGCTTTTCAATATACCTATAATGGAAGGGTATTTCAGGTGGGTGAATTTTCTCAGGATATTTCTTTAGACTCCAATAAGGGAGTGCAAAAAGTATTATTCTTAAAATTATTAAAAGCCACTTCACAAAGAACCAATTTGCCTATTTGGAGTTGGATGATGAAGAATGTTTATTCACTTGATTTATTTGGAGGTATTGAAAGAACCGATTTTAAATTGAATGTATTATATGAGGAGCCGAGTGGTGGATTAAAAAGATTTTTACCCGAAACCGCTCCTGCTGTTGATGGACAGCCCCTTTTGCGCATTTTAAATTTAGATCGACTCAACAATCGAAACGATCCACAACCCGATGGGGTATTTGATTATATTGAAGGCTTTACCATTTTACCTCAAATGGGTAGGGTGGTATTACCCGTACTAGAGCCTTTTGGTAAAGACCTTGATACGCTCGCGTTTTCTGGGTTACCACAAGCTACCAAGGATAAATATGTGTATTATCAATTGTATGATTCCATTAAAGCAATTGCGCAAACCTATGCTAATGTGAATCGATTTATTATGCAAGGCCAAGTAAAAGGGGCAGGAGGTAGTTCTGAAATTTATTTAAATACATTTAATATTCCGCAAGGATCTGTTTCAGTTACTGCGGGAGGGCAAATTTTAAGAGAGGGGGCAGACTTTATTGTAGATTATAATTTGGGTACTGTTAAAATATTGAATCAAGGAATTTTAAGCGCCAATATTCCCGTAAAAGTAAACTTTGAAAATAATATTGGTTTTGGGATGCAGCAAAGAGGATTTGCCGGATTAAGGGTAGATTATTTGGCTAGTAAAAAATTATCTGTTGGTGCATCAATGGTTAGATTAGGTGAGCGTCCTTTCTTTACCAAAATGGGTTATGGTGATGACCCAATTAGGAATACCATGTATGGTCTAGATTTTAGTTATCGTTCAGAATTACCAGGCCTAACTCGTTTATTGGATAAACTACCTTTTTATTCTACTAAAACAAATTCTTCAATTAATGCATACGGAGAAGCGGCTTTATTAAAACCAGGACATCCTCCTCAAATTGGTAGAGGCGATCAAGGGCTTATTTTTATTGATGATTTTGAAGGCACGCGGGCATCCATCGATTTGCGTTTCCCATTTGTTGCATGGGCATTAGCTTCTACACCTCAAGGCAATCCGCGCTTCCCTGAATCTACTTTAACTGATTCTATCAATTATAATTTTAATAGAGCAAAGATTGCTTGGTACAATATTGAACCCAATTTACAAGACAAGAATAGTCCGAATAATCCTTTGCGCAGAAATTTGACAGAACTAAGTGATCCAAGGGTTCGTCAGGTATTTACCAACGAATTATTTCCGCAACGTACTACTAATATTACCGACGTTCAGGCGCCTACTTTTGATTTGGCGTTTTTTCCAACTGAAAAAGGACCCTACAATTTTGAAACCAGAAATGGACAAATTAATGCCAATGGTCGTTTGAGTAATCCATCCACTAGATGGGGGGGTATTATGAGAGCCATTGATCAAACAGATTTTGAAACCAATAATATTGAGTTTGTAGAATTTTGGATGCAAAATCCATTTATCACTAATCCAAATAGTAGAGGTGGTAAAATGTTTTTGAATTTTGGAAATATCAGCGAAGACATATTAAAAGATGGACGACGTTTTTATGAAAATGGCATGAATACGCCTACTGTTCCAGCTTCAGTGGATAGCAGTAATACTTGGGGTAAAACACCGGTGAACCCTATTCAGATTACACAAGCATTCAGTAACGATCCCAATGATCGAGTTTTTCAAGACGTAGGTTTTGATGGGATAGATGATATAGCAGAACGTAGAAAGAAAAGTTATATCCTCAATCAGTTGGCCAATAATTTTGGTCCTGCGTCTGCAGTGTATCAGCGTGCTTTTCAAGATCCTTCCAATGACAACTATCAATGGTATAGAGACCCTGCTTTTGATGCAGTTGGTACTGGTATTTTAGGGAGGTATAAAAATTTTAATAATCCACAAGGGAATTCCCCTGTTGCAACTACTGGTGGTCAGTTTACTTCTGCAGCTACTTTGTTTCCAGACAATGAAGATTTAAACAGAGACAATACACTCAATGAAACAGAGTCTTATTATGAGTATGAAATTCCATTGGTGCCCGGGATGGATGTTGGCAGAACCCCTTATATCACCGATAAAAAAAGAGTAACAGTAAACGCTGCTGATGGTGTTACCAGAACAGAAGATTGGTTTTTATTTAGAGTGCCAATGAGAAGTTACACAAGAAAAGTGGGTAATATTCCTGATTTTAAATCCATTCGTTTTGTGCGTTTGTACATGACCGATTTTGAAGATTCAGTAGTGGTTAGATTGGCCCGATTAGATTTGGTTAGAAACCAATGGCGTCAGTTTATTTATAATTTAGATACTACAGGTTCATACACACCCATCAATACAACTACTGGAACTCAGTTTAATACCCTTGCAGTAAACTTAGAAGAAAATAGCAGTAGAACACCAGTGAATTATTTAATGCCTCCAAATGTAGAGCGTGTTCAATTGTTGAGTAATAATGGGGTAAACCTTCAGCAGAACGAGCAAGCAATATCCATGCGCGTTAATAATTTACAGCCAGGTGATGCGAGAGGTATTTTTAAAACGCTCAATTTAGACATTAGGCGTTATACCACATTATCTATGTATTTGCACGCCGAATCAATTTCTGGTTTAAGACCAGTGGTAGATAATGAAATAAGGGCGGTCATTAGAATTGGTCAAGATTTTTTGAACAACTACTATGAAATTAAAGTGCCTTTAAAAATTACCCCTCCCGGTATTTATCCGCGAGGACAAGAAGCAAGGGTTTGGCCAGAAGAAAATAATATTGATTTCTTGTTGCGCGATTTAATTGATTTAAAATTAGAGCGAAATAATTCAGGTGCGTCTTTGAGTAATATCTATCGAAAAATCATTGGCAATAAAACCTTTTCTATCATGGGTAATCCCAATTTAGGAGAAGTTCGTGGATTTTTGGTTGCAGTAGAAAACCCAGCAAGAGCTAATGGAGTTGCAGTAAATGCAGAAGTATGGGCCAACGAATTAAGGCTATCAGGTTTAGATGAAAAAGGTGGTGCTGCTGCTTTAGGAAGGGTAGACTTGGTATTGGCCGATTTAGGTACCTTATCGGTTTCTGCTAATACTTATACCCAAGGATTTGGAACCATAGAGCAAAGAGTAAATGAAAGGGCAAGAGATAATTTAATGCAGTTTGATATTGCAGCCAATATTGATGCAGGAAAATTAGTTCCTAAAAAAGCAAGACTCTCAGTACCTATTTATGCAAGCATCAATCGTTCTACCTTAACACCTGAATTTGATCCATATGATATGGATGTGAATTATCGGGAAAAACTAAATGCTGCAGCCCCCAATAAACGTGACTCTATTATAAGTGCAGCTGCTGATATTACCACCATTAAAACACTCAACTTTACCAATGTAAGAGTAATGCAAGGGCAGGGTAAAGCTCGTTTGTTGAGTTTGAGCAATTTTGATTTCAGTTATTCCTTTACCCAATCAGAACATACCAGTCCGGTAATTACGCAAAATAAAGTAACCCGACATAGGGGAGGATTGGGTTACACGTATATTGGTCAGAATAAATTTATAGAGCCATTTAAAAAAATAATCAAAGGCAAGAGCCCTTGGTTGGCTTTTGTACGAGATGCGAATTTTAATTTGAAGCCGTCTTTTTTAAGTTTTCGCGCAGACATCAATCGACAGTTTGGAGAATTTATTCCGCGCATTGTAAATACCGTCAACAGTAAAGTTGATAGAGTAGATACTACTTACGATAAATTTTTTACGTTTGATCGATTCTATAATTTACGGTGGGATTTAACACGCTCTGTTAATGTAGACTTTAACGCAACCAATAACGCTCGAATAGATGAACCTTTTGGAAGAATTGATTCGAAAATAAAAAAGGATTCTGTGCGAAGTAATTTCTTAAAGGGCGGTCGTAATACATTGTATCAGCAGAAAGCCATAATGAATTATAATATTCCCTTGAATAAGTTTCCATTTGCTGATTGGATTACAGCAAGGTATAGTTATGGAACTTCATATAGTTGGATTGGTGCCAGCCTAATTGCAGTCAACTTAGGGAATACAATTGAAAATTCACAAGAGAATAATCTGAATGCACAATTTAATTTTGGTAACCTATATGCCAAGTCTAGGTGGATGCGTGCGCTAGATAATATTCCGCCACCACGTTCTAAGAATGACCCTAAAGTTGCTAAGAATGCACCCCCTTCTTTGAATCCATTAGGATCTGTATTCCCTAGCAAAGAAGAAGTAATTGCTGGTCTTACTGGGCAAAAAAGGACCGATGCATTAAAACGCTGGAGACAACAGCGAAGAGATATTCGGAATGCAGAAAAAATGTTGAGTCAAAGTATGGTGCCCGAATTAGGTGGATTGGAAAGAACGGCTGGGAAGTTCATCACCATGTTTAAAAATATTTCCATTAATTATGGCGAAAACTTCAGAAGTAGATTGCCTGGATATATGGATAGCACTCAATTTATTGGGCAGAATTTTCAAAGTATGGCACCTGGTTTAGATTATGTATTTGGAAAACAACCTGATGCCAATTGGATCAATCAAAAAATTGGAAAGGGATTACTATCTAGAGACAGTACATTCAACTTTTTATACAGACAAAGTTTTGAACAAAGACTGAGTATTACCGCTCAGATTGAGCCAATCAGAGAATTATTGATTGATATTAATTTGGATAAATCTTTTACAAAAGATTATACGGCACTCATTAAAGACACTACTGGAACGGGGAATAATTTTGGACAATTAAATCCATTATTCAATGGCGGGTTTAGTGTTTCTTATATTGCATTCAATACTTTATTCGGAAGTAGCAATCCCAATGAATTGTCTGCTACATTTAAAGAATTTGAAGCCAATCGATTGATTGTTTCTAGAAGAGTCGCTGCACTAAACCCTTATTGGCAGCAATTACCCAATAATCAGAAATTCACTTCAGATGGTTATGCTACAGGATATGGCAGATATGCGCAAGATGTATTAATACCCTCTTTCTTAGCAGCTTATACAGGAAAGGATCCCAATACTATTGCGTTATTGCGAGAAGGGGCTAGTAGAATCAGTGCCAACCCATTTAGTGGAATCATTCCAAAACCAAACTGGAAATTGACTTACACAGGGCTTACTAAAATTCCTGCACTGGCTTCTGTATTCAGTAATTTCACCATCAGTCATGGGTATAATGGTCAATTGAGTATGAATAGTTTTAGTAGTGCGCTATTATACCAAGATCCATTTAGACTAAGTGCGCCAGGATTCATTGATACCACTAGTGGGAATTTTATTCCCTTCTTTTTAGTGCCCAATATCAGTATGGCCGAACGATTTGAACCTTTATTAAAAATTGACTTTACAACAATTAGTCAGTTCAACTTTAATTTAGAATATAGAAAGAGCCGACAATTGAGCTTGAGTTTAATTGATTATCAATTGAGCGAGAGCAGAAGCTCAGAATGGATTGTTGGAATGAATTGGAGAAAGCGAGGTTTTAAGTTGCCATTTAATATCACGGGTAAAGGATTGCAAAATGACTTGAATCTAAAATTAGATGTTTCTGTTAGAGATGTATCTATTAGCAATAGTCGTTTAGATCAAACCAATGCGTATGGTACTGGAGGACAAAAAGAAATCACGATATCGCCTGCTATCGATTATGTAATCAATAGCAGGGTCAACGTGAAACTATTCTTTGATCAACGAAGGGTAACCCCTTATATTTCAACATCGGCACCAATTACCAATACTAGGGCTGGTGTAAATGTGCGTATATCGTTGGCGCAATAAGCTTTAGTTTTTTCTAAATGCCCATTTGCCTATTTCTTTCCAGCCTACTTTTTTGCCATACATTAAAATACCTGTACGATATACTTTTCCGCTTAACCATGTAGTTAATAAGAAACTTCCTATTAAGGTTAGCATACTTGCAGCCAATTGCCAATAGGGTACGGTTCCTGGAACGCCATAGGCAATTCTAGCCATCATTACCATGGGAGAACTAAACGGAATGATACTAGCCCAAGTAGCCATAGAAGTGCTTGGATCTTCTACTGCTCTACTCATGATAATGAATGAGAAGATAATCGGCATAGTAATGGGCAACATTAAACTTTGTGCATCTTGTGGGTCTTCGTTTACAACAGATCCTACTGCTGCAAATAAAGAAGCATAAAATAGATATCCACCTAAGAAGTAAAAGATAAAACATCCAATGATTAATGGCCAGTTGGCAGTGCTCATGGTGTTTTGAAACTTATAGAGCTTTTGCGCTGTATCGCCTGCTTGTGCCATTGAAGCACCAGGTCCCATTTGTGCATTGGCTTTTTGTAATTCGGCTACTTGTTGTAACACGTCTTGTGGAATGAAAAATTGAGAAGCTGCAATAATCCCAAAAATCAATAGTATCCAAACAAAAAATTGGGTTAGTCCAACGGCTCCAATGCCGATTATTTTTCCCATCATTAATTGAAAAGGCTTTGCGCTACTGATCATCACTTCTGCAATACGATTGGTTTTCTCTTCCATCACACCACGCATCACCATGGCGCCATAAATAAACATAGTGATATAGATGAGCATTCCTGATCCAAATCCAATTCCATAAGAGAGTGCTGCACTACTTTCTTTTACTGAATCTCCAGACTCTTCTAATGACTTCATTTCTGCAAACTGAGAAGACGATTTAATAGAATCTAACTGTGCCCTATCAATACCTGCTTGTTGCAACATTTGGTCTTCAATTGCATCGTTGATACGATCTTCAATGGTAGACTCTAACATTAATCCAATTCGCTTTTTAGATCGAATAATATATTCTGCTTTGGCTGTTCCCTCAAATTTTGGAATAATAATAATATCGGTAAAGCCTTTTTTTGAATAGTTAGAAGTATCTACATCGGTTGGAAACTCAAATTTGATATCACTCGCATCTCTTAGGTTGCCTTTGAAAAATCCATTCTGATCTATTACTGCAATTTTATGTAACTCTTTATCAGTTGAAGCTAGGAAAGCCGCCCCTGCAATAAAACCTACCATAATAAGTGGAGTTAAAATGGTAGTCAGTAGGAAACGCTTATTCATTACTCTACTGAGGTATTCACGTTGTATAATGATTAATATCTTGTTCATATAATTAGTTATCTATTTTTTGAAATGCTCTTGCTGTTGCGTGTGTTCCTTCTACCTGACTAATGAATATTTCATTAAGGGTAGGAAGAATTTCATGGAAAGATTCTATAGTGCATTGATTGTTTAAGAAATGGGTTAAAATATCATTGCTTTTAAAGCCTTCATTAATTTGCAAAGTCAATTCATTGTTGTTTACATTCACAATATTGAATGCAGGTGCACTGAGCGTTCCAGGCAGTTCCGATAGTTTAATACTGAATTTATTCTCTTTAAACTGTTGTTTAATATTATGAACAGTACCGTCTAAAATTTTCTTTCCTAAGTTTACTAATACAATATGATCACAAATTTCTTCCACTTGCTCCATTCTATGTGTACTGAATATAACTGTGCTCCCTCTTTTGGCAAGGCCGTATATTTCTTCTTTTATTAGATTGGCGTTTAATGGGTCCAATCCACTAAAAGGTTCGTCAAGAATGATCAATTTTGGTTCGTGCAAAACAGTGGTTACAAATTGAAGTTTTTGGCTCATGCCCTTACTGAGGTCTTCCACTTTTTTATTCCACCAAGATTCCATTTCTAGTTTTTTAAACCAGAATTTGATTTTTTGCATTGCTTCCCCTTTGCTCAAACCCTTAAGCTGCGCTAAGTACATGGCTTGTTCCCCAATTTTCATTTTTTTATACAAGCCCCTTTCTTCGGGCATGTACCCAATTTTGATGATGTCGTTTAATGGGTCAAATGTTTTACCATCAAATTGAATATGGCCACTGTCTGGATAAAATATTCCAGTGATCATTCTCAATAATGTGGTCTTACCTGCACCATTGGGACCTAATAATCCAAAAATACTTCCTTGCTCAATGGAGAAACTAATATCATCCACCGCTTTTTGGGTGGCATAATGTTTTCTCAAATTGGTTAATTCTAAAATTGCACTCATAGGATGGTTTATATATGAACTAAATGTAATGATTAGTATGTCCTTTCATCAAAATATTACAGCAACGGCCTACAATTTGGCTAATTTTGTTGCAGAAATATAAATTATCTGTAATGAAGGGGTTTTCTAAGGGTGTTGTTATACTAATATTGAGTGTTTTGTTAGTGGGTTTAAGTAGTTGGGGTTTTCTAGTGCATAGAACGATTCACCAATTAGCCGTTTATCAACTTCCTGCAGAAATGGCTGGTTTTTTCCACAGTAATATGCCCAAGTTGGTTTATGACGCACCAAGGGCTGATACCAGAAGAAATACAGATAGTACGGAAGCGCCAAAGCATTTTATAGACCTTGAACCCTTTAATGAGAAGCCAGCTTATCATTTACCACACGATTTTGATAAAGCCATTGCAAAATATAGTTTGGATACCTTAACTAAATATGGCTATGTCCCTTATCAAAT
>JBBAJU010000040.1:11361-17251 GCA_040403845.1 Sediminibacterium sp.
GAATTACTACCTTCTATGTTTGCTAAAGAAGTAGAAACCACTTTAGCATTTACCGACTCTACCAAGTATCGTTATCAAATGCGCAATGGCAGAAAGTCTAGGTCTTACACTACAGCTTTTGCAAAAGCTTATGCTGAAAAATTAAAGCCTACTATTAATCAGCAGTTATTGCATTCTGCAGATATGATTGCTGATTTCTGGTACACTGCTTGGATTGATGCAGGTAAGCCTGATTTAAGCGGTATTACCAATTGGTCTGCCGAAAAGAAAGAGCAATACGCAACAGAGCAAGCCGCTTATCATATTAATGCCTTGATAAAAGAAAATTTGTTAGAGGCGAAGAAAAAATAAATGGATTTGCCTTGCAAGTCTTTGACCATCCATCGCAGCGCTTACAATCCCACCTGCATAACCTGCTCCTTCCCCACATGGGTATAAATTATTGAGTTGTGGATGGGTTAAACTTTCAGCATTTCTAGGTATTCGAACAGGAGAAGAGGTTCTGCTTTCTGTTGCTACCAATACGGCATCGTTGGTATAGTATCCCTTCATTTTTGCGCCAAACATTTTTAAAGCACCCTGTAAACTTTCTTGAATAAAGTTGGGCAATACTTCTTTTAAATTAGCAGCTGCTAATCCAGGTAAATAGCTGCAATCAGGTAAATTACTAGATGGCTTATTATTGCAAAAATCTACCATTCTCTGCGCAGGTGCTACAAATTTTCCGCCACCTGCATGATATGCTTTTTGTTCTACCGATTGTTGAAAATCCATTAATAACAATGCATCAGCAGATTGCTTTTTAAAATAGTTTAACGCATCTGTTTCTGCCACTTGCACTACCATACCGCTATTGGCAAATGGGTTATTCCTTTTACTAGGACTCCAGCCGTTTACTACTAATTCGCCAGGATCCGTAGACGCGGTGGCTATGATCCCCCCTGGGCACATACAAAAACTAAATACGCCTCGTTGTTTTACTTGTTCTACTAAACTATAAGATGCAGGTGGCAGATAATCACCACGAAAATCACAGTGGTATTGGGCTGCATCAATAATGCTTTGCGGATGTTCTATTCTAACACCTAATGCAAATGGTTTTGCTTCTATTAAGATGTTTTTTTCTTGCAATAACCTAAAAATATCTCGCGCGGAATGCCCTGTTGCCAGTATATAAGCATCTGCCGAAAAACGATTGCCATTAGCGGTAATTAGCTCTTGTATTGCATCTTGCTTTGTAACAAAATTGATTACTTTGGTTTCAAAATGTACTTCGCCACCTGCAGCTATAATTTGCTCACGCATGGCAGAGATAATCTGCGGTAATTTGTTGGTACCAATATGTGGGTGAGATTGATATAAAATTTTTTCTTCGGCACCAAACTGATAAAATAATTGCAACACTTTATCTATACTACCTCTTTTACTACTGCGCGTGTACAATTTTCCATCACTGTAAGTGCCTGCACCGCCTTCTCCAAAACAGTAATTGCTATCGGGGTTGATAATGCCCTCTTTATTCAAGACTGCTAAATCTCTTCTTCTGGCTTTAACGTCTTTGCCTCTTTCTAAGATGATGGGTTTAATACCTAACTCAATCAATTCTAATGCTGCAAATAAACCCGCTGGTCCGGCACCAATGATGATGACTGTTTTTGCTTTCGCATTGATGGGCGATAATGGAATGCTGATGATTTCTCTTTCTACAAAAGGCTCATTAATAAAAGCCTGAAGGGTTAGGTTGATCCAGACTTGCTGTCTGCTTCGGGCATCTATGGATTGTTTGAGCGTTCTGTATCCTGAGAGGGCAGCTAGGCTTACGCCAGCAGACTGCGCAATCATTTCTTGCACAACTGCCGAATTAGCAGCTTCTTCAGGCTTTAATTTTAACGTAATTTGTTTTTGCATACTGTCAGGTGTTGATCCTAAAAAGTAGTGATGTATTAGAATGGTAAGTCGTCTACCACTTCTCCTGGAGGGGGCATGTCGTTGTAATTAGTTGATGGCGGCATATCTCCGTCATTACCCAGTTTAACGGTTTCCATTCTCCATGCATCTAAATTGGTTATATAATTTTCGCGACCATCTTTCATCCACTTCGTACCTTTAATATTGAACATCACTTTTACTTCTTCTCCTAAGTTGTAGCGATCGGGCATGGCTGTTTTATCTTGAACACATTGAAATTTTACATAATTGGTAATGGTTCTGCCGTTGATATCTTCTGATTTTTCTATTACAAATTCTCTAGTTTTAAAGCTTTCTGTGCGTTGAACTATATCAAATTTGGCAACCAATTTGCCCGTAATTTCGTAACTCATACTGGTATTTATTTATTACAAAAGTAGGTTTTAATTTTCCAATTATTATTGTACCTTTCTCTTCATTCAATATCTATTCATGAGAGTAATTTCATTTGTTTATTCCTTCCTTATATTTTTAGTCTTATCCTGTAGTACA
Organism: Sediminibacterium sp.; assembly: GCA_040403845.1. Classification (GTDB taxonomy): domain Bacteria; phylum Bacteroidota; class Bacteroidia; order Chitinophagales; family Chitinophagaceae; genus Sediminibacterium. The sequence continues at coordinate 13,822 of JBBAJU010000040.1, forward strand.
GTTCAGGTTCCAAAGTCGGTGAGTTATGCTGGTTATGCTGTTTCTCCTAAAGCAGCTGCAGATACTGCTTTGCTAAATTTAGTTCAGCCCTACTCACTAGAAGTGAATAGGACTATGAATAAAGTGATTGGTTTTACACCTGCTACGATGACGAAGCGATTGCCTGAAAGTGGTTTAGGAAATTTCATGGCAGATTGTATGTTAGAAATGGGCGCCAAAAAATTTGGTATGCCAATCGATATTGCATTTATGAATCAAGGAGGCATTAGAGCTAGTATCAATAAAGGGAATATTACAATAGGCAATGTTTACGAATTAATGCCTTTTGATAATTTACTAGTCGTGCAAGAATTAAAAGGTTCAGTATTAGAAGCATTACTGAATCATATTGCTGCAGATGGTGGATGGCCTATTTCTAAGGGTTCTTCCTTTAAAATTAAAAATAAGCAAGCAGTGGATATTATCATCAATGGTAAGCCGCTTGATCGTAATGCAACCTACATTACCGCCAATTCTGATTATATAGCACAGGGTGGGAGCGATGCCGCTATGTTAAAAGTATTTCCTTTTCAGAACAAAGGGTATCTTATTAGAGACGCATTATTGGAATATATACAATTAATTACCGCCAGCGGAAAACCAGTAGATGCAAAAATTGAAAACAGAGTAACTAGTAGCAGCAATGAATAGAAGACATTTTATTAAGCAAACAGCATTTGCAGGATCTGCTGTTTTATCCAGCTCTTTAGTTGGAGCGTCTGTGTTGAATGCACAGTCTATTCCTGAAGAAACACAATTAACCATTTTGCATACCAATGATGTGCATAGTAGGTTAGAGCCATTTCCAATGGATGGAAGTAGGAATCAAGGATTGGGCGGAGTAGCTGCGAGGGCTTCACTAATTCAACAAATTCGTGAAGAAAATCCGCATACAATCCTCTTAGATGCTGGAGATATTTTTCAAGGGACTCCTTATTTTAATTTGTATAAGGGTGAACCTGAAATCAAAGCCATGAGTAAAATGGGCTATGATGCAGTTACTATGGGTAATCATGACTTTGATGCAGGTATCGAAAATTTTGCGAATCAATTGCAACATGCTCGATTTCCTGTGGTGATCAGTAACTATGATTTTACCAATACTCCTATGGAGTCTAACTATAAACCTTATACGATTATTCAAAAAGGAAAACAACGTGTTGGTATATTAGGAGTAGGGATTGAATTAGAAGGATTAGTCCCTAAAAATTTATATGGCAATACGGTATATAAAGACCCGATTGTTGCTGCAAATGAAACTGCAGCAATTTTGCGTCAAAAAAAATGTGATTTAATTATTTGTTTATCTCATTTAGGCGATAAATATGGAGATAATAAAGTGAGTGATGAAGTGTTGGCGAAAGAGAGCCGCAACATCGACTTGATCATTGGGGGGCATACACACCGCTTTTTTGATCAGCCAAGAAAATATAAAAACAAGGATGGTGGGGATATTTTGGTAAATCAAATGGGCTGGGGAGGCATCCAAATGGGTCGTTTGGATTACAATTTTTCGGAGATTAAAATAAAAAAATCGCTGAAAGCCCATACTGTAGTTGTCATGAGAAAACCTAGCGAATAAAAAAATTTTTTTTTCAACATAAAGTCTACATATTCGCATCCTTGTTTTATTTTCCAAACATATCCACGTATGGGGAAAATAAGATAACTTGTAGCAAGAGATTTAACTTAACTGATTATATAAAATTGTTCACTTTTTTGTATGGCTAAGAACGCTGAAAATGTTTGGGTCAATTGTTTGAAAATTATCAAAGACATTGTTGAATGGCAACATTTTAAAACATGGTTTGAACCAATTACTCCCGTAGAATTAAAAGGAAATGTTTTGATGATTCAAGTTCCTTCTCAATTCTTTTATGAATACTTAGAAGAGCACTATGTTACTTTATTAGCCAAGACACTTAAACGTGAATTAGGAAAAGATGCTAGGCTAGAATACCGCATTATGGTTGATAGTGGAAATACCAATAGCAGAAATGGATCTGTTGATATTCCTGCACGTGGTCCAAAATCGATCAACAACAATGAAATGAATTTTCCATTGGTGATTGATAATCCGGTAAAGAATCCTTTTGTGATTCCTGGGTTAAAGAAAATGCAAATTGATCCTCAATTGAATCATGGATATATTTTTGATTCATTTATTGAAGGAGACTGTAATAGAGTAGCTCGTAGAGCAGGTAAAACCGTAGCAGAAAAGCCAGGGGCAAATTCATTTAATCCCTTGGTTATTTATGGTGGTGTAGGATTGGGAAAAACACACTTAGCCCAAGCCATTGGAAATGATGTGAAAAGAATGCACCCTTCTAAAGTGGTGTTATATGTTAGTAGCGAAAAATTCATCAACCAGTTTGTAGACCATAGTCGTAATAATGCAATCAACGACTTTATTCATTTTTACCAATTGATTGATGTCTTGATTATTGACGATGTACAGTTTTTTAGCAGAGCAGAAAAAAGCCAAGACGCTTTCTTTGCCATCTTTAACCACTTACACCAAAGCGGTAAGCAGTTGGTGTTAACTTCTGACAAACCTCCTAAGGATTTAGATGGAATGCAAGAGCGTTTGCTGAGTAGGTTCAGATGGGGATTAAGTGCAGACTTACAAGTGCCCGACTACGAAACTAGAATTGAGATTTTAGAAAAGAAAATGAAGAATGATGGCCTTGATATGCCTAAAGAGGTAATCAAGTACGTTGCATACAATATCAATACGAATGTGCGTGAATTAGAAGGCGCATTAATTTCTTTGTTGGCACAATCTTCTTTGAACAAGAAAGAAATTGATGTAGAGTTGGCTAAGAAAGTATTGAGAAACTTTGTAAAAACCAGTAGCAAAGAAATTACCATTGATGCGATTCAAAAAATGGTCTGCGAATATTTTGATGTTCCTTACGACCGTTTGCTTCACAAAACTCGAAAAAGAGAGATTGTTCAAGCACGTCAAATCACTATGTATTTGGCCAAAGCATTTACCAAGAACTCTTTAAAGACCATTGGAGAACATTTTGGCGGTAGAGATCATACTACGGTGATTCACTCTTGTCAAACGGTAAAAGACTTAATGGATACGGATTCTATATTCAGAGAAAACGTAATGGAATTGACGCAGAAAGTGCAGTTGGCTGCTATGTAATTTGATTTTTATTGGGTCTCAACATATTGTGCATCCTGTCTCTTGCAGACAGGATGTTTTATTTTATGAATTTTTACATCATTTTTTGGCAGTTAAGCTTAGGAAACTTATTTTTGCAGCCCTCTCCCAAAAGGAGTAAGGACGGTGAGGTGGATGAGTGGCTGAAATCAGTAGTTTGCTAAACTGCCGTACGGGTTAAACTGTACCGCGGGTTCGAATCCCGCCCTCACCGCA
>JBBAJU010000041.1:0-16110 GCA_040403845.1 Sediminibacterium sp.
GTGACCGCGTTAGGATTCAAACCTAAAACCTTCTGATCCGTAGTCAGATGCTCTATTCAGTTGAGCTACGCAGCCATACCCCTAAGGGGCTGCAAATATAAAACAAACAAAATTAATCTCAAAATAAGTTCAAAAGTTTTATTCAATCAGCCAATCGCGACGAATGACTTCACCGTTTTGCTTAACGCCCTCGACAATCAATCGATGCTTTTTGCTTCGATCATTATTATAGTAAACAAAAGTCATTTTTGGTTTATCGTGATTCAAATGAATAGTGGGCGCCCAAAGTAAGGTTTTCCTCATATCAATAACTGCCCGATTCAATTCTGATGAATAATCTGGCTGAGTATACGGAGCAAAACTGGTATACCCTTTTATTGTAAAGCTGGTCAATTTAGAATCGCGAGGACTGAAATTTTCTTCGTCTCCCAGTTTAGTATAAATTACGATTGCCCCATTGGGTGCACCTAAAGCGGCACCCAGAAATGGAGGTCTAAATACTTTTACAAAAGCAATTTCAGCAATATTTATTTGCATTAATCCTGCTATATCAATTGGAACTTGATTCAAAAAAAGCTTTATTTGGTCAAATTGAGACCGCCATGAAAATCGGGGAAGACCTGAAGCATCGTTTCCAACCATCCCTTTGTTATATTCATCTGTATTGGGCGTCATCACTCCTTGATTTTCAAAAATTATTTGCAAGCCGGGAACTTTTCCTTGCAAATAGTGAAATATTGTACGATGCGATTGGGCAATTGGGGTCATTGCATTAAAACTAACAGCATCCCCTCCGCGAAACATACCTGAAGTGTATTTTTTTTCGAGTACCTCTAATTCGGCTTTTGTATTCGTGTAAACCACTACTTCATTATCTTTTGGTTCTTTATAGGGTATATATGGTGATACTATACGAGTATATCTAAAAGCAGGTATAGAATCTTTAAAATCAAAAGCGTACAAGGGTGCAGAATTAAACAATCCCAATTGTTGATAAGAGAGCGGAATCTTTTCCTTTCGATTACCCTTGTAATCCACTTGTACAGATAATTTTACGGAATCAACAATGTTAAGTTGATCAATCAAAAATGTTCCATTCATATTGATGGGCACTTTATCTATAATGGGTAATTGCCCTTGTTTAAAAATTGAGAAAGAAAGGATTGCATTATTCAACAAATTTGAATCTGCTATTAATTTCCCTTTCACTTGAACAAAAGCATCATAATAATCTGGTTTAATCAATAGCTCATTAGGGGTAGGTTTTTTAAAATGTGTCAATATTGTATAAGGAGAAGCTTCAAAACTTTCTTCTTCCATAATTGAAAGCGAGAGATTGATAAAATCCTTACTAAGGTTTTCAAAAATCCATTCACTGCGTCCTTTAGGTGAAAAAGATTGCGTCACATTGGTAATTTGAAGAAACTCATCTTCAGTTGATTTAGACAAAGGGTTGATTTCATTATTTTTCAGCGTTATCGGTTTTGATCCTGCGGATTGATGCACAAAAACAACCTGATCAAAAAATTGATTATCGGGAATTTGCTTCAAAGAATGCATTGTATACATCCGCATGCGTACGTATTGACTATCGTAATTAACAGGAATTAAAAAACCCGCTTCTGCACCCCCAAATGCTGTTAGATAAGTCTGATGCGCTAGTAAACTTCCATTAGCATGATACCAATCCACGTATATATTCAAAGGCTTCATATGGAGCCCCTGTGGGGTTCGCAAGTAAATTTTACTAAATACTTGCTCGCCTTTATGATAGATCGTTTGATTGTTATGAGCGTAAAGGGAAACAGGAAAATTATTTTGAGCAAAACTGGTCAATGCAATAAAGATGCAGATACTTAATGCAAAGTATTTCATAGGCTTGTATTATTCATTTCATTCAATGAAAGATTATCGTAGGTACACCAAGTTTTTCTTCAATGGTAAATACCGACTATTAGCCCCAATCATTAATCGATAAAGACCAGGTTCGGTAACAGATAATCCATCTTTATTAATTGAACTCAATTTAGAAGAGTCAATGTTAAAATACAAAGTTTTAAAATCACCAGCAGCTATTCTTACCCGCTGAAAATCTTTAAGTGCTAGAACAGGAGTGACTATTGAAGAGAGTTCATCCCTAATATATAATTGTACTACTTCTTCTCCCTCTCTGCTACCAATATTTGCAATATCTACCCTTAATTGAATAATATTTTTACCCTTTAGTGTATCCGCAGATAATTGAATATTGCTGTATTTAAATTGGGTGTAACTTAAACCATAACCAAATGGGAACAAGGGTTCCCCGCTTAAATCATGATAATCATCGCCCCTACCAGTGGGTTTATGATTATACACCAATGGCACTTGTCCAACAGATTGAGGAAAAGTTATAGGCAATCTTCCTGCTGGATTTTCATCACCAAAAAGCAATTCAGCTATTGCATTACCACCCTCTTCACCAGGATACCATACCATCATAATACTACTTACCTGATCAATCCATTTCTCCATTGTTATTGCACTCCCCCCCACCAGTAAAACAACAACTGGTTTACCGGTTGCTGCAACGGCCGATATTAATTTTTCTTGATGCTCGGGCAACGAAAGGGATGATCTATCTTGAAACTCACCTTCATGAATTCCTGCAACAATAATTGCCATGTCGGCTTGTTGAGCTATTTCAACTGCTTGATTGATCATAGCCAAAGATTGATTAACCACTCCTTGGTTCCATAAGAATTTAATGCTACCATTTCCTTTAGATTCATAAAATTCTACTCGCACCGCATACTGTTTCCCTTTTTCTAAATAGAGTTGGGCAGTTTTTTGTCGGTAACTTATTTTTTCCCACTGGTCAATTAATAATTGCTCATCAACAAAAAGCCTAAAGCCATCATTCCCCTCTAAAGCCAACTGAAAATAACCAGATTCAGCACTAGTTAAAAAACCCGTAAACCGAATAGAATAATGGTCTACAGAGATATTACTATCAGGTGACATAAAAGTGTAAGACTCATTTATTTCATTTACCACCCTTTGTTTTTTAAGATGCTCCCCCGGTTGTAATGAGCTAAAATACTCAGCGTTTAACCCTGCTGTTTTCATTCCCTTGTCTATAAATAAATTGGAAGAAGGCACAATGCGGAATTGATTATCTCGCAGATTCATACCCTCTGCATAAAGAATTTGGTACTGATTTTTTGCTCGACTTTTTATTCCATCTAAAATATTAACTACTCCATTTCCTGGACCACTATATCCCCCAAGTCTTGCATCAACCGACTCTTTACCAATTACTGCAATCGTTTTCATATTGCTTTTAATTGGCAAAATATTTTGAGTATTTTTTAATAAAACTGCTGATTTAATTGCTGCTGATTTAGCCAAAGCTTTGTGACTATTATTGTTCACCCATTTAGCAGCAAGTGTTTCATCCACATACGGATTATCAAAAAGTCCTAATTGAAATTTAGCCCTTAATACTCTTGATACGGCATCATCAATCCGCTTTTGAGGAATGGTTCCGTCTAAAAATGGAGGAATAAATAATTTATAATGATCGTAACTGGTTTGGAATATTACATCTAATCCGTTTATAATAGCGGCAGCTCCTGATTCAGGATAGTCTTTTGTAGTATGATGTAATACGGTAGTTCCTCCTACTGCACCCGCATCTGAAATAACAAAACCTTTAAATCCCCATTCTTTTTTTAGTTTTTGATTTAAAAGCCAGTGGTTAGCGGAACTAGCAGATCCATTTACTGAATTGTATGAAGTCATTATAGACCTTGCTCCAATTTGTTGAACAGCATGTTTAAATGGAGGAAAATGTAACTCATTCAAAAAAGATTCACTCAGATGTATGGGATAACTATCTCTACCACCATCCCCAACATTGGCGATGAAATGTTTGGGAGTAGTAACAATGCCTGCCAACTCAAAATTTCGAATATAAGTGGCTGCCATTTGTGTAACTAAATAAGGATCTTCTCCATAGGTTTCTTCTGTTCTTCCCCACCGAACATCACTAGCGATATTTAATACTGGAGAAAGTATATCCCTGATGCCTCTAGCTTTTGTTTCAGTTGCTATAGCTTTTGATACTTTACTCATTAATGCAGTATCAAAACTTGCTGCTAAAGCAATAGATTGAGGGAATGCAGTGGCTCCATTTCTTACCAATCCGTGTAAAGCTTCATCAAAAGGAATAAAAGGTATACCCAATCGTGTTTGGGTAATAAAATAACGTTGAATTTCATTGATTTTTTTTGCCAATAACAAAGCATTCTCTTTGGTATTATATTGCAGCATTTGTTGACCAACTCCGGCCTGAGTAGAAGCTGCACTTACCTGAAATCCAAAAATTCCGTTTTTATATAAGCTAGGATTGGAACCTAGATCTCCTGGAATCATAAACAATTGCCAGAATTTTTCAGTTGGCGTCATTCGTTTAATTAAATCGGCTACTCGTTCATCAGTAGCATATTTTGGATTTTTATAAATGGGTAATTGCTGTGCAGATAATATTACAGAAAAGCTGATGCCCAATAATCCTAAAAATAATTTGAATCTCATAAAATGAAATTAAGGAAAACATGAATGCATTATCATTTATAATCTTAACTTCAAAATCATATTCTTCTTTTATGCATAAAAGGACATTTTTAAAAAGCATTACTTTAGCAGGGTTAGGCCTCCCGCAACTAGGAAAATCCAATACAAGTTCTTTAATCAGTATCCCATTAGACCCAGCACCTCTTGTTGCAAAAGACGAAAAATTTTGGAAGTCGGTACGCGCTTTGTATAAGATTAAACCTGACTATATCAATCTGGAAAGCGGCTATTATAATATGCTACCAGAAGAAACACTAGAACAATACATGGCAATAATTAAAGAAGTAAATTACCATGCTTCTTTTTATATGCGCACCCGACAATTTAAAGAACGTACTGAGCAAAATAAGTTAATTGCACAATTTTTAGGCGGCAGCGAAGATGAAATTGTTTTAACCAGAAACACAACAGAGTCTTTAGACTTAATCATTAGTGGTTATCCTTGGCAGACGGGTGATGAAGCCATATTTGCAGAACAAGATTATGGTGCTATGATCGACATGTTCAAGCAAGTGGCTAAGAGACATGGAGTTATCAATAAAATGGTGTCTATCCCCAATATTCCCCAATCAGATGAAGAGATTGTGAGCATCTATGAAAAAGCCATTACCGCAAAAACAAAATTGATCATGATTTGCCATATCATCAATATAACTGGACAGATTCTTCCAGTCAAAAAAATTTGTGATATGGCACACAAACACGGAGTTGAAGTAATGGTAGATGGAGCACATGCTGTTGCGCAAATTCAATTTAATATTAATGAACTTGGCTGTGACTATTATGGTGCAAGTTTACACAAATGGTTAGCTGTACCACTGGGTGTTGGAGTGCTTTATGTAAAAAAAGAACATCAATCTAAAATATGGCCACTCATTGGAGAGAATGAATCAATACAAGGTATTAATCGCCTGAATCATTTTGGCACCAATCCTGTACATACTTATTTAGCCTTGCAATTTGCCATCAATTTCCATCAAAAAATTGGAGCAGCAAATAAAGAAGAACGTTTAAGATTTTTACAACAATATTGGACTTCAAAAGTAGCTTCAATGCCCAATATTATTATAAATACACCAATTGAAAGTATGCGCGCTTGTGCCATTGCAAATGTGGGTATAAAGGGATTAAAGCCTGCTGATATGGCCGAAACACTGCTAAAAAAATACCGCATTTATACTGTTGCGATAGACAGTGCTGGAGTGCATGGCTGCAGAATAACCCCCAATGTATTTACTACATTAGAAGAGCTTGATAAATTTGTAAATGCATTAAAAGAAATGGCTGCTTAATCAAATACAATTCTTGCCCCGGCTTGCAACCATCTACCTGGCAATGGGGCTCCAATAAAATCATTGATGGTACTATTAAATAAATTATCGGCTTGAATAAAGAGAACATGTTTTACTTTATTGAAACGGAAATTTATTTTTGTATTCATCACAAAATAGTTGTTACTGATTGGTAATAAAATTGGATTAGCAGTTCGCTCGTTTCTACTTTTATACAAACCAGTTAAATTAAAGTCTACAAATTTTGTTGAAAAACTGGTTGCAAAATTGGCTAAGAATTTAGGAGCAGAAGAGAGATAAAAACTGAGCGGGCCACTCTTGCTATTTGTATTAATCCAAATTAAACCAGACTTAAATTTGATGGATTGCGTTGCATTGATTTTTTTATCCAGTAAATAATCCAATTCAATCCCATCCACTTGAACACTGCTTTGATTTGTAGCCAATAAATAATTGCCCCCTACCACTAAATTTTCTTTTCTTGGCATATTGGCATATGCAGTAAGTGACCAATCAATTAAGTCTCGGCTATTTCTTTTAAACACACTAAAAGAAACCTTACTGTTGGTATTGGCAATCCAATCTAGACCTAGTTCATAATTAAAACTTTTTTCTGCCTGTAAATTAGGATTCCCAATTGAACCACTCCTTATTCCTGTTCTATTGTAATTGTTGAATAATTCTGTGAAATCTGCATTTCGATATGCATATCCAGCACTTGCTCTTAACTGAATTTTATTTGCCTGATATGAAAGATTAAGTTGTGGAACAAATACCCATCCGCCGTTAGAAGCATACTCTACTCGCAAAGAAGTATTGGTTGAAAAATGATTATTAAATGATTCCTGCCAAACGCCATACAAAGCCATTTGGTGCACTGTATGTCTACCTCTATCATTTGATCTTATATTTCTACCAATGTACTGTCCTCCAATAGTATATTTTGTTTTTGTACTTTGATTACGTAAAAACAAAGTATTTAGCTGAAAAAGGTTGGAAAAACTGGAATTTGCAGAAGAAATTGAGCTGAACCGATAATTGTCTTCAGTATTTTTGAATCCAGCATAAATCATTACCTGATTTTTATTTTTTTGATACTGCGCATTAAATTGATTCCAAAAAATTTTAACTCTTTCTACTGCTGTATCGGAACTAAAAGAAGTATAGAAATTTTGTGCTGCAAAAGATCGGTCATTATATGCTGTTCTAAAAGAAGTTTCCCAAAAGCCTTTCTTCTTGTTCCAAGCCATCGAAAAAGCATTTTCTCTCATAAATCCTGTAATCCCTCTCTGTTGAGGGCCATCAGCACTATTTCTTAATGCTGAAATCTGAAATTGCTGATTATTTTTATTTGAACTAAAATAACCTGAACTACTGAAAAGGCCTAACTGACCTGATGCCAATTGAATGATACCGGTATTTCCTGCTTGTCTTTTTTGTGAAAAAGTTTTTGTAGTAATATAAATTACCCCTCCTACTGCATCTGACCCGAATATGCCTGAAGATGCTCCTTTTAGAATTTCAATTTTTTCAATTTCGTCTAATATCACTGGAATATATCCACTAAAATGTCCTGTATTTGGATCGTTCAATCTCAAGCCGTCCAAAATAACCAATACTTGTTGGAAAGTGCCTCCGCGCATACTGATATCACTTTGAGCACCTAATGCACCTCTACTTTGCACATCAATCCCTGGTAAAAACCGGAGTAATTCATCTGGGGTTCTAACAGGCAATTGAGCAATGTCTTTTGCTGTAATAACGGTTATATTTCTTCCTGTTTTAGATGCCCTAGTTTCATAAAAAGAACTTGTTACCGTAACTGGGTCTAATTTCAATTCATCTGTTTGGGCAAACAAGGATTGAATGCTTACAACTAAAATAAATAATATACCAATCTTCTTCAAGTGAATATTTTTAGGGAGGCAAAACTAAGGCATATCAGCTTTAATTATTCTAATACTCTTGTTACTCTTGTCATTTTGCCATTGGCATTTATTCCCTCTACTACTATTTGCAACTTGGTTGAAACATCATTGTTATAAAATTCAACTTTATATCTTGGTGATTTTTTATTGGTAATGATATAAGGATTCCAATACAAGGTATTTCTTGTATCGGGTTCAAAAGCTGCAGCAGATTTATCATAAACAGGATTGTAGAATTCTTTAAATCGGGAATAACCTGCCAAAATAGTACTCTCCATACCTTTAACATTTTGACCACCCTTAGATGCCCCTTCCCCTTTTTTAGTATATACAACTATTGCACCGCCAGCTCCCCCGCCACCAGACCCAAAAAATGGAGGTCTAAAAACTTTGATATAGGCAACATCGGTAACCGGGATGGTAGCAACCATTCCAACATCTGCTCTCATTTCATTTAAATAAATATCAGGTACTCCTCCTCTCCAACTTAAATTAGCGCCTGCTCCAGATCCTGATATTTGTAACCCAGCTACTTTACCTTGTAAGTAGGTTAAGATATCGATAGGTGCAGACATTGCATCTGTTAAATCAAAACTATAACCATCCCCTCTTGAAAATAGTCCAGATGCATAGGTTTCATCAAGGACTTCCAACTTTGACTTTGTTTTTGCTTTTACTACTACTTCTGATAATGTGGCTGATGCCATTAACCTCCGAAGTTTCTCTTGCTCCGATAAAAAATAATTCATTCGAACAATTGCCATTGAATCTATTCCACCCCAAACAGGTGGAATACTACCCAAATTCACTTTAGCACCATTCTCTTTACGGAGTAATCCATTTTCAATTTTAACTTGAGTGGCACCGCTAAGTTTACTATTATTATTAAACCCATAGTAAACCTTCACAGTGTCATAAAAGAATAAACCTGATTGCTCAAAATCCCCATTCGCGTCAATTCCTGCAAATAGTAAACTTTTACTACTGTCTTTGGCGGCTAAAACAAAATTAAGTTGTTGATCTTTTACCATTCCAGGCTTTATTCCAAAAACACTACCTTTTAAAGACATGAAATTGTTTTCAGGCATGAATTTTAATTGAGGGCCAATTCCTGCTCTTAATTGCTCCCAATTCATTTTTCGCCATCCATTGGTCATCATTACCAAATCCAATTTACTAGTTATGCTATCCGCATCACTCTGAAAATAATAAGAAGGGTTATGAACATACCCTTTTATTTCGCTTGAAAGCAGAAAATTAGAATAAATAGAATGAGGATCAGCACTATTAGCGCCAGCATCATAAACTGATACAGACATATTGGTTGTTGTAGTATCTGAAACAATAATTTCAAAAGTATTTAACCCTCTCTTTTTCAAATTCGTATAAATAGGATTCAACTTTGCACTAAAATCATGCGTATGATTATTTACAAATACAATTCGTTCTGCAACCGGTATCCAATCAGAAGTAAATAAAGTAAACTGTACAATTCCTGTGGGTAATTCTTCTATAGGAATTTCAGCTCGCTGAAAGTTTCGCTCCACCATTTTAAGACCCACTTTATACATCAATGTTTGGTTCATATGAACCAATAGATTCATCTGCTTGAAAGTTTCACCGGCATTAGCAGACCGCTCAAATTGTAAAAAAGCCTTTTCATTATTGGTTCGTACAGTAAGTACCACCCCTTCTTTTTTAATATCAGTGATTTTGGTAACACCAGAACGTCCAAATTCATCGGTCCAATTTATTTGATATTGCTGACCTGGTAGCGGCCTCAACATAAATACGCCCATACCGTCGTGCTGTACCTTTATTGTATCCAGTACTTTTTTTTGTGCATCAATCAATACGCCTTTCACCTTTACTGGAAGTCCAGATTGATTGAGGGCTTTAAATGCAACGCGTGAATTCAATCCTTCAACCAATACCCCACTTTCAGGAAAAATAACAATTTTAGTTGGTTCGGGAAGTTTCCCCATTACTATTGCTCCCCCATTAATGGGAATATTTTTTTGAAATAAATACGCAATATCATCATTAAGCATCCATCTTGTAAAAGCTTTGACATGTAAAAAAGCCCCTTTGTAATTAGCCGGTATTTCAAAACTTCCCTTTGCAGTTGCCTGAAAAAGTGGGCTTACCGTTTGTTTAATAAGCACACCTGATGTATCGTACCATTCTATATATAAGTTTTTACTTAACAGACTGGGTTCATTAACAGCTAATAAATAAGCTTTATAAAATAAAGTATCGCCTGTATTATAATATGGTCTGTCAAAATGAACATGTATTTTTTCTTTGGGGAAACCTTCTGCATATACATTCATCATAGAATCAATCTGCTGTCCATAAGTTGGTTTAATTACCCCTAAGAAGAAAAAAGTAACGATGATTAATTTCAGACACTTCATTGGCTTTTCAATTTTACCTGAAAGATACTTTGTCCTGACCAACTTACAAAGCAGATCAAATTGGCCACATACACTTTCTTAAGTATTTTTATAACATGAAGATACGTATGCTATCTGTTGGTAAAGTTCATGAGTCATATGTTAAAACTGGCATTGATGATTTCACCCAAAGAATTAACAAATATTTTAAAACAGAATGGGTAATCATCCCCACAGTTAAAAATGCAGCAAGTTTATCGGAAATAGAACTGAAAAAAGCAGAAGCTACATCCATTCTTTCACATATTGAAAAAGAGGATTTCTTAATACTATTAGATGAAAGAGGTAAATTATTGAGTTCTCCACAGTTGGCTCAATTTATACAGCAAAGGGCTAATGAAAGCAATAAACAACTGGTTTTTTTAATTGGTGGCGCATTTGGAGTTGACGCCAGTATAACGAATAGGGCACAATTCATCTGGAGCTTTTCGCCATTGGTATTTCCACATATGTTAGCCAGATTAATTTTATCAGAACAATTATACCGAGCTTGCAGCATTATTAGAAACGAAAAATACCATCATATTTAATCCATGATTACGTTAACCATCAGCATCATACTTTTAACCAGTTTAATTTCATTTACTGCTTTTTCAAATCAAAAAGTATTAGACGATCTAATATTTTATCCTCCTGCAATAACCAACAGAAATCAATGGCATAGATTCATCACAAGTGGCTTTATTCATGCCGATATCATGCACTTGGTTTTTAATATGTACTCTTTTTATTTATTTGGAGACTTAGTAGAAAAATCTTTCTCTCAAATTTTTGGTGATAGCGGAAAAGCCCTCTACATTATTCTTTATGTTGTTTCCTTAATTGTCTGTTTACTTCCCACCTACTTTAATAACTTAAACAATTATCATTATAGAAGTCTAGGTGCTTCGGGTGCAGTTTCCGCCGTTATTTTTGCTGGTATATTCTTATACCCAACTATGGGGATGGGTATTTTCCCGATACCGTTTCATATTCCAGGTTTTGTATTTGGCCCCTTGTATTTAATTCTATCTGCTTACTTAGCCAAAAAAGGGCACGGCAATATTAATCACTCTGCACATATTTGGGGGGCTATATTTGGAATTGTCTTTGTAATTATTACTACCAGCTTTATGACAAGATTCAATGCATTGGAAAACTTCTTCAATGCAATAAAAATGTACTTAGGCGGTTTTTAGGTGCGTTTAAATTCAAGTTTTAGCAATTGTTTTGTGGAATCCGAAAACTTAAATCGGTTATCAATTCGCAAACCAATGATTGCAATGATTTTTTTATCGGACGCTAATACCCAAATTTTTTCTTTGTCTGTTTTACTTAATCTAGCATCAATCAAAAACTTGGAAACTTTTTTCTTTTTGGTCATCCCTAATGGGTAAAAATAATCTCCCATTGTCCAATGACGTAATTGTAAAGGAAACTTTATTTTACTAGCGTCTACCCACTCTACAATGAAAGCATTGCTGGAAGCTGTCGACTGGCTTATTGATGTAGGTAAGGCAGAAATATCGTGCAATGAAAGCGTAAGTTCACCCGCCAAAAAAGGAGTTTTGCCTATCCCCTCAATGATTATATGATGGGCTTGCATATTGGCCAAAGGAGCAATAATCATCCATTGTCTATTCTTAATGATCCGATGGCTTTCTGATTGAACATAACTACTATTAGCCGCATCTAATAGTTTTACTACTTCAGGTATTTGAGCTGAAGTAAAACCAAATGGTTGAATTATTTCCCAAGTGATTGTATTAAGAGGATTAACTTTTTTCCATTTAAGAACAGGTATTTGCCATTCATTTTCTTTTTGCTCTATTAATTTTTTAAGTTGCAATTGAACCCCTTGTTGATATAAAATTGCAGTCTCTTCAAAACGATAGGTATTCTGTAAAAGATTATCTTGAACAGCAGGAAAAATTGATTCCAGTTCAGGAATCAATTGATTGCGAAAAAAGTTCCTGGTATAATGATTAGATAAATTTGAAGAGTCAACAATAAATGAAATTTGATTTTCCTTTGCAAAAGCTTCAATTTGTTTTCTATAAAAAGGCAATAATGGCCTCAATACTTTATTGGCATGATTGATTGCTGGAATCCCTTTTAATCCATCAATTCCTGTCCCCCTGAAAAAATGTATCATGCTTGTTTCAATACGATCATTTGCATGATGAGCTGTAAGTACCCATGAATGGGTTAAATCAGAATTGGTTGTCCTTATTTCGTTAAACCATTGATACCTGATTTCTCTTGCAGCAACCTGAACAGATAATTGGTGCTGCGCTACATACAATTGGGTATCAACATTTTTTATCAACAAGGGAATCTTCCATGTTTGGCAGAAAGATTGAACAAAAGTCTCGTCTCGCTCACTTTCTGATCCTCTTAATTGATAATTTACATGTGCTGCAACAAATGGGATTCCCGAATGATGAAGTAAATAAGCTAAAACTGTACTATCGGCTCCTCCACTCAATGCCAACAAAACTTTTTGCTGTGGCAATAACAGGGGAGCAAAATGTATTTTCCAATGCTGTTGGAATTCATCCAATAAGTTCATGCTTATTTTTTTACAAAAGAACCTGTTAACGCTGCTAACCCACTAATTAAACCTCCAATAATACCTGTAACCAATATAAGCATCATATATGATCCTCCTAATGGAAGTATCAAAGCTACTTTAGCAGAAAGCAAATGTTCATTTGCCGCATCTTTGATAAAAGCTAATACCACCCATAACAAGAATAATCCCAAAAAACCACTTAAAAAAGACTTCCCAGGAGATTGATGCAATAGCGTTGAAACAATAAAAGAACTAATCACAAAAATCCACCAAGGCAGTTGTGTAAATAAGCCTGCAACGAATGCTAAAAATGCGATTAATAAAATAGATACAATAAATTTCATACTAATTTTTTAAGCTTTGGTAAAAGTCATTAACCATTTGATGCGTTTATTATTAGGGGCATCTTTAAGGTGTAAAAACAAAATTGGATAATACTTGCCAGTAGCCCAATGATTCATAAAGGTATCATAATACTTACTACCAGGATTTCCATTTTGGCCACCAGGATATACCCCATATGCTTCAATCTCATCGGTCATATGTACAATCATTCTCCAACTAGGACCATGGGTTTCTGTTGTTGCATTAATAATATGCTTGCCCCCACCAATTGGCAAATGCAATGAACTCAAAGCATTGATTTTTAATAAATGGGATACACGGGTATCTTTAAATGCAGCCCATTCCAATTTACCTTCTTTATCCGCTTTCACTAATACTGCTGTTGCTTTTTTGACCGCTTCCATTACAGCATCCGTAATAGTTTCTTTTTTGTTGGTTGTTTTAATATTATCGGCGAAAGAATAAAGACTATCTCTTTTAATACTTTCAAGCAATGTTATTTCATCAGGCCATCCTAAATTAGTGGTTGCATTTGCAAACTCATCTGCCCAAATAGTGGTTTCTAAGCTATCCCAAATTGTATTAAAAACAGTTGCTCCCTTTTCACTTACATCACTGATTAAATTCCAAGAACTCAAAATATTGACGTACTTTTTTTCATCAGCAGTTAAAGCAGATTGATCAATATATTTTAGCAAGACTGGTCTAGCCATTTCTGCAAATACATTATAATTATCCATTTGAAGACGCTGAATATCTTGTGCAGTTGCATTGGTTAATTCAGTCAACTTTCTATTAATGATTACGCCACGATAAACGGGGAAATTACTTGCTGCCCCCAAATAATAAGGATAGGTTTGGTCGGTTGATTTTTGATTCGCACTACTTACAAAACCACGCAGAGGATTTTTAATCATAGGGTTTTCATTGGTTGGAATAAACCCTTGCCAAGCATAAGCACTGTCTTGTCCAGGTAGAATAAAGTCTCCTTGTCTAAACCATCTTGCGACAAAATTGGCTTGTTGCTTTAGCGCAATATCGCCTGTTTTAGATGCAAATGCAAAATTCTGTCCCGTGCTATTCCAGTGTGAAATCGCTTCTAAATAATCATCATAATTTTTTGCATGGTTCAACTTATAAAAAGCCAACAATCCACTTCCTCCATCATGCGCAGTCCATCTTAATGCCAGATTTTTGCCCCCCGAACCACTGTTTTGATAATTATGGTCGTACATAGTAGGGCCAAAAACAGTCATTGCAATATTTTCTTGTATAGTTGCACTGTCTTTGACTTTGATGGTTTCAACTCTTTTTTCTGCCTTTACCCATTGGCCTTTAAACCAATATTCATTTAAGGTAGTGTCCTTAAATTTCATATCATAATAGTCTAACACATCACGACCAGCATTCGTTACACCCCATGCTATACTATCATTGAATCCAATAATTACAGCAGGAGATCCTGGAAAGCTTGCCCCATAAGTACGATGCGTTGGAGTAGATATTTGAACTTCATACCAAAGAGAAGGCAGATTTAACCCTAAGTGCGGATCGTTAGCAAGGATGGGTCTACCTGATTTTGTTTTAGACCCGCCTACTACCCAGTTATTGCTTCCATTGCTTTTATTTGGAATAAATGGAGCTAAAGCTGTTGAACTGCCAGTGGTATCGCCTAAATAGGCTGTTAGCACATCCGAAGGCATAACAGGCTTTATGGCTGGTTTTGTATATACAGTACCTTTGGGAATAATGGGATCTAATGAATCTTGCACATCAGTAAATAACAAATCAAAATCTTTATAGCTAAAATAGTTACGTGCATTGCTCATTTGCAAATCGGTCACTGCTCCTCTTCCGGTTAAATCATAAGACATAAACATTTGAAATAAATACGTCTTTAATGAAGTCCATGCTTCAGGCTTGTAATCCAATAATTTATATTCAAAAGGAATCTCTTCAGGCTTTAATTTGGAAATATATGCATTCACCCCTTTTGCATAAGCATCAATAGCAGATTGCATTTCAGGATTGTTCTTCTCCACATATGCTTTGGTTCTTTCAGCACCATAAACCATTCCTAGTCTTCTAAAAAATTTATCGGTACCAATTCGTTCTTTACCTACAATTTCACTTAAACGACCAGCAGCAACATGGGTCTGAAACTCCATCTGCCAAAGTCTAAACTTAGCATGTAAATAACCTTGAACATAATAAGCATCATTGTCTTCATCCGCATAAATATGAGGTACCAAACGATCGTCAATATATACCTCTACTTTTCCGGCCAGCCCTTCTAATTTTATATTGTCGTTGTAATTAACATCAGCAGGTTCTGCATTCTGCCAAAACCCATGTTGGGGAGATAGAAAATACCCTAATCTTGGGGTTTTACTTCCTCCAACTACTAGTTGGGTATTAAATAAATGAACAGCACCCCAGGTTAATAGGGCCGACGCAAGCAATGGTACAATCCTCATAGCAAATATTTAAAGACTCAAATTAAGCAAATTAGTTCAGAAGCTTTCTTGTTAGCGCGCTTCCATGATCAAGAATTTTTTCCCTTTAATTTTTTCGTCACGAACCCCTTTCAATAAGGATGGAATCTTGTTTTTCTTAACAGCCACAAAACAGTTATGATCTTTTACCATAATCAAACCCAATTCTTCTTTTGTTAACTTCCCTTTTTGAATAAACAAGCCAACAATATCTACTTTATTCAATTTATCCTTTTTACCTCCGTTCAAATACACCGTACCCCATTCAGACGCAGCTGGCGGAGGAGCATGTAATTTCAAACTAAAAGAAGGAGGTGTTTCTTGCAAATAATTGGGTAGGGTTTCATCTTCGTGCAAAATCATATACACATTCCCCTTGCTGTTCATCCTAGACGTTCGGCCATTGCGATGGGTAAATTCTGC
>JBBAJU010000042.1:0-15957 GCA_040403845.1 Sediminibacterium sp.
GAAGGAACTCCTGCAGAGGTTTTGGCTTCTAATTCGGATACTGCTCAATATTTAAATGGTCAGAAATCGATTAGTGTGCCTGAAGAAAGAAGAGTAGGGAATGGTAAAGAATTGATTTTAAAAGGAGCTACTGGAAATAATTTAAAAAATGTCACCGTTCGTTTTCCATTAGGGAAATTAATTGTAGTAAGTGGTGTAAGTGGAAGTGGAAAGAGCACTTTAATTAATGAAACTTTGTACCCATTGTTGTCTAAGCATTGTTACAATAGTAAAGTGCATCCGATGCCTTTTGTTTCGGTAAAAGGGTTAGCGCATATAGATAAAGTTATTGAGATTGATCAGTCTCCCATTGGTAGAACACCCCGAAGCAACCCTGCAACTTACTGTGGTTTCTTTACTGAAATTAGAACCCTATTTGCTGCAATTCCAGAAGCTAAAATTAGGGGCTATGCTGCTGGACGTTTTTCCTTTAATGTCAAAGGAGGTCGTTGTGATGTTTGTGAAGGGGGTGGTATGAAAGTAATTGAAATGAATTTCCTTCCAGATGTATATGTGAACTGCGAAAAATGTAATGGTAAAAGATACAATCGGGAGACTTTAGAAATTCGCTACAAAGGAAAATCAATCAGTGATGTGTTGAATATGACGGTAGATGAAGCCTGCGATTTCTTTCAACCCGTACCATACTTGTATCGTAAAATCAAAGTATTACAAGACGTTGGATTGGGGTATGTAACATTGGGCCAGTCAGCAGTAACGCTTAGCGGTGGTGAAGCGCAGCGGGTGAAATTGGCTACTGAATTAGGTAAAAAAGATACGGGTAAAACATTTTATATTTTGGATGAACCCACTACTGGTTTGCATTTTCAAGATATTAGTCATTTGCTGGATGTATTGAATAAATTGGTTGATAGAGGTAATTCGGTGTTGGTGATTGAACACAATTTAGATGTGGTTAAAATGGCCGATCATGTAATTGACTTAGGTCCTGAGGGAGGAGATGGTGGCGGCCAAATTTTATTTGAGGGTACACCTGAACAAATGCTCTTGCATAAAACCAGTCATACTGCTCGCTTTTTAAAAGTTGAAATGAATTAATTTTATTGAATGAATTTAATTGATCTAAACCTTTTGCCGGAGTGGGATGAGGATCGGTTTAAAGTTGGGGATGAATGGGGATTATTCGTTTAGTAGTCAGATTTCTTGGTGTGCAAGGGTCTCCAAATTAAATAGTAATATGCAAGTATTAATATTCCAATTGTGAACGGAATAATTGCTAAGTGTTTAAATGTATAGTCTCCCCAAATTACTTTGTGATCAAACCCAAAGAATTCACTCACCATCCAATATGAATTGGCAGAAATCCAAACCGTGATTGCTAAATTATGGCATAGCTCTGAAACATACTTTCTGGTTCTATATGCAATGACGATTGAAATAATTAAAGTAGGGATAATCATTACTGTTCCTAACCATTTTAATCCTAAACACCAGGCTACGTCTTTGAAAAGCCAGAACACGATGTGTAGGTTTTCCATCTTTCTATACTTTAATGGAATTTCGTATCGATCATCGTGTACCAAGGGTGATTGCTCCATGCCTTCAATTATTTGAGGCACAATATTAATTTTTTGTAATCAATTAACGGCTTAAAATATTTTTGAAGCGATGAATATCTGCCAATGGGTGAATAGGAGCCCCATTAATCATATTTTGGGTAAGTTGGTGAGCAAAATAAGGCGCTAAGCTACATCCTTTGGTTCCCATTCCATTTAAAACACCAACCTTGGGTTGAGTTGGGTGGAATCCTACAAATGGCCTCCGCTCTACATTAGCTGGCCTTTCAGATGCAATATGGTCAATCATTTCAAATGGTTGTTTTAGCCAGTTTTTTAGTTGAAGGGTTGTTTTGTCTAAAAAGGATTGGGTAGGCTTTAGATTTTCGTATGTCCATTCATAGGTAGAGCCAACCCAAAAAAGGTCCTCTTTCCAGGGAACAACACTAATCCCTTGTTTATAAATATTGTTTCTTGGAAGTGATGGAATTGACACGATCAGGGCTTCTCCTTTATTGCTGGCAAATGGGAGCAGTTTAAAATAAGGGTTGTTTAATCCTCCTGTTCCATCACAAAAAATAATCTGTTTTGCTTGTATATTTTTCCATTGAACTGAGCTATTTACGCTGCAAACATTCCAGTCAAATTTTTCTTCTATTAATGCATTTTGTTGCATTAATTTTTTTCTCCAACCAACCAGCATATCCTGTAATTGAATTAACCAGCATGGTTGAATTTCTCCAATGCCAAATAGTAAATGAAAATAAGGCTCCCATATTTGCTCATCTACCACGCGTAAATATGCTGTTTCCGTTGGTAATCTTTCCGAAAAGGCAATCTTATTTTGTGGGGTTGCATGAAAGTCAAGAATATTGCATTGACTAATTAAGTTTTGGCCTAATTCCTTTCCCAATTGCGTATAAGCTTCTACGGCAAACGGCATGAATCGTTCAATTTCCCAAGTGCGTACAATTCTTCTTCCAGTTACAGGATTGATTACACCGCTTGCCACTTTGGTGGCACTATTGGTTATCGATTCATCTATTACTATTACTTGCTGTCCAGCATTGATCAAGTTCCAACTTAAAAAAGTGCCACATAATCCCTGCCCAACAATAATTGTATCTACCTGTATCATATTAATCTTCAATTCTTAATTTAATTGCATTAGAGTGGGCTTTGAATGCAGGAGCATACATACTTTGAATGCTCGCAAAACCCGCAGTGTACAATCCTTTATGCGTAGCTCGTATGGTATAAGTAAATTGATAATTTCCTTTTGGTAAATAATTAAAGTAATAGTTATTGCTTACGTCTTTCGTACTCTGGTAATAAAATAAGCCATCTTTATATTGGTAACCACTCAATACATTGGTGGGTTCTGTAGCAGCGGGTCTTAAATCTTTTAAGTGCACATAATCCATATCTCTGTCTGCTTTGATCGTTAACTCTACTGTAATGAGCTCGCCAACTTTTACAGGTTCATTCTCATTCAATTCAATCCAATTTTTATTTCGTTCTACTAATATTTTTTTATTAATCTGCATAGGTCCTGCGCTAGCAGTAATTTCATCCATGTTGGCTAAATATTGCCAGTAAATACTTCCATAAGAGGGTTGATGGGATACCATATTTTGCGTTGCAGTTGTGACGGTAATATTCCCCATCTCTGGTTTCACTTTTTCTCCTTCAATTCTCTTTTTAAAATAGCCAGATCCTTCCATGGTTTTTTCTGTTGCAGTACTTACGATTGTTTTACCCAATTCTATTTTTACTGCTCTTTTATTGCTCATCCATTGTTGTCCATTGGCTATTAGGCTGTAAACTGCATCTGCAGTTGCAATCCCATCTCCCCAATGATTGGTCTCTTTGTTCAATATCAACCAAGTAAGCATTGCGTTGATTTGCTTTATGTAAGGTCGGGTGGGTAATGCGTTATTGATTTCGCTAAAGCAATCGATCATCATACTTTGATGTACTACCGGCATTGCATACCAGCGATTGGTTAATCTATTTTTCCAATACATTCCTTGTTGTGAATGAACAACAGTATTTTCTAGTAGTGCATTGATTATTTTATTTGCCCAAACGGTTTCATTATTTCTAATGGCAATGATTGCAATCATCGCCTGCGCATATTGGTTTTTTGTATTCCAGCTATTTTTTGCCATCTTCCAATAAGCTTTATACGCCGTATCATTTTGAATTAATAGGTCTTTGAAGAAGCTTCTCATGAACAAATAGGCTAATTGGCTACTACCAATTTGTGTTGGTTTATTCTTTTTGAATTCGAAACTAATTGCTTCATCTGCAAATGCCAAGGCCTTCCTGAATAAGGTTCTTAATTGTATTGCTAATGAAGGGGTAATTGCGCCTATCCTTTTTAATTTACCAAGACCCGTTAAAATATACTGAGTAATATATTCGTCAGAATTACCTCCTTTATACCAACTGAAACTTCCATCCCCTAGTTGTAGTTTTTCTAATTGAATCAATAAGTTTTCATTTTCTTTAGCAATTTGTTGGATATCCATTTGATTGGCCAATTCCTTTAAAAGTATATTTCCGTTTTGGGCATCCATAACCCAAGGGGTTTCCTGTAATAGTACTTGCTTCAATTCTATATTATTTTCTAATGGATTTTTTAATGCGCTGCTATCTTTTTTCCAGGCTTCCAACACTTTTGTTATGATTGGATATTTGGCTAAAATATGCAGTGACATTAGATTGGCATAAATACGATTGAATTGATGAATAGCCGAAGTCTCTTGGTCTGTTTTTAAATAACTCAGCCCCTGAATTGCATTCCATATTGGTAGCGTAGTATATTCTACTGTTAATCCTTGTGAACTGATTCCTTCACTTTGATTGTTGAGTAGTTTTTCAAAACGAAATTGTTGGGTAGTATCTTTTGATAAATATATGGGTAAGGTTTCTGTGATCAATTGACGATTGCTCAAGACTGGTACCGTGTTTTCTTCTCCATCGCTTAATGCATTGGTCCTTGCGATAATTCGATAGGTCAATGGTTTGTTGTAACTAAACGGAACCTGAATAGGAAACTGTGCAATACCAGATTGTAATGCCTCTGCAGTAAAGTATTGTTGTGGAAATACATTTTGAAACCATCCATCCACGGAGGTATTGGTAGTGGCGTCTATTAATTCTAATGTAATGGTTCCTGTTAATTCTTTGTTGGTGAGATTTGCAATTTTAACGCTTAACTCCATTTGATCTCCCTCCCTTAAAAAACGTGGAATATTGGGTTGCACCATCAGACTTTTTTGTGTTTGCAATTTTTGTTCAACATAGCCTGTTGCCAAATCCTTGGTATGTGCAAAGCTCATCCATTTCCATTGGGTTACTGCATCCGGGAACTGAAAGCTGAATTGATATTTCCCAGAACTGTCTGCATACAACTGTGGAAAAAAGAATGCGGTTTCATTAAAGTTCGTCCTTATTTCAATCAAATCTTGACCTTGCTTATTACCTGGTATGAATCTTCCGTCCTTAATGATATCTCCTGTAATAGGTTCGATTATTTCTACTGGTGTAAATACTTTATTGTAGCTCTCTTCTCTAATAGAATTGTTGCCTCTAATTGTTGTTGGCAATCCTTCAACTCTGGCTTGCATGCTCTTTGAAGCCAGAGTGGTTTCATACAATTTTTGTTCTATTCTTCTCCAACTCAGATCAATGGATGCTAATAGACTTGGTCGCTCATAGGGTTTTGCTTCACAAAAGCATTCGTTGTTGTCAAATTGGCGGATGGTTTCTGTTCTAAATACGCCACTGCTAAAACCAGTGCTACTGTTGTTGGTATTCCATAAACTCAAAGGGTCCCAACTGTTCGGGTACAAAGCATCTAAACTTGCGTCGTACATGCTAGTTAATAATTCAGCTGCTTTTTCTTTTCCATTGAGTCCATCTATTTCAATTGTCCAAGTTTCTTTGGCTCCCGGTTCGTTGATATTTCTAAAAGATCCTGTTCGTATTTTTAAGTCTTTGTTATTGAATGGTACTGCAATAGCCAGTTGATGGGTAAATAATCTTCCCATCCAGATATAGGCTTCATTAATTGAGATTCCTCCTCGGTCTTGATCGGAAATCGTTATCTGCTGCTGAGTTAGTCTACTTAATTGAAGAAACTGGTAGTCTTCTTTGAGTGCTGCTTTTTTTATTTTTCTTGTAACAAAAATTTTTTCAATGGGGTAGTTGTTTACAATCAATATGCTATCACCTGGTTTGGTATAATTATTTGAATAATAATAAAAAGACTGATTGCTTTTTGTTCCCTCATTATCATAAATCGTAATTATTTTTTCTGTAGATATTGGCAACCCAAAACTATCTATGGCAGTCGCTTTTATTTTATACATGCCCGTCTCCACTTTATTTATAGGAGTTGCTATTTCTTCTATGCCCCAGGTAGCTTGATCTGCTTCGTTTTGGTACTCGTCGAAGGGGAAATATTTTTTGTAAGTGGTTTCGTTAAATAAATGCAAGTCAGACTTACCCCAATATTTTTTTCTCGCAATTTTACTAGGTTGAATTACTTTATATAATGCAGTTTGAATTGGCGTATTTTTTTCGTTCCCTAGTCGGTCTATTGCTGTTGCATTTATTCTTTGAAATAATTGTTTGTTTATCGCAATAGGGTGGTTAATCACCAATTGCCATGCAGTTTTTGTTGCTGTTAAACTCACATTTTCCGATTGGGTTTCTCCATTTAAATCGGTTATATCTACATGAATGATGTAGTTAACTGCAAAATCGTTTGAGAGTTCTTTAGTAGAATCATAAATGGCTTTAAACGATACGGTATAGATTCCTTTTTCGTTGGTGACTCCTATTCCATTGGCAATTTCAGTACCTGATTGATATATTGGGTCTAGCTTTCTTACAATTGGAAAAGGGTATCGGCCATATTGTTTCACTGTGTATTTTACTTTGCCGCCATTTACAATATTACCTGCATAGGCAGTGGCTTTTATTGCATAATGTATACTGTCATTTAATCGATAGCCTGTTTTAGGTTGATCAAATATCACTTGAATGGTAGGTCGTTTGTATTCTTCTACCTTTATTGTTTTATAAGAATAATTAAATGATTGAGCTTCTATAGTAAAATTGCCTGTTAGTTCATTTTTTGGTAAAATAAAATTGCCTACTATTGATCCATAATGGTTAATTGGTAATAATAAAGAATCGATTTTCTGTCTATTGGCATTCGTTAAATAAATTTTTATTGGATTTTTTTCTTCAACTACTTTGCTATACTTGGTATCATAATCTTTGGTTAGTGCAACGCCTTTAAATTGAACCAACTGTCCTGGTCTATAAATAGATCGATCCGTGAAAAAATATACTCTACGATTGTTCTTTTCGTAATTGCTTTTTTCATTAGGCTGGTTACTGTATTCTTGATAACGATATTCGTATTCACTAAAAATAAGCTGCGTTTTCTTCTTATTAATTTCAATTTGGGTATTCCCATTTATTTTTTGCGGAATACTGAATTGACCGTTTTCATTGGTTTGTGTTTGGTGAAATAACTGTTTACTTGTAGTTGATGTTTTATAGTCGTATTTGGTTGCAAATATTTTTACTTGTGCTTGGTCAACAGATTTTCCTGAAGCATATTCTCTAATAAAGTAGTGCTCGTTATCTTTAAAGTATACCCAATCTGCTACTGTAAAATGTATATATCCAATTTTATTAGTTGCTAAGTTGAATTCCTTTCCTGTACTGCTTAGTGCAATATAATTTCCTTGCGGTAATGGGTCTATTTTTATTTCTGTGTAATGTGTTTGGTAATCATTTTTCTGCAATAAGGGAATTGCTTGTTCTTGTACCAACTCTTGTTGAGTTAAATCCTGTAGTTGATTGGTAGTAGAATTGCTTTTAAGATTAAAGTTTGCATTTACTTTAAATACTTTCAAAAACAGGGTATCCGTATTTTTGTAACTGAGGTATGCCCTGAATGGTTTCTGTGTCTCATTAATTTTTTCTATTTCCATCAAAATTTGCGTATGCTTGATCTCGTTGGCTAAGTCGAATAAGCCACTCGTTTTATAGTCCGTGGTGTCTATACCCTTGACCGCTTGTTGAATAATGCCGATTGCTTTTACTAAATCATACTGATGGGCTGTATCACTCAGCGCTTGATATTGTCTTCCTTTTACTGTATAAGTTTTAGCGATTAAAAACCAAGCTGCTGCTTTGATAGAGGAATGGTATTGGGGCTGGATGTAGGTATTTAGTTCTAATAAATAAACTTCTTCTTTTATTAATTCGTTTTCTTTTTTCCAAACCAATAAATCCAATTTAAATCTAGCTACTATATTATTCCATTGTTCATTTTGGTGAATCTGAAATATAGCGTCATAGAGTCCTGTAATCTTCTCTTTGTTTTCCTTGCTTCCATCATTGCCTAAATCGTTGCTATAATACTGAATTTGCTCGGCTATTAATAGATGGTATAAACTGTAATTTTTTAGTGGCTCTGATCCACCCAATACTACTGCTGAGTATTGGTCAATATAAACTGATTGTAATGCTTTTGCATGAATCATAGCTGCTTCAAAATGCATTTCAATGCTATCTATAAATGCATTTCTACTCCAATTCTTTCTATTTAGTAGTGTCCATTTTTGTTTGGTATAATAATCGTTATATTTTTTTGCAAGAATGGTATGAATCACCGATTGCATTACTAGCGATTGCGCTTTTTTTAATGCTTCTTTGAAAATTTTGATGCTATTATTGAATCCATCTTCTGTTATTTCATTTTCTAAATCAGCCTTGTACACTAGTGCTTTTATTTGCTCTGCCTCTTGATTTTCTACAACCGATTTTTTGTAAAGTTGATCTACTTTGTCTATGGCGCTTTTAGTTAATCGCTCTTTCAAAATAAGGCTATCAATTATTTTATAAGCGTTTAAATAAGCTGTTTCTTTTGATTCTTGTGCTTCTGCTATCAAAAAGGATAAGCAAATGAGTAATGATAATATTCTGCGCATGAATTGTTTATTAGTAATCTTCTGTTGAGATGCAAGATGCGGCATTTTGCATAAAAAAACCCGAAGCTTAAATGCCTCGGGTTCGATATTAACAATTGCTTGTTTATTTTTTTAGTGCAGCAGCCATCGTTACACCAATATCTGCAGGGCTTGCTACTACTTCAATGCCACACTCTGCCATGATTTTCATTTTAGCTGCAGCAGTGTCATCGGCTCCTCCAATGATTGCGCCAGCATGTCCCATTCTTCTGCCAGGAGGGGCAGTTTGGCCTGCAATAAAACCTACTACAGGTTTAGTTTTATTTTCTTTGATCCAGTATGCTGCTTCTGCTTCCATGCTTCCACCAATTTCACCGATCATGATGATACCATCTGTTTCAGGATCATTCATTAATAATTCAACTGCTTCCTTAGTTGGTGTTCCAATGATTGGATCTCCACCTATACCAATTGCAGTGCTAATTCCTAAGCCGGCTTTTACTACTTGGTCAGCAGCTTCGTATGTTAAAGTTCCACTTTTTGAAACAATACCAATTCTACCTGCTTTGAAAATAAAGCCTGGCATAATGCCTACTTTAGCTTCTTCTGCCGTAATTACTCCAGGACAGTTTGGTCCAATTAAACGAGTAGTTTTGCCCAATAAGTAATTTTTTACTTTCACCATGTCTTGCACTGGTATACCTTCTGTGATACAAACTACTAGTGCAATTCCTGCATCTGTTGCTTCCATAATGGCATCTGCTGCAAATGCCGGTGGTACAAAAATGATACTCACATTAGCGCCGGTTTGTTTAACCGCATCGGCTACTGTATTAAAAACGGGTTTGTCTAAATGGGTCGTTCCACCTTTATTGGGTGTTACACCACCTACCACATTGGTTCCATATTCAATCATTTGAGTTGCATGGAATGTTCCCTCTGTTCCGGTGAAACCCTGAACAATGATTTTAGAATGTTTGTTTACTAATACTGACATAGCCTATCGTTTCGGAGATTTTTAAATTTTGGGGCAAAAATAGGTGAAAAAATCCTTGGAAAAAGCTAAATGTCATTCTGCCACAAATTAAATATGGCATTCGTTTTGTATATTCAATTCTTCAAATATTAAAACATGAACACAAAAAGAATTACCCTTATTGTCATTATTGGATTAATTGTATTAATCGGCGGATGCGGCATGAGTGGTTATAATGGTCTGGTTAAATTGGATGAAACCGTTAGTCAGTCTTGGAATAACGTACAAAGTGACTACCAACGTAGAGCAGATTTAATACCTAATTTGGTTAACACTGTGAAAGGGGAAGCCAATTTTGAACAGACTACTTTAGAAAATGTGGTTAAAGCTAGAGCCAGCGCTACGCAAATGAAAGTAGATGCCAAAGACCTTACTCCTGAAAAATTACAAGAATTCCAGGCTACCCAAGGTCAATTGTCACAAGCTTTAGGTCGTTTATTAATGGTGACCGAAAATTATCCTAATCTTAGAGCCAATGAAGCTTTTCGTGGTTTGCAAGCTCAGTTAGAAGGTACCGAAAACCGTATCAAGGTCTCTAGAAACGATTTTAATGCCGCTGTTGCTGCTTATAATGTTAAAGCAAGATCTTTCCCTATGAATATTTTAGCCAGCATTACTGGTTTTAAAGTAAAAGAAGGGTTTAAAGCAGATGCTGGTTCAGAAAAAGCACCTGAAGTAAAATTCTAAATTCTTTGCATGTTTGGATTATTCAAAAAGAAACAACGGGAATATTTTACTCCTGCTGAAAAAGACATCATCGTAAAAGCTATACAAGAAGCTGAGCGTAGAACTAGTGGTGAAATACGTATTTATGTAGAGTCCAAATGTGAAATGGTGAATCCAGTTCTCAGAGCCAGAGAAATCTTTTATCAATTGAAAATGGATCAAACAGCATCCCGTAATGGGGTGCTGTTGTATTTAGCCATGGACGATCATCAATTGGCTGTATTTGGAGATGAGGGTATTCACCAGAAAGTAGGTCATGAATTTTGGCAAAAGGAAGTTGCCATTATGTTAGAAGAGTTTAAGCAAAAGCATTTTATTGAAGGCATTGCTCATATTATTGAAGATATTGGCGAAGCACTGGTTACCCATTTCCCTTATGATGGTATAACCGATAAAAATGAATTACCTGACGATATTGTTTTTAGATAATCAATGAAGAAACTACTACTCATATTACTGTTACTGGCTAATTTTTTGGGTGCTTTTGCGCAAAATGTTATTCCTCCGCCCAATCCACCAAGATTAGTGAATGATTTGGCCGGTGTACTCAGCAAAGAGCAAGTAGCTATTTTAGAAGAGAAGTTAGTTGCATTAGATGATAGTACTTCTAATCAAATTGCTGTTGTTATTCTTAAAACTTTAGAAGGATATGAGGTTCAGGAATATGCCAATAAATTATTTAGGTCTTGGGGTATAGGTAACAAGAAAACCAATAATGGGGTACTAATATTGGCTTCTATTGAAGACCGAAAAATATGGATTGAAGTGGGGTATGGCTTAGAAGGAGCTATCCCAGATATTACAGCTTCCAGTATTTACAGGAATGAAATTGTACCAGAATTTAAACAACAAAATTATTACCGTGGAATTGATAATGCAATTAATGCATTATCTAAAGCTGCTGTAGGCGAATACAAAACCAAGCGGAATAAGAAAAGCAATGGGGAAAATAGTGGCAGCTCTATACTAACATTCATATTTGTAATCATCGTTGTTTTCTTGATTTTAGGAGTAGGCGGTGGCAGAGGTGGTGGTGGTAGAGGAGGTGGAATGATGAGTAGAAGAGGAGCAGCAAACGTTGCTGAAGCTTTACTTTGGTCTTCATTACTAGGTGGAAACAATCGCGGTGGTGGCGGATTTGGCGGCGGAGGTTTTGGTGGTGGTGGTTTTGGCGGATTTGGTGGGGGTAGTAGTGGTGGCGGTGGAGCCGGAGGATCATGGTAATTTCAGTAATTATGCAGTTGCGTTATAATTCGTTCCTATTGCTTTTATTTGGCTTTTTGCTGCCAAATTCACAAATTTTTTTACACAAGCTGCTAGTAGCGAATTAAATTGGTTAAAAGAAATAGTAAATTAACCTAAAACTATTGAAGTAAAAGGTTTTCATGCGCTACAAAAGCCAGTTCAATCTAATTCTTTATTTTACATAGACCAGGAAGACGCTGGCAAATTTGTTTATAAAAACTTCCTTTACATAATCTGGTCAAATATTTCGTCAACAATTAAAAGGTATTGCTAAGGCTGAAAGAGTTTACGATTTAGTGGTTGGTAAAATGGTTTCCGAATCAGTGACAACTAAATTGTCTGATAGCAGTAACAATGGTATTGATATTGTACCCATTACAATTGACTTAAAAGGGAACACTTCGGTTAGTTTTAAATAAAAACGCCCCGAATAAATCGAGGCGCTTGCTACTTGTTTTAAGTAATTAATTTTTCATTTTGTCTTTTACATAATCTGCTAATGCTTGCGCGCCAGCGGCCTCTTTTTTACTAGCTAGACCCTTTAGAAATACGTTGTTAATCACTGGATCTGTTTGTGCTCTAGCTGCAGCCGGAATTTCATTTCTAAAGTTTACTACTGCATCTACACCAGCTTTAAACTTTTCTGCATCAGTTACTTTTGCTAAAAATTCTACAGTAGAAGACAAAGCACTAAACTTTTCTTGAGATAGAGGCATTTTAATAAAATTGCCCATGATATAATCATAAGCTGTCTCATCCCCATTCGCAATAATTACCGTATTAATAGCTACACTTAATCTTCCTTTTGCAGGCTCTTTTGCTAACTTATTTGCAATGGTATAAGCTTTCTTTCCATCTAAATCATTCAATGCTAATAATGCAGCGCCTGCTACTGAGTAAGATGAATCATTGATGTATTGCTCAAATTCGGATGTATAAGATACATTTTTTAATTTTCCTAATACAGCAATCGCATCAGCCCTTACTAATTTTGACGCATCAGCTTTCGCCATTTTTTCAATCAATGAAATGGTTGCATTGTCCAATTTGGTATCTCCAAAACTTCCTAGCGCTTTCATTCTGATTCTAAAATAAGGATCCTTTAATCCAGCTGTAACAATAGCATATGCAGCAGGTTCGCTAATTTTCTTGGAAGCCATATCAATCGCTTCTCTTCTATCTAAATAGTGTCCACCATATTTAAATTGGTGTGTATATTCTTCAATAGTTTTTGTTTCTTTCTTTTCTGCTAACAAAATTTTATCTGCGTCAACATTAATTAACTCTGGCTTTTTAGTAGACGAAAAATAGAAAGTGTCGGCTGCGTTTTTTGCCCACACTATATGCCTTTTTTTATTTGCTCCATTATATATGTCAATCGTAACGGGCAATTGATATAGTCCATTATTTTGGGTTTGTTTTATCACCACCATTGCTTTTTCTGCTGCTGCATCATAGCTATTACTAATGACTAAACTAGGGTGTCCATTGTTAAAGTACCATTGATTAAAAAACCAGTTTAGGTCTTTTCCGGTAGTTGCTTCAAACGCCAATCTTAATTTGTGGGCACTTCCTGTACCAAATTTATTATCGGTTAAATATTTGTTTAGTGATTTAAAGAATGCATCATCACCTACATAATTTCTTAGCATGTTTAATATTCTTCCACCTTTGCTGTAACTCACTACATCAAACATGTCTTCATGCGAGTCGTAATAAAATCGTACTAAATGTTTTGAAGCATCTGCTTTACTATTTAGGTAGCCATTCATTGCAACCCAATTGGTATAAGCTGCTTCGTCTTTTCCAAATTTGTACTCTGCCCATAAGTATTCGCTATAATCGGCAAAACTTTCGTTTACTGTTAAATTGCTCCAGCTTTCTGCTGTCACATAATCTCCAAACCATTGATGAAACAATTCATGCGCAATCGTGCTTTCCCAAATATTTCCATCGGTCAGTTCTCTTGCGTCTTGCTGCGCAGACTCTTGGTGCAAGGTTGCTGTTGTGTTTTCCATTGCGCCACTTACATAATCTCTTCCTGTTATTTGACTGTACTTAACCCATGGATAGTCTACGCCTAATTTTGTAGAGAAGTATTGCATCATTTCAGGGGTGTTACCAAAAATTTTCTTGCCCACTTTTTCATATGGCTTCTCTACATAATAACTTACTTCCTTTCCTTTATAAGAGTCTTTAATAACTGCATACTCTCCAACACCCATAAAGAACAAATAAGGAGCATGTGGTAAATCCATTTTCCAACTATCTGTTCTTGTTCCGTTAGCGTTCTTAGTTTGCTTTACCAACTTTCCATTGCTTAGTGTTACATATTTAGCTGGCACAGTTAAATTAAACTCCTGTGTTGTTTTTTGATTTGTTTTGTCAATGGTTGGCACCCATACTGAAGTAGCTTCTGTTTCGCCTTGGGTCCAAATCTGCGTGGGCTTGCTCTTATCTTCTCCGGTCGGATTGATAAAATACAAACCCTTTGCATCTGTGATGGCTGCGCTCCCCTTAACTTCTAATTCGTCGGGTTTTGCTACATAATCTATGTATACGGTATAATTTTCGTTTCGATTATATGATTTATCTAAATTAATTCTTAGAACCCATCCATCATATTGGTATTTTAAGGGGCTGTTTTTTCCAGCTTTAACAATAGCCACCTGTTTAATATCCATCCCTTTTGCATCCAATTGTAAAGAGTCTGTAGCGTAAAAATGTGGCTTCAATGTAATCCAAACATTGCCGTTCAATCTAGCCTGTTTGTAATCAAAACTTGCATTCAGCTTGGTGTGTACCAGATTATTAATTTTTTCTGGAACAGCTCTGTAAATTTTTTGACTTAATTCTTTTTGCGCTTGCGCCATCAAATTGCCTACTTGTGTAAAGGCAATTATTAGTAATAGTTTCTTCATAATTGGTATTAAATAGTAAATTTGAAAAAAGCAAGATTACATGTTCGTCCGTTGTATTGTACGCCGTTTATCCATTTTAACTGGATTTTTACTCATTGCGTTTTTTGCAGTTGCACAAAATAACTTCCTCTATATTCAATCTGATAATAATCAGCCTTATTATATACAGATTAAAGATAAAGTCCATTCTTCTAATGGAAAAGGATATTTGCTTGTTCCTAGCTTGGCCGACGGTGATTATGGAATCATATTAGGGTTTCCTGCCGGAGCTTATGGCGAGTATTTATTCAAGTTTTCAGTTAGTGGTAAGCCCAAAGGTTTCTCTCTTCGAATTAATCAAGAAGGCGAATGGATGTTGATGGATATGGTAAGTATGGCATTGGTTAGAGGAGAATCGGTTCCTCCATCTACGGCAGCTTCTCCTACCGATAAACAAGTTCAAAAATTATCTGAGCGCAACACTGATTCAGGCATTGAACAGCTATTTAAAGTAAAGAATGGAAATAGGCTCCAAAATTTATTTATTGTAATCCCCTATCCTAAATCAGGATCTGTAAGAGAAGCTACCAAAAAAAATAATCCATAATTATGTCTCGGTATTTTTTGGAATTAGCTTATAAGGGGACTAATTATCATGGATTTCAAATACAAGACAATGCCCCCACCATTCAGTTGGAAATAGAGAAAGCATTAGAGACTTTATTTAAGACTAGGTTTGAATTAACTGGTTCATCTAGAACAGATGCAGGTGTACATGCGCTCCAGAATTATTTTCATTTCAACACCAATTTACCAATTACCAATAAACATTTATATAACTTAAATGCCATTTTGCCCGCTGACATTGCAGTAAAGTCTATTAAAGCAGTTGCAGATGATGCGCATTGTAGGTTTGATGCAGTGGCAAGGTCATATGAGTACTATATATATCAGGATAAAAATCCTTTTTTGAAAGATCGAGGTTGGTTCTATCCTTATGAATTAGATTTTGCTCTTTTGCAACAAGCTGCTGGCATTTTAAAAAATCATACCGATTTCACCAGCTTTGCCAAGCGCAATACACAAGTGTTTACCCATAATTGTAATATATATGTTTCTGAATGGAGCAAAGCCGCCGATCACCAATTGCTTTATCATGTTCAGGCCAATCGTTTTTTGCGCGGAATGGTGCGTGGCTTAGTAGGCACCATGCTTAAAGTGGGTAGAGGTCAATTATCATTGGATGATTTTGAAAAAATCATTCTTGCAAAAGATTGTACAAAAGCAGACTTTAGTACACCTCCACAAGGTTTGTTTTTAGCTAAAGTGATTTATCCGTAATTTTTTTACCGCTTGAAAGCCCTATAAATAAAAGGTTTTAGCAAACAAGCAGAATTAAGTTTCAAAAAACATTTGCTAAGAAAAAATTACGTCCTATATTTGCATCCCACTTAACAAAAAGGGGATGTTCTTTAAGAGGTTTTAGGGGAGAC
>JBBAJU010000043.1:0-14566 GCA_040403845.1 Sediminibacterium sp.
CATTTTTGGGAGAAGCGACCATTTACTGCATCCATTACTTGGCAAACCAATTATGAATGGAAGGATGCAGAATGGATGAAGAATAGAAAAAGCAAAAATTCATTGAAGAGCCCTTACTCTGTGTATGAAGTGCACTTGGCTAGTTGGATGCGTCCTGATAAAAACGATGAAGAGTCATATAATACCTATGAGCAGATTGCAGAACGCATGGTGCCCTATGTAAAAGAAATGGGATTCACCCATGTGGAGTTTATGCCTGTGATGGAACATCCATTTGATGGGAGCTGGGGCTACCAAGGCACGGGCTATTATGCACCAACGTCGCGGTTTGGATCCCCGCAGGGATATGCGTATTTAGTAGATGCTTTTCACCAAGCGGGTATTGGCGTAATTCTCGATTGGGTTCCTTCACATTTTCCTTATGATGCACATGGCTTGTTTATGTTTGATGGAACGCATACCTACGAATATGCAGATATGCGCAAAGGGTATCACCCCGATTGGAACTCTTATATTTTTAATTATAAAAGAGGGGAAGTAAAATCTTTTTTAATCAGCAGTGCGCGTTTTTGGTGTGATCAATTT
This sequence comes from Sediminibacterium sp., assembly GCA_040403845.1. Classification (GTDB taxonomy): domain Bacteria; phylum Bacteroidota; class Bacteroidia; order Chitinophagales; family Chitinophagaceae; genus Sediminibacterium. The sequence continues at coordinate 586 of JBBAJU010000043.1, forward strand.
CATACGGATGGAATACGCGTTGACGCAGTAAGTTCTATGTTAAGGTTGGATTATAGCCGCGGCCAAGGTCAGTGGGAGCCCAATGAATATGGAGGTAATGGAAATTTAGAAGCCATTGATTTTATTAGAGATTTAAATGAAACACTCTATAGAGATTTTCCAGATATTCAAACGATTGCAGAAGAAGCAACGGATTGGCCAAAAATAAGCAAACCTACTTTTGAGGGTGGGCTTGGTTTTGGTATGAAATGGATGATGGGATGGATGCACGATACATTGGACTATTATAAAATGGATCCCATTTTCAGGCAATTTCACCAGGATAAATTCTCTTTTAGTATGATGTATTACTATGATGAGAATTTTATGTTGCCCTTAAGTCATGATGAAGTAGTACATGGTAAGAGCCCCATGTTGTATAAAATGCCAGGAGATGAATGGCAAAAATTTGCGAACCTGCGCATACTCTATACTTATATGTTTACTCATCCAGGTGCCAAATTATTGTTCATGGGAAATGAATTTGGCGCAACCAATGAGTGGAATTATAAAAGCGAATTACAATGGAATTTGTTAGAACATCCCAGTCATGGAGGGTTGAAATATTGTGTGCAACAACTCAATCAGTTATATCAATCTGAACCTGCTTTATACGAAAAACAATTTGAGCCAGGTGGCTTTGAATGGGTTGATTTAAACCACCGATCTGATTCTGTGATGGTGTATAAGCGCAAGGGCAAAAAAGAAAAAGACGATGTACTGGTAATATTAAATGTTACACCAGTAGTGCGGAACGATTGGGAAATCTTTGTTCATGGAAAAGGCAAGTGGTCTGAAATATTCAACAGTGATAGCAAGGAGTTCTGGGGCACTGGCGACGTGTTTAATCCAACCATACAAAGCAAATTGGTAGACAAACCTTCTAAATGTTACCAGTTAAAAGTGCATCTACCGGCATTAGGAGCTGTTGTGTTGCGATAAACAATGATGAACGGTTGTAACATTTTTTTCAATAGTTCGTTTCATACAAAAAACGAATATGAAAAAGATACTACTATTTGCTTCCATTATTATTTTAGGCTTGAGTACTCATGCTCAAAAAACAGTTGCTGAATCCAATGCACAAAAAAGATCTGTAAAGTCTTTTCACAGTATTGATGTTTCTTCTGGCATTAAAGTATTACTAACCAAAAGTGAAAATGAGGAATTAGCAGTAGCGGTGGGTGATCCTGCATATTTAGCATATGTTGAAACTTCAGTAGAAGATGGGGTTTTGAAAATTACTAGAGAACAGGATTGGAAGTTTTGGAATCAATGGAAGAATTGGAATGTTACTGTGTATTTATCTTATAAAGATTTGAAGTCTATCAAAGCCAGTAGCGGCGCAAATATTACTGGAACCGATTTAAGCTTTAATAACTTAGATGTAAAAATGAGTAGTGGAGCTTTTGCAGAATTGGGCGGCAGCACCAATAACTTAAGTGTAGATTTAAGTAGCGGTGCAATGTTCAAAGGATATGATTTAACTACCACCAAATGCATAGCTGAAACTTCTAGCGGTGCTGGCGTTCAAATAAATGTTTCAAAAGAATTGAATGCAAAAGCAAGTAGTGGCGGTTCTATCCGTTACAAAGGCGAAGGCTTAATCCGCGATATCAAAGTGAACAGCGGAGGAACAGTGAAGAGACAATAGTTGATAATGTATTTATAAAGGGAGCTGTATGCAGAATACGGTTCCCTTTCCAATTTCACTGTGTTGTACATATAACTGTCCCTTGTGGTATTGCTCAATGATACGCTTGCTTAAGGATAGTCCAATTCCCCATCCTCTCTTTTTTGTAGTAAAGCCTGGTTGAAATACTGTTCTCCATTGACTATTCGGGATGCCTTTGCCACTGTCTTTTACCAGAATGGTTAATTGCTTGTTTTCTTGTGTCAAGGTTATTTGTATGCTGCCTTTCCCATCCATGGCGTCTAGCGCATTCTTCAATATATTTTCAATTACCCAATCAAATAAAGTCGGAGAGAGTAGGCATTGAAGGTTTTCTGTGTTATTTCCTACAAGCTGAAAATATACCTGCTCACTGCTTCTTTTTTTCATGTAAGTCATCACTAGTTGAATACGATTAAACGGGTTACACAATTCGGTTTTTGGGGTGCTGCCTATTTTGCCAAATCGATCAGTGATCAATTGTAAGCGATTAATGTCTTTGGCTATTTCAATTGCAATTTCTTTGCTGTCTGCTTTTTCTTTTAAAATTTCTAACCAACCTTCTAAACTACTCACGGGCGTGCCCAATTGATGGGCTGTTTCCTTTGCCATGGAAGCCCAGAGCTGGTTCTGGCCACTTTTATGACGGGTACGTAAAGAGTAAATCACAATCAAGACAAACATGATTACCAATAGTAATTGAACAATGGGGTACCATTTCGCTTCTCTTAATAATTTGCTTTGTCCATAATAGTAACGGATTGCAGTGGAGTCTCCTGTTTTTAATTTTACTTCAATGGGTGTTTTGCTATATAATTTAAATTCTTGTAATCGTTGTGCTAAATAATTAGTGTCTTCTTTTATTTTTAATTCATCAATATTGACATAGTTGCCTGTTGGTTGGTCTTGATGATTGGTTTCAATAATTGGTATAAAATTATTTTCTGTAATAATTTTAGTGGCTAAGTTGATGGAAACGGTGTCTGTTGAATTTAAAATGGTTCTCTCTGCTTCCACCCATGATTCAACCGCTATTCTTTCTTTAATGGCAATTTGTTGTGAAATGTATTGTGAATAGACTATGGTGCCACTCACGATGATAATGGCCATGATAAATAATCCGTTGGTAAAATTGAACCAGCTCTTTAACATCTCACTAAAATAAGCTTTTGGTTGATTTAAGTCATAGTCCTTCTAAAAAAAGAAACCGCCCCATTGGTTTGGAGCGGCTCTTGACACGATTGCTTGCTTATACTAACTAACTAAATAGTCCACCTTTTTTCAAGGTTTTTACACCTTGTCCAATCTTAAATCCATTGTTGTAAATCTCAATTTTATAATCTCCTTCTTTGTAAGCGTCTTTTTGTTTCCAATCAAAACTCACAGGGATTACTTTGTTTTGTTCGTAGTTAACAGATACTTTATTGGTATAAGGACGAGTTCCTTCTTCTCTGGTGGTAAAATTTGCTCCTTCTGTAATTACTCTTCCATCAGGGGCAGTAACTACTACGTAAAAATCTTTGGTACCAGATGGGGTAATTCTGTTTTCGTCAATTACAAATGAAATTCTAATCAAGTCTGCACGTTTTGCTGTAGTGGTTGCTTTTTCTTTTCCAGTGCCTTTAACATTGATGGCATTGATGGCAATATTAGATGCATGTAGGGTAGATGCTACGTCAACTTTTTCTTCTAATTGTTTTTTCTCGCTTCTTGTAGTGTTTAAATTACTCTCTAAATTTTGCTTCTCTGATGTCAACTGTGTTTTCTCTGTATTCAGCTGTTCATTTGCTGTGGTTAATTGTTGGTTTTCGCCTTTTAACTGTTGAATCTCAGCGAATAATCCATCAATTTTCCCGTTTAACTCGCCAATCAATTGCTTAGCTTCTGCTAATTCTTTTGCAGTAGCGTTACGCTTTTTTAAGATTGAACCAATATTTCCCTTTAGCTTTTGGATATCCGCATTCTTATCGGCTAAGTCGCCTTGCAGTTCAAGGTTATCCTTGGTTAATGAGTCTGCTTTTGCAGATACATTCATAAATTCTTGCTGAATGGCCAATCTAGCACTGTCTACATTGCTGATTTTGGTCTCTAAGCCTATAATGGTTTCTTTGGTTTGGCTTTTATCATAGAAAATATAGCCCCAAGTAAGTACCAAAGCTGCTATTAGTATTCCGTAGATGGTTTTGCGATTATCCGTTGCACCGCCATTGTTTACTGTACTCATAAATTTTTTTTTAAGATGTTGTTTGATTCTGCTCTCTTGTTTTCCAAAATCGTGCCAAAACACCAATAAGATTCAATTTTGTGTACAAAAAAGCCTATTTCAATATGGAAAATCCTACTAGGTGCAGCATCTTTGCTACATGTCTGCTGAGAAAATTTTATCCGATTGGAAGAAAAATAGTTTCAAACCCATTTATTGGTTAGAGGGAGAGGAAGCTTATTTTATTGATACTTTGGTAGATTATGCCGAGAAGAAAATTTTGACTGAAGCAGAAGCTGAGTTTAATTTATCCATTTTTTATGGAAAAGATGCCGATTGGGCTGAAGTGGTGAATGCTTGTAAAAAATATCCCATGTTTGGAGATAAGCAAGTGGTTTTATTGAAAGAAGCTCAGCAAATGAAGGATGTTGAAAAACTGATTGGGTATGTAGAACATCCTTTAAACTCTACCATTTTTATTGTTAGTCATAAAGAGAAAAAGCTAGATGGTCGTGGAAAGTTAGCGGCTGCGCTTAAAAAAACTAAGGCAGAAGTATTGACCACTAAAAAGTTATACGATAATCAATTGCCCGATTGGGCTGGTCAAATGGTGAAAAACCATGGACTAACCATTTCTCCTAAAGCCTTAGTGATTTTGGTAGATCATATTGGTAATGATTTGAGCAGAATTGAAAATGAAATTGAGAAACTCATGCTCAATTTGGGTGCTCGTAAATCGATCACCGAAGATGATGTTGAAAATTTCATTGGAGTAAGTAAGGAATTCAATGCTTTTGAACTGCAAGCGGCCATTGCGCAGCGTGATTTGGCTAAAAGCATTCGCATTATTCAATATTTTGAATCGAATCCTAAAGCGGGTCCCATTCAATTGGTCCTGCCTTCTGTTTTTAATTTTTTCAGCAAATTGTATGTTTTGTTGTCTTTGCCTGATGCCAATGAGAGCAGCGCTGCGGCGGCGTTGGGTGTTTCTCCATTTTTTGTAAAAGATTATTACGCCGCCGCGCGCAAGTATGATTTCCCTTCCGTAGAAAGAGTATTGCTATTATTGCACGAATACAATTTAAGAAGTTTGGGCATACACAACGGTTCGGCCAATGATGCAGGACTCATGAAAGAATTGGTCGTAAAAATCATGGCGTAAACACTTGCATTGCATTGGCTCTATCTGTATTCAACTGCGCTTTCAATTCGTCTAAGCCATTGAACTTAACTTCGCCGCGAAGGAATTTTACTATACGAATCGCTAATTTTTTTCCGTAGATATCTCTATCGAAATGGAAGATATTGACTTCAATCACGCGCTTTTTTCCGTCAACAGTTGGGCGAACCCCAATATTCATCATGCCCGTAAACGTTTCAGCATCCATAGAAATAGATACAGCATACACTCCATTGGCAGGAATCAATTTTTCTTCGCTGCTGACATGCATATTGGCCGTAGGGAATCCAATGGTACGGCCAATCTTATTGCCTTCTACTACCAGGCCTTCAAAAAAATAAGGGTAACCTAGAAAATGATTGGCAGTATCAATATCATTGTTCAACAATGCTTCTCTTATTCTAGTAGAACTAATGACCACTTGATTCAACATTTCTTCTGAAATTTCTTTCACTTCAAAACCCAGTTCGCGGCCATATTGTTCCAGCAAGTGATAATCCCCCGTTCTGCCTTTACCAAATCGATGATCGTAGCCTATAATGATCACACTTGGTTTAAAGTATTTAAATAAAAAGTCACGAATATAATCGTCGGCAGATTGATTAGAGAAGGCATGATCAAAAGGAATCACCACCAAATGATCAATCCCCGCTTGTTCTAATAAAATAATTTTTTCAGCTAGCGTGTTGATGAGTTTGATATCACCTGGAACAGAAGAAACAATCTTTCGAGGGTGTGGATGAAACGTAATAATTACCGTTTCGCCATTCACCCTAGCAGCTTCTGCTTTCATTTGAGCCAATATTTGTTGATGGCCTTGGTGCACGCCATCAAAAGTGCCAATGGTGATGACCGCATGGTTGAAATTGGGAAGCGAGGGGGCTAATTCACGATGTACCTTCATAATCAGGCGCAAAAGTAAGTACTCCAAGGCAAAGTTCCTTCCCTTTGCATACCCCCTTTTTGTACCTTTGCACCAATTCAATACATAATAAAAAGCGATACATGTCTTTATATGCTCAAAGAGGGGTTTCTGCTCAGAAGGAAGAAGTACACCAAGCGATACAAAAATTAGATCAGGGATTGTATGCCCATGCTTTTTGTAAAATTTATCCCGATTTTTTATGCAATGACCCTGAATGGGTCAATATTATGCATGCAGATGGAGCAGGCACCAAGAGTATTCTAGCATATTTATACTGGAAGGAAACCGGGGATTTATCTGTATGGAAAGGGATTGCACAAGACGCAGTAGCAATGAACTTAGACGACTTATTATGCGTTGGAGTAACCGATCAACTCTTGTTTTCGAGTACGATTGATCGTAATAAATTATTGATTAATGGAGCTATTTTAGAAGCCATCATTAATGGTACGCAAGCATTCTTTGATACGTTAAAAACATACGGTGTACATATTCATTACTTAGGGGGAGAAACGGCAGATGTAGGTGATGTGGTAAGAACGGTTGCTGTGAATGGCACCATGACTTCTAGATGGCCCAAGCATAAATTAATCACCAACGATTTAATTGCAGAGGGGGATGTAATTGTTGGTTTTGCCAGTGCGGGTAAAGCGCATTATGAAACGGAGTACAATAGTGGATTGGGTAGTAATGGTTTAACCAGTGCAAGACATGATGTATTAGAAAAGCATTATGCCAATCAATATCCTGAATCATTTGAACCACAATTGCAAGACAGTGTGGTATACATTGGCAAAAACAGAATGACCGATACCATGCAAATTAACGGCGAGTCTATTTCTATTGGGAAATTATTATTGTCTCCCACTAGAACCTATGCTCCATTGATGAAGCAATTATTGGATGCGCATTTTGACCAAATACACGGCGTAATCCATTGCAGTGGCGGTGGTCAAACCAAGTGTATGAAATATTTACCCAAGCCCTTGTATATTATTAAAGACAATTTGTTTACCCCACCACCGGTGTTTGAATTAATCAGAGAAAATTCTGGAGCAGATTGGAGAGAAATGTATCAAGTGTTTAATATGGGGCATCGATTAGAAATTTTCACCAATGAAGGAACTGCCCAAAAAATGATTGAAACTGCTGCAACATTAGGAATTGAAGCACAAATTGTAGGAAGGGTAGAAGCAGCAAAATCAAACGAATCCTTTTTATTGTTGAAGGGGTCATTTGGAGAAGTAACTTATCAATATTAACGATAGCTTAGCGGCGGAGCACTTATATTTGTAATACTATATTATGTATAATATGTCTGAAACAGTAGTCTCTATAAAGAATGTAAATATATACCAAGGGAATACCCTGATTTTACAAGATGTAAATTTTACGATTAATAAAGGAGAGTTTGTTTACCTAGTAGGGAAAACCGGAACAGGTAAGAGCAGCTTGTTAAAAACCTTATATGGCGAACTCACATTAACCGAAGGTGAAGCATCTGTAGTAGGATTTGATTTAAGAGGGATGGATTGGAAGAAAGTTCCATTTTTGCGCAGAAACCTTGGGGTAGTATTCCAAGATTTCCAACTCTTAACCGATCGAAATGTACACGAAAACCTCAAGTTCGTTTTAAAAGCGACAGGCTGGAAAGACGAACGATTAATGGAGGAAAAAATAGCGGATGTATTAGAGAAAGTAGGCTTAAAAAGCAAGGGTTTTAAAATGCCTTTTGAAATGAGTGGTGGCGAACAACAAAGGGTAGAAATAGCCAGAGCCCTACTTAACTCCCCCAAACTAATATTGGCGGATGAGCCGACTGGAAACTTGGATCCTGAAACCAGCGATGAAATCATGCAATTGCTGTTTCAAATTGCCAAAGACTATGGTACATCAGTAGTAATGGCTACCCATGATTTTATTGTAATCAATCGTTACCCCAGCAGAATGCTGAAAACTGAAAACGGAAAAGTAGCAGATAGCGCAGCGTATTAACCCCAAATCCAACCAATTTGCTTTTTTGCATTGGCTTCATTGTTAAAACGAGGGACCAAAATTTTATTCCTTAACCTGATTTCTTCTTCAGTAAAAGGTTGATGGTACAATTGTGCAATCAAGTCTTTAAACGCATTGGCAGTAGTGCCCACATGACAAAGCGGTTCAAGACCAGAATCAGCAATCATTGCTTCATTCACCACCACATGTCTTCCATTGAATAGGGCATTCAATAATTTTATTTTCATGCCAGTTTTAATATATGCAGGCAACAAATGGATATGTGCTTTGGCAATCATATCCTGCATTTCTATTTCGGAGGGATTGCCCACTAAGCAAGAAAATTTACTAGAATAAGCGATCGCTTTTAGTTTTTCTGAAGGATTTTTGCCGGCTATTACAAAAGGGATCTCTAAGTTTTTAAATACTTTCTCTAGAAGCCAGATGGCTGCTTTTTCATTGCCTTCAACACTTAGGTCTCCGTGGTATAAACAATATGAACCAATACCTTCCTCGCAACTCAATTTCCAATCGGGTATATACAAACTCAGTTCCTCAATATTTTTACAGCCGAATTCGTGACGATAAACATCGTTGTCGGCCTCTTTTACACCCCAAAAAGTTGCTTTACCCGCTAAATTGGCTTCGTATTTTTTGAGTAATCTAGATTCGTTCCAATAATAGGCTTTCTTGAAAAGGGAGTTGGCATTTCTATATAAGTCTCGATAGTACTGGTATTCTATATTGTGTAAACGGACAAAACAATCGCGTTTTTTAAAACGCTCATCTTGCAATAAATAAGTACAATGAACCCCTTCCATAAATATTGGAAAGTCGTCTTTCAGCAAATTCTGGTAAAGATCTTCATTAATGCGACTACTCACGATATAGGGTAACTTACTCGAAAAACCCTTATGACCTTCTGTTCGTTGATAGTAATGAACACTAGCACAATATTGATCTAAGGCTTTTTGTTGGCCACGCCCATAATCAAAACAATGAAAATGCACTTTAATTCCCTGGGCTTGAAAAGCTGGTAGTTTATAAAAAACATCGGTAGCACCCCCATAGTTAGCAGGGTAGGGAACGTCAAACGAAATAATATGTAAGTGCTTTTCCAAAATTAGAGACGGCTATAAAAGGCAATTAATTTATTGGACTCGTTCTCCCAGTTCAACACTTTAGTTGCTTTGGAGCATTCTTGTTGGAGTCTGTTGTAAAGAACATCATCTGATAGCAAATTGTTCAAAGCTGCTGCAATTGTGGAAGGTTCTATATTATTGATTAGCAAAGCAAATGGATTTGCTTCAACAATTTCCGCATACATTGGGTAGTTGACACATACTTGTGGAACACCTGCAGCCATATAATCAAAGAAGCGGTTGGCCAAAGAATAAAATTGGTTAACCCCCTCCGCTTCAAAAATAGTGATTCCAATATGAGCCAAAGGAGTAAGCATTTTTAATTCGGCAGGGGGTATGGGGGGATGGACAAAGACCTTTTGCTCCAATCCATGCGCTTCAATTAAGGCGGTTGCTTGGGCTAAAAAATTGCCTTGTCCTACAATTAAGAGGGGTGCATTCACCCATTGCATTGCTGGAATGAGCTGTTCAAAACCCCTTCCATGGTTTACAGCACCTTGATATATAATAAATTTACATTTAAGCTGATTATTAATTAATTGTATAAGGCTATTTGATGTAAAATTATCTATAATTTCATCCTTATATTGGGGGGGCTCTGCCAAAACGGCGCTTTTTTCTGGGTTATTTTGGGGATGAGAAAAGGTGGTTGTTTGAAGCGATGGAAGATTCCGAATGACTTCAAATTTAATTTGAAGTTCGTTGAAAAAGAGGTCAGCCAAGTGTTGGTTAACCGTATATCCTTGTTTAAAATGTGGGACAGCTGTCTTTTCGATCCATTTCCAGACAGTTTGAATGGCTGGTCGAGTTCTTACTTCCTTCATTTCAGTGAAGTATTCATGGGCATCATATACCCTTTTCTTGCCCCTGAGCCGGGTAGCAATCCACACAGGAAGGATGGTATCTAAGTCAATTGCACATGCAATATCATATGATAATGAGTATAATACAGCAAGTATCTTAAAATTAAATTCTAAGTAAAATAAGGGGCCCTTCTGGAAAAAGCAATTCAATCGCTGCTGTTGATACGCAAAACCGTATAATGGAGGTATGGGTAGTGGAATAGAGTTAGGCCTATTCACCCCAATGATCCTTACTTGGAATCCTTTGGCTGCTAAACTGCTACAGATTCTATGCATTCGCTGGTCGTAGCTGATATCGTTGGTAACCGTGAAAACAATGGACTGCATAACACAAATATAGTTTCAATCGGGTGGTCTTGATTTATTCACGAATTGAGGTGGATAACTCCTGTATTACTTATTTGAATTTTAATTTTAAATAAATAATCATTAAACAATTTTATTTAATTGATTAGTAATTAATTATGAATATTTTGTTGCTCTTGTATTGCTGTTGTATAATCGCATGATGTTTTTATTCTACACTTGTTATTCACAATAGCCCTTTAGCCCTATCAATTCTTCTTCTTTTACCTTATGTTCGCAAGTACTAAACATCGATAACGTGAGATTAAAATCATTAGAAATCAAGGGGTTTAAAAGTTTTGCTGATAAAACAGTGGTAAGTTTTGACGAAGGCATAACAGGGATTATTGGTCCAAACGGTTGTGGGAAGAGTAATATCATCGATAGCATTCGTTGGGTAATTGGGGAGCAAAAGATTTCGGCTTTAAGAAGTGAAAATTTGGAAGCACTGGTTTTTAACGGAAGTAAAACTAGGAGTGCAAGTGGATTGGCTGAAGTGAGTTTGACTTTTGAGAATACTAAAAATCTATTACCTACCGAATTTAGTACCGTAACGGTTACCAGAAGATTTTATAAAAATGGAGAGAGTGAATACAGATTGAACGATGTAACCTGTCGTTTAAAAGATATTCATAATTTATTCTTAGATACTGGGGTGAGTACCGATAGTTATGCCATCATCGAATTGGGCATGGTAGACGATATCATCAAAGACAAGGAAAATAGCCGTAGAAGAATGTTGGAGCAAGCGGCTGGAATTACTATTTATAAAACCCGTAAAAAAGAAGCCAAGAATAAACTGGATGCAACAGAACAAGACTTAGCTCGTATTGAAGACCTCTTGTTCGAAATCAATAACCAGTTAAAAACCTTGGAGAGCCAGGCGCGCAAGGCAGAGAAGTTTTATGAAATTAAAAAGGAGTACAAAGAAGTAGCGGTTGAATTGGCCAAAGCAGCTTTGGAAGGTTTTAATATTTCTTATCGTGAATTAACCGAGCAGCAAGAGCTTGAAATGGATAAGAAAATGCAGTTGGAAGCAGAAATCGCTACTGAAGAAGCGGCTATTGAACAAGAAAAAGTGTCTTTTATTGCGCAAGAAAGAGCCCTTCAAAGTATGCAACAGGGGTTTAATGAATTGCAGCAAAACCTTCGTTCAACGGAGAATGATAAAAACTTAGCCAGTCAAAAGCTTCAATATTTAAAAGAGAAAGAAACCAACCTTAAGGACTTTTTAGAAAAAGCCGAAGGTCAACTTAAGACCATTGGTGATTCTATTGAATACTCTCAAATGCAAGTGGGTGAGGAAGAAGCAAACTTGGCTGTATTACAAGATCGCGTAACGGAAGCAAAAGCTGAAGTAGAAACCAAGCGCCAAGTATTTGACGAAAAGCGTTCGGGGGTAGATGCGGTTAGAAACCATTATCAACAATTTCAACGCAATCAATTTGATGCGGAGAAAAAAGTAGCTGTTGCCGATACTTCTATTCAGAATTTACAAAGAATGCAATTGCAGTTGTCTGATGAAAGAGCCAATCGATTGCAGCAATTGGCCCAGTTGCAAGCAGAAAGCACCGAAAAAGAAGAAGCCCTTGAAATGAAGCGGGTTGATCTGGTTCAATTGCAAGAGCAACACGAAAAAACAAAAGAGCAGATTTTTGAAACTCAACAACAGTTAGAAGTGTTGAGAGGGGAATTGGCCGATGAGAATCGCAAATTGGATGCCAAGCGGAACGAATACAATTTGTTGAAAAGCTTGATTGATTCAATGGAAGGTTATCCAGAGAGCATTAAGTTTTTGCACAAGAACAATGATTGGAATCATGCAGCGCCTATTTTATCAGATATTATTTATGTAAAAGAAGAATATCGTACTGCCGTTGAAAATGTATTGGAGCCTTACTTGAACTATTATGTGGTGAATAATTTAGGTGAAGGGTTGAAAGCTGTTCATTTATTAGACGATAATAAGAAAGGCAAAGCCAATTTCTTTTTATTAGACCAATTTGCCAATTTCCAGAATAATACCCATCAACCAGCCAATACCTTAAAAGCATTGGATGTAATTGAGGTAGATGATCAATATTATAAGCTAGCCGAATATTTATTGGGCAATGTTTACATTGGTGAAAATGAAGAAGCCATCCATAACTCAAATGGGGCAGTCGTTTTAGAAAAGACCGGAAAATATGTAAAAGGGAAATATACCCTTACCGGAGGAAGTGTTGGATTATTCGAAGGTAAAAAGATTGGTCGAGCGAAAAACTTAGAAAAATTAGCAGAAGAAATTCAAGACCAAGAGTCTGTGGTGAGTTTATTAAAGGCCGATATTCAAGCCAAGCACAATGAAGTCATCACGTTCAGTGATCAATTGAAAGAGCATGCTATCAGGGCTACTGAGCAAGAGATCAATCAATTGACCAATCAGGTTTTTGCTGCTAAAAATAAAATTGAAAACTTACAAGCTGCCCAGCAAAATGGAGAACAGCGATTGGCAGATATTGAAGGACGTTTACAAGATGAGCAAGATGCCATTGCGGAAACCAGGGAAGTATTGGTTGAACTCAATGTTCAATTACAAAATACAGCTGAGCAAATGCGCAATTTAGAGCAAGACTACCAAGAATCGGAGCAGGCTTATCATTTTGCATCTGGTCAGTTCAATGAAACCAATTTACAGTTGACTCGTCAACAAAGTAAGTTGACCACTATTAAGCAAGAATTATTATTCAAAGAAAATCAATTGAATGATTTGCATGAGCAAATCAAGAATAATACTGCTCAATTAGCAGAAGCGGAGCAAGCAATTGTTGATGGAGTGGCTTCTTTACAAGAGGTTGAGCAACTATTGCTTGAATTAATGCGCAATAAGGAAGCGGAAGAAATCAAGTTGAACGAAGCAGATCAGGCTTACTATAACTATAGAAACGCATTGCAAGAGAAAGAGAGTGCGTTGAGAATGAAAGTGAAGAGTAAGGAAATGATTGATCATTTAGTGAATGAGATCAAAGACAAACTCAATGAACTCAAATTGCAATTGGCTGGAATGAAGGAGCGCTTGCATGTAGAGTTTAAGATTGAACTAGACGAGATCCTTGATCAACCTAGAACATCTGATACCCCATTAGAAGAATTGCAAGCAGCATCGGATAGAATGCGTAAGCGCATGGACAATATGGGTGAAGTGAATCCTACTGCCATTGAAGCCTACACTGAAATGAAGAAGCGTTACGACTTTATTTTAGAGCAAAAGAATGACTTGGTTACAGCAAAAGAGAGTCTATTACAAACCATATTAGAAGTAGAAGAAACAGCCAACCAGTTGTTCCTAGAAACCTTTAACAAGGTCAGAGAGAATTTTCAAAAAGTGTTCAAGGCCTTGTTTACCGAAGAAGATACAGCAGATATGTTGATGGTAAACCCGGAAAACCTAGCCGACACAGGTATTGAAATTGTGGCCAAGCCTAAGGGTAAGCGTCCGAGCTCCATTACCCAATTGAGTGGAGGAGAAAAAACCTTGACCGCAACTGCATTGTTGTTTGCTATTTACCTAATCAAACCTGCTCCATTCTGTATTTTGGATGAGGTGGATGCGCCATTGGATGATGCCAACGTAGGTA
>JBBAJU010000044.1:0-13621 GCA_040403845.1 Sediminibacterium sp.
GCGATCTGCTGCTTGTAGATAGCTTTCAACACTTGACCACGACGTACAACAGACGGCTTGGTAAATGCTTGACGCTCTCTTAACTGTAACAAAGTCTTACTCTTCTCGAATTTCTTCTTGTACTTCTTGAGTGCCTTGTCGATGTTTTCGCAGTCTTTAGAATCGATAATTAACATAGCTTATATACCTCCTCAGGTTATTTTTAGGCGGCGAAGATAAGCAGGTAGAATTAATTAGCAAAATAATTTCCTGTTTTTGATTTTCTTTTATGGTTTAGGGTTAACTACATGCCCTACTTTTTTCATTCAATCAATCTTTGGTATTTATTCGTCACAACAATTTAACTTAGACAACTGTTGCATCAAGAACTTGAAGTTAAATATCGTAAATAAAAATTTAATATTAAATGTTCACAGGAATCATAGAAACCATTGGCACAGTTGAATCGGTTGTTGTTACAGGCAGCAATTATACTTTTCAAATCACCTCGAGTATCACCAATGAATTAAAAGTAGACCAAAGCGTTTCTCATGATGGGGTTTGCCTCACTGTTGAAGCCATCAATAACAGTACTTATCAAGTAACGGCGATTGCAGAAACGATTCAAAAAACCAACTTACAGCTTTGGAAGCCTGGCACTAAAGTGAATATAGAAAGGTGTATGGTAATGAATGGACGGCTAGACGGGCATATTGTTCAAGGTCATGTAGATTGTACTGCTACCTGTGTAGAAAAGAAAGATTTAGCAGGCAGTTGGGAATATCGTTTTGTTTTCCCAGAACAATTTGCTCCATTAGTTATAGAAAAAGGATCAATTAGCGTAAACGGCACTAGCCTTACTTGCTTTAATATCACCAATAACAGTTTTACCGTAGCAATTATTCCTTATACCTACCATCATACCAGTATTCAGCAAGTACAAGTTGATTCGGTAGTAAATATTGAGTTCGATTTATTGGGAAAATACGTACAGCGAAGTATTGAATTACGGAAGAACTAACCTTATTGCTTAATATCTTTCCCTTTCAAAGCTCCACTCACCGCTTGATCCATGGCTCTTTCTGCAAAGGGCCTGCTGATTTCGTTGAGTTCTTCTATTTTGGTTTGAATCAGATTTTTATCGTTCATGGTTAAAGCCATCTGCAAATTTTGCATGGCACCAGCCGTTGCAATTAGTTCCTCTTTGGTTAATAAGCCAGCATTCTTTGCAATGAATTTTTCTGTAACAGATAAAATTTGCTCCGCTTCTGTTCTGGCTTCCACCAAGGCCCTGGTAATCATATCATCTTTCGCATGCTTGATACTATCCATCAACATTTGCTCTACTTCCGCATCAGTTAAACCATACTGAGGCTTCACTTCAATGGTTTGTTCTACTCCACTCCTTAACTCCTTTGCCCTAACAGATAAAATGCCGTCTGCATTAATCAAAAAACTCACTTCAACTTTCGGCATTCCTGCAGGCATACCGGGTATCCCCTTAAAATTGAACTCTGCTAATTTTCGATTGTGCTGAACCAAATCTCGCTCGCCTTGAAAAACGGAAATACGCATAGAACCCTGACCATCTATTTGCGTGGTGTATTGTCTAGCAGCTCGATTGGGGATTTTAGCGTTTCTTGGAATTAACACGTCCATTAATCCACCCATGGTTTCAATACCCAAACTGAGTGGGGTAATATCTAATAATAAAAAGTCTTTGTTATTTCCTGCCAAAATATCTGCTTGAACAGCGGCACCAATAGCGACTACTTCATCTGGATTAACCGAATCATTCACAGGTCTATTAAAATAAGCACTCACTTTTTCTTTAACCAAAGGAACACGGGTGCTACCTCCAACCATAATTACTGAATCTATCTCAGCAACCTGCAAACCCGCATCTGCTAAGGCTTTGCTACAACATTCAATTGTTTTGATCACTAATGGAAGCAAGCATTGATTTAATTCAGTTTTGCTGATTGAAACCTGATATCCACTCCATTCGGCTTTAAAATCATCTTGTACACTTAATGTTTTCTTTGCCTCTTCTGCCAATAGACGCAGCGATTGCAATACTGCTTTATCGTTTTGAACAGCGTTAAAAGGAACTCCGATTTGATTCAACCAAAATTCCATGATGGCCCGATCAAAATCGTCTCCACCCAAGTAGGTATCCCCATTGGTACTCAACACTTCAAAAATTCCATTCGTGATTTTTAAAATAGAAACATCAAAAGTTCCGCCACCCAAATCGTACACTGCAATGGTTTTCTCTTCTTCTTTATTTAATCCTAAGCCATAAGCCAAACTAGCAGCTGTAGGTTCGTTCACTATGCGGAGTACATCTAATCCTGCCAGTTTACCCGCATCTCTAGTAGCTTGACGTTGCGCATCATTAAAATAGGCTGGAACGGTAATTACCGCTTTAGTAACCGGTGTTTTCAAAATATGTTCCGCTCGTGATTTTAGCTCTTTTAAAATGAAAGAACTAAGCTCGATAGGCGAATAAAAGCGATCCCCAATTTGCACTTTCACCAAACTATCGGCATCATCATCTATTACTTTATAAGTAAAAAAACCAGCATTTTCTTTTACGTCTTTGTAGCTTTTTCCCATCAAACGCTTGGCACTAAAAATGGTATTGGATGGATCAGACTCTAAATACAATTTGGCTTGTTCACCTACTTCGGCATTTCCAAATGCATCAAAATGCACTACGCTGGGCACTAAACTGCTACTATTGAATTCTTTTAAAGCTACTGGCTGCTTATTTTCTGGGTGGATTATAGCCACTAAGCTATTGGTAGTACCTAAATCAATCCCTACAATCACTTCTGCCTGTTGCAAGCTCCCTGTTGCTATATTAATGCCAATCTTAGCCATAGTATTACTTTCAAATTAAAACGCAAAAGTACTACAATTGACTAGCGGAGTTGTTGCGATTTACGAAATCAATTAATGGACAGGATCTTGAACCACCGTGGTAGAACTGGCAAAATCGTGCAAAGGACCGCCCAAGAATGGACCAAAAAAAAGGTCTACAATAGAAAGTCTTAACATACTTCTCAATAAAATCATGTACCAAGAAGCTTTATGACCATTTTTAGCTACTACCCTTGAATGGGTAAACCATTTGCCCGGTGTTTTAGCAAAAAGCATTTCAAAAAAACTATAATAAACAAACATGGTAGGAAAAAAGAACCAACCAAAATGCAGCGGGGTATACCTCCAATAAACCACATAAAAATTGTACCACCTAAAAACCAACATTGCCAAAATGGTTAATAAAATGGTGTCTATAAAAAAATTAAGTGCCCGAGTGCCGTCGCCTACTTTAAGCATGAATACAATTTTACGAAGCAAATTTAAGGCATTGATTCCATGCGGGTATCTTTTGTACATTTGCCACTCAAATTTGCAAGTAATGAATTTAGTTGAAGAATTACGCTGGAGAGGAATGCTTCAGGATATTATGCCAGGAACCGAAGAATTGTTAAACAAAGAAATGGTGTCGGGCTATATAGGATTTGACCCTACGTCGGATAGCTTACATATAGGAAGTTTGGTGCCCATTTTATTATTGGTTCATTTACAAAAAGCAGGACATAAACCTTATGCTTTAGTGGGTGGCGCTACTGGAATGATTGGAGATCCTAGTTTTAAAAGTGAAGAAAGAAATTTATTGAGCGAAGAAACTTTGCAACACAATTTAGCGGGCATTAAAAAACAATTGAGTAAATTTTTAGACTTTACAGGAGACGCTCCTAATAAAGCGGAGATGGTTAACAACTATGACTGGTTCAAAGATTTTAGTTTCTTACATTTTATCAGAGATGTAGGTAAGCATATTACGGTGAATTACATGATGAGTAAAGACAGCGTAAGAAAAAGATTGGATGGCAATACGGGCATGAGTTTCACAGAGTTTACCTACCAATTAATTCAGGGATATGATTTTTATTGGTTGTACCAAAACAAGAATTGCAAATTGCAAATGGGCGGTAGTGATCAATGGGGAAATATTGTTACTGGTACCGAAATCATTAGAAGAAAAGCGGGTGGAGAAGCATTCGCATTTACTTGTCCATTGTTAACAAAAGCTGATGGCGGTAAATTTGGGAAAACAGAGAGAGGCAATGTTTGGCTAGACCCAGAAAAAACATCTCCTTATCAGTTTTACCAATTTTGGTTAAATGCCAGTGATGAAGATGCCACCAAGTGGATTAAAATCTTTACCCTACTGCCTAAGGAAGAAATCAACCAATTAATTGCAGAACATGCAACTGCCCCTCATGCAAGGGCTTTGCAGAAAAAATTAGCAGAAGAAATCACCTGTTTTGTGCATAGTAGAGCAGATTATGAATTTGCTGTAAAAGCTTCTGAAATTTTGTTTGGAAATGCTTCTACCGAACTATTGACCTCATTAAATGAAAAACAATTATTGCAAGTGATGGAAGGAGTACCCACCGCAGAAATAGAACGGAATAAAATTGAAGAAGGGTACGACCTTATCAATTTATTAGCAGATGCCGCTATTACACCAAGCAAGGGAGAAGCAAAAAAACTATTAGCAGCTGGAGGTGTAGCTATCAACAAAGAAAAATTAACTGCAGATAAGACCTTTGTATCAAAAGAAGATTTGTTGCAAGACAAATATATTTTGGTACAAAAAGGAAAGAAAAACTATTTTTTATTGAAAGTTATTTAATGGCTTTTAGTTCTTTCCAAACAGCTTGAGCTACCAATAGATTACCCTTTGCATTTAAATGCACTCGATCAGTAGTTAACAACCCTTTCTCTTCATTGGAAGGGTTGTTTGCTATCAGGTATTGTTGAAACTCGTTTCTTAAATCTACACAGGTCAATTGATTGCTTTTAGCATATTCTCTAATCCAATTGCTGTATAAATTTAACTCCCCATCTTGCTCATTGGAATGGTCTTTTCGCTCACCAATCACCGATGGGGTACAAACGATTACTTGTATTTTAGCTGCTTGTAATTTTTTAACAATTACGTCGTAGAAACTTGCAAATTTTGCATAATCCGTTCCTGTTCCTGACAAACGCTTATGCCATACATCATTAATTCCTACATAAATTACTACCATATCAGGCTGTTGACTCAACACATCTTTTTCTAACCGCATAAACAAATCGGTTACTTTATTCCCGCCAATGCCTGCGCCTACTAATTCAAATTCATTAGATAAATTTTCAGATTGAATAAGGTCTTCCATCAATCGAATATACCCGCCCTTATCGGCACCCATTTGGGTAATTGAATCCCCAAAGAAGACTACTTTTTTCTTTTTATTGAAGGCAAAACTCATGAGTAAGATTGAAGTAAAAAACAGCAATAGACTAATCCATTTTTTCATGGGAAATATTTTAATTCATTTTAATTGAATGATGAAAAATCAACTAATAAATATCTGTCATCACAGGAGTTGTATGCTCCCCCATTAATTCAACAAAAGTTCTTTCTTTTACTTTAAACCCATTTCCTTTCGCGCAAAAATGCACGTGTAAGTTTTCGATACTGAGCGGGTTCCCTTCTGGGATATCTGCTAGGTTACTATGCCTTACATCATGACCATCTACAATAATTACAGGGCCACTTCCTATTGCTTCCATATTATTGCCTTGGGTGATCAGCATACCCGTGTCTTCTCCTAAACCAATCCCAATGCATGATGGATTAGCAGATACCGCTTGAGCCAACCTTGCGAATCGACCTCTTTTTTCAAAATGAGAATCAAAAATGACATTATCCATAAAACCCAAACCAGTGGTGATTTTCACTTCCCCTTTTAAATAGGCGCGAGTTGCATTCCCCTCATAAATCATGGTACTGCTCATAGCCATTGCACCTGCAGATGTACCTGCGATTACAAAATTTTCTTTGCGATATCTTTCCTGAATAATATCTAGAAATCGGGTTCCTCCAAAAATAGTCGTCAACCATAATTGATTACCGCCACTAAACATCACACCATTACATTGTTTTATTCTTTCAATGTATTCTGGTTTCTGCGCATCTTCCCTATTTCTGATATGAATGATATGCACATTCGTACATCCAATTTTACCAAAAGCGTCTAAATAATTTTCTCCTACTTCGTAAGGAATGGTAGAAGCCGTAGTGACTAATTCAATATTGGCGTCTGATCCCCCAGCCTCTTCTACAATCCTTCTTAGAATTCCTAGTTCAAAAAAATTAAGGTTGTTTCTAAAAATGGCTCCTTTCTCTAAATCTGACCCTTTATCTTCAGCACCGCCGATGGCGATTAATTTACCTTTTGGAATTTGCATGCTTTACAATTATCGTTCAATAAAAATAAGCCTTTTGATTTCCTCCTGCTTATACAAAAATTCAATATATCCAATGTCCCCCAAATAATGGTATATGAAAATAGAGGAATTAAAAATATTAAGAAGCCCTAATTATTGGAGTATCCGTAGAACCAAGCTCATCCAAATGAAATTAGATGTGGAAGAAATGGAGCAAAGACCTACCAATACCATTGAAGGATTTGGCGATCGGTTGGCTGCATTATTCCCTAGCATGTATGCGCATCGATGCAGTGTAGGCGAGCCTGGTGGATTTTTTAAAAGAGTGGCAGAAGGCACTTGGATGGGGCATGTAATTGAACATATTGCGCTGGAGTTGCAAACATTGGCGGGAATGAATACCGGATTTGGAAGAACACGCTGGAATATACGCAGCCAAAGCAGCAGTAAGAATTGCAGAAGCTTTAACGGAAGGAACCCACTACGACTTATCGGAAGATATTCAACAACTAAGAGAAATAAGAGAAGACACTCGCTTAGGACCTTCTACTGGTTGTATTGTAGAGGAAGCAGCCAAAAGAGGTATTCCGCATTTGAGATTGAATAAACATAGTTTAGTGCAATTAGGTTATGGCGTGAATCAAAAAAGAATTCGTGCAACCATTGCTTCAACTACTGGAAATATTGCTGTAGATATTGCTTGCGATAAAGAAGAAACCAAAAATTTATTGCAAGCTGCTGAAATTCCTGTTCCAAGAGGAACCGTTGTTAGAACTATTGCGGGCCCGATAGAAGCAACGGGAGAATTCCCATCATTGCAATAACGGGCACCAATGGTAAAACAACTACTACCCGATTAACTGCGCATATTTCTAAAACAGCAGGTAAAAAAGTAGGCTACACCACTAGTGATGGGGTTTATATTCAAAATCAGTTACTAATGAAGGGGGATTGTACCGGCCCCATTTCGGCACAGTTTGTTTTAAAAGATCCCACCGTAGATTTTGCCATTTTGGAATGTGCTAGAGGCGGTATATTAAAAAATGGATTGGCGTTTGAGCACTGTGATGTGGGTATCGTAACCAATGTAGCTAATGATCATATTGGTTTAGGAGGCATCAATAGTGTAGAGCAAATGGCTCGCGTAAAAGCAGTGGTACCAGAAACGGTATACCCACATGGTTATGCGGTGTTAAATGCAGAGGATGATTTGGTATATGCCATGAAAAAAGACCTTAAATGCAATGTAGCTTTGTTTAGCATGGACGAAAATAATCCTCGCATACAAGAACATTGTAAAAAAGGTGGCCTTGCAACGGTATATGAGAATGGATTCATCAGCATATTAAAAGGGACTTGGAAAATTAGAGTATACCATGTGAAAGACATTCCCCTAACTTTTGAAGGAAAAGCAGTTCACAATATTGCCAACTGTTTACCAAGTGTAATGGCTACTTATTTATTCAAGAGTATTACCATAGAAGATATCAGAACGGGCTTGCAAACATTTATCTCTAGCAGTATAACAACGCCTGGCCGATTAAATTTTTTCCATTTTAAGCATTTCACTTTCTTGGCAGATTTTGCGCATAATCCACATGGATTGAAATTGTTGTGCCAGTTTGTTGAACAATTAGACTATCCCTATAAAGTGGGCGTCATCAGTGGAACAGGTGATAGAAGGGATGAAGATATTCGTGAATTGGGGAGCATATCCGCCGCTTATTTCGACGAAATCATTATCCGTTGCAACAAAAACCTACGAGGCAGATCGGCGGAAGAAATCATTGCTTTATTGCAAGAAGGGGTTAATTCGGTTAATCCAAATATCCCTCAAACCATTATTGCCAATGAAAATTTAGCCTTAGAATATATTTATGCCAATTACAAACCAGGTGCTCTTTACACCATCATGTGTGATGTGGTAGCAGGGGCTTTGGATAAGATTAAAGAATTGAAAGACAGGGAGTCAGGTGCCTAAAAAACACCTGATTTTTGAAAGAAAAATCAATTTTTCGAATTAAAAAATTTGGAACGATTGACTCCTAGTCTTATTTTTGCAGCCCATTCCAAAAGATTGGGTCGGATTGCCTGATAGTATAAGGGTAGTACAACTGATTTTGGTTCAGTATGTCTTGGTTCGAATCCAGGTCGGGCAACAAACGCCACTCGCGAAGCGAGTGGCTGTTTTGTTTTAGGAACATGGCGAATTCATTTGCCTAAGAGACTAAACAAAACAGCCGAGTTGCCGCAGGCAACGGGAGGCGTTTGGGTAATGCAAAGCGAGAAGGATCAGCGTAGCTAATCAGAACTAGTAGCTGTAGGCAATCCACTCCCTAATTCACATACACTTCGTCCACAAATACCCAACCCTTATCTCCTTTTCCAGGATGCCATGTAGGAAGTTTCCCAACAGGGACCGCAATGACTTTTAAATATTTCAGATTGGTTGGAGGAAATTTTATTTCATATCCCCTAAGATACCCTTTCACCACAGCAGATGGCTGTGGAGGAACCAGCCGACCCAATAAGGTTAATTGTCCTGGTAGATTTCCACCCCATACTTCAATTGATTGAGGAGGCATAATATAGCTCCCAATATCAACCAATGTACTCAAAATAACACTACTGATGGATACAGGTTGTTTGAACATCAGCAAAGACTCCATTCGATTCAACTTATAACCTAACCATTTGGGGCTTTTAAAATTATTGACTTCGCCCTTAGCTAAATCAATTAAAGTATTTGCACCATCTCCCCTATAGTTATCATCGGCGCGCATAATATTCACTGCGGAATCGGGCTTATACTTTGAACTGAAAAAATAAGTTTCAATGGTATTGCTACTGATCCAACCTTTTTTAAACGCTTTGGCCTTAACTGTTGTGTTGCCAGCTAAAATGATATCAGCAGTATATTCTTTAGCATTTATACTATCGGGTTCTGTTCCATCTAATGTGTACCGGATAGACGCTCCATTAATATAGTGTTTTAGTTTTAGCTTAATTGGAGTAGTAATTACTTGTTCCTCATTTAATAAAATAGGTGGAGTTAACTTAATCCTAGAAGTATCATCATTAAAGCCATTTTCAATCAATACAGTTTTCATATTCTTTTTGAAATCAACCATATCTTTTGCCGAAATATTTATGTTCCAAATAAACAACTGAGACAGATTTTTTAAAGAAGCCAATACCAGCAAATCCTTCTTTTCTACTTTAGTACCAGAGAGCGACAATTGTTGCAAAGATGGTAATTGCTTAAGTTGGTCTAAATTCTTTCCTGTTATTTGGGTAAAAGAAAGATTTAATTTTTGCAAATTGCTAAACTGTGCAATAATAGGGAATGCATCATCTTGCACAGGCATTTTATTTAAATTCAAGCTGACAATCTGTGTCTTTATAGCCAATAAATCCTTAAGTTGATCAATTGAAAAAGCACTCGGACTAAAAAAATTGACTTGTAATGCAGGAGAAGATTTTGCTAAGGGAGACACTACTCTATAATCTGTATTCAACTTTTGTATTGTTGTAATAGAAGCGGGTTCAAAATCGTAGTCAATTATAGCTTTTTGATTGAATTTTTCTTTTGCAATCAAATACAATTCATCGTTTTCAGGCAACGATGAAATTTTCGTTTTAAAATTTGCTCCTTTTTTTATCCATGCTGCTAAAATTTGAATTTCTGTTTCAGTCAACTGTGGCTTACCAATTGGGGGCATATGCTTTTTATCTTCTACAGACAAATGCACTCTATGCATTAACAACCCTAAATCGGAAGCTGCACTATCCCAAAGCTTTCCATTCTTACCACCCTTTAGCAATAGCGATTCAGTATCCATTCTCAATTCGCCTTTTGATTTCTTATCGTTATGACAACTGTAGCATTTTGTTTGCAAAATGGGCTGAACCAAATGGGTATAAATTTCGGCATCAGCCAACAATACAGGCTGTTCTGTGGTATTAGATTGTATAGGGGCTAACAAAAAGTTGGGTCCATGGGTAATTACTGCTCCTTGATGACCAGTAAATAGAATGAGTATTAAACTTAAAGTGCCTGTGGAATAATTTAACCAAGGTATCCTATATATAGAATCCGAATAGGCATACCAAAAGGCCATAACAAATGCAATAACAATTCCAGACCATTTATGCCAAAGCAATGTATTATGATCATACCCATTTTCTTTAGATAAAAAGAAACCCATCAGGGTAGTCATTGATAGTGTTAGAGCTGTAATTAATAAAAGCCAACCATCAATACTATTCGCCAAACTATTTTCACTTAGTTTTTTTCTTACTAAAAAACGCCAAAAAAGAAATAACAACACCAACGTAATGGGGAAATGTAATAGCAATGGATGCATTCTACCTGCAACTTGGAGCCAAACAGGAATAGCCAAACTGTTTTCAAAGACCACTAAAAAAAGCAATAATATATTGATTCCAAAAACAATATTGAAAATATATTTCTGTGTTACGCGCATACTAATACACTTTTATTTCATCAATGAACATCCAAGCATGTGACCCTTTTGCCGGGTGCCAATCAGGGATACTTTTTTTAACCATTATATGAATCAACAATTGACTGGTCATTACTTTATCAGCCACTTTAATCACTCGATAATTACAAGTACTACCAGTTGTTTGAGGAGCGTCATCAATCATTTCTTTTTTGAATAACTCATATTTTCCAATTTGGTCATTATACCATTGTACTAGAATTTGATCTGGAAGAAATATCCAAGCATTTTCACTCTGTAAAAAATTAAAAAGTAGTTCGCTAATCAATTGCGATTTGGCTAAAGTTAATTGCAGTGTTACTGTATCGCAATTATAGCCCAACCAAGTTGCAGCGCCTATTGCGGTGTTGCCACCCTTTAAATCAATTAACGTATTGCTGCCAGATCCAATATACTTTGGGTTGGGAGGAGTGTGAACAATGGATACTATTTTCTTTCCTTCTTGTATAAAAGTGGCAGAAGCGGTTTCGGATGGTATAAATGGATCACCAAAAACCTTTGCTTTGATAGTAGTGAGATTATTTTGAATGCGGATGGGCTTTTTATAAATAGGACTAGCAATAGTGGGTTCTTCTTGATTAAGCGTATAATGAATGGCCGTATTGGGGTATGCAAATGCCAATTCTACCTGCGTCTTCTTTGAAAAGAAAATAGAATGATACTTAATCAGTGGTGGGGTTAACTGTATACTGTCTTGCGCAAATAAGCTACAAGGCAATAACAAGATCATTCTACAAATCAATTTAACCATCAGACAACGGGAGTTAATTTATAAGGAAATACATATCCCGAGTTCCACTGTGCAACATAAATATTCTCTTCGTCATCAATGCATACATCATGTGGATATTTAAAAGCATTCAGGGTTTGATACATATCAGTTAAGACCTGACCTTGGTAGGTTGGGGTACTACCCGCAAGATTGGATATCACTTTGTTATCCTTATCTAAAATGGTTACAAATCCTGATGCTTGACCTTGTCTATGCTGACTTTGTAGTACTGCGGCATATAAATAATCACCTTTAATAACTGGTCTGCAAACCCAAGCCCCTGGCAAAGGAATGGTATCAATGTATTGCCCATCTAATGTGTATCGCTTAAAAGCATTTTCTTCTCTTGAGGTAACCATCAACAATGGATTATTTTTATCCCTCCCATCATAACAAATTCCATGAGCATTTTTTAAGTGCTTGGGCTCACCCCCTCTTCCACCCCAATGCCGAATATATTCCCCTTTGTAATTGTAATGAATAATATAATCCTTTCCATAGCCATCCGCAATGTAAATATCTCCATTGGGAGCAATGCAAGTTTCTGTAGGAACAAACTCGGATGCATTATTATAAATACCTACTTCTTTAGGATAATCAATGGTAAGCAACACTTTGCCATCAATCGTAGTTTTTATTACCTGATGCCGGTTATTATCTGCAATAAACAAACAATCTTGTCCATTTTCATTAAAGAGGGTTAGGCCATGTGCGCCCGGGTACTCGTTCCCCCAAGTTTTTACCAACTTCCCCTTTTTATCATAAATAATCACATTATTCTTTGTCTCATTGGTCAATAAAATAATACGGCCTAATTGATCCTGAACCATTTCATGACAATCTTTTACGGGATATCGATTAAAATCGAGTTGTCCCCATTTAGTATCAAGCCGATATCGTTTTTGGTTGTGCCCTAAAACTATCTCCGATTTTTTAGCTGCTGCCATTAGTGAGGGGAAGCCAGTGATTCCAACTGTTAAAATGGAAGATTGTAAAAGAAATGATTTTCTATTCATACAATTATTTATGCAATGATGCCATCCACTACTTTACCAGCCACATCAGTTAAGCGATACCTTCTACCCAAATGTTTATACGTTAATTCTTCATGATTTAGACCCATTAAGTTTAATACGGTCGCATGAAAATCATTCACGTGCACTTTGTCTTGAATGATATTGTAACCAAAATCATCCGTTTCACCATAAACACCTGGCTTAACTCCCCCACCAGCCATCCAAATGGTAAAACACCTTGGGTGATGATCTCTACCGTAATTTTCTTTTGACAATGGCCCTTGACAATAATTGGTTCTTCCAAATTCACCTCCCCAAATCACCAATGTTTCATCTAGTAAACCCCTTTGTTTTAAATCAGTAATTAATGCAGCACTTGCCTGATCCACATCTTTGCATTGACCTTTAATTTCACCAGGTAAATTATTATGCCCATCCCATCCTTGATGATATAATTGAACAAATCTTACTCCATTTTCTGATAGCTTTCTTGCCAATAAACAATTGGCTGCATAAGTGCCAGGCACCAAACATTCGGGCCCATACAATTTTACAATACTTTCCGGCTCTTTACTCATATCCGTAATTTCAGGCACTGCCGTTTGCATCCGAAAGGCCATTTCATATTGCTGAATCTTGGTATTGATTTCGGGGTCACCAAACTCTTTAAATGATTCAGCATTCAGCGCATTCACTTTATCCAACATTTTTCTGCGATCATCTTTGCTAATACTTTCCGGATTATTTAAATATAGAACTGGATTATCCCCGCTGCTAAATTGAACCCCCTGATGAATTGAATCTAAAAATCCATTGGTCCACAATTTTGAATAAACTCCTTGTCCATTGCCACTACCTTTAGAGAGTAATACACAAAATGCAGGCAAGTTTTTATTCTCACTCCCTAATCCATAGCTCAACCAAGAACCCATACTAGGTCGGTTACCCACTTGAGCACCAGTTTGAAAAAAAGTTAATGCAGGATCATGATTAATGGCTTCTGTGTACATTGATTTTACTATACACAAATCATC
>JBBAJU010000045.1:0-13489 GCA_040403845.1 Sediminibacterium sp.
TTTTTGCATAACAATGTATTTTTTCCAAAACTTGGCAAAGAAAGTACCAATTAACCAATTGCTGACAGGATGACAACTATTAGCGAAAAAAGGGCCTTATTGAATAAATTTTGACAGAAAATTTGGGGTTTTCGGAAACTAGGAATGTAAAAATTAGCACCATTTGCCCCCGATTGTCCATAATGAACTTCTTTAATAGCTGTATGATGGTACCAAAAATTCCATTGATCAGAAACTTCCGTACAACCGTTTTGTCGCAAGAATTGAACAATATAATTTTTAGTAGCATCCATCTCCGATATAAGTTTAGTATACCCAATGAATTGAATATATGTTTTCCTATTAGGAAATAATTGCATGAAACGTGCTAGTTCTTCATTGGTAATTTGACTATTCTTAGGACTACTAGTTACTTTAATTGCTTTATTATCCTTTTTTTCATTGACTTCGATGCTTTGATTTGCTTCAATAACTTTAGGTTTATATTTTCGGGGAATAAAGAAAGCTTCTACTTTTTTATTATTCGGTTTAGGTGGAGGATTTGCGGTTACTTAAGTTGGTTTTTGAATAACAGGAACGGGTGTTGCTTCTTTTGTAGTAGATGGATCAATTGCTACTGGAACCATATCCACAGCTGTACTATCTTAAACAGACTGAATATTCACCTGATTTTCCATCAACTTTTTTTGCTCGTCATACCAAGCCTGTGCATTCGCATCTACTGAGGTTTGTTCCGTTTTTTCTAGAGTTATGTTTCCGCGCTTAAACACCCATAAAAAAAGAGCATAGCATACAGCAGCCGTAATAAATATCGCCAGTATAAGCAGGGGGAATTTTGTATTTTTCTTTTCTTGCGTTTCCTCTCCCGTCAAATCGGTTGCGGTTAACATAATACTAAATTAATAAATTATGTTGGTTTATAGTTAATGGCAGGCTTAAATAGCCTATTGAGAGGTGATTTTAACATCATCTACCCAGTACTGGGTATTTTTTTTTGCTGGCGCCAAACCCAAGTCTGATCCAATGTATCTAAAGGCAATATGAATCAATCCATTCAAATTAGACAAAGAGATATTACCCGACTTAACCCAAGTTGGCCCAAGACCACCTGATGCTCCTTTTGAAAGGTTTGCATTTAAAATAGTCCATTTCGCTTTCCAAGGTTGTCCTTTCCCATCATAATTACTAGACACTAAAACCTGTAAACTTGCCCCATTGTCAAAGGCATCTCTACTTAAAAAACTCAACCGCTCTCCAACGGTTTGATTCAATTGAATAGCAGGCAAAACCAACCAACTAATTAATGTAGACTCATTGGTTCCTAATGCAGAAATACTGGCAAAATGATTATTCTGATGAGCTTGCACATGATAAAAAAGTTTACCCGATTCAGCAAGGTTATCCCATTTGGGTAAATTGAGTTTAGTGTTCGGAGTGGATTGTTCAAAATCTTCGTAAAATAAAACACTAGGACCTATTCCTAAACACCGATTTTGCTTAAGTTGTACATCGTTGGTATCTCGAATCATTAACTGTCGCTGCGAACCAAACTCAGAATAAATTCCGACAATAGAACCACTGCCGATTGGCGTTTTAATTGCAGCAAAAGAAGAAAAGCCACTTGTTCGCAAATAAACAGTTCCACCACTACAAAATTTTAATGAATGACTAATTGTAAGTTTATTAATTGGGTCACCATAAGATTTTGCAGTGTCAGCAACAGCAAATTCAATATTACTCAACCGTACTAATCTACTGTGCATTGAATCATTTAACTGATTATAAGTCACATCAATTGGATTGGGCATAGCCTCCATTTGAACACTCAACAAATGCTTATTAAACAATGGAGCAGGTATGGGTAATAATTCTATAAACATTGGATCAGACCGATCAATACTTCCACCAACTTGCAACATTCCACCATATTCACCCATCCACAAACCGTTAAGCTTAACCATTAACCGCATTCCAAGTGGGAATTGAGCAGATAAGCCAAACCCATCTAACCGAATGGTTATAGCAGCAGTACTATCCTGCAAAACAATGGACTTGTAAAAATTATCGTTTTCGTCATTTGCAGTTATAATACCGGTAATGATTTCACCATCAACAAATTTTTCAGCATTCCCAGCAATATGAGAATCGTACAAAGACCTAATTGAGGTATTGGCTTGTAAAGATGTTCCTTCATACGCAGGAGGCAAATCAAAACGCTTGATGCATCCCTGATACAATAGAACTAAAAAAAAGCAAACGATAAATAATTTAGTACCCACGATAGTATTCATAATTTCCATTTTAAACTGAGTGAATACAATGCTCCTGCACTGAAATAATATTTGTTAGGAAATTTATTTATATCAGCGCCCTGTGTGTCGAAGCGTAATTGCTCATATCCTCCAGTAACAAAAGATTGATTCAAACAATTATTAACCCCTAAAAAACATTGTAAATAGTAGGCATGCCCGTCTTTAAATTTCTTGAGTCGAAAACTATACCCTGCAGAAAAATCAAGCACAAAGGCACTAGGTAAGGCAGTTGGACTTGAAATTAAAGAGCGGTCTTGTCCAGGTCTTAAATTTTGAGCAGCATCATAAGTTCTTCGGATAGGATTAAAGGAAATCCATTGATTGCTCATTAATGAACTACTGATATTTAAAAATAAATTGCTGTTGTACCGATAAACCAACCCACTAAAAAAAGCCAATTGAGGAGTTCCCGTAACAGGAAACTGATTAGTGTACAAAACACCACTTTCCAAAGCATGCAACTCATTGTCAGCAACAACAATGTAGTTGGGTCTACCCTGATAAGTATATCTTCCTAAACTAAAAGCAGCATTCAAAGTAAAATTAGTACTGAATGAGTAAGCCGAACTAAATTCAAAACCCAATAATTGAGTTCCAATATTCGATAAGCCATAATTCACTAAGTTTCTATACCCATCATGATAAAAACTCAATACATCCATGGCATCCCTTATTTGAATGAGATAACCATTTAACCGAACCTTCATAGTTGGAGCATTTAACAAGTACCCCGCTTCTAACATGATGGCTTTTTCATTGGTAGCAAAAAATTGTTTACTGGAGTTTATTCTTGGAGACAAATACAAATCATTTACCAAAGGAGGCTTACTCGAATAGGCAGAATGTAGGAAGAAATAATTCCGCCCATTCATTTTATAAGTAGCACCTATTTTAAATTGTCCATTTTTAAAAAAATCTTGAGGAGAACGACCATAAGAATTGTATGGGAAAACCCCATTCTGATAAAACCCTTCACGTTGATAACTTGTATAACTATATTCGAATGCTGCAAAAAAATCAAATCGAGGCAGATTGTATATCAACTGACCCATCGCCAACCATTGATGCAGTCGCATTTTGTAGTGATAGCCAAATAAATCTCCAACCAATAATTTTTTATCCGGAGATTTTAAATCGTTTTGAATGGCGGTACTCCCCGGTAAATTTTCAGCGGCAAATTGATTATAGTTGATAGAATAAGCAGCCCCTAACAAATCATTCACTCTTTTAAAATATTCGTATTGCTCCAGCTTGTATTGACCTTGAAAAGTCAAATGTAGTTTGGGTGAAAACTGAATAGCATACCTAGTATTGAATGTTAGTTTTTTTGATTTTTCAACTCGGTCTTCTAACAAGTATTTTGCTCTTCTATCGATAGAACTATATAGATTTATCCAATACATTTTATCCCAATCAATTTGCAATTGTAAGGGGTTAGCCAACAATTGATTGGCAATAGCCGAAGACATTATACTGTCTTTATAAAAAGAAGGTAAATACCGATAATAATCAGGCCGTGGATCTGAAGCATTGTACCAATCTAATCCTGTGTTATATTTTTCTCCACTACTAAACAAAACCGAACTCACCTGTTTTATTTGAGAAGTAGCTTGGTATTCATGTGACAAAATCAAAATGGGTTGATGGTTAAATTGCCAATTCGCATTCCTGACTTTTCCTGCCTGCAATCCCCATCCTGGCTGATAAAGTGCAGAATTGGAAAGTTGAACCAATTCATCAGTGATGGCTGCAGTTCTGGTATTAACCTGTTGGTTACCAATTAACACTAAAGACCATAATTGATTTTTTAGCCGCTTATCCACCGAAAGAAAATAGGCAAACCCATTAAATGAATTAGCAGCCCATCTTCCGCCTTCCCCAAGTTTATAAGAGAAGCTGTGTGCAAACGACCAACCGTTTTTATTAATCGGCTTTACATGAGTAAATGCAATTCGTTGATGATAGTTGCGATTAGAAAAATTAACCGTTAAAGTAGTTTGCGGAAATAACTTGCTGGCATTAAGTTGCATGAAAACAGCCGACCCCATTGCACCAAATTGGTATTCATTGTTATGTAGTCCATTAGCAAACTGATTATTAGATGTGACTTCATTTAAACCTCCCCAACTGGCCCATGGAATAACTCCATCAGATAATTGATTCATAGTTACTTCATGAATGGAGTTTGTGGAATAACGACTACTCAATCCCTTTAGCCTAAATCTTCTTATGCTAAATGAAAAACCTGTTAGCGCACTAAACAAGTCTTTACCCGATTGTAAAATAGAAGGAACAAATAGTTGCTCTTCATCACCTTCGGCAATTAGTGCTTCATTAGTATATTGGTCTTGAAAATATTTCCACCCCTCTTTGTCTAAACTACTATCAATAAATTGATTTTTGCGCTTAAACAATGTTGATTTAGCAGGAGGTTGTGAAAACGCTACAGCATTAATCAACCCCAAAAAAATTAAAACAAACCGCATAAAACTTTCACTTGCGGAATTACAAACAATTAAAAGTATTGAGTTTGCAATACAGTGCCAAGGTTTCAAAAATATTTGTGTTGAATACTTGAATACATGCCGTTTAAAAAACCATTTTAATTCGGCAAATGCTTACCTAGATTCATTGTTAAAAATTTATTTTGAGTCTATGAAATGGATATTACTTTTTGCAGGAATACTCACTTTGGTATCGTATCAAAAAAAGCCCCTTGAAATTGCTGTAATTGGATTCTATAATCTTGAAAATTTATATGACACCATTAATAACCCTATAACCAACGATGATGAATTTACGCCGAATGGGGCTAAACATTATACGAGTGATATTTACACCAATAAGCTTTATAAATTAGCCTATGTACTAAAAGATTTTGGCAAACAATGGCATCCAAGGGGTGCTGCAATCGTTGGCGTTGCTGAAATTGAAAACGACACGGTATTAAATGATTTAGCAAATCACTTTTTATTACGCAATAAAAAATATCAATTTATTCATTTTGATTCAAAAGATGCACGAGGGGTTGACGTTGGTTTATTTTATCAGCAAGATTTTTTTCATCCCTATGATGCAAAAAAATTAGAGGTCGTTTTACCCGGTAATAGTAAAGAAGCTTATTTCACAAGAGATATTTTATACGTAAAAGGGAAATTGAGTGGGGAAGAAATACATATTTATGTAAACCATTGGCCAAGCAGAAGAGGCGGTGAAGAAAAAAGTGCTCCTGCAAGAGCAGCAGCTGCATTACTTTGCAGAAAACATGCAGACTCCATTAGACAAAAAAATATTTTCGCTAAAATTATTGTGATGGGAGACTTAAACGACAACCCTACCGATAAAAGCATTATAGAAACTTTGGGAGCAACAGGAACATTAAAAGATTTACACGCAGGAATATTTTTCAATCCATGGATACAGTATTACAATAGGGGGATTGGGACGCTCGCAAATAAAGATGTATGGGGATTATTTGATCAGATACTTTTATCGCAACCTTTTTTTGATAGCACTTCAAATAATTGGAAGTTTTTAAAAGCAGAAATTTACCGTCATCCCTTTATGACAGAAAATACTGGAAGGTATAAAGGCTATCCAATGCGAACTTGGGATGGGAACAATTATAGAGGAGGATTTAGCGATCATTTTCCAACATATGTGATTTTACAACGGCATTAGCATTCTAATGAGTTGATAATCACAATATAAAAAATTAACACTCCTCTGTTTATTAAAAGCTGTAGCTTAAATACTTTAAATCATAAAAATGAAAGCAAGCAAAAGTTTATTTTTTTTTGCCAGCATACTCATCAGTACTGGCATCCTCGCACAAAGTTTCACATATTTACCCGCTAAACCAAAAGCAGGAGACAAAGTTGTTTTTACTTATAACCCGAAAGGCTCTGTTTTACCTGGTAAGGTTGCACCGAAGTTTGGGGTATACCATTTCAACTTTATAGACAATAAAAATGGGGTAATTGAATTTTCAGCTGCTAGTCAAAAAAACCAAACTTATACTGGGTCTTTCGTTGTCCCCAATGATGCAAAATTTTTAGCCTTTTTGGTCAAAGAAGATCAGATTATTGACAACAATAAGAAAAATGGTTTCTTAATTTCGGTCTATAATGCGAGTGGTAAGCCAGTAATGGGTGCAGGTCATGCACTTACAAGTATTTATGCAGGATTGGGAGAATATTATTTAGGTATTGAGCCAAATACAGACAAGGCATTGGAAGTAATGAATAAAGAATGGAAGGATTTTCCAGATGCACATTACCAACTCTATCAACAATATTTGTCCATTAACTATCAAGCCAACAGAAAAGCTGTAAATGCAATTATAGAAGAGCTTTCAAAAGAGATCCTTACCCATCCAAATGTGAAAGAAGACGATTATATGATGTTATCTGCTTACGCAGGGGGTGTAAAAATGACTGAAAAAGCAAATCAGATTAATGCCGAGATGCTGGTAAAATATCCTGAAGGTAATTGGAAAAGAAGCAATGAAATGCGTGGATTGAATGCCATTCAAGATTTAGATAAACGCATTGATGCCATTGAAGCTATGATAAAAAAATATCCAGCTGTAACAGTGAATGAAAAAGCGGAATACAGCCGATTGTATCAAATGGTTGCGCAAACTTATGCAAACGGGAAGAACGATTTCAATATAAATAAACTATTTTACTATGCATCAAAATTAACTCCTGCAAATAAAGCATCCTTATTCAACAATATAGCTTGGGTTTGGGCATATACTAAAGATACCATGTATTCTCAGGCAGAGCAATTATCTAAAGAAACTATCAAATGGGCAAAAAAGGAACTCACCAATCCTAGTGAATCAAAGCCTGATTTTTATACAAATGCAATGTGGGAAGATGTCAGGAAAACAACCTATGGCATGTATGTTGATACTTATTCGTATATCTTATTCAAATTGAAAGATTACAACACTGCTCTAGCGTATGCAAAAGAAGGTTGTGTAATTAATAAATGGGGGAATAATGAGTACAATGATCGCTATGCAGAAATTGCTGAAAAAGTATTAACCAATGCTGAATTAGTTGCCCAATTAAGTCCATTAGTAGAAAAAAATACCGCAGGGTCTAAAACCAGAGCAGTACTCAAAAATGCGTTGATCAAAGAATTAGGATCTGAATCAGCAGCTAATGAAAAATTTAACAATCTAGCCAATGCAGCAGCGATTAAAGCAAGAGAAGCATTGGTGAAAAAAATGATTAATGAACCTTTTGTAGATTTTAAATTGAAAAACTTAGAAGGTAAAGAAGTGCAACTTGCAAGTTTAAAAGGAAAAGTGGTTGTGATCGATTTCTGGGCAACTTGGTGTGGACCTTGTATTGCCTCTTTTCCGGGTATGCAAAAAGCATTGGATAAGTATAAAAACGACCCTAATGTGGCTTTTTTGTTTGTGAATACTTGGGAAAATCAAGAAACCATGGAAAAAAGGACCAAAGAAGTTTCTGAGTTTATTACCAAAAACAAGTACAGTTTCAATGTATTATATGACGAAAAAGATGTATCTGATGCTTATAAAGTGGTCACTTCCTATAAAGTAGATGGTATCCCGACCAAATTCATTTTAGATAAATTAGGAAAAATTAGGTTTAAAAGCGTGGGAGGAGATTCCAATGCAGACAAATTAGTCAGCGATTTAAGCGCAATGATTGAATTAGCGGGTAACTAATTTGGATGAGAACCATATAATAGCTACTTTTGCAGCCCCAAATCTGTATTTGGCAGATTTTCTTGCTTGCAAGAATCCACTGGGCAAAACCAATTTTTAACCAAAAAAATTCAAGTAATGAACAATTACGAATTGATGGTGATCTTTACTCCGGTTCTTTCTGAAGAAGATTTCAAATCTTCTCAAAAGAAGTTCCAGGATATCATCACTGAACTGGGCGGTGCAACCGTTCACAGCAATCCATGGGGATTGAAATCACTCGCTTACCCTATTCAAAAGAAAACCACTGGTATCTACTGGGTTTTAGAATTCACACTTCCTGCAGAAGGAATTGAGAAATTGAAAATTCAGTTACTACGTGATGAGCAAGTGATGCGTCACATGATTACCCGTCTCGATAAATACGCCGTCGAGTACAACCACACCAAGAGAAATGGCGGATTCCCTAAAACTGAAAAAGCGGAAGCATAATCATGGCAAAGAACGAAATAAAGTACCTGACCGCTATTAAGCAAGAGAAGCCAAAGAAGAAATTCTGTCGTTTTAAGAAATACGGTATCAAATACGTAGACTACAAAGACGTGGAATTTTTGAAGAAGTTCATTAACGAACAAGGTAAATTATTACCACGTCGTTTATCTGGTAACTCTTTAAAATACCAACGTAAAGTAACTGACGCTGTTAAAAAAGCTCGTCAAATGTCTTTGTTGCCTTACGTAACAGATTTATTGAAATAGACCAATTAGTTAACCATCCCTAATCACGCAGAGCGTGAGACAGTCAAATCAAAATCAAACGATTGGGCGCTGGGACTAAAAACAAAAAAATGCAAGTAATATTAATTCAAGACGTAGACAATTTAGGCGGCAAGAACGAACTAGTTACCGTAAAAAACGGATATGCTCGTAACTTTTTGATTCCTCAAAAATTTGCTGTTGAAGCAAGTCCTTCTAATATGAAACAATTAGAAGAAAAGCTTAAAGTTAAAGCAAAGAAGGAAGCTGTTATGTTGGCTGAAATCAATAAAGTAATAGAAGTATTGAAGTCATCTCCTGTTAAGGTTGGTGCAAAAACTGGTACCAGTGGTAAGATCTTTGGTGCGGTTACTTCTTTACAAATTACTCGTGCTATCCGTGACCAGAAAGGTTACGAAATTGATCGTAAGCGCATCACTATTGTTGACGATGTTAAAGAGTTAGGAACGTATAAAGCTACTATCGACTTTGGCAACGGAAACAATACTGAAATTGAATTTGAAGTAGTAGAAGGATAATCCCTCACTGAAATGATAGTAAATGCCCCGATTACTCGGGGCATTTTTTTGCTAAATAGTAATATCAATAGGGAATATATTCAGCTATTGTTTAATAAAAATAGCTACTGTGTTTAAATTGTGTAATTCAATAAATTGGCTTGCTCTCCTATATATAAAGATTTGTCATTTTTTGGAAAAAAAACGCCCAAATCATTAAAAACCCTATCTTTAACTGTCCAAATGCAGAAGTTCCAGGTCTCAGAACGTTTTTACGTAAATGGTTCAGGGTTTTTGGTTACTGTTTTAGCTTTGGTTTTTTGATCACTTAATTTCTTAAAAATGAACATTTACGTTGGAAATCTGAACTGGAATATGTCTAGTGAAGACCTGCAAAACCTGTTTGCTCCCTATGGTGAAGTAAGCAGTGCCAAAATCGTTACCGACAAATTTAACAACGACCGTAGCAAAGGCTTTGGTTTCGTTGAAATGGCTGATGATGATGCAGCTCGCGCTGCAATCGCTGCTTTACATGACACTGATGTTATGGATCGCAAAATTGTTGTTAACGAATCTACACCTCGTCCTGAAGGCGAAAGAGGCGGCTTTAAGAAGAAGCCTTATGGTGGTGGCGGCGGAAGCCGTGGCGGCTATGGCGGCGGTGGTGGAAATCGCGGTGGCGGTGGATACGGTGGCGGTAATCGCGATCGTGGAAACGGCGGCGGCGGTGGATACAACAGATATTAATCTAATTAACCTACCGATTGATAAAACTCGTTCTGTATACAGAACGAGTTTTTTTATTCCTATATTTAAATATGAAACCACAAGAACAATTAACTGGTCCTATAGCAGGCTGTATGCGTTGGGGTAAATGGGGAGCTAACTTTTCTACTGCTGCTTATCGGGCTATGATTGATGAATGTTTAGCAATTGGTGTAAACAGCTTTGATCATGCAGATATATATGGTGACTATACTACAGAGGAAGAGTTTGGTGATGCACTCAAAGAAGACAAAACGTTAAGATCACAACTAAAGTTGATTACAAAATGTGGTATTCAGATGGTCACCGAAAACAGACCTAACCACAATATCAAATCCTATAATACTAGCCGAAAACATATTATTCGATCGGCAGAGCAATCATTAAAAAACTTTGGCACCGATTATTTAGATGTGCTTTTAATTCATCGACCAGATCCATTGTTAAATCCGGAAGAAGTTGCTGAAGCTATTCAAACACTACAAAAGCAGGGAAAAGTGCATTCTTTTGGCGTATCTAATTTTTTACCGCACCAAGTAAATATGTTGCGCAAATGGGTGCCAATTCATTACAATCAAATTGAAGTATCCATTATTTGTACTGCTCCTTTCACCAATGGTATTTTAGACAACTGTATTGAAAATGAGATTGTACCTATGGCTTGGGCACCATTAGGAGGAGGCTTATTGACCGATGATTTACATCCGCACTATAGAAGCATTACGCATGCAGCATCCTTATTAGCTGAAAAATATGTGGCTGGATTAAATGAGATATTAATTGCTTGGTTGAATACGCATCCATCCAAAATACTTCCTGTAATTGGTACCACTAAATCAGAAAGATTGGCCCAAGCAAAAATTGCAGCTTCCATCAAATTAACCCGTGAAGATTGGTTCCTAATGATGCAAGCTGCAACTGGTGAAGACGTAGCTTAATATTATTGAGTTGAAATGGCTGCAATGCCTGGCAATACTTTTCCTTCAAAGTATTCTAGCATGGCGCCACCACCTGTACTTACATAACTTACTTGATCTGCAAAACCAAATTGATTTACTGCAGCAACACTATCGCCACCGCCTACTAAACTAAATGCACCGGTTGCAGTTGCTTCAGCTACTGCAACCGCTATTGCTTTGGTTCCTTGCTGAAATTTTTCCATTTCAAAAACACCCATTGGTCCATTCCATAAAATGGTTTTAGAACTTTTAATGGTAGCTGCAAATGACTCAGCTGCTTTTGGACCAATATCTAAACCCATCCAACCATCTGGCACTTGATTACTCTGTGCAATATTGGTATTGGCATCAGCAGCAAAATTATCTGCTACAATACTGTCTACCGGTAAATGAATATTGACTCCTTTTGCAGCGGCTTTATTCAGTATATCTAATGCAGTATTTAATCGATCTTCTTCGCAAAGACTTTTTCCTATTTGACCTCCTTGGGCTTTCATAAAGGTGTAAGCCATTCCTCCTCCAATAATAATATCTGTTGCGCGCTCTAATAAATTTTCGATAATCAAAATCTTATCACTCACTTTAGCTCCACCAATAATGGCTGTAAATGGTTTTGCTGCTTTGTGCAAAACCAATTCAGCTGCTCTTACTTCTCCTTCCATTAATAAGCCAAACATTTTATGTTCTGCAGTAAAATATTGCGCAATTACTGCAGTAGATGCATGTGCTCGGTGAGCCGTTCCAAAAGCATCATTTATATATACATCTCCCAGTTTACTGAGCTTCTCGGCAAAAGTAGCATCTCCCTTTTCTTCTTCCTTATAGAATCGTAAATTTTCTAGCAACAAAACTTCGCCTGCTTTTAAATTTTCAGATTTATCATAAGCTTCATGTCCAATGCAATCATTGGCAAATTGTACCAATACTTCTTTATTCATTGCATTGCTCAGCAAAGCTTGTAAATGCCCTGTGATATGTATTAATGAACTTTTTGTTTCTGGCCCATCTTTAGGTCTACCCAAATGACTCATTAAAATAACAGCACCACCATCTTGCAAAATTTTTACAATAGTAGGAACTGCAGCACGCATACGATTATCATCACCAATCTCGTAGGTTTGCTTATCTAAAGGCACATTAAAATCAACTCTAATAAGGGCTTTCTTTCCTGAAAAATTAAAAGCAACAAAAGGACTCGTCATAAAAAATATTTAAAGGCAATTTAACCAAAAAACAAAAGCCGTCCCGAAAAATCGAAACGGCTTTTAAAGCAATTATAAAATGATTACTTGCTGATTAAACCAGCAAAATATTGAACAGTTCTAACCAATTGACTTACATAACTCATTTCGTTATCATACCAACTAACGGTCTTCACTAATTGTGTTTCTCCAACAGTCATCACTTTAGTTTGAGTAGCATCAAATAAAGAACCAAAATGGGTTCCAATAATATCTGAACTTACAATTTCATCTTCGTTGTAACCAAAACTTTCATTTGCAGCAGCTTTCATTGCAGCATTGATTTCTTCAGCGGTTACTTTTTTGCTTAATATAGAAGTTAACTCAGTTAAAGATCCAGTGATAGTTGGAACACGCTGCGCACTTCCATCTAACTTTCCTTTTAATTCTGGTAACACTAAACCAATTGCTTTTGCTGCACCTGTACTATTTGGTACAATATTAGCAGCAGCCGCTCTTGCTCTTCTTAAATCACCTTTAGGATGTGGAGCATCCAATGTATTTTGATCATTGGTATATGCATGAACAGTGCTCATGATACCAGTTAAAATACCGTATTGATCATTCAATACTTTAGCCATTGGAGCTAAGCAGTTGGTTGTACATGAAGCACAAGAGACAATGGTTTCAGAACCATCTAAGATGGTATGATTCACATTAAATACCACTGTTTTTAAATCGCCAGTAGCTGGAGCAGAAATAACTACTCTTTTAGCGCCTGCTTTAATATGTGCTTCTGCTTTGTCTTTATCGGTAAAGAATCCAGTTGATTCAATTACTACATCAACCTCATGTGCACCCCAAGGAATTTGAGCTGGATCGCGTTGTGCATATATTTTTACAGTCTCACCGTTTACTTCAATTGAATCTTCTGTTGAAGTAACAGTTGCATCAAAACGTCCTTGCGCACTGTCATATTTTAATAAATGCGCCAAAACCGCTGGACTGGTTAAATCGTTGATGGCAACCACATCAATTCCCTTCATATTGTAAATCTGACGAAACACCAAACGACCGATTCTTCCAAATCCGTTAATAGCAACTTTAACTGTACTCATTGATAACTATTTTATTTTAATTAATAAGCGTTAAGGACGCAAATTTACAGTTTCTAAAATCAATTTGTGTATTTTGATAAAAAAGTTTGGCAGAAAAGAAATTGCCTCTTATTTTTGCAACCCGAAAGATAAAACCATGGCCGGTTCGTCTATCGGTTAGGACAGCCCCCTTTCACGGGGCAAAGACGGGTT
>JBBAJU010000046.1:0-12569 GCA_040403845.1 Sediminibacterium sp.
ACAAAGAGGAATTAACGAGGCGCAAATATCCATTATTGAAAAATATCTATCTATTGATGGAGACAATAGTCAAAAAATAGGATTGCTCAAACAATTGATGAATCACAATGCAACTGCACAAAAAGGGATTGAAGAACTAGAATATATTATTGCATATCATTCAAATAAATACAGTGCTAAATTAATTGTTGATTTTACTTTGGCAAGAGGCTTGAATTATTACACGGGTGTAATATTTGAAATCAAAGCCATTGGCGCACAAATGGGAAGTATTGGAGGCGGTGGACGCTACGATGATTTAACTGGGTTGTTTGGTGTTCCTAATGTACCTGGGGTTGGAATCAGTTTTGGCGTGGATAGAATCTATGACGTGTTAGAAGAACTACAATTATTTCCTGAAGCAGTACAAAAAGGGACCAAAGTTTTGTTCTTTAATTTAGGTGTTGAAGAAAGCAAAAGGGCGTTTAATTTAATGCAAGCATTACGCGATCGTGGCATTGCTACTGAACTGTATCATGAGCAAAGCAAGTTTGATAAACAATTCAAGTATGCAGAAAAAAAACAAGTTCCTTTTGTGGTCATTGTCGGTAGTACCGAATTAACAGAAGGAACTTGCGTTATAAAAAATATTGTGACTGGAGAACAGAAAACTATTTTACAAGAGGACTTAACAACACAACTTTTTTAGTTGCCAAATAATAAGTTGAGCTAGGTTCTTTTGTACCCACCAACTCATAACCCATCGCTAAAATAGTTACACCAATTACTTTCTTGTTCCCGTCACGAGTGAACTTTGCAGTACCTTGGAATTGTGTAATTACATAAACATCTTCAGCAGACTTCTCTAAAGTAGAAGAACCAGCTTGAGAGTTCATCATTAATACACCATTTTCTAAAACTACGGTCACTTCAGAAACAGGACTACCCTCAGCAAATTTGTATTTGCCAATAAATTGGTTAACGGTTGTATCAGTTTGTGCGTTGGTAGCGCTTATACATCCAACCAACATAAAAGCGAATAAAAGCATTTTTTTCATTGTCAAACATATTTTAATTAATACAAATTACGTAATTC
Source organism: Sediminibacterium sp. (assembly GCA_040403845.1). Lineage (GTDB taxonomy): Bacteria > Bacteroidota > Bacteroidia > Chitinophagales > Chitinophagaceae > Sediminibacterium. Next base: position 1,076 of record JBBAJU010000046.1, read on the forward strand.
AGCAATAATGGTTCAAACCTTTTATCATAATTAATCTTTATTAAAGGCCTTCATAAATGACAGCTGACCCTTGGCCTACCCCCACACACATAGTTGCTAAACCATATTTAGTTTGAGTTCTATGCATCTGATGGAGCAAAGTTGCCGATATACGGGCACCAGAGCAGCCCAAAGGATGTCCTAATGCAATGGCGCCACCATTTACATTCACGATTGATTCATCTAATCCAAGATCTTTCATACAAGCAATGCTTTGTGATGCAAAAGCTTCATTTAATTCTACCAAACCCAATTGGTTAATCTGAAGCCCTGCTCTTTTCAATGCTTTTTGAGATGCTGGAACAGGACCAATACCCATGATAGCGGGGTCTATACCAGCAACTGCCATACTACTAATACGTGCAATGGGTTGAAGGTTAAACAATTTAACCGCTTCTTCACTAGCCAACAATACTGCAGCAGCTCCATCATTAATACCAGAAGCATTGCCTGCAGTTACTGTACCATCTTTAATAAATGCAGGCTTTAAAGTAGCCAGTTTTTCTAAACTAGTTTTGCGAGGATGTTCATCTTTATTCACCCAGCTTACCATGCGATCTTCTAACATTTCTACTGCCACTATTTCGTCGTTCCATAAACCAGCCGCTTCTGCAGCAAAATATTTTTCTTGAGAATTAAACGCAAATTGATCCTGTTCTTCTCTACTAATCCCCCATGTTTTTGCCACATTTTCTGCGGTTTCACCCATTGTATAAGGATGGTACATAGCAGATAATTTAGGATTGATAAATCTCCATCCAAAACTGGTGTCATAAGTTTCTACTTTTCTACTCCAGGCAGCATCTGCCTTGGCCGTTACAAATGGAGCCCTGGTCATGCTTTCTACCCCACCGGCTATGTATAATAAACCTTCCCCGCACTGAATGGCTCTTGCGGCATCCATAATGGCCTGTAATCCACTTGCACAAAGCCTATTTACAGTAGTACCGGCTACTGTTGTGGGTAATCCAGCTAATAAAGCAGCCATTCTGGCTACATTTCTATTGTCTTCTCCAGCCTGATTGGCTGCTCCAGCAATTATATCTTCTATAGCCGTAGGATCTATGCTGGGATGGCGTTCTACCAAAGATCGAATTACAGTAGCCAATAAATCATCTGGTCTTACCGAACTCAGTTTTCCGCCAAAACGCCCAATTGGCGTACGTACCGCATCAATGATATAGCAGGCTTTACTCATATAGAATGGTTGAGGCTGCAAGATATAAGTTATCTTTACAGAATGAGTGCCTCTTTACCCAATATTCGCCACCAAAGTCAACAAGATTTGGAAACCTACTTCGAAAGTATTGGCGAAAAAAAATTTAGAATCAAGCAGGTGCAGGAATGGATATGGCAAAAGCATGCCCACAGTTTTGATGATATGAGTAATCTTAGCAAAGAACTGCGGAATAAAATGGCTGCCGATTTTTCTCTGCCAGCTTTGCGCGTAGATGCTACCCAATACAGTAATGATGGTACTGTTAAGAGTAGATTTAAAACTTTTGACGGTCATTTAGTTGAAGGAGTATTGATTCCTACCGACGATAGAAAGACTGCTTGTGTATCTTCTCAAATAGGATGCAGTTTAAGTTGCAAATTTTGTGCAACTGGCTATATGGAGCGCAAAAGAAATTTAACCTACGATGAAATTGTAGATCAGGTTGTTTTGATAAACCAGCAAGCTGAACAAGTTTTTGAAAAGAAATTAACCAATATCGTATTCATGGGAATGGGCGAGCCCCTATTGAATTACAATAATGTTTTAAAAGCCATCGAACGCATTTCTGCAAAAGACGGATTGTTCATGAGTCCTAGAAGAATCACCGTTTCAACTGCTGGAGTTGCCAAACAAATTCGAATGTTGGGCGACGATCAGGTTAAATTTAAATTGGCTTTGTCATTACATGCCCCTAATGATGCAAAGCGAAATCAAATTATGCCCATCAATGAAACCAATAATATCAAGGTTTTAACAGAGGCATTAAATTATTTTTATAAGAAAACCGGTAATGAAATTACCCTTGAATACATATTGTTTAAAAACTTAAATGATTCTGCAAAAGATGCAGAAGAATTGACCAAAGTATTTAGACAAATACCAGCAGACTTAATCAATATTATTGAATACAATAGCATTGATGCATTTAAGTTTACCAAGCCAGATGAAGACGACACGCAATCTTTTATGGATATTCTTGCAGCCAATAAAGTAAATGCAAGATTGAGAAGAAGCCGCGGAAAAGATATTGACGCAGCTTGCGGACAACTGGCTAATAAAGGCTAACAAAACAATACATCATTTTAAATCCTGTTGTAAAACAGCAAATCAACACCATGCAAAAACGTACAGACAACTTCAGCAAGTTTGCAGAAAAGAAAAAAGGCGCAGCCATTAAAGAAGCTTATCGCCAAGAAAAAAGAAAGAATAAAGCAGATGCAAGAGCAGCTGGCGAAGAAATGAGGGCAAGAAAAAAAGCCAAAGCCCGTGGCGAAGAGTACGTAGATCCTAAAAAAACAGTAGCTCCCCCAAGAACTAAATCCATAGATAAATCAAGTGCTTTAGAGAAATCTGCTAACCGAGCAGGAAGACCGGTAACGGCCGCAAAAGGACCTAGCAAACCTGCAGCGGGTTCTTATAAAGCTTTCAAAAGTGATAAGGGCAACGGAAAACCAACTAAAGCTAGCTATCCTGGCAACCCAATGGATGCCGATAAAAAAGACGCTACTACTAGAGACTCTTTAATCCCCCTAAACAAATATGTTGCCCATTCAGGCGTTTGTGGAAGAAGGGAAGCAGCTGAGTTAGTGAAAGAAGGAAAAGTAACCGTGAATGGAGATAAAATTTTTGAACCAGGTTACAAAGTTTCTCAAGCAGATAAAATTTTAGTAAAAGGGAAACCCATTTTTTTACAACGCAATTCAGTTTATATTTTATTAAATAAACCCAAAGACTTTTTAACCACTGCCAGCGATCCACAAGGAAGAAAAACAGTGCTAGATTTAATTAAAGGTGCTACACCAGAAAGAGTTTATCCGGTCGGAAGATTGGATAGAAACACCACGGGTGTTTTGTTGTTAACCAATGATGGAGAATTGGCGCAAAAGCTAACGCATCCCTCATTTGAAGTGAAGAAGATTTATGAAGTAACCTTAGACAAGCCTGTTACTAAAAAAGACTTGGACTCTATTGTTTCTGGTATCACTTTAGAAGATGGTTTTGTTGCAGCTGATTCAGTAGGATATGCCGATAGCAAAAGTAAGAATGTGGTAGGCATAGAAATTCATAGTGGCAGAAATAGAATTGTGCGCAGGATTTTTGAACATTTAGGATACGATGTAAAAGCATTGGATCGAGTAATGTTTGCGAACCTTACTAAGAAAAATGTAGAGCGAAGCAAGTGGCGTTTTTTAAACGACAAAGAAGTGCGTTTGCTAAAATTCATGAACAAATCTTTCCTTAGAAAAAACAAGTCAGCAACCAACGCATGAGTATTGAAATCATAGTAGAAACAGCCGATTTTGTTGCTGTAAACAAACCTTCTGGCTTATTGAGTATCCCTGATAGAATGGGCGTTGATAAGTCTTTAAAAGACTTATTAAAACAGCGCTACGGAAATATTTATACCGTACACCGATTAGATAGAGACACTAGTGGCATTATTATTTTTGCCAAACACGAAGAATCACATAAAGCCCTTTCCCAACTTTTTGAAAGTAGGGAAATGGAAAAGTTTTACTTGGGTTTAGTGAATGGGCAAATGATGAATACGAATGGAAGTATTGATGCTGCCATTATGGAACATCCTGGAAAAACCACTAAAATGATGACCCATGTAAAGGGTAAACCATCTTTAACTGATTATGAAGTGTTAGAACAATTTAGGTTGTTTTCTTGGGTTCGTTTTCAAATACATACGGGAAGGACCCACCAAATTAGGGTGCATATGCAGCATATAGGACATAGCATTGTTTGCGATGAAATATATGGAGATGCAAAACCCATTTTGTTATCTTCTATCAAAAAGAATTTCAAGTTGGCTAAAGTAGCAGAAGAAGAAAAACCCATTTTGGCAAGATTAGCATTGCATTCTTTCCAATTGAATTTTACTTACAATGAAATTGCCTATCAACTGGAAGCGCCATTGCCAAAAGACTTGCGAGCAGTATTACAACAATTAAAAAAATGGAAGGGGTAGCAGTTATTGTTTAAATACTTTACCTCCTTTCATAACAAATTGTACCCTGCTCATGCTGCTTACATCTTGTTGTGGATTGCCATCTACTGCAATAATATCAGCCATTTTACCCTTTTCGATGCTACCAATTGAATCGTCGCCTAATAGATCTGCTGCATTCACAGTAGCACATTTTATGGCTTCTAAAATGGGCATACCTACTTCGGTCATGTATTGAAATTCCATCCAATTTTTACCATGTGCATATACACCAGCATCAGTACCAAATGCAATTTTCACCCCTTTCTTATATGCTTTAGCGAAAGTGCCTTGAATAAAATTTCCAATCACCAAGGCTTTGGCTTTTACAATATCTGGATAGTATCCTGGTTTTTTAGCAGAGTCTGCTGTTGATTTACCAGCAACAATGGTAGGCACCAAATAAGTGCCTCTTTCTTTCATTAATTCCATGACTTCTTCAGTCATATAACTTCCATGCTCAATAGAATGAACCCCACCTAAGACAGCTCTTTTCATGCCTTCTGCACCATGCGCATGCGCAGCTACTCTAAATCCATAATCATTGGCCGTTTGAACTATCGCTTTTATTTCTTCTATACTAAACTGCGCTCCACTTCCATCTTTAGCCATGCTTAATACCCCACCAGTGGCAGTAATTTTTATTAGGTCTGCTCCATCTTTATAGCGTTGACGAACTGCTTTAGCCGCGTCTTCTACGCTGTTCACTACCCCTTCTCTTGGACCAGGATCACCCATTAAATCTTTTCGATAATTATTGGTAGGATCAGCGTGCCCTCCAGTGGAAGCCAAGGATTTCCCAGCGGTATATACTCGAGGGCCAACAACCCATCCTTTATTGATGGCATTTCTTAATGCGATATTTACATTGGTGCCTCCTAAATCTCTAACAGCAGTAAATCCACTCATCAATGTTTTCTCTGCAAATACAACAGACTGAAAAGCAAAGTCTGCAGGGTTATAAGTAAATCCATTTAAATAACTAGCAGGTCCTGTTTCCGATTCTAAATGCACATGCATATCAATCAAGCCGGGCATTACTGTTAATTTCTTCAAATCAATCACAGTACTTCCTGCAGTAGCAGTAGTATATCCTTTTTGCACTTCTACAATTTTATTACCCTCTACTACAATGGTCATTGCAGGCAATTGGGTACTGTTTTTTACATCAATCAATTGACCGCAGTGAATGAATGTTCTTTGTGCAATGATTGAATTAGTCAACAATAAAATTGCAGCCAAAAAATATGTACGCATAAAATGTATTTGCAGTAAGTTAACCATTCTACACTGAACAAAAAAAACCCGGCAATTGCCGGGCATATTCAACAACTAAAAAATTTATAGATTGGGTTGTGGTGTATACCGCAAATAAGGCTTCACCACTTTAACACCTTTTGGAAAACGCTTAATCGCATCTTCAGTGCTTACTGCAGGAACAACAATCACTTCTTCCCCTTGTTTCCAATCTGCAGGCGTTGCCACACTGTATTGTGCAGTTAATTGTAAAGAATCTATCACCCGAATAACTTCATCAAAATTTCTGCCAGTGGATGCAGGATAGGTAATCATCAATTTTACTTTTTTATCTGGCCCAATAATGAATAAAGAGCGAACCGTAAATGTTTCTGAAGCATTGGGATGAATCATATCATAAGCATGAGCAATGCTTCTATCTTCATCTGCAATAATGGGAAAGTCTACATGGGTATGTTGTGTTTCATTAATGTCATCAATCCACACAGCATGCTTTTCTAGGCTGTCTACACTAAGCGCCAAAACCTTCACGCCTCTTTTGTCGAATGCGGCTTTTAAAGCAGCTGTTCTGCCCAATTCTGTTGTACAAACAGGCGTAAAATCGGCTGGATGCGAAAACAAAACGCCCCAATGATTGCCCAGATATTCATAGAAATCAATAGGGCCAATACTGGTTTGAGCAGAAAAATTAGGTGCTATATCGCCTAGTCTTAAAGACATTGTATTTAGTTTAGAATGCGAATATAGTATTTTCCTACCAATTTAGTAGACTAATAAATTATCCATTCGTAGGATTCTCTTTTTCAGGAGATTTCACGGTTCGCGCTTTTTGTAAAGACCCTTTACCAAATTTATTTTTAACCGCATCAATGGCTTTATAGAGATCACTTTTTTTATCGGTTTCATCAAACAAGGATCCCTGCATTACGTGTGAAGTAAGATCGGAGAGTCTAACTCCTAATAAACGAATAGGTTGCCCTTTTATATAAAGCTTATGAAACAAATCGATGGCCACAGGAATCAATTCATCATCACGCAACGTGTAACTAATTGCGCTTTGCTTTGAGGTGGTATCAAAATTGGGGTAACGAATTTTGACAGCAATGCAACCAGCTAGCTTTCCATCTTGCCTTAATTCATACGCTACTTTTTCAGTCATTCTTACCAACTCACTTAATAAAAACCCTTCATCGGTTTTATTTTCTTCAAAAGTATTTTCAGTAGAAATAGATTTTGATTCATGATAAGGCTGAACCACTCCTTCATGAATTCCCTGTGACTTTTTCCAAAGATCTGGTCCAGCTTTACCCAATACTTTTTCTAGTAAAGCTATAGGAGTATTACTCAATTGTTCAATGGTATAAATACCCATTTGATTCAACTTTGTATGCATGGATTCTCCAACACCAGAAAATTTATTAACGGGTAGTGGTGCTAAAAACGCTTTTTCCATTCCTGGTTGTACAAATAAATAGCCGTTGGGCTTGGCTTCATCGGTGGCAATTTTAGCAATCATTTTATTACTAGCCAATCCAAATGAAATGGGCAAGCCAGTGGTCTCCATGATTTCATTACGCAAATCTATTGTCCACTGATATGGATCAAAGAACTTATCCATGCCTGTTAAGTCAATAAAAAACTCATCAATAGAGGCTTTCTCAAATAAGGGGGCTTTGGCTGCAATAATTTCTGTTACCCATCTTGAATACCTACTGTACTCTCCACGTATTCCTCGTACTAAAATAGCATGAGGACAAAGCTTCATGGCTGTTTTCATTGGCATAGCACTTCTCACGCCAAACTTACGTGCTTCGTAACTACAGGTGGTTACCACCCCCCTATCGGCACTGCCACCTACTATCACCGCTTTCCCTTTTAATGTAGGATCATTAATCATTTCTACACTAACGAAAAAAGAGTCTAAATCTAAGTGTGCAATATATCGTTGTAGGGCTTGCATGGTCTTTAACAATATCGCGCTTTAGAATGATTAGTCAGTTATAATCCCCTATAAATATCTAGTAACCCATCAGGTAAAGTAACATACACTTTTTGTGCAACCCGATCTATCTTATCCAATGTTTCTGCATGCAGTGGAATCAATGCTTCATTTCCTTCTAAAGTAACTCGCAACAGTACTTGATGCGGTTGCTCAATTACTTCTTCAATAGGTCCTAAATTTTCGTCCTCATCTGTGATTACTTCGTAGCCCAATAATGATATAGGAGCATCTTTACCAGCTAGTTTTCTAAAATCGGCATCTAATAACCAAACTGGTTTAGCTGTAAATCTTGCAGCCGCTTCTTTACTATTGACTCCTTCTAATTTTATAAAAGTTTCTTCCCCGTCTTTTGCTTTGGCCGTTTCTAAAAAGTAAGGAATATAGGAGCCCTTTGTTTCTTCCACAAAAATGGCAGATGCTTCTTTTAAATTGGATTTTTTTCCTAGAGAATGTTTTAAAATCAATTCACCCTTTACTCCAAATACTGCTACTAATTTTCCAATATGAATATAATCCTTCATGCATGCAAGTTACTAATGAATAGGGATAATGAAAAAGGGTCCAGCTAACTGGACCCTCTAATAGATGTATGAATCATACAATTAAGCTTCTGCAGGAGCTGATTCTTCAGCTGGAGCAGCAGACTCTTCTTGCTTTTCTTCTACTTTCTTAACTACAGGAACATAAGCTCTTTTAGCAACTTGCTTGCTTTTGTGTTCGCTGTTTCTGCGATTGATATTTTCCTCATGAGTAGCATGCCACTCTTGGAATTTAGTCATTGCAGTTGCATCATCAAACAATCCTAATTTAACACCACGTAATAAGTGTTTTAGGTACAATACTCCTTTGAAAGAAAGGATTCTGCGTACAGTGTCAGTTGGCTGAGCACCTTTGTTAAGCCACTCTAAAGCTTTTTGACGATCTAATTGAATGCTTGCAGGAACTGTTAATGGATTGTAAGTTCCAATTTTTTGGATGAACTTACCATCTCTTGGTGCACGAGCATCGGCTACTACTATAAAGTAGAAAGGACGCTTCTTACTTCCGTGTCTTTGAAGTCTCATTTTTACTGCCATGTTAAATAGAAATTTAAAGGCGTTATTAAATAGGGTTAATCCCAGTAGAAACCGGGAGCGCAAATCTAGGATATTCCGGATAATTTACCAAAGATTAGCGTTTCATACCAGGAAAACGACCGCCCATTGGCATATTATTCATCATTTTCATCATTTGTTTCATCTGTTCGAACTGCTTCATAAAGGCGTTTACTTCCGTTAAATCTTTTCCGGCACCTTTTGCAATCCTAGCCCGTCTGGACGGAGTAAGGCTGTCGGGGTTGGCGCGCTCTTGCGGAGTCATTGAGCTAATCATGGCTTCAATCCCCTTAAACGCATCGTCTTTAATATCAATATCTTTAACGGCTTTACCTACACCTGGAATCATCCCCATCAGGTCTTTTAGGTTACCCATTTTCTTAATTTGTTGTAACTGGTCTAGGAAATCCTGAAAATCGAATTGATTTTTACGAATTTTCTTTTCTAGTTTCTTGGCTTCAACCTCATCAAATTGTGCTTGTGCTTTTTCTACCAATGTGGTAATATCACCCATGCCTAAAATTCGCTGTGCCATCCTTTCAGGATAAAACACATCCAAGGTTTCCATTTTCTCTCCACTGCTCACAAACTTAATTGGCTTGTCTACCGTGTATTTAATAGAAAGGGCCGCACCACCCCTGGTATCACCATCTAATTTAGTTAACACTACCCCAGTAAAGTCTAAGCGATCATTGAATGCTTTAGCCGTATTCACCGCATCCTGACCAGTCATCGAGTCTACTACAAATAATATTTCTGAGGGATTAACAGCCGCCTTAATATTGGCCACTTCATTCATCATTACTTCGTCAATGGCCAAACGACCAGCCGTATCGATGATGACTACATTTTTATTGGTTGCCTTGGCTTCTTTGATGGCATTTAATGCAATGGCTACTGCATCTTTATTCTCGCGTTCACTATAAATGCTCACCCCAATTTGTTCTGCCAAAACGGTTAATTGGTCAATCGCCGCAGGTCTATAAATATCTGCAGCTACAACCAAAGGACTCTTGCCTTTTTTGGTCTTTAGATAATTAGCCAATTTACCTGTGAAAGTGGTTTTACCACTACCTTGTAAACCAGCAATCAAAATAACTGCAGGTCTTCCTTCTGTTTCAAAAACAGCTTCTTGCCCACCCATTAATTCGGTCAGTTCATCTTGAACAATTTTCACCATTAACTGACCCGGGCTAATAGCATTCAGCACTTTTGCACCTACAGCTTTGTCTTTTACTTTATCGGTAAATTCTTTGGCAATTTTAAAGTTTACGTCGGCGTCTAATAATGCCCTACGGATGTCTTTTACCGTATTGGCAATATTGAGTTCATTAATTCGGGCTTCCCCTTTAAGGTTCTTAAACGCTGACTCTAGTTTTTCTGATAAATTCTGAAACATGATTACCCACTTATTGATGAACGAGGTGCAAATATACTAGCTTGGTTAATTTGTGGGCAATCCTTATTTCTAAATCAGCCTAAATAATAACGGAGTTGTCTTGCTCTGTTGGCCGATTGCAGCTTATTAATGGCTTTATCTTTTATTTGTCTTACTCTTTCGCGGGTTAAATTAAAGCGGGCTGCTATATCTTCTAGACTGAGTGCATGATCTACCCCAATGCCAAAGAAAAAGCAAAGTACTTTTTTTTGCCTATCGGTTAATGTGCCTAAGCTCCGTTCAATTTCTACATGAAGGGATTCATGGTATGCTAACTTTTCATCTGTTTTAGCTTCATTGGTATTTTCTAACAGATCAATTAAACTAATATCTTCTCCATCGGTTATAGGCGAATCCATGCTTATATGCTTAAATCCTGCTTTCATTGTTGCAATAACGTCATCAAGTGGCATTTCTATTAAATCGGCAATTTCTTGTGGCGTTGGCTCTCTTTCGTACGCTTGCTCTAACTGTTGATATGCTTTGCTAATCTTACTAGATAAACCCACTTTATTTAAAGGCAGTCTAACTATTCTACTTTGTTCTGCCAATGATTGTAGAATACTTTGCCTGATCCACCATACCGCATAAGAAATGAATTTAAATCCCTTGGTTTCATCAAATCGCATAGCGGCTTTAATCAACCCTAAATTGCCTTCATTAATTAGATCAGATAAGGTAAACCCTTGGTTTTGGTATTGTTTAGCAACAGACACTACGAATCGTAGGTTGGATTTTACTAAGCGATCTAATGCTTTGGCATCCCCCTCCTTAATTTTAAGTGCCAAACGCACTTCTTCTTCAGGTTCAATCAATTCTACTTTACCTATTTCTTGCAAATATTTTTCTAGACTTTGCGATTCACGATTGGTAATCGACTTTGTTATCTTGAGTTGGCGCATACCCATAACAACTAGTTTAGTATTGGTAAAATGATATAACCTAATTTAACATTTTCCTCAGTTTTTAAAAAATTAATTGATAACAATATGATAATAAGCACTTTAGATAAATAACTGTTCTTTTATACAAACATTTATACGAGTAATTATTGAATTTCATAAAAAAACATTTGGGTAATAGGTATTATTTAATATCATTGCATCTACCTACATGGTAAAAGAGTAATAATGAGTAAGAAGCAACTATTTACATTAGAATTTCCGGTAAGATGTTCTCCCGTTATATTGTACGAGTTTTTGGCGTCACCTGCAGGTTTGCAGGAATGGTTTGCCGATAAAGTAGATGAGTGGGAAAATGTCTACAGTTTTTCATGGGACGGCGGTGTTCCTGAAAAGGCCGAAGTATTAGACAAAGAAGAAAATAAATTCATTCGTTTCCGTTGGTTACACAGCGAAAAAAATGAATATTTTGAGTTCAAAATTGAAAAAACGGAGATTTCTAATCAAACCGTTTTAGTCATTAAAGATTTTGCAGAAAAGAGTGAAAT
>JBBAJU010000047.1:0-11347 GCA_040403845.1 Sediminibacterium sp.
CAACTATAAACATATATAAGTAAGAAAATAGTTTAAATCTGTTATTGTAAGAAAATGTATAAACAAAGTCCTGTGTTCTGAAATTAATAATAATCTTGCTAAGACTATTAGTCGTTTTTTTTAACCCAGTTGTGTCTACGTTATTTTTTTCAAAGAATACTTTTATGTATTCATAAATTGATTCCAACCGCTCAAAAATTTTGGTAAAGAGTGCCCCATTACCTTCTATAGTTATAGATGGATTGGTTAAGCTTACTGAAAAATTTTCTCTCTGCTTATTCCATGGAAATCCTTCAATCAATGTGATTGTTTCTTCGTAATTACGTTCTTTAATATCTACGAATTCACCAGCTTCGAAATTATTATATTGGACTTTAGAAATTAATTGTTGCATTGAAGGTTGATCAACAGGTTGGAATTATCGAACGGTCTTTCTTTGAAATTACTTTAAAAAAATATCATACCCAAACCTTAATAAAGTAGCCATCACTACTAACAAAAAGAAAATTCGAATAAACTGATTGCCTTTATAAATTGCAAGCTTGGCTCCTAAAATTCCACCTATTGCATTGCATACTGCCATTGGGATGGCTACAGTCCATAATATGGTACCTTTAAGCATGAACAAAGAAATCGATCCTAAATTGGTAGAGAGGTTAATCAGTTTGGCATGAGTACCTGCTTTTAAAAAATCAAATCCCAATATACTTATGAATGCCATTATAAAGAAACTTCCGGCTCCTGGCCCAATGAAACCATCATAAAATCCAATCACTAAACTAATTATTAAGGCATACTTTAATTGCTGTTTATCAGATAATTGTTTGTGAACGGTTTGTCCAAAGTTTTTCTTAGAATAAGTGTAAAGGGCAACAATGATTAAGACAATAAATATAACCGGCTTCATGTATTTATTGCTAACAATAGATAGGAGCTGCGATCCAGCAAATGCTGCACTAAAAGCAATTAAGCACATTAACCCTACTTGATTCCAGTTTACTGCAACTTTTTTTACATATTGTCTTGCTGCAAAAGCGGTACCTGTAAATGCAGGTATTTTTAAAGATCCCATAACAGTTGCAACTGGGAATTGTGGCAATAGCATAATGCCTGCAGGTAATTGAATCAATCCGCCCCCACCCACTATTGCATCAACAAACCCTGCTAAGAAAGCAAAAATGCATAGTAATATCATGGTGTTGATATCCATCCAGTAGTTATTTTTTAAAAGTAATATTTGCAATGACTAATCCGGAAATTACCAATATGCCACTATAAAAATGAATAGGGGTCACTGTTTCGCCCAAAATCAGTATAGCTTCTAAAGTACTAAAAATGGGGATTAAATTGCCAAATAAAACGGTTCTTCCCGCACCCAACTTTGAAATGGCCAAGTTCCAACACCAAAATGCCAAAACAGAAGTTCCAATACCTAAGTAAAGGATAGAACCCAATAAAGCTGGCGACCAATCTGTAGAGGTTTTAACAGTCAATTGCTCAATAATAAAAAACGGGAAGAGCATCAACGAGCCTAAAACAAAAATGATGAGCAAAAAAGATAATGCACTGATGTTAACAGGTTTTTTCCTGACCAATATATTGTACACTGCAAAAGCAAATGCTCCAGCTAAAATCCAAGTATCTCCACTCGAAAATTTAAATGAAAATAATATCTCGCAACTTCCTTTTGATATCAATAATACAATTCCCAAAATGCAAATGATCATTCCAATGATTCTATAAAAACCGAGTCTTTCTTTTAAAAAGATTACTGCCATTGCAGTTGCAAAAATGGGAGAGGAGGTAGTGCCAATTAAAGCCATATTTATTGCAGTGGTATTATGCCCTGCTACATAAACAAATGTGTTAAATAATGCAATTCCTGTGAGTGCAATCCAGGTTAAAATTCTCCAATTGGCTTTCAGTGGAGACCATTCAGCAATGACTTGTTTATACGCAAATGGCAGTAGGACTAATGATGCGCAAGTCCATCTAAAAAAAGCTAAGCTGATGGGGCTAATAGCATGGCTGACTTTTCTTGCGATAATAAAATTACCCGACCATAATAGTGTAGCAATGATTGCCAATAAAAAACCCTGAACAGTATGGTTGCTTAATTTAGACTGCATTATTGTAAAGGAGCTCCTGCAAATTGGTGGTTATAATCCCCTTTAATTCTTTCCATTGGAGGATTAAAATAGCCAAATTTTAGATTCGGGAATTCTTCTTGAATTAAATCCATCATTTGTTTTACTCCTAACATTTCACCTGTGTCATTCATTCCAATTTTGCCCATATACCAATCTGGATCAATATTGAAATTACGCCACTGAATCATATTTAAATCAGTATCGGAAATTAGTTTTCTCAAGGCTTCATATTCCGCTTCACTATCTGTAATTCCGGGGAATACAAAGTAGTTGATGCTGGTCCAACCACCATATTTACGCATTACTTTCAAGCTCTCAATGATATCTTCAAATGCATAATTATTGGGCCTATAATAGGCTTCGTAAATATGTTTTTGTGCAGAGTTGGTACTTACCCTCATACTATTTAATCCAGCTTTGCAAAGTGCATCTACTGCAGCGGGCTTTGATCCATTGGTATTGATATTTATACTTCCTCTGTTCGTATGCTTTCTTATTTCAATGATAGATTCTTTAATGGTCTCCCACATTAACAAGGGTTCTCCCTCGCAACCCTGTCCAAAACTAACGATGGGGAATGGGGCATTCATTAAATGCGGAACCGTAAATTCAACAATTTCTTCGGCCATTGGCTTAAATGTAAGCCGGTCCTGTGTGCTTACAATGGTCTCTTCTTCTGGTTGGAATGAAATACAGCCGATACAATTGGCATTGCAAGCGGGTGAAGTTGGGATAGGGCATTCCCATCTTCCTAAAGAAAAATTTCTTGCTGCAGGACAATGATAAGTCATGCAACAGTTTTCCATTAAATGTTTTACTAGTCTATTTTCAGGATAGGCCTGTAATAAATGGGCGGTACCTTCTTTTACTTTGTTGTCATCAAAACCAGCGGCTTCTTGTCTGATATCTTTTTCTATTCTTATTGCTGGAACATAATGCTTATCGTTCATCCAACCTACAGCAGTATAACAGAATAATGGCAAGGTAGGCGCATCAGGCATTGTTTCATATGCTGCAATAAATAATCCAGTATACGCTGGTGGAATAAATGCAGCCACAGCCCAACCTTTTTCGCAAAGTCTCATTTCGCCTGTCTCCACATCTATGCCAATACCCCTTCTGCCCGGTAATTCATATAAATTCCCTCCTTGTGGTAGTTCAATCCATTGATCTGCTTCAACAGGAAATGCATCCCAGCCTGCACGGCCAACAGCATAGAGGGTCTCGTCTTCATAGATATTTCCCTCCCCATCGGAATACAGCAAAAATGGTTTAACTGACATAAGTGGTTTTTTCTAGTTGTGCTTTTGCAAATAGATTGAATTCTTCTTCTGTTGCTTTGGTGGTATCAGCATCCAACTCTTTTTGAATGAGTTTGTCGTTTTTAAAATCGAGTGTTAATAAGCCGTCTTTTAAAACTACATTTTTTAAAGCTCCCCAATCGTATCTTTTTTTGGGAAAACTATTGAATACAATTTCATTTTCGTCGAAGGCAATTTCTTCCGGAAACTTTACTTGCTTTTCTAGCATTGCTGCTAATAAATAAATTAAAGATATCCATAAGCCGTCTGCCATGCTATACCATCCCATGGCTGCCAATAACAAACCAAATCTATAAAAAGGAGCGCCGCCTTTTTTCTTTTGCCAAATACAGAATGCTCCCCAGCCAATTACCAAAACTGCAAATGCGTATGAAGAAAGGGCATTGTATAAACCATTTATGCCATTGCCAATAAATGCAATGATTGCAATCAATAACATGATTTGGCTTACCCCATCTACTGTGGAATGATTGCGTTTTTTTAAAACAATGATGTAGTCAAAGGTTTTCATGATACCATTAAGTTACAAAGTCTCCATAATATTCTTGCCCCCACATTGCTATCCCAATCGGTTTGTCCCACACCAATTTCGACTAAATCAAATCCAATCAGCTCTCTGCCTGATTCTTTAATTTTTTTGAAAAGGTAAATAATTTCTTCGCTTTCAAATCCACCAGGAACAGGTGTTCCTGTATTTGGACATAGTTTACGATCTAATCCGTCAATGTCAAAACTGATATACACTTTTTGCGGTAAGTGCTGTATCATTTCATTGGTAATATTTTTCCAGTTTTGCCCTTCAAATAATCTCTCTTTAATATCCTTGTCAAAATAAGTGATTACCCTAAAATTACTATTGCAAATGTATTCCCATTCTTGTTCGCAATAATCTCTAATTCCTACTTGCACTAATTTAGTGATAGCAGGAATTTCATTGAGTGCATTATACATGATAGAAGCATGCGAGTAGGTAAACCCTTCATATTTTACTCTTAAGTCGCAGTGTGCATCAATTTGAATGATTCCGTAGTCTCCATGTTTTTCAGCCAGCGCTTTCATTAAGCCCAATGGGGTACTATGATCCCCCCCTAATAATCCTACAATTTTTTCTTGATCTAGCAAGGCTTTACTTTGCTCGTATACCCAATTGTTTAAATAATTACTTCCCTCATTAATTTCTTTAACACTCTTGCACATAAACTTATTACTTGTAAGCTCTGCGCCCTGTGCAATGTAATCGATATATAATTCTGCTTCTTTTCTTAAATAATCTCCTTTTAGCAAGAGTTTTTTATCGATTTCTTTCATGAAAAAACCTTGTTTCCAACCCGCACTTCCATCGGTATCTAAAAGGTCAACTTGCATACTGCTTTTGAAAATATGCTCTGCAGCCCTTGCCGTTCCAGCACCATAACTCACGGTGACTTCCCAAGGTACCGGAAGGATAACTACTTGAGATTCCTCTTCTGTAAATGGGAGGCCAAAAATATTGTTGTTGGGATTGGCTACCGCGTTAGGATTAAAGCCAGATAAGTCAGTCATAATGAGCTGTATTGAAAACGGGGTGCAAGTTAGTTCCTAATTTGATATTACTACATAAATTTATCGACTATCTGGGTTCGTAATACTTATTAAAGGAGTCAAACAACCTTTTATAGGGTAGAAATGGCAACAAATAGAGGATATATAAAGGGATGGCAACCAATCTGAACCCATAACTGAACCCATTTGCTGCCGCAAATAGTAGGATTAACCATTTGTTTTTATTGATTAAATAATAGACTTGCTGCTCTTTTAAACAAAATGGAATCAATAAAACCCACCATATAAAGTTGTAAAAGGAATTATTGGCTAAATCGGCATAACAAAAATTAAATAATAGCATGAATATGGCTGTTAGCGTACTCCAAGCCCTAGTGGGAATAAAAAAACCTACCAAAACCGCGGTTGAAGCAACAATGCTGACAGTTGGCCTAATCCAGGGATACATCAACCAACTGTTGCTTTGTAAGGGTAATTGATAAGGCAAATGCTGCAAAATCATTTGTAACACAATCATAAAAAAGAGCATTCCGTAAACAATCCTAGCGATGAATAACCTGAAATCTTCGGTTGTAGCAAAATTATTTACGGGGCTATTAGTCATATTTACTATTTGTGGAAACTTCAAAATTTTAACAAGCTACATAAAGCAACAATTCTATTTCCCTATTGTTTTTAAATTACCTTTGCACTTCAAAATTAGCCATGAAAACAACCCATATCATTATTCTGGTTTTAATTGCCGCAGCTATTGCAGTTTTAGTTCAATATAGTGGAGACTTAACAACCTATGAAACCATTGCTTCAGCAAAAGAAAAAGAAGGCAAATTTGTGAATCTTATTGCAAAATTAGACACTACCCAAGCAATCGAATACGATGCGGTAAAAAATCCCAACTATTTGAGCTTTACAGCTATTGATACACTTGGTAGTTCGATTAAAGTAATTTATCACGATACTAAGCCAACCGATATGGAAAAAAGCGAACGTATTGTTTTGAAGGGGAAAGTAAAGAATAATCAATTTGAGTGTGAGCATATTTTATTGAAATGTCCCTCTAAATACAAGGATGATCCAAGCGCTATGCAAAAGCAACTTCAAACTTCTAACTAACTTTTTTACAGCTAAGAAACGTATTCATGAATTATTTAGGTGAACATTTATTGCCCGGTCAAATTGGACATTTTTTTGCTATCTTAAGTTTAGTTGCCTCTTTGTTGGCAACTTTTGCTTTTTTTAGTGCTTCAAAAGCTAAATTAGTAGAAGAGAAAAGACCTTGGTTAATTCTTGCGAGATGGGCATTTTTAGTAGAGACCATCAGTATTTTAGTGCTATTTGGCTGTTTGTATTATATTATTTCAAATCACTTATTTGAGTATAAATATGCCTATACACACAGTGATTTAAGTTTACAATTTGAATATTTATTAAGTTGTTTTTGGGAAGGTCAGGAAGGAAGCTTTATGCTTTGGAGTTTTTGGCATTGTGTATTGGGATGGATCTTAATATGGAAAGCAGGAAAATGGGAGGCACCTGTAATGACTGTTGTCAGCTTCGCCCAATTTTTTATTGCCACAATGCTTTTAGGGATCTACTTCTTTGGATCTAAAGTAGGAATCAGTCCGTTCGCATTATTGCGTAATGAGATGGATGCTCCAATTTTTAGCCAACCCAATTACTTAGACTTCATAAAAGACGGTACTGGATTAAACACATTGTTGCAGAACTATTGGATGGTAATTCATCCTCCTATACTTTTCTTAGGATTTGCATCTACTATTGTCCCTTTTGCTTTTGCTATTGCAGGACTTGGCATGAAGGAGCATGATTGGATTAAACCAGCATTGCCATGGGCTTCATTTTCTGCAGCGGTGTTAGGTACAGGTATTATGATGGGTGGTGCTTGGGCTTATGAAAGTTTATCTTTTGGTGGATATTGGGCATGGGATCCAGTAGAAAATGCTTCTTTAGTACCATGGCTAACATTGGTAGCAGGATTACATACCAACCTGATTTATAAAAATAGTGGGTATTCTTTAAGACCTACTTATTTCTTCTATATCATCAGTTTTGTTTTAATTCTCTATTCTTCTTTTTTAACGAAGAGTGGAATTTTAGGAGATACTTCTGTCCACTCATTTACAGATATGGGATTGAATGCACAGTTGTTATTATTTGTGCTCATTTTCTTCGTGCCCGCAATGATTTTATATTTCATTCGGTATAAAAGTATTCCATCCATCGTAAAAGAGGAAAATACTTATAGTAGAGAATTTTGGATGTTTATTGGATCATTAGTACTTTTTTTATCAGGCATGGTGATTATAGCTAAAACATCTACTCCTGTTTGGAATAAAGTTTTTGGAACCAATATCGCACCGCCTCAAGACCCTGAGTTTGCACACAATCAGATTCAAATTTTTGTTGCAATCATTTTAGGATTACTTACCGCAACAACACAATACCTAAAATATAAGGATACCCCTAAAGGAATGTTTTGGAAAAAAATCCTAATCCCTACAATCATAGCAATTCTTATTTCAGCAGCTATTAGTATTTGGGGAGATATCTCTTACACCAAAAAAGGTCCAGGATTTTTAGCCGCTATACACTTAGGAGTATTTGCTGCTGTATATGCGGTTATTGCTAATACAGCTTTTTTATGGTTGGGGATTAAAGGCAAAATAAAGGCGGCAGGTCCATCCGTAGCGCATATTGGGTTTGGATTGGTTTTAGCAGGTATTCTAATTTCATCTGGTAAAAAAACAGTATTGAGCTGGAACACAACGGGTGTAACACCATTGAGTGTTGAAAGCAAAGATGAAAAAGGAAATCCTGCTGGAGATCCTGCTGAGAACCTTACTTTGTTTAAGGCGGTGGCAACTGATATGGGTAAATATATGGTTACTTATACCATGGATACCACCAATCCAAGAGATAGAAAAAGATATTTTGAAATTGATTTTAAAGCCAAAGACGGTTCTGAGCAATTCAAATTATACCCAGATGTAATTAAGAATAATAAAGGTATGGAAGGCTTTGCAGCAAATCCTGCCGCAAAGCACTATTGGCATAAAGACATCTTTGTTTACATTACTTCATTTCAAGAGAATAGAGCTGCAGATACGGTAAGCTTTAAAAATAAAGCTGTTAAAATAAACGACACTTTATTTTATGGAAATGGCATGATGATCTTGAATAAAGTATCGGTTAATCCTAAAGAACTAGCAAACAAGTATAATAAAGACGAAACTGCTTTGTTCTTAGACATGACAATCATTTCTAAGGAAGGCAAACAATATCGCGCTTATCCAGGAATTGCTTTAAAAGGGCAAGAGCTTCGTTCTTTACCGGATAGTGTTATTTCTCAAAGTCTTGTTTTGAAATTTAATAAAGTAATTGATCAAGAAGCTGGCAAGCTTGAAATTGGCGTTAAAGAAAGTGGGAATATTACTGATTTAATTACCCTTAAAGTATATGAGTTCCCTATGATCAATTTATTATGGTTAGGAATTGTCATAATGGTAGTTGGATTTGTCATGTCGATTATTCAGCGAGTTAAACAAATACAAAAGTCTGTTTTGTAATAGCAGCACCGAAGGTTACTTTTTTTGTGTCTTAGTATTAATATTAGTCAAATATGACTAAATTTAATTACCGTGAAACTAGTTAACCGCTATATTATTTTCTTATCATTCTTCTTTTTGGCCAACCAGCAATATTTGTTTGGACAAGAAAAAGGTTCATATGATACTGTTCTAGTCTATGCATTTGTAACTGCTACGGGTGATACGATTGGGGAGTCTTGGTTGCCCAATGTTTTGGTTGAAGGGAAACTATCTGCTGCTGCTAAAAAATACTGGGCTGAGTGGACTAGGTTAAGAAACGCTGTATACGTTACCTATCCTTATGCAAAAGCTGCTTCTAGAATTATCAATGAAATCAATTTACAACTGGAAAATGTAAAGGATAAGAAGGTTCGAAGGCAAATTATACGATCCAGAGAAAAAGAAATGAAAAAGCAGTTCACAGATCAATTAACGAAATTATCTGTTTACCAGGGTAGGGTATTGATGAAGCTCATTAATCGAGAAACTGGCAATAATTGCTATGAAATAATTGACGAGTATAAAGGATTTGTAACAGCTGCATTTTGGCAAACCGTTGCGGTAATTTTTGGCGGTAATCTAAAACAAGCTTACGACCCTACTAGCAAAGATGCAGATATGGAAAAAATTGTAAGAGACGTAGCTAGAATGTACGGGTATCCCGGGTAATTAAATATTTTGTTCAAGAAATGCTTTAAATCTTTTTCTTGAAATCATAGTAGCTCCTAAGCTAGCAAGATGATCAGTATATACCTGGCAATCAATCAAAATAATCCCTTCTTCAATCAGTTGTTTCACTAGCTGTATAAATGCGAATTTGCTTGCATTAGAAACACTGCTGAACATGCTTTCTCCAAAAAAAAGCTTCCCCATCTTGATGCCATATAATCCCCCTACTAATTCATTCCCTTGCCAGGTTTCAGCAGAAATGGCAATCCCTTTTTGGTGCAATTGGTTGAAAGCAAATTCTACATCATTAGTTATCCAAGTTCCATTTTGACCTTCTCTGGTTTGGTTTTTACAGCGATTGATTACTTCGGGAAAAGCAGTATTGGATTTAAATTGAAAAAGATTTTTTTTAATTACTTGTTTCATGCTTTTGCTGGTGATTAATTCTTCAGGGAATAGAACAAATCTTGGATCAGGGCTCCACCATAAAGGAGTCTCGCCCTCGTACCAGGGAAAAATACCTTTTTGGTACGCTAAGATTAGTCGATCCACCGATAGGTCTCCACCAATGGCCAATAACCCATCTGATAATGCATCTTCAATAGGTGGGAACCAAATTTTATTGGAAAGTACATGCATTAGTTATTCAATTCAAGAGTGGCACCAATGCCTCTGTCTGTAATGCTGTCGCACATGGGTTTTAATATATCATAATCCCCTTTTTTAACAGCATACTTTCCTTTGTGATGAATAAATAGGGCGCACTGTTCAGCTTGTTCTAAGCTATGCCCACAAATTTCCATTAAGGTTTCAATGACCCATTCAAATGTATTTACTTCATCATTCCAAACCACAAGACTATAAGAATCTGCAATAGCGGTGTCTGTGTCTGATTCAATGGCTTCCCCAATTTGAGGATTATTCAAAAAAATGAAATTAGACATGATGTAAAATTATGCCAAGGACGTCTATTTCAAAAAAAATGAATTTTTATTACTAAAAAGTATATTTTTTTTTGGGTAATTTGATTGGAGCCCCTATTTTTGCACTCCCAAACAATAAGGGAGCATAGCTCAGTTGGTTTAGAGCATCTGCCTTACAAGCAGAGGGTCCGCGGTTCGAACCCGTGTGCTCCCACAGTAACCCCGAGTATTCTCGGGGTTATTTTTTTCTATTTACCCCTAATCATACAAGCTATCTATTAAATTGGTAAATTGAGTAAAGTCAAGTTATCCCAATGAAGAAATTATTTTTCACCTGTTTTTTTTAACGACTGTATTTCCCATGATAGGCCAAGTTTATAAAACAGCCAATAAAAAAGCAACTGCAACTACCGTTCAACTCTACAACAATCTATTCCGCATTTTACCCAAGGGCCTTTTATTTGGACACCAAGATGATTTAGCGTACGGATTAGGTTGGGAGTATATACCTGGTAAAAGTGTGGTGCAAGATGCTATAGGCGAATACCCCGTAATGTATGGTTGGGAACTAAGTGATCTTGAGTTGGGTGCAATCTTTAATTTAGACAGTGTCTCTTTTAATAAAATGAAAAATTTTATTAGAGAGGGATATGATAAAGGAGGAGTGATCACCATTAGTTGGCATGCCAATAACCCTGTAACAGGTAAAAATTCATGGGATATTTCGGGGAATACTGTAGCAGCAATAATTCCAGGAGGATCTAAACACGAATTATATAAAACATGCTTAGACAGAGTGGCCAGTTTTATGCTAGATTTAAAAGGAGAAAGAGGAGAATATATACCAGTTGGTAGAGATCCTTCCTTTATGGACTTTTATAAGCTTTATATTTCGGATAAATTCATTTTCGAAAAAAAGGCTCCTGAGTTAAAACTTTACAGATGAAATAATACTATGCAATCTTGTATTCAACAAAAACAACTCAACACTTATGAAAAAATTAGTTCAATACGTAAATGAGTTGCGAACCTTTATTCCTGAAGCGGACAAGCTCAATGTAAAAGTATCAGGATCAAATGTTGGTTGGCATATTGATCATTCTTTGTTGGTACTGTCACAAATTATTGCCGCA
>JBBAJU010000048.1:0-10990 GCA_040403845.1 Sediminibacterium sp.
TTGTAACAGGACTTCCCGAGACATTAAAAGCAACAGGCATAGTGAGTCCTACTGAAGTTACTTTGGGTAGGGCGGCTACACTATCAATACCCTTTTGTCGCCAAGCTCGTGTTGAAATAATTGTGGTGTCAATAGCAAGGGTTCCCGTAGACGTAATAGTTCCTCCTGTAATTCCCGTTCCGTTATTAGTGGCAATTGATGTAACTGTTCCTCCTGATACCGTAGTATCAGCTACCGATACTACCCCTTGCCCGTCTATTCGCAATGTTTTTGTGCCGGGGGAAGATGTGAGGTTATCAAGGCGAAGCCCCCCTGTGGCGTGTATTCCCCCTTCCACCGTAAAAACACTATCAGCAACCTTATTGATACCGAGACCGCTAATGCCATTGAAGGTAAGAGAATTGCCAGCGCCAGTAAGAACGCGATTTCCCGTGAGTGTTCCATCGCTATTGTAAATATTGATAGGGCCAGAACTTCCCGAGCTTACCAATACCCATTTTGTAGCGGTTGCATTTCTAACGTAAAAGTCTCCATTGGCTGTATATAATTGCGCTCCGGGATAGTTTTTGATGCGCTGATTATTTGCTGCTGTTGTATCGGAGATAACTATTGGGGCTAATCTTGATTGCAGGGCGCCTTTAGAAATAACGATTGTGCTGTCTGATCCGAGCTGTTGAGTGAGAGGGTAATTTTGCGAGTATGACATCTTCCCTAACACTAAAATAAAAACAAGAGCAAATATCTTCTTCATCATACTTATTGATTTTCAATCATTTATACTGGATAAATTTGGAAAACTTCTCCCGTGATAGCCGCTGGGTCTATTGTAAACAAACCTAAGTTCTTATTCCAAGAGAAGTACGAGTTCCCCCCACCTACATTAATCATACTTTGAGGGATACCATTTCTAACAAACAAAACATTAAACCCAATAAAGGCTGTCAAGGTTGCTGATGTAGCACCCGATGGAACAATAGAGCTTGCTGATACTATAAAATCATACGGATTAGGTATCTGGGTAGGATTAACAGGGCTAATAGTTCCTCCTGTTCCTGAGATCTGCTGCGCTTGCAGGTTGTAGCCACGACAAAGAGAATAAAGATAGTTAGACGTTTCTACCAAAGAAGGGTCGTTAGGGCTAAGGCCATACCAGTATTCTACCGCTTTTCTTTCGTTGTAAAGTATTTGGGGTGTTTCGGGAACAAGTCGTTGTCCAAAAGTAGCACCCTTCTGCACATCAAGCGTTGACAAATATTGCGATATTTTAGCAATATTGATAATATCTGGAATTGTAAGTGCCATTAGAAGAAGAAGTTTTGATTGTCAACCATATTCGTTGCCAAGTCATAGCAAACTTGAGCTGAGGTAATATCGTATCCCAATGTTACCGCTTGGTTCCCACTATCGATTAGAACACGCAATTTGCTTTTATTCTGAAAATAATTAGTATCTTGTAGGATGAAAGAGGGTTGAGATACTGCGGCTTGACCTTGAGTAAGCGAATAGTAGAAGGTCTCATTAAAAAGTGTGAAGCCTGCGAGGGAAGTCTTGGTATAGAGTGTTACACCACCAGCATCCACCCAATTAACGGTGATTTGAACAGCGGTGTCGGCTGATAAGCAATCGATAGATATAGAGCTTTGCGCAAGGGGCCAAACGGTATAGTTGGTAGTCGTTCCGCTGGCTACCAGAAATTCCCCGGCATAATTAGTTAAAAAAACCCTACGGCTTACAATAGCCACATCTGATCCCGTAGAGGCATCTGTTATTATCACATTAGAGGGTAACCCCGCTTGTTGTGACGTTGTAAAATTAGGAACTAAAGGCATCTCTTTATTGTATTAAATGGTTAATCAAAGTTACTAAAATTAAAATTGCTTTTTCAATTCTTTGTTCAGCTTCTCCATCGCTTTTTTACGTCTTTGTATTTCGCTTTTATCATAGTCCTCGTTTCTAAATTCTGGGTGTTCGTCCAAGAACGCTTGTTTGCCAAATTCAAACCCTATATTATAAGCGTTTCTTATAGCATTTAATTTTATATCATCAGCTTTTACTCTTGCTTCTTCTGCGGTTAAGCCCTCGGCCTTGAGATTGTCCTCAATTTCACTCCATAAGCCATACCCTTCTATTTCTACGCTATCGTTCAATAGTGGCGCTACAAGATTTTTACGATATTGCCCCACTAGCATCTCTAGCTCCATAGTTTGCTTGACATTTAAATCTGTCTTTTTGCCTTGATCTTCTATTTCTGGCTTGATTGTTGGGGGAAAATATGATATATTATTTGTTCTTTTTACAATATCATATAATGGTTGGGCAAAGTTGTCGGGATTGCTTTTTGATATTCCAAACCACCGCATCATAAAATTGTCTTTCTTTTCGAGCTTATCACCCCAAATTCCAACTTTTGCTGTTTGTAGGCTAAATAAATCGGCATCGTATTTTGACCTAATCTTAATCTTTTCTTGATCGGTTGCCGCATACGACAATTCTCTATTTCTTCTTTTTTCTATTTCTTTCGCCTTTTCGTCAACATTCATTAGGTCTCTTACGAAAGTTGACCTTTGCATAAATGAATTTTTTACTTCATCCATAAAGTTATCGGCCTTGGTTGAAGAGTAATAAGGGAGCTCATTTCTTGATAATTGAGCTAAAGAGGCGGGATGAACCACGTTCGATAGCATACCAATTACGTTTAATCCATATCTCTTTAGAAAAAATTCGCTTTGCAGCGCATTGATTAAGGCGGAAGTGTTTGAAAATACGCCAGATTGAAGCCCTTCCAAGGCATCTTCAGTTAGATTGCTTAAAAGAAATTCCGTAAATAACAGCCTATTATTTCTTTGTTCTTCCGTCAAATCTAACTCCCTTCTTGCTATTGCGTTACCCAAATACCCAATATGACCAAACCATTTTATTTGAACATCATAACCTTCTTTTACTTTTGTTGGGTCTTCCCCTCGCAGCCAAGCCATCAACTTCATAACATTAATAGTTCCGGGCTTGCCATAATACTGTTTCCCCTCCCTCTCTTTTTTAGTTTCTTCGGCAGTTACTCCGGGAGTAAATACGCCAGCGGCCACCATTGATGTTATGGCCGACAAATAAGAAAAGCCTACCGCTGCATGAGAAAACCAATACCTAGCCTCCCTACGAGCCATCTTAGCGGCTACGGGATCTTTTTCTTGTAGTTTTCTAGCCTTATCCCCAAGTAAAAACATCTGAAGCATCGCTATTTCTGGATGCAACAAGTTAAAGTTAGACCAAAAGGCATTGGATGGTATTTTAACGTAGGGGGAAATCGTGAGACTCTTTACAAAAGCGCCAGCCCCGCTTTGCGTATCATTAAATAATTGAGAAAGCTTATCGTTTAAGAAATTGTCTTGCTGAAAAGTCGACCTCTTCCCTTCTTGAATGATTGTTTTTTCTACTATTTCCGACTTTTGTAAGGCTTCCGCTTCGCTAAATCCCTGAGATTTATATACCCTATAAGCTTCAGCTTTGGGAAATTTTACAAATAAATCATAATCAAGACCCTTTATTCCCAAGGCCTTAGATATTTGAGCCGCCATTGCTCCTTCTGCTGCATACCTAAACGGCTTATCACCAACGCTTAATAATCTTGCTACCGCCTCAGCTGGTATACCAACCGTTGCCTGCAAAGTGTTGTCTACAAAATTAGCAAGATTCATCTTTTTTTCACCCTTCAAAAAACTGTAAAGGTTCTTCATTGACTCCAAGGGTCTTATCTGACCTCCGTATACTTCTCTTTGTATGTAATCTTGCCTATTTAAGCCAGTATATAATTGCTCGCCAGCCTCTTTGAAGCCTAGGGCCATCTTTGAGAAAAACTCTCTTTGAACTTGCCTTGACAATATGTTTGTTTCTGGGTTAAGCCTTTTGCCAGTTAAACGAGCGACGCCAGATACCGAGCGGTCTAATAAAGAATTAATAACGCCAACTGGAAATCTCAAGAGCGACTGATTAGCTACGTTGTAAGTTACGTTTGCTACAAGCGAAACAACACCTAATGTATTTAACTGCATTAGGCTTGTAATAGTGCGCATAAGATCTGGCTTGCTATTAAACAAGCGATCCAATTCCCTTCTAGCAATAGCAGCTTCCTTTTGGGCTTTTTCATACTCAGCCAAAGCTTGTGGCGTTCTTTTCTCTTGCGCCTCAAGCGACTTAACCTCGAGATCATTAACAGTTTTCGTTAATTGCTTTAGTTTATTAGCCTGCTCTTCGGTCAGCGGCCCTCTTCCTAGGACATCTGCGATAATATCTTTAAAGTCTTGAAAATCTAAGCCTCCGCTATCGAGTATCTTTTTATAGGACTTTCTAATAACCTCTTCTTTTTCTTTGTTGCTAAGCCCGTCTAGTTTTTTTCTAATCCTATCAATTACCGACTGCCCTTTTCTTTTCTGGAAAGATTCTCTTGTAATTGTTTCAATTTGGTCCCTTAATTCTGGGATGTCTCTTCCCATTACATCTTTGATATCCGCTAATACTTTTTGAACTAAGACCTCTACATTAGCAATACCTTCTTGAATGTAGGTTGCCGCGACTTCCCCCACAAACTCAATACCTTCTTTTGTTAAACCACCTGCTGATAATGTAAGACCGCCTCCTTTATTTTTTTTATATTTTTCAATTAAAGAAGCTCTTTTTTGCCTTGCTGCGGCAGCTTTGGCCTTGGCTGTTTTAACTCCTTCGGCCTCTGGTTTGGCTCTAAGCTCAGCCAATTCTTTCTTAAGTTGCTCTACTTCAGATTTAAGAACATCGAGCGCCTCTTGCCACGACTTATCTTTTTGAGCCGACCATTCCCTAAAAGACTCCTTGCGTTGTGCGTTTTGATAGATAACTACGCCTAATGGATTTTTAGTATAAAACTCTTGCAAATAAGAAATATCTTGACCTTTCCATAAAGACGCTCTATCAAGTGTAACAAGCACTTGGGCTTGTTTTACTGGATCATTTGTTAATCTTGAAGCAGCTTCAGTAAGAACCGCTGTATTCATACCTCCAAAAACATCAGCAAATTCTCCCCTATCTGCCATTTCAACTGCTTTATCTATCCCTATGGCATCAATAATTGCATTCGCTAATCGAGTAGCCTCTGCTTGCTTGGCTGGCTCATAAAATAAACCCTTTTTTCTTATTTCTTCTTTTAAACTTTCTGGAGTATTTGGAGAATCAATAATTCTATTTAAGATTGTCCTTTTCCTTTCTTCACGCGGAGCTTCACCTTCTGGGGTAACTTTTGGAGGTTCTGTTGGGGGAACTCCTGCCGCCACTTCTCCGCCAACTCTGGCTTCTGGCTGTACAGGAACCTCACCTGCTGTAGGCTCTTGAATGGCATATTCTGGTTTTTTACTTTCAATTAAAAGATACTTGGCGTCTTTATCCGAAATATCAAATCCTAAATTATCTTTAATATATTTTTGTAAATCTTCTATAGCGCCAATCGCCTCTTGCTTAATTACGTTTATAATTGCCTTTGTTAACCTTACTTGCTTTTCGGCTTGTGATCTTGGGTCATAGGCAACCCCTAAATTCATCAAATCATTAAAAGCGTCTCTTAGCTGGTTTTTGGCTTCTGTTCTTTTGTCTGTTGCTTCTGCTGCTCGGGTTTCTCCTCTGAGCGTTTCTGGGCTAGGAGCAGTTTCGACAGGAACGCGGCTAACTCGGCCTGTGTCTTTAATTTGCTTGATGCCATCTTGTATTATTTTTTGTGTTTCTGGTGATAGTCTTAAAATAATTTCTGGAGAGAATGGATCTATTGCCTCTATTTCTTTTTCTATTCTATTCCAATCTATTGTACCGTCTTCAAACCTAAATTCGTCAAGTACTTTAATGATTTCTTTTTTCTGCGCTTCGGGAAGTCCTGCCGTAAACTCCTGAATCTGCTTCTCCATCTCTTCCCCTAACTCAGTCAATTCTTTATCGCGCATCATCATCTTATATTCGGCATCATAGCTTTCAACAAGCTCTTTTGCCATATCTCTTTTACCGCCGCTACCAAGTAAAACGTCTTCAATAGCGTTTCTAAAATCTTGAGTTATGTCTAATCTGTCTGCGCCAGCTAACTTCTCGGCTAATGCTTCGATATTCGGGGAACCCTTTTTCATAAAACCAATTCTGGTTTTTCTCTCTTCGGGTTTCATATTATTCCATCGAATATTATTGTCTTTTCTTTGGAAAAGCCTTTTTATCGCTTCGGGATTCACCGTGCCACCCCCTATAAAATATTGCAATACCTCGCCTCTTATATTGCCTTCTACGTCTAAGTTTAGAGCCCTTTTTCTTAAATCAGTTTCTTCTTTTGTTTCTGGAGCTTCTTTCTTAGGGCCAACAACTTCAAATTCTTCTATACCTTCTACTGGCCTAAAACCAGATGGGGGTATTTCTGTTGGAAGTTCTGGCATATCTTCCATTTCGGGTGCTGCGGGAACTTCTGGCGCTGCTTCGGCTTCCTCTATAAGTTTTCCTTCTTTCCTTATTTTATCTATTTTACTTACAGGGAGAAGATTTCCTGTTTCTATTTCTGTAATAGAGCTATCTGTAACCTCGTATCTTTTACCCTCAAATTCATAAATTTGTGGCTTAGCTTCTAGCGCAACTTCCCCCGCAATAATTTTATTTATATCCGCCGTTTTATCGGTAAATATAGCTTGCTCTCTTTCGGATAATGCTTCTTTGTTTTTTACTTTTTGGGCTATGTCGTTTAACCTTTCGGGTGTTACGATTCCCTTGTCTATAAATTCAGTGTATTCCGTATCTGTTATTTCGGGCGCTGCTTCTGTGGGAAGTTTTGCTGTAGTTTCAGCTCTAGCTGGTTCTGTCTTATTTATTACAATATCTTGCTGTTGCTCAATAGTCATTTTGGCTATTTCATCAGCCGTATATCCAAGTTTTTTTAGTGCGGGAACAAATCCTTCTGGTTTTTTTACCTCTAAAGTCAATGGTTGCATTTCTGCTGCGGGAAGTTCTGGCGCCTCTTCTGGCGCTGTTAAAATAGCTTCTTTCTCCGCTTGCGCTTGTTTAATTTTATCTTCCGCCTCTTTCCTTAACGTAGAGTCTGCTATTTTTTCTTTCTCTGCGATTGCCACTCGTTCCCCCAAGGCCTTAACCAAATACTGCTTTTGGCTTTCTGGCGGTATACCTCTTTGATCTAAGAGCCTTTTTGTTTCTACGGCAAAAGAAAGATTGTTTAATAATTCCTCTTTTGTGATATTGGGGTCTTTGATAACCAAGTCCTCTATAATTCTGCTATAACGCTTAGGGTTGCTAGCCGCCTCATAGATTGACTCCCTCGCAATCGTGTTATCTCTTTTTACCTTTCCGTATCCAGCAATTGAAGAAACAAGTGCGTTGCTCAAGAACATTGTTTTGAAGGTATCCCCGTGCACTCCTTCTGGGTAATACTTTCTAAGCTTGTCCTCGTCCATATCCATAAGGATATCAAGGCCTTCGTTTAATACGCTAAGCCCTGTCAGCTCGGCTGATACTTTTGCGTTTTGGGAAACACCGGCTGCGGCAATATCAATTGCTTTTTTACCAATGGTGTTTAATTCCTGCCTAGCGGCCTCTCTTGATATAGAACCATTGGCTAAGTTTTTAACCACTTGCTCTACTTCTGGCTGAACCTTTGAAAAAGCGGATTTAACTTTAGCGCCGGGGAAGATGTCTTTGCCCATTGCCGCAAAGACAAGGGTATTAAATATAGCTGATGTATAAGCCTTAACGGGCTCGGTTGGGTATTTTATTACCCCCTCATCTATCATATCGCCCAAGAAAGCGGTAATTACATTAGTGGCATCTGCAATATTGGTTAAGGTTGTTGCGGGAAGACTTGTCCCTGCTGCTGGGATACCTAAACCGCCACGAATTATACTACCTGTTCCAAATAACGCAGCTACCAATCCACCTACCTTGCCCGACTCAGCGACAATATTTCTAAGCCCTTCTGGATTGGCGCTTACGTTCATCGCCTCTTCCCGCCACTTATTCCTAATAACATCTTCTTTTGGAGGCGCAAAACCAGTTACTTTTTCAATAGTATTCAAGATACCTTCAAATACGCCCTTACCCCCTTCAGCAACACCACCTAAAAATGATGGCGTGTCAAGATACTGCTCTTCATTGCCCTTAATATAGGTTTGATAAATTCCGTATTCTTCGGGATTAAGTTTTTGTTTTGCAACTTCATCAATATCTTTTTTAAGGCTTTCGGTAGCAAACGGAGCAAATGCGCCGCCTCTTTTTTCCGACCTCTCAAATTCCCGGCTCACTTTATTAGCTACCGAAGATATTCCCCATTCTTTATTAAGATCGAAGTTTTTATCTCTAGCATATTGCAGCGCAATAGATAAATTGGGGTTTTCTTCTTTAGCAAAAGAAGCAACATCTGAGTTATTCAAGAACTCCTCCATTATAGAACCCATCTTTGCCGACCCTAAGACGCTTCTCAGATTAGGATCATCAACGCTAGTGTTGACCGCCTTTAGTTCTTTTTCAAAAGAAGGGTTTGCTCTTACCTTGTAAATAACCGCCGCTCGTTCTATTTGGGGGATAATATTCTGCCTTATAAATTCTTCGTTAGCGGTAGATAAATCTGGGGCTTTTATTTGGCGAAGTCCTTCTGTTGTTGCGCCATATCTTCCCCCGCGCTCTAATATAACCGACCCCGTCGCTGTGTTTTTATCAATCAATGGAGAAGCTGAACGAACATAAGCTTGGTAGCCAGAGGGAACTGACAATTGCTTGAATACTTCTGCGGCAGATAGGTAGTCTGTGGCTTCTTGCAGGTTCTTTGTTTCACTTGCTTTTCGTTGAGCAAGACCAATTGGATCAGCATCAAAAGATATTTCCTCTACTTTGGGCGAGATATCTACTTTAATTTTTTCCTTGGTTAACCCAAAACTTGTATCAATTTTCTTGGGTTTTTGTACTGGAAGAATAGCTTTCTCTTTGGGTATAATAGGAGCTTTGCCAGTTACAACAGGGGGTGTCTTTAGGGATGCTAAGTAATCAAGAACTTTCTCTTTTCGCAATGGGGGTTCTGAAGTACCAACTTCCCCACCAGTTTCTAAAACGACTTCCGAATCCTCTTTTTTTTTAAAAGTATCCTTTTGCGGTGAAACGCTATATTTTGACAAAAACTCGTCTTTGCTCTTAGTGTAAAGACCGTCTCTAGAAACTACATTATATACTTTATCTTGGTATCCTTTGTCTTGAAACTGAACTTTAAAATCATCAAATGACTTAGTATAATAGCCTCTTTTTGAAAGCGCATCATATAGTTTTTGAATTTCATCCATTTGATTGATTTTTTAATCTAGTTCTCCTTTTTTCTTTGTTGTTGCGGGAACTTTTGGAGCAGTAGTTTTTATTAATCCCTGCCTTAGTCTTCTTTCTTCCGCTAAAGACGTTTTGTCAAGGTTAGACCTAGCCACCAAAGACCTATCAATTACTTTCCCTTGAGATCCCTCCCAATTACCATCGGAACGAATTTTAAAATAAGGCTTCATTCCCTTTTCTGTAATGGCTCCCACTTCCCCCTTATTAGTAATCAATTCTAAATCTTCGGATGGGATATCTCTTTCAAATACAACTTCGGTTGGAATAGCCTCCCTTTCTTCTGCTGTTGCTCCGGGCTTAACTATAGTAACGACTTGAGGATTATATTTTCCCAAGACATCATAATCAAGAAGATTCACGCCGACGCCTTCCTTTTTTTGTCTCCCCTCTATTAATGCGCCCTTAAATTGCTCCCTTTTCTTAAACAAAGGAGTAGTGACAGGCGTTCCGGGCATCCTTACGCCACTCATATTTAAAATTATATCCGCTGCGGCCACTTTTTCTGGACTATTCATTAAATCATTTGGGAACACAGAATTATAGGCCGCAACTAAATCAACAAATTGTTTTGTTGGTGTTGCAGATGCTCCTTCTTTTAAAATTTCTTCATAAGTCTTTATCCCGCTTTCGTCTGATAAAATAGCTAAAGCCTTTTTTGAAATATCTTTTTTTTGTTCTGGGGTAAAAACTTTGTCGTATGTAGTAGTTTGTGTAAGATTTTCTTTATCCTCTATTGTTTTCAAATTTTCTTTTCCAGCAGGAGTAGTTCCAGATAGTGCAAAATCTATAAATTGTTTTCTTTTTCCTAAATCCCACGTTGGTACATTAGCCGAAAAATCTTCTATAGTGTAGGGTTGCTTTATTTCTGGTTTTTTATAAAAATCAACATCGTATATAGACCTGCTCATTTTATCTATGATTGGAAAATCTTTTGCATCAAGCTTCCCTTGTAATTTCAATTCTGCAATTTTTTGTTGACGCTCACTCGCCGCCTTTGATTCATTTGCATCGGCCATTAATTCTTGAAAACCAGATAAAATCTCTTGTTGCGCGCCAAATTTATCTTTTTGTTTTCTTAAAGCAGTACCCTTACTAATCCAATTCTGAACTTTTTGCTGAAAAGGATTTCTATCGATAGCTCTAACCTGATCCTTGGGCAATTTTCCTTGTAAATCAAAAAGATATTTATCAAGAGCTTCTTCTTGGGCAGCCTTTTTTGCCTGCAATTGACCTTGCAATCTTGCCAATGGAGTAGTATCTAACTTAACCGCTCCTAAAGTGTATATTTCGCGAGGTATAGAAACCGCCATTTTTATTTTTTTTATTACCCTCTTCTAGCGCTAATTCTAGCAAGCCTATCAGCTTGTCTAGTTTGAATTCTTGCTGCCTTAGCGGCATCTTTTAATGCCAAATTCTTTCTATAATCTTCGCCCCCGTATGCGTCTTTGTATAAATCTTGGGTAGCCGCAGATTGTGCTGCCCCAAAAAGATTACTCAATCCAACATTTGCCAACTGAGCGCCTCCTGCAGCTTTTTGTGTTGCCATTTGAAGCCTAATTTGAGATGGGAGAACTAGGTTTTGTTGGAAAGCAGCCGCTTCTTCTCCACGCTTCAATTGGGCAGCTTG
>JBBAJU010000049.1:0-10547 GCA_040403845.1 Sediminibacterium sp.
CCTTCGGTGGGATTAGCTTCGCCTCACCTTCGGTGGGATTAGCTTCGCTGATCCTTCGGTGGGATTAGCTTCGCCTCACCTTCGGTGGGATTAGCTTCGCTGATCCTAAATGGGGGAGGCTCAAAGAAAAAGCCTAGGCACTTCGTGCCATAGGCTTTTATTTATTTTCCCTCGCTTGAACCTTCGGTTCAGACTCGTGAAAAATATAAAAGCCTCGAGTAATACTCGAGGCTTTTTCTTTGGCGGAGAGCGAGGGATTCGAACCCCCGGACCTGTTACAGTCAACAGTTTTCAAGACTGCCGCAATCGACCACTCTGCCAGCTCTCCGCGGCAAAAGTAAGGGCTGAATTTTTTTTATCCAAAACTTATTTTAATACAAGGTTATATTTGCAAAATAATTTTGAGTGGATTGAAAGAACTGGCCTCATTAAATCATTATTTCTGGAAGTATCGTAAGCGTTTCTTTATTGGAATCTTCTTTGTTATTGCCTCCAATTATTTTGCAGTTTTAGCACCGCAAATCACAGGATACGTAATAAGTCTAGTGCAACAAAAATTACCAGGAGCCAAGCCAGGATTGCCTTATAACGCACATGATGGAATAGTTAACCGCTTTATTCAATTAATTAATGGTAACGAATTTAGTTTTGGTTGGTTGATTGCCATTTGCAGCTTATGTATTTTATTTATCGCTATTGTTAGGGGAATTCTTATGTTTTTTATGCGTCAGACCATTATTGTAATGAGCAGGCATATTGAATTTGACCAAAAAAATGAAGTATTTAATCAGTATCAGCGCTTGAATACCACTTTTTATAAACAAAATAGTACGGGCGATTTAATGAACCGTATATCGGAAGACGTGAGTAGGGTTAGAATGTATACAGGGCCTGCGGTGATGTACTTAATCAACCTAATTACATTAATTGGGTTCTGTATTGTGAATATGTTGAGCAAAGATGTAAACCTGACATTGTTGGTATTGGCTCCGCTCCCCCTATTGGCCATCACTATTTACAAAGTCAATAGTATTATCAATAAAAAAAGTGAATCCATTCAGGAAAATTTATCCAATTTAACTACCAATGCACAAGAATCTTATTCAGGCATAAGAGTAATCAAATCATTTGTTCAAGAAAAAGCCATGTTGGGCTTTTTTAACCAGAATAGCGAAAAGTATAAAACCAATGCCATTAGCTTGGCCAAAGTAGAAGCATTGTATTTTCCAAGTATGGCGTTGATGATTGGTATTAGTACCCTAATTACTATTTTAGTGGGAGGAATGCAAGCAATGGAAGATCCAACGAAAGTGGGCACCATTGTAGAGTTTGTCATTTATATCAACATGCTTACGTTCCCCGTAAGTGCCATTGGATGGACAGCAAGTATGATTCAACGAGCAGCAGCTTCTCAAAAAAGATTGAATGAATTTTTGAAAATGGAACCTGCAATAAAAGATCATCCGACAGTATTAAATGATGAACCGGTTTCAGGAACCATTGAATTTAAGGAAGTAAGCTTTACCTATCCGCATACAGGCATCAAAGCCATACAGGGATTAACTTTGAGCGTTGCAAGAGGAGAGAAAGTATTGATTTTGGGTAAAACAGGTTCAGGCAAGTCTACTTTAGCACAATTACTTTTACGCTTTTATGAACCAGATCAAGGATCAATTACCATTGGATCAAAACCGCTACACTTATTTAGTTTAAAACAGCTTAGAAGCAATATCAGTTATGTACAGCAAGACGTATTTTTATTTAGCGATACAGTAGCCAATAATATTCGTTTTGGTGTAAGTGAACATACAACTATGGAGCGTGTTCAAGAAGCAGCTAAAAGCGCCAGTATTCATGAAGAAATCATGGGTTTTGAAAATGGATATGAAACAATGATAGGGGAAAGGGGGGTTACATTAAGTGGTGGCCAAAAGCAAAGAATTTCCATAGCACGTGCCTTAATTAAAGAACCTGAAATTGTTTTATTCGACGATTGTTTAAGTGCAGTAGATGCTAAAACGGAAAAACATATCGTTGGACATTTATACGAATATTTAAAAGCAAAAACAGCATTAATCATTACACACAGAATATTTGCAGGGTTTAAATTTGATCAGATTATTGTTATTGAAGATGGAATGATTATTGAACAGGGAACCCACGAACAACTGTTGAATTTAAATGGCTACTATGCTGAGCTTTATAAAATGCAATTGCAATCTACTCCACATTAAAAGATTCAGCGTTTCAACTTTAATAAAAGCTCATTTTTTGTTTGATTATTTGTTCATTTTTTTTGGTAATTCGGAAACAACTCCTATTTTTATTCATTAACAAACTGTTAACCAAATAAATAAACTGTGGCGTACGAGAACAACGAAAAAAAAATGGAGAGTGTGTACAGCACCCGCATCCGTGCAGGAAAGAGAAGAACTTACTTTTTTGATGTAAGGGCAACACGTGGCAATGATTATTTTTTAACCATTACTGAGAGCCGTAAGCGCTTTGATAACAATGGTTATGACCGTCACAAAATTTTTCTGTACAAGGAAGATTTTAACAAGTTTATTAAAGCATTAGGCGAAGCGGTAGACTTTGTAAAAACAGACTTAATGCCAGACTTTGATTTTGATGCATTCAACCACGAGTATCCAGAAGGCGAGGGCGATGGTGAGCAATATACACCTGAACCATCTGCAACTTCTACAGTATCAGCTGTTGCAGACGAAGCTCCTGAATATACTGCAGCTAGTTCAAACACAACTAGTTCAGAAACACCAGTTGTTAATACCACAGCTACAGAAGAAGTTGATAAGTGGTAATAAAAATGATACGATTGCTTGCTTGAATAAAAAAACCCCGATTAATCGGGGTTTTTCTTTGTAGTTATAATCTGATTTATTTCTTTATTTCAATGGCTTTAATTTCAACACCTTTATCGCTCATACTCATATAGAACTTTTCGTATTTCTTATATACATCATCTGTAACCGCAGTGCCATTAATAATCAATTTACCTGCTTCAATTTTAATCGACACATTTTCTGCAGATTCAATCACACCATCTGTTTTCAAGGCTTCAATTAAACCAGTTAAACCATCTGCATTTGTCTGAGCATTCATGTTCATTGTAGAATCTTGAGTATTTACCCTGATCTCAATTTTCTTCTCTATTTTAGTTTCAGCAGCATTACCTGTTGGATGTAAATGTGCTAAAGTAGGAGCAATCACCAATGAAACGATAGACATCAATTTAATCAGGATATTCATTGAAGGGCCTGAAGTGTCTTTAAATGGATCACCCACAGTATCACCAGTAACAGAAGCCTTATGTGGTTCTGATTTCTTGTAATACATTTCACCATTAATTTCAACTCCTTTCTCAAATGATTTCTTGGCATTATCCCAAGCACCACCCGCATTGTTTTGGAAGATTCCCATCAAAACACCGCTAACGGTTGCACCTGCTAAGAATCCACCTAATGCTTCTGGTCCTAATAAGAAACCAATTAAAATAGGAGAGATAATCGTGATAGCACCTGGCAACATCATCTTCTTTAAAGAGGCTTCAGTTGAAATAGCCACACACTTATCATACTCTGGCTTACCAGTTCCTTCCATAATTCCAGGAATGGTTCTAAACTGGCGACGAACTTCTTCTACCATTGCCATAGCAGCTTCACCTACCGCTCTAATAGCGAGTGAAGAGAAAATGAATGGGATCATTCCACCAATAAATAAAGCAGCTAAAACATCCGCCTTGTAAATATCAATATGTTGATTATCTGGCATTGCAACACCCACAAAAGCAGCAAATAAAGCTAATGCAGTTAATGCAGCAGATGCAATGGCAAATCCTTTACCACTTGCAGCTGTAGTATTACCTACGGCATCTAGAATATCCGTCTTTTCACGAACTTCACCAGGCAATTCACTCATTTCAGCAATACCACCAGCGTTATCCGCAATTGGTCCAAATGCATCAATGGCTAATTGCATACCAGTGGTGGCCATCATACCAGCAGCAGCAATGGCTACTCCATATAAACCAGCACAAAGGAATGAACCATAAATACCACCCGCTAATACAAGAATTGGTAAAAAAGTACTTTCCATACCAATAGCCAAACCACCAATGATATTAGTAGCATGACCAGTAGCAGATTGGCGGATAATGCTCATTACAGGACGCTTACCCATTGCGGTATAATATTCCGTAATAATGCTCATTAAAGTACCAACCACTAAACCAACCACAATAGCACCGTAAACACCATTTCTAGTGAATTCAGCACCTCTTAAAGTCATTGTTTCAGGTAATACATTTCCAACTAAGAAATAACATACAATCGCAGTCAAAATCATTGAACCATAGTTACCCATGTTCAATGCTTTTTGTACAACTGCAGTATTTAAACCTGCGTTTTCACCTATGCGAACAAACAATGTTCCAATGATAGATAAGATGATACCTATACCGGCAATTAACATTGGTAAAAGAATAGGAGACAAGCCACCAAATGCATCCACTAATCTTGATCCATCAGCAGCAGTTACTTCATTACCCAATACCATGGTAGCTAATACAGTTGCAACATAAGAACCAAACAAATCGGCACCCATACCTGCAACGTCACCTACATTATCACCTACGTTATCTGCAATAGTAGCAGGGTTACGAGGATCATCTTCAGGAATTCCAGCTTCTACTTTACCAACTAAGTCTGCACCTACGTCAGCAGCTTTGGTATAAATACCACCACCCACACGCGCAAATAAGGCAATACTTTCAGCACCTAATGAAAAGCCTGTTAAAACTTCAATGGTGCGAAGCATTTCTTTTGGATCGCCAGAAACAAAGAAAAATTCTTTCAATGCTAAAAACAAACCACCTAAACCCAAAACTGCTAGACCAGATACACCTAAGCCCATTACAGCTCCACCCGTAAATGAAACATTCAAGGCTTTGCTTAAACTAGTTTTGGCAGCTTCTGCAGTACGAACGTTGGCTTTAGTAGCCACTTTCATACCAATATAGCCTGCAGTTGCACTAAATACAGCGCCAATAAAAAAGGAAATGGCAATGCTCCAATGGCTGTCTTCATTAGACTGCGCCATAAATCCTAGAAGGATTGCAACAATTACAACAAAATAAGCTAGGATTTTCCACTCAGCTTTTAAGAATGCCATCGCACCTTCTGCAATGTAGGTGCTGATTTCTTTCATTCTTGCATTACCTGCATCCTGTTTGGATACCCAGTTAAATTTGATTAATGTGTACAGAAGTCCAATGACTCCCATCGCCGGAACGGCATAAAACAATAGATTGTTCATAAGCAATTGTGTGTCAAATGTTAAATTGTTTAAGGTTGGCAAAAATAAGGGTTAAAGCCCTTTGGTGCTTCAATAAACCTTGTAGATGTATAATTATTATTCTGTATCCATATCAGGAAAATCCATATCAGTGAAAACGGCACTCAATTTACCTGCTTGCCAGATATTACTATTGAATTTATTTCCGAGAATGATAATGGTGGCAGTATCCCCAATTAATCTTCTGAAAACAGCATTATTTCCGTGCCACCAGCCATTGTGATATACTATAGTAGGATTGGGAGGATCAACATATAAATGCCAGCCTAAACCATAATTCTTTTTTCCCCTGGTTTCATTACTCAATGGTTCATAAGCCAATTGCTGAGACTGCATACTAACAAACTTACCTTGGTACAATGCTTTATCCCATTGGAGCAAATCTCTAACCGAACTGTAAACATTCTTATCACCATAAATGCAATCCAATTTTTCCAAAGGATAAGCTTTTTTACCAGGTGTATAAGAGGGTATATAATTAGCGGTATCTTTTAAGCTAAATACATAAGTGTCTTTCATCCCAAGGGGATTGAACACGCTGTCTTTCATGTATTGCGGATAAGTTTGACCAGTAATTTTTTCGATTACCAAGGCCAATAAGGCAAAATTGGTATTGTTGTAGCTGTATCTTCTATTGGGCTGAGACTCAGGAGCAGGAGGGGTTCCAGCCAAAAATTTCAACACATCATAATTGGTGCTCAATCCTGTAACACTTACTGGATCTTTAACATAAACCGTTTGTTTAACCCATCTACCTCTTCTATTTTTTCTTCTGGTAACGTATGATCTAGTACCAGCCATTAATTGATCATATTTGGGCAAACCAGAACGATGAGACAATAACAATTCTAGTGTAATTCCCTTGTAAGGAAAGGAAGGTAAGTATTGCTCTACAGGGTCTGTTAACTCAAGGCGGCCTTGCTCCATCAACCTTAAAATGGTCATGGCAGTAAATGTTTTGCTCACCGAAGCAACATGAAAAGTAGAGGAAGGGGTAATAGGATCTTTGGTGGAGAAATTAATCATGCCCTGATAATCTTCAAAAATCACTTCTCCATTTTTGGCTATCAAAATGGCACCATTAAAGCCTGTTTTGAGCAACTGCTTTTCATAAATGGGTTTAATTGCTTTTAGGTATAACTCTTTTTCACTCGATTTTAAACTGGCATACACCAATGGCTTTCCTTCATTAATTGTATCAGTGGTAGGGGCGGGGGAACCACTACAAGCCATCAATAAATAACTGATTACAGGAACTATCATCAATTTCAACATTTAATATATAGGGTTAGAATTACTACAAAGATAACCATGGTGGCTTCTTATACTATCAACGTGGAAAACTATGCGCATGGTATAAGAATAGATAACATTATTTTGCATCTATGAGCAAGCAAGCAAGCACCAGCTATCCA
The DNA here is from genome assembly GCA_040403845.1 of Sediminibacterium sp. Taxonomy (GTDB): domain Bacteria; phylum Bacteroidota; class Bacteroidia; order Chitinophagales; family Chitinophagaceae; genus Sediminibacterium. The sequence continues at coordinate 6,789 of JBBAJU010000049.1, forward strand.
AAAGAGCGCATTAACATTCTGTTTTTAGAGAATATTAGTGAAAAAGCCGTTCAACAGTTTAAGCAAAATGGTTATACGAATATTCGAAAATTGAGTGGGGCATTAAGCGAGGAAGAATTGATCAAAGAAATAAAAGACGTTCACCTCATTGGCATCCGTTCAAAAACAATGATTACTAAGAAAGTTTTAGATGCCGCAACCAAATTACAAGCTATTGGCTGTTTTTGCATAGGAGTAAATCAGGTAGATCTAAAAGCAGCCACGCAAAAAGGGGTTGCTGTTTTCAACGCCCCATATAGCAATACTAGAAGTGTAGCAGAGCTAGTGATTGGTGCAAGTGTTATGTTGATTAGAAGAATCCCCGATAAAAATACAGCAGCACATCAAGGTATTTGGATGAAAGAAGCCAAGGGAAGTTATGAACTAAGAGGTAAAACACTTGGTTTAATTGGGTATGGAAATATAGGCTCACAAGTAAGTGTATTAGCAGAAGCACTGGGTATGAAAGTATTGTTTTATGATACCGAAACTAAGCTACCCTTGGGCAATGCAACGGCTGCAAAGAATATGAGGGAAGTATTGAACAATGCCGATATTGTTTCTTTACATGTGCCGGAAACACCACAAACGAAATTGTTGATTAATAAAAATGCCATCAAGCAAATGAAAGCCGGTGCCATTTTAATTAACTATGCAAGGGGAGAAGTAGTAGACTTAAAAGCATTAGCCATAGCGATTGAAGAAAAACATATCAGCGGTGCCGCAATTGATGTATTTCCATGGGAACCAGAAAAAAATGGAGACCATTTTGAAAGCCCGATGCAAGGATTGAAAAATGTTTTATTAACTCCTCATATAGGTGGTTCTACCGAAGAAGCACAACAAAATATAGGGGAAGATGTAAGCATCAAATTATTTCAATATTTAGAGCGAGGCATTACCAATGGTTCACATACAGTACCTGCGATAGGATTGCCACCAATAGAAGGCACACACCGCATTTTACATGTACACCACAATGTGCCCGGTGTATTAAGTGCAATCAATACCGCTTTGTCTAAAAACAATATCAATATTGTTGGTCAATACCTCAAAACCAATGAGGATATAGGTTACGTGGTATTAGACATTGATAAGAAATTATCAAAAAAAGCCGTTGAACTATTGAAATTGGTAAAACATACTATTAAAGTGAGAATGCTTTATTAATTTTTTATCTCAATATTTTAAAGTCCATCAGTTGTTTATGATGGACTTTATTTTTTTTATTTCATTGGCATCAACAAAATCAATATCGAAATCTTCTGGCATTAAGGGATTTCGAAATTCAGTACTGCTCGGTATTCTGATTCTAGCAGAAGTATGTACTTCTGAAACACCAGCAGTATCAATAATATGTTTCACATTGCTGCTTTTTAATCCACTGCCCGGCATAATGATGATTCGATCATTGGCTTGTTCAACCAATGTTTTTAGAAGCGCTAACCCATCGGTTACTTTTGGATATTGGCCACTGGTTAACACTCTTGTACAGCCAGATTGGATAAGGGTTTCAAGCGATTCCAAAGGATCTTTGCAACGATCAAAAGCTCTATGAAAAGTTACGTCTAACGGGTATGCAGCTTCCACTAATCTTGCTGTATTTTCTTGATCAATACTCCCGTCTTGATTTAATAAACCAAACACAACGCCTTCAAATTGTAATTCTTTGCATAGCAAAATATCTTTTAGAATAATGTCAATTTCGTCTTGGGTATGAAAATAATCTCCACCTCGAGGACGTATCATTGGAAATACAGGAATACCAATTTTTTCTCTAACGGTTTTTAAATAACCATAAGAAGGCGTAGTTCCGCCATTGGCATAGTTTTCACATAATTCAATTCTATCAGCACCAGCATTTTCAGCGGCAATGGCTGTAGCAGTATTAAACACACATATTTCTAACAACATGATTAAATCAAAAATTTACTATCTACTAAAATATTTTTATCGTCAGCATAACAAACTGCATAATTAAATCCTTTCTGTAAAGCATATCCACCATAGACACCTTGTTTATTAATGGCAATCATACAGGCTTGAATATCCTTTGCCTTGCTGCCTTTAATTTTCAAAAGTCTTTCAATAGCTTTTTTACAAGCCATTTCTGGGGATAATCCTTGACGCATAAATTCCATTACGGTATGCGCTCCGCCCATGCGAATAATGTCTTCGCCTTGACCTGTTGCAACAACTGCACCCACTTCATTGTCTACAAATAATCCAGCACCAATAATGGGAGAATCGCCCACACGACCACGCATTTTAAAGCCCATTCCACTGGTTGTACAACTGCCACTTAAATTACCGTTGGCATCCAAAGCAATCATTCCAATGGTATCATGGTTCCAAGAACCGTCAGACAATCGGGCAGGTGCAGCTACAATTTGATTTTCTTTATTTTCTCTATTGATAGCTGGTTTATATTCACTTTTTTGTAACCATTTTTTGTATTCACGTTCAGCCCCTTCAGATAAACCTTCTTTTTCTAAGGTAAACCCTTGAGACAGAGCAAATTGCTGCGCACCTTGACCAACCAACATTACATGCGGCGTATTTTCCATCACTTTTCGCGCAACTGAAATAGGATGTTTAATTCTTTCTAAACAAGCCACGCTGCCACAATTCGCAAACTCATCCATGATGGATGAATCCAAAGTAACAAATCCATCTCTGTCAGGATTGGCACCTAAACCCACACAACAGTTTTGTTCATTTTCTGTGACCATAACACCTTGTTCAACAGCATCCAATGCACGACCATTCTTTTTTAAAATATCCCAAGCAGCTTTATTGGCTCTGATACCAGCATCCCATGTAGATAAAACAATAGGCTTTTTTCCAGCATATTTTGGAGCAAAACCAGCAATAGAAAAACTGCCTAATCCAAGGCTACCAACTTGTAAAAATTTTCTTCTAGAGAACATGAATTATCGCTTTTAAGATTATAGTTTTAAATGTATGCATTGTTTTATTCTAATCCCAAGAATTAAAGACCAAATAATCCAAGAACATACCAATATTCAATCTAATCAATTGATAACCAGTTAATTCTGTTAATATATTTATTCTTATAATTAATATTATGTTAAATAGCGCACAACAGAATGGGAAGAAATGCTATTTATAAGTTTGTTTAAAAAACTACTTTTTAAATGAAACTTTTACGGTATCTAAAACTAATATACCTTCCTTTTGACTCATCTTTTCTACAGATTTTTCTATCTGTTTTAGTGAGTTTGCAGACTTTGATATTTCTTTTTGGATTGTTTTATCTTTTGCTGTTTTTATAGATATTACTAGTGAAAGAACTGAAACCATACTACTAATTAATAAGATAGTATATGTCTTATAGGCTATTGTTTTTTGATATTCAATATTAGAAACCATAGCGTCATTTGTTCTTTTAACGCTTTCATTTACTTCATAATTAGGGTTTAGGCTTACATCCCAAACATTTTCCCCTATTCTTTGATACGCTATAAATTCACCCGATTGCTCTAATGAATGCTTTATAAACTTTAAATCGTCATCATTCAAAGGCTCACCTCTTTCAATGCAAAACTTAGCGTACTTATATTTATTTAGTTCGCTTTTATACTTTTCTATTTTGCTATTTATTAGCTGTATTTTTTCTTCTGCGTTCATCCCCTAACTTACGCATTTCTTCCTATTCTTCCCGCTTCGGGGCTATTGTGCTATTCGCAAATTACAATA
>JBBAJU010000050.1:0-9844 GCA_040403845.1 Sediminibacterium sp.
GAAACAGACGAAATCAAGGGTCAAATCATTGGTAGAGAAGGACGAAATATCCGTGCCATTGAAGCAGCTACTGGGGTTGATTTAATTGTGGATGATACGCCAGAAGCTATTATCCTCAGCAGTTTTGATCCACTTAGAAGAGAAATTGCCCGCTTGAGTTTGCAGCGTTTGGTATCCGATGGTCGTATTCACCCAGCTCGTATTGAAGAAGTGGTAGAAAAAACCCGTCGCCAGCTAGAAGACCAAGTAATGGAAATTGGAGAACGTACCGTAATTGAAATGGGTATCCATGGCTTACACAAAGAATTGATTAGAATTGTTGGTAAAATGCGTTTCCGTTCATCTTATGGCCAAAACCTATTGATGCATAGCCGTGAAACAGCCAATTTATGTGGGATTATGGCTTCCGAGTTAGGCATGAACCCTAAACTGGCTAAAAGAGCTGGATTATTGCACGATATAGGCAAGGTTCCTGATGAAGAAACCGAGTTGAGCCACGCATTGTTAGGGGCTAAATTAGCCGAGAAATATGGTGAAAACCCTGCTGTAGTAAACGCAATTGGGGCTCACCACGACGAAATGGAAATGTTGTATGTGATTTCTCCAATCGTTCAGGCTTGTGACGCCATTAGTGGTGCAAGACCAGGAGCAAGAAGGGAAATTATGCAGCAATACCTGCAAAGAATCAAAGATCTAGAGAATTTGGCACTGGCTTATCAAGGGGTGGAGAAAGCCTACGCCATTCAAGCAGGACGTGAGTTACGCGTGATTGTAGAAGCAGACAAAGTAAGCGATGTAGACAGCGATAAGCTGAGTTTTGAAATAGCACAAAAAATACAAACAGAAATGACCTATCCAGGTCAAATTAGGGTGACGGTAATCAGGGAAAAGCGGGCTGTAAACGTAGCTCGATAGAAAAATCAGGAAAATTTGCATTTTTTAAAATATTCCCATTACCTTTGCCGTCCGATAAAAATAAATGTTATGCAGGCAGCAGTACAGTTTGTTCACGAACAATTAACCGCGAAAAGAGAATTACCTAGCTTTAAAGCTGGTGATAATGTTACCGTTAACTATAAGATTGTAGAAGGTGGAAAAGAGCGTATCCAGTCTTTCCGTGGAGATGTTATTAAACTACAAGGTGTAGGAGCTACTGCTTCATTTACCGTACGTAAAATCTCTGATGGTGTAGGTGTAGAGCGTTTATTCCCTATCCTTTCTCCAAATATCGAGTCAATCGTATTGAATAAAAAAGGTAAAGTACGTCGTGCGAAGTTGTTTTACCTACGTGAAAGAAGCGGCAAGAGCGCTCGTATTAAAGAAAAACGTTTCTAGTAGAACGATATTTCATATAAAAAAGCGTCTCGATTTTTCGTGGCGCTTTTTTTATTGGGTTTGTCCTAGCAATTTGTCTTAACTTTACGTCATTAAAATAAATACTATGGGAAGTTTAGGATTTCAGGAATTACTGATCATTGGTATCGTAGTCCTAGTTTTATTTGGTGGAAGAAAAATTCCTGAGTTCATGAGAGGTCTTGGTAAAGGGATCCGTGAGTTTAATGACGCCAAGAACAACGTGAAGAAGGAATTAGAAGAAGGCATTAAAGAAAAAGACAGCACAACCGCGTAATGTTTGGTTTTACTACAATCAAAGCATTTCATACAGCATTGCAAAACGGCCAAACCACTTGTGTGGAGGCCGTTCTTTTTTATACCAAGGCCATCGCCGAAAATGCACACTTAAATGCATTTTTAGAAGTGTATGAAACCGAAGCAATTGAAAGAGCAAAGCAATTAGATGTGGCAGCAGCCAAAGGCGAGCTGACAGGTCCATTACACGGAGTTGTAGTGGGGCTAAAAGATGTGATTGCCCATAAAGGACATACCCTTACTGCCAGCTCAAAAATGTTGGGCAATTTTGAATCGGTATACAATGCCACTGTAACAGAAAAATTATTGGCTGCTGGAGCCATTATTATAGGGCGACAAAACTGCGATGAATTTGCCATGGGCAGCAGCAATGAAAATTCTGCTTTTGGCCCCGTGCGCAATGCAGCCGATAACAATAAAGTTTCAGGAGGTTCTTCGGGGGGATCAGCAGTTGCCGTTCAAGCAGGACTCTGCATGATTAGCTTGGGCAGCGATACAGGTGGATCGGTAAGACAGCCAGCCGACTTTTGTGGTGTAGTGGGCATTAAACCCAGCTATGGAAGGATCTCTCGATATGGTTTGATCGCTTATGCTTCTTCCTTTGATCAAATAGGTATTTTTTCAACTAATGTAGCAGACGCTGCGTTGGTTTTAGAAGTGATTGCAGGGGCTGATGACTATGATAGCACGGTATCTCAACAACCGGTCATGCCCTATACACAAGCGGTTGAGCGCGGTATGTCTATAGCAGCGAGCGAATCAGCAAGCGGCGAAAAAAAATATAAGTTCGCCTATTTTAAAGAAGCATTGTATCATTCTTCCTTAGACCCAGCTATACAAGCTCAAACTTTATCTTTCATACAAAGCATTCAAGCAGCGGGGCATACCGTTGAAGCCATTGATTTTAATTTATTGGAATACGTAGTGCCAACTTATTATGTATTAACCACTGCAGAAGCATCCAGTAATTTATCTCGATATGATGGTGTACGTTTTGGACATAGAACAGGCCAAGAAGGGATTGATTTAACGGAAATGTATAAAGCGTCTCGCTCAGAAGGATTTGGCGAAGAAGTAAAAAGAAGAATTTTACTCGGCACATTCGTATTGAGTGAAGGATTTTTTGATGCGTATTTTACCAAAGCACAACAAGTACGCCAACTGCTGAAACAACGTACCGACACTATTTTCAGCGAGTACGATGCCATACTCTCTCCTACTGTTCCAGCACCCGCATTCAATATTGGAGAAAAGTCGGATGACCCTATTGAAATGTTCTTAGCAGATATTTATACAGTATATCCTAACCTAGTTGGCATACCCGCTATATCCATTCCATTGTTTAAACATCCCAATGGAATGCCTTTTGGTTTGCAACTCATGACGCGTTCTTTCGACGAAATGAATCTATTACAATTGAGTGCTCAGCTGATGCAATTGAAACCATGAAAAACGGCAGCTATAATCCACTTGGAAAATATAAGTTAAGCTTTTGCTTGCGGGCAATATTGGTTGGATTATGCATACTCCAATGGATGGGTTCTCATGCACAAAAAGACAGCACTACCGATAAATTTGGTTTTAAATCGCTCTTCAAAAATAAGTTTGATGCTTCTAAGCCTTATGCTGCACAACTCAACCCTAGAGCAGTTTCCTTTGTGCAAGAATACATGCGAAAGCATACCAAATCTTTAGAAAAAATGAAGCTATGGGGCAAACCTTATTTTGATTTATATGATGGTGTATTAGCCCAATATGGAATACCCAAAGAAATGAAATACCTCAGTGTGATCGAAAGTAATTTAGGTGCAGGAGTCGTTTCATGGGCAGGTGCTGCTGGTCCTTGGCAAATCATGGACTTTGAAGCCAAGCGTTTTGGATTGAGTGTTCGAAACCCAGATGAACGTATGGATTACAATAAGAGCACCCATGTTGCAGCAAAAATTATGCGTGAATTATTTGCACAGTTTAATGATTGGCTTTTAGTGGTAGCTGGCTATAATGGAGGCGCAGGAAGGGTTAGGCAGGCCATTAGAAAAACTGGCAGCAGAGATTTCTGGCAATTGCAATACCATTTACCCGAAGAAACACGAAACCATGTAAAGAAATTCATTGCAACGCATTATGTGATGGAAGGTGGCGGCGGTTGGACTACGATGACTGCAGCAGAAACCAAATACCAAAAAGAAAACACCCCACAAAATGGGGACGCTACATTACTTAGCGCAGATGAATTAGCGAATTCAACAGAAATTATGGTAGCTGGCAGGTACCAATCATTGGTACTTGCAAATGAACTGAGTATCGATATACAACAGTTTAATAAATGGAACCCTGGATTTGAAAAAGCTTTAGCATCAGGAAAAGAATACAATATGCGCTTACCAAAAGATAAGGCAGAACAGTTTCAAGCCAAGAAACAAGCCATATTAGGCGCATCACTCAGGGCTTTGCTGGGGAGCAATTAGTTCACTGCTTTGTCTGCACAACAACTGCTGGCAAAAGCATCTGGCTTTGCTTTAAACGCGAAGCCCATTCCCAAAATATATCCCATGGCTTCACGCAAAGCATCGTTGCTTTTAAACATAGGATTCGTATTGATGTCTGCATGAACTTCCATTTCAATATGGTGTTCAATAAACAATGGACATAGCTCGTATGCAATTTCAATACTCTTAGCTACTTCAGTAAGCATGCGTTCTTTTAAATGATACCGCTGTTTTGTTTTTTCGTTGTGGATGTACATAAAGCCACCACTGTGTTCTCTCAAAAAAACAATCACTGTTGCAAACTCAGTGTCTTCGCCTTTTACTTGACTGTCTGTGCCAATACAAACTTTTAATTTAGTGCCATTTGCAGTTTCTTTTTTAATGGCTTCCTCCACTGCATCTTTAATAGGTAAGATGATGTTTTCTCCATTGAATTTTCTCCAACGCATAAAATAGGGTTTTTTGAAGTTACCGATTAAAAGTCCTATTGCCCACTAATCAAGATGATGTTATTATTAACAGTGGTGGATAAGGCCTCAAATGGTAACTTTACCCTACCATGAAATTATTGCTACATTACCTTAAACCCTATAAATGGCTGATTGGATTGGCCTTGCTATTAGCAGCCATTAACCAGAGCTTCAGCATGTTGGATCCCTACTTTTTTGGAAAGCTGTTAGACCAATACGGCATGCATCCATTGCAAACAGGTTATTTTAACGAACAAAAACAATTTGTGGCAACAGGTACCCGAACCGAATCAGAATTCATTTGGGGTGTGTTGGGGTTCTTAGGCATATTGATAAGCGTGGCCATGGTATCTAGAATTGCCAAAGCGTTTCAAGATTATTTTAGCAATGTGATTGTGCAAAAATTTGGCGCAAAAATTTTTACGGATGGATTAAAGCATTCGATGCAGTTGCCTTATCAAGAATTTGAAGACCAAAGAAGCGGAGAAACCCTGTCAATCCTTTCTAAAGTAAGAACTGATACAGAACGATTCATTATCGCATTTATTAATGTGCTCTTTAGTATACTCGTAGGTATTGTATTTATTTCTGTTTACTCTTTTCGTTTGCATTGGAGCATCATGCCTATTTATGCAGTAGGCATTGTATTTCTTTCCTTACTTACCAGCTTTTTAAGTAAGCGCATCAAAGCCATCCAAAAAGATATTGTAAAAGAAACCACTACGCTGGCAGGCACTACCACAGAGAGTTTGCGCAATATTGAGTTGGTGAAAAGTTTGGGATTGACCGAACAAGAAATCAATCGACTCAATAAAAATACCTATAAAATATTAGGCCTAGAATTACGCAAAGTAAAAAGCATACGATCATTAAGCTTCGTGCAAGGCACATTTGTAAACTTGCTCAGACAAGTCATTATGTTCACATTACTTTGGTTGGTGTTTCAGGGAAAGCTAACAGCCGGTGAAGTAATGACCTTGACTTTTTACTCCTTCTTTATTTTTGGACCTCTGCAAGAAATTGGGAATATCATTTTAAGTTATCGTGAAGCGGAAGCATCCTTGAATAATTTTCATACCCTGATGCAGAAGCCATCAGAACCAAAACCAGCGAGTCCTAAAGGCATAGGCCCAATTGGTTCATTGTCATTTAATGATATTCGATTTAAGCACCAGAGTGCCAGCTTTCATGCATTGGATGGAATTTCCTTTCAGGTGAAAAAAGGAGAAACCATTGCATTTGTAGGTCCATCTGGTGCAGGAAAAAGTACCTTGGTTAAATTATTGGTGGGATTGTACCATACACAGGATGGGGCAGTTTCCTATAATGGAATTGATGGCAGAGAAATAGATATGGAAGAGCTCCGTAACCAAATTGGATTTGTGACCCAAGACACACAATTATTTGCAGGTACCTTAAAAGAGAATTTATTGTTTGTTGCACCAAGAGCCAGCGATGAGGAAATCAAAATAGCTTTACATAAAGCCAGTTGCGATAATTTATTGTCAAAGGCAGACAAGGGCATTGATTCTTTAATTGGTGAAAGTGGGCTCAAACTGAGTGGGGGAGAAAAACAGCGTTTGTCTATAGCACGGGCCTTGATCCGCCATCCGAATTTATTAATTTTTGATGAAGCCACTTCTGCTTTGGATAGTATTACCGAGGAAGAGATTACCAATACCATTCGGTCTATTTCGGCCTTAAAAGAGCAAATCACGATTATGATTGCCCATCGACTCAGCACGATTATGCATGCCGACCGAATTTATGTATTAGAAAAAGGCAAAGTGGTTGAAACAGGAAGCCATGCCGAGTTATTGGCTGAAAAAGGATTGTACTATGCCATGTGGCGCCAGCAGATTGGGGAAAGGAAGGGGTAAAAAAAACAGCCACTTCAAGAGTATGCTCCCCCCCGGAAACAATACTAATTAGTGGCTGGTAAATCGCTGAGATTATTAGCAAAACACGGATTTTTATGGCCTAAATCTGAAAAAAAGGTTAAGTTATCAGTGACAGAATAGGTTATTTCCTATATTTTGTGGAAAGATTTTTACTAATATTCAATTTTATGCAAAAACTATATAGCTTATCGCTATTTTTCTTTTTGTCATGTAGCGTGTATTCTGCTGAAATAGATACAGTAGTTTTCCTTAAATCTTCTCCATTTTTTACTGATTTTTTAAAGAGAGCGTCTTCTACGACGGTAATTCAGCTCAGCCCGGTCAAACTATTTAATCCACAACACTCTACTTTAAAAAATAAAGGTTACCAGATCTTTAAAACTAGCAACACACTATTTATACATTTTGATGGCAGCGGCTTATTGTACCAACTACAAAACCCAACTGATAGCATACTAACTTTTAAAAGAATAGATGATACAGAAGATTTAAATTATAATATTTCAGCTTTTTTATTTACTAATAAAAAAGACATCTATAATCTTGGTGGTTATGGGTTCTGGAAATCCTCTGGCACTCTCAGGAAATATAATACCAAAGACAAAGAATGGGATGCAGTTCCTTTAAATGAAGAAATTCATATCCCGTTTGCCAAAGATTTGAGCTGGTTTAATCCTACCACTGAAAAATTATTTATTCCTTACCAACAAATCATTAATACGGGTATAGAAATTGGGAATGATGAGACTCAATTTGACAAAAAGGCATTCCAATTAGATTTGAAAGAAAGGAAATGGAAAAAATTGGGAAAGACTCACCCTGATTTTTTTGAAATTATTTCAAAATCTAAATGGAATATTCCAACAGCGAGAGGGATCTTGCTTAGTTATAATAATAAGATATATGATATTGATTATGAAGAAAATATAATAAAGGAATACGAAAGTTCTTCTTTTGCCCAAACTTTAGAGAGAATTGGCGACTCATATTTAAAATATTTTCATCAAGGAACCATTTATTCATTGGACGGCATTACAGGTAAATATGATTCACTAAAAATTCCCTTAAAGAACTTTGAAAAAGCCAATTTTAAAGTTTGGAAGAAAAGCAATACTGGCTTTGCAATTGGGATTGCTCCTATTTTCATTATCCTAGCTGCTGCAGCCGCAAGAAAGAGACGCGCAAAAGAAAATAGAAATAAAATTTTGACTGCCGCATCAACAGGGACTCCTATCAGTACGGTTGCAAAAATTAAATTCAATGAAACTGAAAAACAACTGTTGAATTTATTATTAGAAAAATCAAAAAATAATAGCACCACTACTATTACCGAAATTAATTATGTATTGGGCATCAAAGACAAAAATCTAGGCTTACAGAAAAAAGTAAGGAGCGATGTAATGAAAAGCATCAATGAAAAATTCAATTTCTTACAAGATGGCGATACCGAATTGGTATGCAATATTAGAAGCCAAGCAGACAAACGCTTCTTTGAATACTATATAGAAGAAGCCAATATTGCATTGTTAGAGATCATGCTTAAAGCGGACAATGAGTAACACTAAACTTTGTTAATCCTTGTCTTTATCAAACTTGCTCTTGATGTATTCTATAACGGTAGGGTCTTCCAATCCCTCCATATCACTTAATTCTAGCTCCAGCGCTTTGGTGCTTAATTGAATTTCCCAGAGTGATATAGCTAGAGAGCAAGAGAAGCTGAGTAAGCTGAAGGCAAAAACCCAGTGGCTCATGATCATCCATTCAATGTAAATAAAATACATACAGATGATGCAACTTAAAAATGCCATTACTCCTAGTGCCTGCATTTGCTTAATGAGCTTAATCCTAAATCGCAGGTTTTTAATTTGAGCATGTACAATTGCATTGTTCTCTGTTTTATTGTATTCATTGTGCAAGGTTCTCACTCGTGTTGCCAATGCTAAAAAACGATTGGTATAGGCCAACATGATTAAGCTTATTGCAGGAAATAAAAGGGCTGGAGTGTTGATGCTTATGTCCATATAGTTCAAGTTACAAATTTATATTTTAACCATATCAATACAAGCCTCACGAACAGTCGTAAGCTAATAGGTTTTTATAAACAGTCATGTAGTTTAAACCCTACATGAAATCCTTTAAAAACGTTTAAAATCAGGGGCAGCAGGGAATAGATAAATTCTATCTTGGCTATACGAAAACAACTATATAAACGTTTATAAGGTTGTTCGTACCTCCGCGTCTATGAGAATAGTAAAATTAACAGCATTGTTGATGCTGGCATTTAATGTGCAAGCTCAACTTTTAGAACCCGGAACCCTCAACTCTACGGGTGGCAATTTTGTATTTAGAGGAACCCCCACTACACCCAATTTTAGTTTAGTATGGAGTGTAGGAGAGTCAACCCTTATTGAAACATTTTCAGTAAATGGGGGATTGTACTTTTTAACACAAGGTGTGCTACAACCCTTTGTACCATTGGATTTGCAAACTATTCCCATTAAAGGATGGAATAAAGAAGAAGTAAAATATTATCCCAATCCTGTTAGTACCATATTGCAATTCGATTTGTTTAGCAACGATACTGGCAGAGTAGTTTTACGTGTATTAGATCTCTTGGGTAATACCCATGGAGTTAGAGAGTTTCAATACAATACACTACCAGTAAATCAAAAAATAGATTTTAGTAAATATTCGTCAGGTCCGTATTATTTGATGCTTTCCTTATATAATCAAGGTCAGCTAAAGAAACACGGTGTATTTAAAATTTTGAAATTACGATAAGTAAATAGAGCGTTATGTTTAAGAAACTATTCTTCTTGATGTTGGTGTTGGGAGCAATAACACAAATCAACGCACAGCAACTGAACTACCAAGCAATTGCCAGAAATGCGAATGGCGTTGCACTCACTTTTAGAGATGTGGGTATCCGATTGAGTATACGCGACGGGTCTCCGGTAGGTTCCATCGTATATTCAGAAAGCCGTAATATCAGAACCAATCAATTTGGTTTGTTTACTGTAGTGATTGGAAGTCCTGGTGCTACGAATGTTTTAGGAAGCATGGCATCCATTAATTGGATCAGTGGCAATAAATATTTACAAGTAGAGATTGACCCTGAAGGAGGCACCAATTATTTTCAAGCGGGTACTTCACAATTACAAGCAGTACCCTATGCTTTGTTTGCCAATGCAGCATATCCTGTTGGCCCTGCCGGCGGAGACTTATTGGGATCAAGCTATCCCAATCCAATCATAGCTCCATTAGCCGTAACTACTGGAAAAATTGCCAACCAAGCCATCACCACTCCAAAAATTGCAGACCTCAATGTAACCAC
>JBBAJU010000051.1:0-4400 GCA_040403845.1 Sediminibacterium sp.
GCCCATGGTGCCAGCCCATCATACAGCGATGCCAATCCCCCCGCATGAAAATGAAATATTCTTTTTACACCCAATAATTTTATGGGAAACAATAATATAAAATCTCGGTAGACTGCATTGATGGTAGGCCCTGCGGGCGGATAATACACCCAATGTGGACGATAGACCAACAACTTGTACCAAAGCGTAAAAAATATGCGAATCAGCTTCAGGGCTTTTGTAAAATTGAATGAGCCCATATCATTCAACGATTCACTAAAATCGAGCGGTATTAATTGATAATTGAAATGATGCTTGTTGAATACCTGCACCATTTTTTGGATATTGATGGCTTGTCCCCCAAATGGTGGAGGAATCTGCCCGAGTATCAGTATTCTTTTCTTGCTTGGTGCTTCAATCATTTACGAATCGCTTGTTCAAATACTGCCAATAATTGGGTAGCAGTTTTTTCCCAGTTAAATGCTTGCAAACGAGCCCTTCCTTTTTCCTTCATGGATGCTTGCAACGCAGGGTCATTTAATACCAAAGATATCTTTTTAAATAGATCTGTTGCCTCGTAGGGATTAAAAGGAACTACTGCATCACCTCCTACTTCGGGCAAACAAGTATTATTCGCCACCAGCACGGGTAAGTTGTGTTGAAATGCTTCTAATATGGGTATGCCAAATCCTTCATTGATAGAGGGAAAAACATATAAGCTAGCGTGTTCGTATACTTGGCCCAATTGCTCGTCGGGTATATAGCCTGGCATCACTACTTGATCAGTTAACTCCAATGATTCAATGGTGGCTAAAATATGTTGAGTGTCATCGGAATTCATTTTCCCATTTCCTTTTCCTACCAACACCAACTGATGCGGATACCCCGCTTCTTTTAATTGTTTAAATGCTTGTAATAGGGTGGGAATATTTTTTCTTTTTTCAAATACGCCTACATGCAAGAGATAGGGAATATTTTGATGCGTAGGCAACCAGGCTATTTTTATAGATTCATTTTTAGCAGCAGTTCCTGGCTCAATAGTTTTTGGCGCTTGATGTATCGCTACAATTTTTTCGAGCGGAATCTTTGTAAAATGATGCACCCTTTGTTTGGCATATTCTGTTGGAGTAATAATATAGGCCGATCTTCTGGCTGCGGGCACTGCAATCCGTTTAAATAATTGCAACCAAATGGGATTGCAATATTGCGGATACTCATAAAAAAATGCATCGTGAAATACCTGTACCGTTTTGTATCCGAAATGAAAATAGGGGGCAAAATAATCGTTGCAATACACAATATCACATTGCTTACTCCATGCTTTATAGGGCAACATGATTTGCTTCCACAATTGTTGCCTAATATGTTCGAGCATGAGCATGAACTTATTGCGGCCTGTATAAATGGGTAATGATGTATCAAAAAAATGGAACCGATAGGTGGGTCCTTCCATCAACCTAAATTGTTTGCAAAGCTCCTCCAGGGTTGTTTTCTGTCCGGTCTTGGCCAACTTCAGGTCTCGTATATCTACTCCTATCACCATCTGAATTGTATTTTATATTAATCATGATTCCCGTGAAGAACGATGTGATGTATCCAATGTAAAGATAGGATTCTGCTTCGGCTGTTAAGTAAGGAATAATCATTCCAATTTTCAACAATAAAATAAATAGGGCGATTTTTTTAGCCCTTCCTTTTTTCTGCATCGACATTTTTAACGCAGTTCGAATGACCGTTACATATATAGCAATGTACAAGCCCAGTGCTACAATACCTGCCTGTACGGCTATAATGATCAATTGGTTTTCGCCGCCAATATTACTGCCCAGCATGGCTGATATTCTTCCAGAAGCGCCTAAACCATGTCCCAAAGGTTTACTTACAATGGCTTGCAGCCCTTCTACCCATTGTATAATATGGTAGGCACTAGAGGAATTAGTAAAATTCAATGTGCCAATGATAAAATCATATAGGTCTCCACTTAAAAAGAATAGAGCAAATACGGCTGCTGCTCCTACCATTAAATAGAAGTAGCTCAACCATTGTTTACGCCGTGTTATATATGCATACACATAAATAATTAAAAAATAACTGGCAAAAGAAGCGCGAGACAAAGCAAATACGATGGAACAAAGTGAACACACAAATGCAGCGATGATGAAGTTGTTCATCTTTATTTTTTGACTATTGGTGGTTACCAATGCCAGTATTGCAGCGATGCTTACCAATGTACCCGCAGCATGGTCTAAGGGGTTGGCAAAGAAGCTGGCAAATCGTTTTGGTCCATCGTTCTCTGCTTCAAAAGTCCAGTTTAATCCGTGGTGCCCTGATGGATCTTGATTAAAAAAGTAAAACATATAATCCGCATAGCCCGTTAATGTTTGAAAATGGGTATAGCTGGCTGCTTCTACCAATACCAATAAAGCTGCAGGCATTGCCACTAAACAGATGTAATGAAAGGATTGAGTTAAGTTAATTTTAGTTAAATCAAAAAACCTTCCTGTAAAATAGATGAAAGTGAAAAATGATACACTTTTTAGTGCAATCAATTTGTCTTTGAAACCATATTCACCTAAGGGTAGCAAAACATACAAAAGGATATAGCCTAAATAGCCTATATATAACCAGTCAATGGCATAAAGCTTGGGCTTTTTCTTAATGGAAAATAGTACAGCAATTAGTGTAAGTAAAATCACTATTTCTTTGCATCCCTGTAAAAAAGGCACCCACTGCTTAAAATCGTACATGGATGCAACCGATAAAGAAGTAATATATATGGGTAGTCCAAAAATGACAAAGAGGAGTGCACCATCGGTTTTACCCTTGAGTACCCTGAATACCGCTATGGCAAAAACCAATAAATATATAATGGGGAATACAAACATTATTTTTTCCAGGAATCGTACATGCCATTATCAATTTCATAGGCATCCCATTCCATTCTTTTTCTTTTTGGCTGTTTAAGTGCCCATGCCCACATTTGGGTTAATCCTTCTTTTAAACTGGTACGATCGGTGTAGCCTAAAATAGATACTGCTTTATCGTGGGTTGAATAGGCATTTTTTACTTCGTGTCGCTGTTCTAAAAATTGAATCTGTGCATCTTGACCCATGACTTCTTTTAATGTTTCTGCAGCAGTTAACACAGAAATTTCTACATCACTTCCAATATTGATGATTTGCTTGGATGCTTCGGGTAATACCGTGGCATTCCACATAGGGAGCAAACAATCTTCTATAGCACTGAAGGCTCTTTTTTGGCTACCATCTCCAAAAATGGAGAATGCCTGATTGTTTAGGTGTTGGTACATCCAGATGCCTAACACATTGCGGTATTTATCCCAGATATTCTGGTTTCTTCCATAAACATTGTGTGGACGTAATATGCACCAATCTAATTGATGTTGTTCTCCAGCAATTTGTATATCTAATTCACAAGCCATTTTGGCTACGCCATATGGATCCGCAGGTTGCGCTGGAGTCAATTCTGTAAATGGGGCAGGGCTATGTCCATATACGGCCATACTAGAAGTAAATACCAATCGCTTTACTTGGTATTTAATACAAGCATTCACCACATTGGCGGTTGCTACTAAGTTATTGGTATAATTGTATTTTCTGATGAATGGGCTTAAGCCCTCCGCTGCATACGCAGCAAAATGTAATACATATTCAATGGGATATTTGCTAAAAATAGCATCTAAGTTTTCGGTGGCAATATCAGCCTGTATAAATTCTACTCCTGCAGGTATATTCTCTAAGTATCCGCCACTTAAATTGTCGATGCCTACAATAGTATATTCTTTTTGATGTTCAATGATCCATTCTGCCATTCTTGAACCAATCATTCCCGCCACTCCAGTTATTAAAACGGTTTTCATCATGCTATAGGGTCGTTGATAATAGCGCCTGTTAATCCATCCCAAACGGCTCTGCCAACTGCTTTTAATTTAGTAAATCTTCTACGAGCTGCAAAATACCCTATAATGCCGGAAATGTAAAAAATATTGCTCAAGATAACCGTGGGTGCGCAATACCATGGGGTGTATTTTTTTAGTATCCAAATGCGATTGCGTTGATTTAAGTAATGCACAATTGGGTTTACAAATCCCTCTTTGCCCTTGGTCTTACTCTTGTTAGACATGCCAGCAATATGGTAAATAACCGAATCTGGATGGTACAACAACGTGTAACCCAATGCCTTAATGCGAAAAGAGAGGTCTACATCTTCGCTGTAAATAAACATATTCTGCGCCAATAATCCAGTGGTTCGTAAAATACTATTTCGCGTAAAAAAGGCACAACCTGTTACCCAATCTACTGGTTTAATTTTTAAATAGGATTGACTTGGTTTTTTATTGAAACCCTTGGTGTACAAGAACCCCAGCCATTTATTATAATAAGAACCTCCATTCCACAATA
>JBBAJU010000051.1:4500-9493 GCA_040403845.1 Sediminibacterium sp.
TCAAAACTATTCCAATTGACCAATATGATGGCAACAGATGGTTGCATGCAGTGGCTATTTTATGACTTATGTCCTCTGTAAGAAGACAATAATTCTTGATCGGGCAGAACATAACCGGGTTCTTTTTTTCCAAGAAAAAATAACCCACATGCTGCGTCGTAAGAACCTTTGTTGTTATTTAATAAGTAGTCAAAATATTTGAGCCAGAAACTGGCAAAACTGCCAATATAACTCAAGGCCTTATCTACTTTTTTATTGGGGGAAAAACTCGTAATAAAATACAATAAAGACCAGGCCATCATAGAACCCGCTCCAGCAATCAATCCACTTTTTTCTTCGCTGAATTGTCTAAACAATCTTCTATGACCTAAATGGGTAAAGCGATGAAAATCGTATTTGCCCCCATGGACTTGTTGCATAAATGGCGTTTCTGCATAAACCATTCCACCTGGTTTTAATACCCGATGAATTTCTTTCACACATAAAAATGGATCTAGTACATGCTCTAATACTGCTTGTGCAATCACCAAATCAAAACACTGGTCTTGAAAAGGAATCTGGTGCGCATCAATGATAATATTGGTATTGGGTCCATGCGCAACGTCCGATTCTACCAAAACAGCATCAGCGGGTAAATGATTTTTTAATGCATGAATTCCTTTACCATCTATACTTCCTCCAATGACTAAAATATGCGGGTTAGGAATCTGTTGCAATGTTGCTGCAATGGCGGCATAATTTTTTTTACTGACTACATTTAAGGTTACATCCGGTCTTATTTTTTTAAAGAACTGAAGGATGGGATTTTTATAGGCGTTAAAAAAAATCGCGGGTGGTGTTGCATCGGCAAAATCAGCGAAATTAAATACTGGATTATTAGGGCGAATCATCACGGGTACGTTGTGATAGATGGGATACTGGCTCTTACAATCACCCTTGCAGCTGAAGCCTTCTGTAGTTTCTGTTACAGCAGCACTACAGGTAGGGCATATCAGTATATTCTTAAACTCCGTATAATTCATTGTTGCAAATCTACTATAAATTAGTTTTTAGGGAGGGGTGCAATGTTTTTCCGAATAAAAAACAAGCTAATTGGTATGGCAGCAGCTTCAGCTAGTACTAAATAATATCCAAAAAATTCACTTTGATTAATAAATGCAAAAACTAAAGCAACTATTAAAATAAACACAAGCAAGCTAATACTACTGTGAAAAATGGCTCTATATTGGTTCTTAATTAATAGCTCAATAATATTCAATGAATTCATTGCAGCCAATAAAGGAACCCATGCGATGGAACGAATATAATTTGCGGCAAGTATATTTTTACTACCTGTAAATAAAAAAACAATCCATTCGTTTCCCCAAAAAATAAACATGGCAATTAGTAAAAACGTAAAAAACAACAAACGATTAATTCGTTTTTTAAATAAAGGCCAGCTCTCTTTTTTTTCTTTATATAAAACTGCAGTTTTAGGATAAAGCGCACTTGAAAATGCAACTAAAAGAATTCTGAAAGCGGAAATGACTTTATCTGCTAACGAGTACGCACCTACAATAAGGGGAGTGCTTACTACCGGCAAAAGGAATAAGAAAAACGACTGTTGTAAATGCACAGATAGGTTGTTACATACAAGATAAAAATTACCCTTTACAATAGGGATAACTGATGATGTTCGGTACAGCGGAATTGGTAATTTGTATTTCTTGATGGCATAGATTGCTAAACAGCCATAAAAAAAGAAATTGGTAATCCCTAAGTAAAAATTGACTAACCACGCAGGCGCGTTTTCATCCATAAAAAAAATGATGAGCAATGCCGAACCTAGTTTTGCCAATAGATTCGCAGTATTATAAAGCGTTAACTTTTCAATTCCATTGAAAAAAAATAATGGGTTAACCACTTCAGCCAAAATAATGGGTGTGGCAAAAAAAATATATAAAAATTGATTGTATTGGAATAAGTATAATACTATGAATATTAATATGACTGGAACAAATAGCGCAATTCTAGTATAGTAAATGCCAAAGAATAGTGCAGATAGTTGAGATGGATTATTTTTTTGAAGCGCAACATCTTTAATTCCAGATAAATTAGTTCCGTAATTTATAAATAGACCAATAAAGCCTGCCATAGCATTTGCTACGGCCACATATCCAAATGATTCCAATCCTACAACTCTAATAATAACCGGGAATAAGATGAGTTGAATCAATATATTAGAAACCTGAATAAATCCAAGGTTGGTAAAATTGGCAAAAAATCCTGCATTGTTTTTTACAAAATATTTAATACTTTCTTTGTTCATAGGCATTATACAAAGGCTAGTATTAATTATACTGAATAGCGGTTACCATTAAATTGTCAATAGACCAACTTTTTTGACAAAAACTACCAAAGGGTTGTAATGCATCATTACAGCTAATATTTGCCCGATTGTTTGTATGTGCAGTAGTTATTTCAATTTTGTATAAAGTACTTCCGTTTGGAGATGACTTTAACGCACAAAGACCAGGCAAGTTGGTATTCCATGCGTCGCTTCTTGCAGGATTTGAAGGAGTACCTGCTACATAATTTTTGGGGTAAGATTGGCCAAAATTGCTATTCGAAAAAGTAGTAACATGAATTTGGCCACCATCTAATACCATTTGCCATGCATCTGGAATATTGTTACCACCAGGTATTAAGTAGTCACCATCCCATTTATCATGAATGTATAAGTCGAAAGTGATTTTAAGGGTATTGTGGATTGGTAGGCTATCTAAATTTAATTCAACTCTATTATTATTAAAATTGCCTAGTACATTACCGCCATTAAAACGTATTATTTTAGTAGAATCTATTATGCCACTGAAATTGACTACAGTAAGTTTGTGCTGAGAACCTGTTTCAAAATTATTATTATACACGACTACTTTGTCTGGTAGGTTCTTAAAGCAAGCGCTAAATAATACCGGAAACAACAAAAGAATGGTTAAATTTTTTTTCTTCACTTTTGAAAAAGCTTTCATCAATCCACAATTGGACTAATAAAAGTACAAAAAGCAGGCGTATTTGGGTGATAAACTTTCGTTACTTTCGTTGCTATTTTTAGGTGCAATGAAACATCCATTCAAGTTATTTCTATTTCGTGTATATGATTGCGGGCTTATTTTGATTAGCATGCTATATTTACCACTTTTAAAGAAAGTACGAAAGTATGGTGTTCAACACTTTCCATTGCACAAGAAAGCCTTCGAAAAAGTAGGTGTTTTCCCTATACAGGATTTATATTATGATCCTCAGTTTATTTTTCCCGCCAATTTTGACGCTAATAAAAAACGAAAACTATACCTCGATTTTAATATTGATCAGCAATTAGCTAGCCTAAGTAAATTAAACTATACCGATGAATTACTTCAGCTAAATCAAGTGCAAACGGAAACACAGAACGGCGTACCTAATTTTTATTTGCAAAATCCTGCATTTGGTCCTGGGGATGCCGACATGTATTATTTGATGATTCGAAACCTAAAGCCAAAGCATGTGGTTGAAATTGGTTCAGGCTACTCTACCATGTTGGCATTAGCGGCAGTAAGAAAAAATAAGGAAGAAGGATTCGAAACAAAACTTACTTGCATAGAGCCCTATGAAACTAGTTGGTTAGAGCAGGCAAGCGAGATTGAATTAATACGCAATAGGGTAGAAGAGGTAGACATAAGTCTATTCACTTCATTATCAGCAAATGACATTTTATTCATTGATTCATCTCATATTATTCGACCCAATAATGATGTGTTATTTGAATACCTAGAATTATTGCCCCAAATAGGAACGGGAGTGCATATTCATATTCATGATATTTTCTCGCCCCGTAATTATCGGCAAGACTGGATTACAGACGAATTACGATTTTGGAATGAGCAATACCTACTAGAAGCATTTTTATACAATAACCCCACCTTTGAAATAACTTTTAGTTTAAATTATTTACGAAATGATTATTTTGAATCAACCAAGTTGGTGCTTAAAAACCTTAACCCTGAATCACAGCCAGCATCATTTTGGATTAAGCGGTTATAATGGTATGTCTTAAAATAGTTACATGATGCACACAGCGCTTTCAATTAAAATAGTAAACAAGTCAACTAATGAATTGCCCTCCTATGCTACAGTAGGTTCATCTGGAATGGATATCAGGGCATTTATTTCTGAGCCACTGGTGTTACAACCTTCCGAACGGCTATTAGTGCCCACTGGTTTGTTTGTAGAGATTCCATTGGGTTATGAAATACAAATCAGACCGCGAAGCGGACTCGCTATTAAACAGGGTATTACTTGCTTAAATACTCCTGGAACTATTGATGCCGATTACCGCGGAGAGATTAAAGTGATTTTGATTAATTTATCTGCAGAGGCTCAGACTATTTTGCCTGGGGATCGGATTGCGCAAATGGTAGTGCAGAAAGTGGAGCAAATTCAATGGGTAGCTGTATCAGAATTATCTGAATCCGATAGAGGAACCGGTGGTTTCGGGAGCACCGGGAAACAATAATAGAACAATCCTATTTTTTGGCAGCAAATTCAAATTTTCGTTAGCTAATTTTTGTTTCACAAAAATTAAATGCCTCTAATTTAAATTTGCTGCCAAATATCCTTGTTCCCTTATTCATTTATATTTCATTCAAATTACCTATACCTCGGTTTTAAATATTCTAGCACTATTAATTAGCAAATTATTAAATAGTCCTGCTTAGTTCCTAAGTTTTTTATATTTGCTAAGTCCTATTTTTATGAATAAGAAATTGACATTATCGCTTGATACTTCGTTAATTGCGAAAGGAAAGTTATATGCCAAAAACCATAAAACTTCTTTATCCCATTTAGTTGAAGCCTATCTTAAAACGCTAATAGAGGCGTCTGAAATTGAAGAAATAAGCCCCAAATTAAAAAGCTTATCAGGTGTGGTTAAGTTGCCTAAAAACTTCAATGAAAAGAAAGAATACCAGAAATA
>JBBAJU010000052.1:0-4377 GCA_040403845.1 Sediminibacterium sp.
AATTTCATCACTTATTTTTTTGATATAAACCGAGTCCGCATTGCTTTGAGCGGAAACCAACATTGGTATAAATGCGGCTAGAATAAATAATTGCTTCATTGGCTAAAGTTAATGATTTGATTGATTTGTTATGCTTTGATGAACGGAATGAACAAAAGCAAAAAAAAGCCGTTCTTTACAGTGAATAATTAAGCTACTATGCGAATAGGTATTGTGTGTTATCCCACATTTGGCGGATCGGGCGTATTGGCAACCGAATTAGGCAAAGCATTGGCCGATGAAGGTCATCAAGTCCATTTTATTACTTATCAGCAACCGGTAAGATTGAATGTATTTAATACCAATATATTTTACCATGAAGTAAGGGTACCTACTTATCCATTGTTTGATTACCCCCCTTATGAAGTAGCATTGGCCAGTACCATGGTAGATGTAATCATGAATTACGATTTAGATTTATTGCATGTGCATTATGCCATCCCACATGCATCTGCGGCATATATGGCGCGTCAAATTGTACAGAAGAAAACGGGCAGACATGTACCTTTCATAACAACATTGCATGGTACAGATATTACACTAGTAGGCAAAGACAAAACCTACGAACCCGTTGTTACTTTCTCAATCAATGAAAGTGATGCAATTACTGCAGTATCTAAAAACTTAAGAGACGAAACCTATCAATCTTTTTCTATTGAAAAAGAAATTGAAGTCATTTATAATTTTGTAGACGTAAGTCGCTTTAATAAAAAACCCATTGATGCATTTAGAAAAGTAATTGCGCCCAACGGTGAAAAAATTTTAATGCACGCGAGTAATTTTAGAAAAGTAAAAAGAGTAACAGACGTAATCAAAGTGTTTGCAGCAGTGCAAAAAGTAGTGCCGTCCAAATTATTGATGGTGGGGGATGGCCCCGAAAGACCAGCTTGTGAAGAATTGGTAAGAGAGTTAGGCGTTGAACAAGATGTACGGTTCTTAGGCAAACAAGAACAAATAGAAGATATATTGGCAGTAAGCGATGTATTCTTATTGCCATCTGAATACGAAAGTTTTGGTTTGGCTGCGTTAGAAGCTATGGCTGCCAGAACAGTCGTAATCAGTACCAATGCGGGAGGCTTATGCGAAATCAATATTCAAGGCCAAACAGGGTTTATGGCAGAAGTAGGTGACACCGCAGCCATGAGCAGTTTTGCCATTGAACTATTAAAAGATGAACCTAGATTAGCACAAATGAAAGAAGCAGCTTACCAACAAGCAGAACTATTCGATATCAAAAATATTATCCCGATTTACGAAAAATTATACGGTAGGTTTTGTAGGATGAGTTTGTGAGGAATACAGAATGAATAATTTTATGGTTATGAAATATCCGTTTCTGAATTTTGGCTATTTTGTTTTTTCGGTTTAAACAATTGTTGAATTTCTTTCCAGTTAAAAGGAATCATCATGAACAATGACATCCAAGTCGCATGCAGCATATTATACTTCCATGAATGCTTTTCGTCAAAAAATAGTTGGTCTGCAATCAACCACATAATTAGCCAAAAAAACCAATTAAAAATAAATGAGATAATCAAACTCTTTAAAGGAGGTAAACTATTAAACCATTTGTTATAGTTCTTGATCATGATTCGAAAAATAGGTTAATGTTATTATTTTTTACTTATTGGCGGCGAGCCCATTATAATTAATGGTCTTAATAAAATAGTCTGATGAGGCATTTTTTCTAATGATTTAAATCTCATCATTTCCCAAGAGTTATTGTTTGACCAATTAAGATCATCAGTTTTTGCTTTATCAGCACTATTATCATCAAACATTATTTGGACAATCGGAAGAGCATAAAATCCAGATTTTGCATTTTTAAGTTCAAAAATGGGTTGAGAGCTATTAATAAATTTTTCGATTATTGCTCTTGATTTAAAATTTGAAGATTGTACCGTAATCCTTTCATAACTTTTATTTATAGTGTATTCAAATAGAATGATAGTAAAGCTGCTACCTATGTCGTACTGACTTAATGACTCACTCAATTTTGAATTAAATATGTATCCTTCACTTTCTACATACTTTGTTTGCGAATAGTTTCGAATTGGGAGAGTCAAAGTAATTAATAAAATGGTCAGCTTAAAGACTCGCATTTAGAGCAATGTTGATGATTAAATTTAGTATAAAAACTATTAAAAAACGGTTGAGCCGAAGCTAAAGATAATTGACAGTTGAAGCAGTAGTTACATTTTACAACCGATTAGGAATATCCATGCTTTCATGCAATACTCTTATGATTTCTAACTCTGTTGAAGAAAATTTATAAAAAATAAAATGCGACTTGACTTTTGTTGAATAATAACCTTCCCTTAATGAATTTAGATTTTTTCCAGATTTTGGTTTTTTAGATAGGAAATCAATTTCTTTTATAATTAGATCATAATATCTATCGGCTTGTTCAAGAGACCAAGTTTCGAAAGTGTAAAGCCATATTTCTTCTAAATCTGATAAAGCCTCTTCATGAAAAATAACTATCAATTTCATAAATGCTTTTTATGAAGTTTTGCTAAATGAGCAACAGGATCAAAATTCTCGACTCTTCCAGATTTTTCACCTTTCACTAAAGCCTTAATCAATGCTTTCTTTTTTTGCTCTTCGGTTTCTAACATCCGCAAAGCTGTTCTTATAACTTCACTAGCCGAACCATAGCGTCCAGAGGAAACCTCGCTACTTATGAATTTTTCAAAATGCTCTCCTAAAAGAATTGAAGTATTTTTTGACATACAAAAAAGTATTTAAGTTCAAAAATACCAATTATTGGTATATGAATTTAAGCAAGAAGAATGATATGAAAAAATATTCTACTGCTCGTCAATACTCTTCAACACAATATCACATAGCAGGTGTAGTTCTTCTTCTGTAATAATTAGCGGGGGCGCAATTCTGATTCTATCTGGCGCAAATAAAAACCAATCAGTTACTAATCCATTTTGTACACAAGCATGTGCGATGGCCTGTACTTGTGCATCTGAAGCAAATTGCAAGCTTATCCACAAGCCATGGCAATTCATCGACACAATGGCTGGGTGTTGCAATCTTGTTTTTAATATATTGGCTTTGTGCTGTACTTGTTCAATCCAAGTCCGATTTTCCAAGAGCAATTCAAACGCCGCTTTGCCTGCTGCGCAAGAAACGGGGTGTCCGCCGAAGGTGGTGATATGTCCTAGAACAGGGGCATACGTTAATGTGTTCATGAGTCGTTGGTCGGCTATGAATGCACCCAGCGGCATCCCTCCCCCCAAAGCCTTGCCCAATAATAGAATATCGGGCACTATTCCATATTGTTCAAAAGCCCAAAGTGTTCCTGTTCTTCCAAATCCCGCTTGTATTTCGTCTAAAATCAATAACACACAATGTTGATCACATTTTGCGCGTAATGCTTTCATCCATTTTTCGGTGGGAGCAGTCACGCCGCTTTCCGCTTGAACCGTTTCAATGATTACGCAGGCTGTTGCAGAATCGATGGCTTCAATCAATTCATCAGAACCATAATTAAAATGATACACATCGGGCAACAAGGGTCTGAAGGCATTTCTAAAATATTCATCGCCCATTACACTCAATGCGCCCTGGGTACTTCCATGATAGGATTTATTGGCAGCAATAATTTTAGTGCGGTTGGCAATGCGCTTAGCCAGCTTCATTGCGCCCTCTGTGGCTTCTGCCCCACTATTGGTAAAGTACACGCAGTTTAATGAAGCAGGTAAATATTCCGTGAGCAGTTTTGCATAAGCTACTTGTGGTTGTTCAATAAACTCTCCATACACGATCACATGCATATAGGCAGCCGCTTGATCTTGCACCGCTTTAATAACAGCGGGATTACTATGTCCAATATTGCAAACACTAAAGCCCGATATACCATCAATGTATTTTTTTCCATGGGTATCGGTGAGCCACACCCCTTCTGCACTGGCCATTTCAATGCCAATCGGTTTTGGCGAAGTTTGGGCCACATGGTCTAAAAATAATTGTCGAGAATTCATTTGAACCCAAACTTATAATAAGATTGCCGAATATTAATATCTTCATTGCAAATTTAGATATGGCTACTATTTTACCCGTACTTGGTAAACACCCTCAAATGGGTGCTGATTGTTTTATTGCTCCCAATGCAACTATTGTAGGAGATGTAGTGATGGGCGATGAATGCAGTGTATGGTTTAATGCGGTGATTCGTGGAGATGTGCATTATATTAAAATGGGTAACAAAGTAAATGTACAGGATGGTGCAGTGATTCATTGTACCTATCAAAAAAATCCAACTGAAATTGGAAATAGGGTTTCGATTGGTCACAATGCATTGGTGCATGGATGTACCATTCACGA
>JBBAJU010000052.1:4477-6293 GCA_040403845.1 Sediminibacterium sp.
AATAAATGATTGATAAAAGTGGATTTCCCTACGCCACTATGTCCACTTAACAATGTGGTTTTATTGGTCAATAGATTTTTTACTTCTTCTAGTCCTTGATTGTTCTCGATACTGGTTAGCAGAACTTGATACCCGGCATTGGTATAGATCTCTTTCAGCTCATGAAACTTCTCCATTTCTTTGGCCCTGTATAAGTCTGCTTTATTGAAAACAATAATGGCAGGAATATGATAAGCTTCGCAGGAAATTAAAAATCGATCTATAAAACCTTGAGAAGTTTTGGGGTCACGCAGCGTTGCAAACAATAAACTTTGATCTAGATTGGAAGCAATAATATGGTGCATCCGTTTGTTATGTGGAGACACCCTGGCCACATAATTTCGCCGATCATGAATTTGGTGAATGATGGCCGACTCTTCTTGAACATCTTCAATATCCATTTCTACCTCATCTCCTACTGCAATAGGGTTGGTAGATGTATGTCCGTCAATCTTAAAAATACCTTTTGCACGGGCATTATAAAATTGTCCATTTGCAGCTTTTGCTACATACCAGCTACCCGTTGATTTGTATATTTTGGCCTTCACAAGTACGAAGATACTAGCAGCACGCACAATTTTTGCGAAATATTAACCCAAATAAAGCCTAAGAGGGCTTAACAGAACTGTTTCAAGGGATTAAAAAGAATATCTTTGGCCCATGGCAAAATTTGCGCACGATGAAATAGTGCCTTTTAAAGAAAGTGAACTGGCAAAGAAAGACCAGGTAGCCGATATGTTCAATAATATTGCCTATCGCTACGATTTTTTAAACCGCTTTTTAAGTGCTGGGATTGATGTGGGCTGGCGAAAAACAGCCATCAAGCAACTCAAAACAATCACTCCAAAAAAGATATTGGATGTTGCAACCGGCACGGCCGATGTGGCATTATTAACCGAACAAATATTGAAACCAACAGAAATTGTTGGCATTGATATTTCGGATGGCATGCTCGGTTTTGGAAGAGAGAAAATTAAAGCAAAGGGCTTAGAAAACACCATTACTTTACTCAATGGAGACAGTGAAAATATTCGTTTTAACAACGATTATTTTGATGCCATCACAGTAGCTTTTGGGGTAAGGAATTTTCAAGACCTGAGTAAGGGTTTAAAAGAAATGCATCGTGTGTTGAAACCAGGCGGCAAGGCAGTTATCTTAGAATTTTCTAAACCCAGTTCAATTGGCTTTAAACAATTGTATCAATTTTACATGAATTATATCACTCCTTCTATTGGTAAACTCTTTTCTAAAAACAAAGATGCATACCAATACCTCAACGACAGTGTTCAGGCATTTCCGGAAGGAGCTCAATTTTTAAATATACTGAATGACG
The DNA here is from genome assembly GCA_040403845.1 of Sediminibacterium sp. GTDB lineage: Bacteria > Bacteroidota > Bacteroidia > Chitinophagales > Chitinophagaceae > Sediminibacterium. Next base: position 5,850 of record JBBAJU010000052.1, read on the forward strand.
CAGGCTTTACCCAAACCTATTTGAAGAAACTAAGTTTCGGAATATGCACTATTTACTGCGGAAGCAAATAGTCTTGCTCGTAATTGGCCTACTGGGTCTCTTACAGTATAGCTATGCTCAAAAACAACTCTACCGGATGCATCGGGAAGATCAATTGTATTATTTTGGCATTACGCTGGGATATAACAGTTCTTATTTACAAGTCAATAAATCCAATTTATTTTCTCAGTCGGATAGTATTTTACTGGCCGAACCTGGCTCTAGTGGTGGTATAGCAATGGGATTATTGGCAACTGGCCGTTTGGGAGAACATTTTCAAATTAGAGCTAATCCGCAACTCATTATTGGTGGTGCCAGAAGTATTCGTTATGAATTGGGAAGTGCTAGAGTAGGTGAAGGAAGCACACAAATTCAGCGGCTGCCATCCACCTTGGTGAGCTTTCC
>JBBAJU010000052.1:6393-9479 GCA_040403845.1 Sediminibacterium sp.
TCTAGAATGATTATGTTTTCTATACATATTGAAGACTAAGGTTATATGCTGCGGATTAAATAAATTGCAGCATGCAACATACCATCATAAAGAATGCCAATATTGTTAACGAAGGATTGATCATTCAAGGCGATTTACTGATTAGCAACGATAGAATAGAAAAAATTGGAGGCAGTATTGATATAAAAGCCAGGGCTACCGAAATAGACGGAACAGGGTTACATGTATTGCCTGGTGTAATAGATGATCAAGTGCATTTTAGGGAACCTGGCCTTACGCATAAAGCCAATATTTATTCAGAAGCAAAAGCGGCGGTAGCTGGTGGAACTACTTCTTTTATGGAAATGCCTAATACTTCCCCTGCAGCATTAACAGTCAATTTATTAGAACAAAAATACAGTAGGGCAGCTGAATCATCTTTAGCAAATTACTCCTTTTTCATGGGAACTTCTAATGATAATTTAGAAGAGATTTTACAAATTAATAAAAAGAAAAATCAGGTTTGTGGAATAAAAATTTTCATGGGTTCTTCTACTGGAAATTTATTAGTAAACAACACTTTGCAATTAGAGAAAGTATTTGCAGGAACAGAATTATTGATCGCCACCCATTGCGAAGAAGAATCCTTGATTAAAGAAAATCTAGCCAATTTAAAATCAACTGGTAAAAAATTAACAGCGGCAGATCACCCTATTATTCGCAACGAAGAAGTGTGTTTTGAATCTTCATTTAAAGCCATTCAATTTGCCAAGAGAAACAATAGCCGTTTACATATTTTACATATAAGTACAGCGCGTGAACTTCAATTGTTTACGAATATGTTTCCGCTGAAAGACAAAAGAATTACTGCAGAAGTTTGTGTACATCATTTACATTTTACTGCAGACGATTATGATCGTTTAGGCAATCAAATTAAGTGTAACCCTGCCATCAAAGCGCCCTCCAACAAAGAAGCTTTGTGGGAAGCACTATTAGACGATCGTTTAGACATCATTGCCACCGATCATGCTCCACATACTTGGGAAGAAAAGCAAGAAGACTACGAACATGCTCATGCAGGTTTACCCCTGGTTCAACATTCATTACAGTTGATGTTGCATTATGTAAAAGAGGGGCGCATTAGTTTGCCTAAAATGGTTGAAAAAATGAGTCATGCAGTTGCCGACTGTTATCAAATACATGAAAGAGGCTATATCAGAGAAGGCTATATGGCCGATTTGGTATTGGTCAATTTAAATAAACCAAATACCATTCGTAAAGAAACTATTCTATACAAATGCGGCTGGAGCCCAATGGAGGGAATGACGATGCCAGCAAGTATAGAAAAAACTTTTGTAAATGGCCATATGGTTTATGGAAATGGGGTGTTCAATGAATCTAAATGGGGAGCAAGAATGGAATTCAGGAGGGATTAAAACCACTAAAATAGCCAGCAGCCTATGCAAGTTGATAAAGTTACTTTACATGACCTCTCGGTATTTCATTCAGAGGAATTCCAATCGGTATTCCATCATATCAATTTAACCCATACCAATGGCGGTAGAGAATACCTTCGGCATATATTGGCCCATCCATTAGATAGTGTAAAAGCAATAACACAAACGCAACAAACCATTCAATTATTAAGTAAGATTGTTGATCAATATCCAATAAGCCCTACCAACGGAACCGTGTTGGTCATGGAAAAATTTTATGAGTCTCCCATTAATAATTATCCTTCCGATATTGGAATGGTCAATGCGTTAATTTACAAATTATTAAACCTTGCAGATTTCTCCTTATCAAAATTCACTGTAGAACATGCGCTTGATTTTGTTCAAGGGATGGAAAAGATTGCAATACTCATTAATACTGAAGGTGCATCCATTTGGCTCACACAAACAGCAGAACGAATTCAACAACTGTTGAATAAAGAAATGGTACAAGACATGATACAGTCTAATAAAAAAGACCTATCCACTACTACCATACTTAAGTTTGCCCAGTTTTTAAAATCGCGTTATCGCAATGCCACTGATGAGTTAATAGATATCCATAGTAAACTAGATGCCTACTTAAGTTTAGCAAAAGCTGCTAAAAAATTTCATTTTAGTTATCCGGAAGTTATTGAAACCAATGAGCCTTGTATTGAAGCAGAGGGGCTATATCACTTTTTACTAGAAGTGCCTATTCCTTACCATCTTACCTTAAATAGAGATGCCAATTTTATTTTTTTAACTGGCGCGAATATGGCAGGTAAAAGTACTTTTATTAAGGCAGTAGGATTGGCTGCTTATATGGCACATATTGGTATGGGAGTTCCAGCTACTAAAATGAAATTGAGTAGACTAGACGGGATATTGAGTAATATACAGGTAAGCGATAATATTTTAAAAGGAGAGAGCTTCTTTTTTAATGAAGTGCAAAGAATTAAAAAGACTATCGAAAGAATTAGTGACGGGAAAAAGTGGTTGATATTAATAGATGAACTATTTAAAGGAACCAACCAAGAAGACGCTGTAAAATGCAGTACGGTTGTAATAGAGGGGTTGAGAAAATTACCCAATGCTTTATTTGTACTCTCTACCCATTTATACGAAATTGGACATAACTTAAAACATCATCCCAATATTCAGTTCCGCTATTTTGAAACAGCCGTTCAAGACGATCAATTGGTTTTTAGTTACCAATTAAAAGAAGGGATTAGCAATGATAGACTGGGCTACCTTATTTTGAAAAGAGAAGGCGTGGTAACGATGTTAGAAAATTTATAGTATCCTAAAAATAAATTGATACTAGATAAAATGGGGTGTAATAGATCTTACACCTTCCGATAAAAGTTTTACCGAAGAACCGTTTAGGAAAGGATGTTATGCTGGCATGTTTCCGCCGCACATATTCACCCAATTACAAATTTCTTTAGCCACACCTTTTCATCGCATCCATTGGGCAGGCACAGAAACCAGCACATAATTCAACGGTTATATGGAAGGCACTGTTAGAAGTGGAGAGCGTGCGGCAAGAGAGATACTGAAAGTCTAATTAAAATATCAAAGAATTATTTACAAACAATTCTGAAATTTTAAAAAACAGGTTACCATTCAATT
>JBBAJU010000053.1:0-8926 GCA_040403845.1 Sediminibacterium sp.
CAGGTGTGGTTAAGTTGCCTAAAAACTTCAATGAAAAGAAAGAATACCAGAAATAAAATAAGATGCCCGCCTATATGTGATGGCGCATCAATTTTTAATAAAAGCTTTGCATTAGCGGCTGCTGATGCATCCACTGAGCCAAGGGTTTCTTTCGGTTTGAACAACTCTTTGGTGAAATATTGTTGCATCAATGCCAACACGCCAATAGACACAATGGCAAAAACAACCAGCACAATACCTTGGTCAATCCACTGTAATTTTCTGATGATATTTTGTTGATTATTGGTCATGTTTGCTATTCAATCGGTCATTTTCTAGATGAATTTAGGAATTTTAATAACAGTATTTCTACCCTAAAATTGGTATTCTGAACTTCCGATTTTACCGATTCACCCCATCAATCCATGTGATTTTGGCTATCTTTGATAAATTAAACATCAATGAAACAACGAATTTATATAGATACATCTGTCGTAGGAGGTTATTTTGACGAAGAGTTCAAAGAGGCAACTGAAATGCTATTTAAAAGGCTAATGGATGATGAAATTTATTTTGTTGTTTCAGATTTGCTTGATCTTGAGTTAATTAATGCCCCCAAAAGAGTAAGAGAGCATTTATTAAATTTCCCTGCTGATAAATTTCAGCGCATTGAATTAACTGAAGAAGCAATTAAACTTGCTGATACCTATATTGAAGAAAAAGTAGTTGGAAAAACAAGTTTAGAAGACTGCCGTCACATTGCAATGGCAACAATACATAAAGTTGATGTTTTAGCAAGCTGGAACTTTAAACATATAGTAAACCTTGACAGAATTAAGGGCTACAATTCTGTGAATTTAAGACTTGGTTACACAATGATTGAAATAAGAAGCCCTAAAGACTTAATTAATTATGAAAACGAGTAATAAAGTTAAAGATTTTGATGCCGTAAAAATGATGCGGGATATTAGAGAAAAAATAAGTGTAGAAACTCAAAATATGACTTTTGAAGAGCTAAAAGCTTACATAAAGCAAAAGCTTACAGAAAGCAAAACAAAATTAGTTGGGCAATAATTAGTATTTAAATTATTGATGAGATTATAATGTGGAGGATTTGGGAAAATAATCGGGATTAATAATTTATATGCGTGGTTTGAAAAATTTGACATTTAAGATAGTTGATTAGATTATAGGATGGTGGGATTTGGTAAGATGAGGCATTTGATTTTTTGAAAAAAAATCAGCTAACGAAGATTACCAAATCCCACCTCGTAAAAATAAATAAATGAAAACATTTAAAATACTTTTACTGATTGTCATTCTAGCCAGCTGCAAAACAGTTAAAAAAGTAGCCAGCATAGAAGAAGCCATTGTAAAGAAAGACACGACCCAAACCGTAGTCATCACCGAGACCCCAAAGGTAGACTCTGCCAGCATTGTACGCGGTATCATGATGAAAGTGCTTACCAATTCCATCAATTTTAAAACCTTTAATGCTAAAATCAAGATTGATTACGAGAGTGCAGAGAACAATGAAAATTATACAGGTTATTTAAGCATTGTAAAAGATTCGTTGATCTATATCAGAATCAGGGGATCGTTCTTGGGCATTTCCGCGGAGGGTTTGCAAGTCAAGATTTCCAGAGACTCCTTAGTATTAGTGAAAAAAGTAGGGGATAAATATGTGCAATATCGCACCATCGATTATTTAAAAGAAACCACACAGATTCCTTTTGATTTTTACACGCTGCAAGATTTATTGATTGGGAACCCTGTGTTTGTAACCAATAATATTGTTTCTTACCGAGATGGTCCGCAAAGTTTATCGGTGTTGATGGTGGGGGATATTTTTAAACACTTGATTTCCTTGTCTACAGACGACTTCAAAGTCATGCATAGCAAGCTGGATGATGTAGATATTCAGCGTAATAGAACCTGCGCCATTAGCTTTAGCAGCTATCAACCCATGGGTACTTACCAGTTTGCTACCCAAAGAAAAATTGTAGTGGCCGAAAAAAGTAAGTTGGATATCAACCTTGATTTTAAAGAGTTTAGCCTAAATGAACCGTTAAAATATGCTTTTGAAGTGCCTAAAAATTTCAAGCGTAAGTAATTTACAGTAGCTTTTAACGTTATTTAGGAGCATTTGATGGGTATTGTTGCGTAACCTTTGTATTAATTGAAGTTTAATTGTTTGATATGTTTAAAAAAATCTTCTCTCTCTTATTTGTGCTGCTATTGAGTGGCTTAGTTGCCTATGCCCAAAACAGAGAAGATTTACAAAAACAGAAACAGGGCATTGAAAAAGAGCTGGCCGAGCTAAATAAACTTTACCGAGAAACCCAAAAGAATACCAAGACTTCGGTGAAGCAACTGGCTATTATCAAGCGGAAGATTAACGCCCGTGAAGCCCTCGTGAATAGTATTAACCGTGAAGTAAAACAATTAGACGAAACCATTTATTTGAACGAGCGCGACATTTATCGCCTGCGTAAAGAATTAGATACACTTAAAGTAAAATATGCAAAGAGTATTGTTTTTGCGTATAAAAATAGAAGTAGTTATGCCTACCTCAATTTCTTGTTTTCTGCAGGCAGTTTTAATGACGCCATGAAGCGCGTAACCTATTTAAAAAGTTATCGCCAAAATCGGGAGACCCAGGCGAATACGATTGTAAAAAGTGAAAACTTATTGCAAGAAAAAATTGGGGTTTTGAGCAACAATAAAAAAGAGCGCTTGAGTACCCTTGAAGTGCAGAACAAACAATTGCTTGACTTGCAAGAAGATCGCAAAGAACAAGACCAAGTGGTGGCTCAATTGAAGGGAAAAGAAAAAGAACTGAATAAACAAATTCGGGATAAAGAAAGTCAACGTCAAAAAGTAGCGGTTGCCATCAATGCCGTTATTAGAAGAGAAATTGAAGAAGCTAAAAGACGCGATGAAGCAAAGCGTTTGAAAGCATTAGAAGATGCACGAAAATTAAAAGCGGCCCAAGATGCAGCAGCAGCAAAGGCTGCGGCTGATAAAAAATTGGCGGCGGGTTCTAATGTAAAGCCTTCTACTGAAGGAACAACTGCCACAAAGCCGGTAACTGCTGCAAATAATTCAACAGCTGGATCGAGTGCTGGGTCTGTGAATAGCGGCAGTGCTAATCCCCCTAAACCCACATTAAATGACCCTGTTGCTGGCGTTACTTCTGCAACAAAAGATCGTACTTATTCGCCTTTAGAATCTACGCCTGAGGGCATGGAAATGTCTATCAATTTTGAGAACAATCGTGGGCGTTTGCCATGGCCAGTGAGTAATGGTATTGTTACGGTGGGATTTGGTACGCAGAGTTATGCGGGCACCAAGTTGATGCAAAAATCGGATGGGCTAGAAATAGCGGTACCAGTGGGTTCTGCGGTTCGTTGTGTGGCTGATGGTGAAGTGGTTTATGCAGGTGAAGTGGCCGATGAAAATATTGTACTAGTAAAACATGGTAAATACTTTACGGGCTATAAGAATTTATCTTCTGTTGCTGTTTCACGTGATCAAAAAGTAAAAGCGGGTACTGTGCTCGGTAAGTCAGGTACTTCCATTGATGGGGAAGGTGGCATTTTATTCATGATCATGAATGATAAAAGTATTGCGCAGAATCCTGCTCCTTGGTTGCGTTCTAAGTAATTTCATTATCTTGTTGCAAAGCAATTTATGCAACAGTATATACTTTCATTTGATCAAGGTACTACCAGTAGTAGGGCCATCGTTTTTGATAAAGCAGGCGCCATTGTTTCTACTGCGCAAAAAGAATTCAGACAAATATTTCCGAAGCCTGGTTGGGTGGAGCATGATGCCAATGAAATCTGGAGCACGCAAATTGGTGTGGCCGCTGAAGCCATTACCAAAGTGGGATTGAGCATTCAAAATATTGCGGCGATTGGTATTACTAATCAACGCGAAACCACGGTGGTATGGGATAAAAAAACGGGCATTCCGGTGTACAATGCCATTGTTTGGCAAGACCGTAGAACGGCTGATTATTGTGATCAATTAAAAGCAGCGGGTCACGCAGAATCCATTCAAGAAAAAACGGGTTTGATTGTAGACGCTTATTTTTCTGCAACCAAAGTGAAATGGATATTGGATAATGTAGAAGGTGCAAGAGCACGTGCAGAAAACGGTGAATTGTTAATGGGTACGATTGATGCCTGGTTGGTGTGGAAGTTAACGAATGGTCAAGTGCATGTAACAGATGTGTCAAATGCTTCTCGTACGATGTTGTATAATATTCATTCTTTACAGTGGGATCAAGACTTACTTGAACGCTTCGATATCCCTGCAGCGATGCTCCCTCTGGTAAAAAGTTCTTCTGAAATTTACGGCTATACACAAAGTATTTTGACTTCGCATCCTGTGCCGATTGCGGGTATTGCGGGTGATCAACAAGCTGCATTATTTGGTCAACAATGCACACATCCAGGCATGGTGAAAAACACTTATGGTACGGGTTGTTTTATGTTGATGAATACGGGCGAAAAACCAGTGGCTTCTACCAATCAATTGCTTACGACCATTGCTTGGCAAGTGAATGGAGTTACGCATTATGCACTCGAGGGTTCGGTATTTATTGCGGGTGCCGTGGTGCAATGGTTACGGGATGGATTAAAAATTATTCGAACTTCTGCAGAGATTGAAACCCTTGCTGGGCAAGTATCTTCGGCAGATGGTGTATATGTGGTTCCTGCTTTTGCAGGATTGGGTGCGCCTTATTGGAATCAACATGCGCGTGGTACCATTGTTGGAATCACACGTGGTACAACGAGTGCGCATATTGCGCGTGCTGCGGTGGAAAGCATTGCCTATCAAACCATGGATGTATTAAAAGCCATGGAAGCAGATTCGGGTATATCCATTAAAGAATTGCGCGTGGATGGTGGTGCTACTGTGAACAATATGCTCATGCAATTTCAAGCTGATTTATTGCAAACTGCGGTGGTGCGTCCTACTACTGTTGAAACAACGGCATTAGGTGCTGCTTATTTGGCTGGTTTAGCGGTTGGTTTTTGGAGCTCTGTTTCCGAAATTCAAAGCATTTGGGAAAAGGATCGGGTGTTCTCTCCTGAAATGTCGTTGGCGAATCGTGATGCTTTAGCAGCCGGTTGGGCTAAAGCAGTGGGGGCGGCTATGAGTTATTAGAGCGCCTGGCGGCGAGTGTTTGCCGGTGGCCCTGCAGATATTTCATTTTTGGATTTGCTCAGAATATTGAGTATTTTTACTCAACGTATTGAGTAAAATATAAATTATGTTTCAAAGAGCTCATTATCAAACACTTGCGAATAGGCTTCAAGAGCCTAGGCGATTCATCCAGGTGATTACGGGACCCCGTCAAGTGGGTAAGACCACCATGGTGAACCAAGTTGCTGCTAATTTAAAAGTGGCTTACTTATTCGTTTCTGCTGATTCAGTAGGGCTAGGAAACAGTGTTTGGTTGCAACAGCAATGGGAATATGCAAGAATAAAACTGAAGCAAGAAAATGCGCTTGAATTTGTTTTAATCATTGATGAAATTCAGAAAATTGATCAATGGAGTGAGACAATTAAATTAATGTGGGATGAAGACACGAGAACTGGGTTGAATATTAAATTAGTTCTTTTAGGCTCTTCAAGATTGTTGATTCAACAAGGATTAACAGAATCTTTGGCTGGTAGATTTGAAGTAATTTACATGGGGCATTGGAACTTTTCGGAAATGCAAGATGGCTTCAATTTTTCATTGGATGATTTTATTTGGTTTGGTGGTTATCCTGGTAGTGCAGCATTTATTCATGAAGAAAATCGTTGGAAGGAATATATGATTCATTCGATTATTGAATCTAGTATTTCGCGAGATATTTTAATGCTTACTCGTATTGATAAACCTGCATTGATGAAGCAACTATTTGAATTGGGTTGCTTGTACTCTGGTCAAATTTTATCTTATACTAAAATGATCGGGCAGTTACAAGATGCGGGAAATACTACTACATTAAGTCACTATTTACAACTCTTACATACCGCGGGTTTATTAGGCGGCATTGAAAAGTTTGCTGGTGATATTATTCGTAAAAGATCCTCCAGTCCTAAGTTTCAAGTGCATAATACTGCATTGATGAGTGCACAAATGGGTCAATATAAAAAACAAGTCTTGTCTGATAAAGCTGCATGGGGCAGAATGGTTGAATCCGCGGTTGGGGCACATTTGCTAAACAGTTCCCTTTCGAGGAATATGAATTTATATTATTGGCGAGAAAATATACTAGAAGTAGATTTTATCTTGGAAAAAAATAATGAATTGATTGCAATTGAAGTGAAAAGTAATGGGGTTGCTGAATTTCGTGGTTTGGAAGCTTTTAAAAAAATGTACGGCCCCAAAAAAATGATTCTGGTGGGGGAGAAGGGGATTCCTGTTCACGAATTTTTGCAATTAAATCCTGGGGATTTATTTTAACTTTCTACCGCATGAATAGAATGGAGATGTTATCACAATTAGATCATACTGAAGTGTATGATATTGTGATTATTGGAGGCGGTGCTACGGGGCTAGGTTCCGCGGTGGATGCGGCTTCGCGTGGGTACAAGACTTTACTTGTTGAACAACATGATTTTGGGAAAGGTACTTCTAGCCGTTCCACTAAATTGGTGCATGGTGGTGTGCGGTACCTGGCACAGGGGAATATTAAATTGGTGCGCGAGGCGTTAGCCGAGCGCGGTAGGTTACTCAAAAATGCGCCGCTCATGACAAGCAGGCAACCCTTTGTGGTGCCGGTGTTTAGCCTTTGGGAAAAGTTTTATTATAGTGCGGGTTTAATGTTGTACGATTTGTTGTCGGGCAAATTATCATTGGGTAAAACGCGTTTACTCTCGCGAAAAAAAACCTTGGAATTATTGCCCAATATCAATCCTAAAAAAGTGGCGGGCGGCATTTTATATTACGATGGGCAGTTTAATGATGCAGAACTCTGCATTGAATTAGCGCATACTGCAGAACGGTATGGGGCTACTATTTTGAATTATACCAAAGCTGTTGGCTTAAAAAAAGAGAAGGACGTTATTGTTGCGGTAGAGCTGGAAGATACGCTGGCAGCCACTATGGGCGGCGCGCGCGAACCTGTGCGAAAAAAAGTTTCTTGCAAATGCGTCATCAACGCAACGGGTGTGTTTACCGATGCTGTTTTACAAATGGATGATCCGAATGCCGATACATTGGTGTATCCCTCGCAGGGTATTCACTTAGTAGTAGATCCCAAATTTTTCAGAGGGGATAATGCCATGATGATTCCCAAGACCGATGATGGTCGTGTACTCTTTGCAGTGCCTTGGCAAGGCAAAATAGTAGTGGGCACCACAGATTCTCATGTAGACCATATTGACTTAGAACCCTTGCCTTTGGCCGAGGAAATACATTTTGTATTGGAACATTTTAATCGATATACCAATGCTGCTATTTCAAAAGCCGATGTGTTGAGTGTATTTGTAGGGCTTCGTCCCTTAGTTAAATCAGCTAGTTCCAATATTTCTTCTTTGCTCTCTCGTGACCATACTTTGGTGGTGTCTCCTAGTTGCATGGTTACCATCACTGGCGGCAAGTGGACAACCTATCGCAAGATGGCTGAAGACGCGGTGAACAATGCGGTGTTTGTGGCTAAGCTAGATCAAGTTGATGCAGACGATGCTGCGAACACAAATGCGAAGCCTAAAGCGAACACAGCTCGCATTGTTAAAAAATGCATCACACAGAATTTATCTATTGGTGATGGGGGTGCGGCGGCTGCATTGAAACAATCACTGATTTCGAATGATGCTTCTCTTGCGGATTGGTTGCATCCAGCTTACGGGTATTGTAAAGCGGATGTAATTGTTGCGGCGCGCTGCAATATGGCTTTAACCGTGGAAGATTTTCTAGCGCGCCGCATTCGGCTACTCTTCCTAGATGCCAGAGCCGCGGTAGAAGTTGCTCCAAAAGTTGCTGAGTTATTAGCAAAAGAATTAAATTACTCTACAAAACAAGTAGAACATCAGATTGCGAATTTTAATCAACTGGCCAATCAATATATTATTCATTAAACTTTTTTTATGACTCCTTTTATTGCTGAACTTGTAGGTACTGCTATCATTCTTGCTTTCGGTAATGGCGTAGTGGCCAATGTGGTACTACAAAAAACGAAGGGCAACAATGCCGGGCTAATGGCCATTACATTTGGTTGGAGTATGGCGGTATTTATTGGCGTATATATTGCTGCAGCTGCCAGTGGGGCACACTTAAATTCTGCAGTAACCATTGGATTGGCCGCCATAGGAAAATTTGATTGGGCTTTGGTGCCACAATATTTATTGGCACAACTTTTAGGTGCCATGTTGGGTCAACTCGTTGTCTTCATTATGTATAAAGATCATTTCTTCGCAACTGCAGATGGACTTTCGCAACGTGCTTGTTTTTGCACCGATCCTGCTATTCGCAATCCTGTTCAAAATTTCATCACCGAGTTTTTTGCTACTTTTATTTTTATGTTGGCTATTTTATTTATTACGAATGCCAGCAGCAGCCTTGGTTCGTTAGATGCATTACCAGTGGCATTATTAGTGTTAGCAATTGGGTTAAGTTTTGGCGGGCCCACGGGATATGCCATTAACCCAGCGCGCGACTTGGGCCCGCGAATCATGTATGCCATTCTACCTATGAAAAACAAAGTATCTGCCGATTGGAATTATGCTTGGGTACCCATTGTTGGACCCATTGCTGGCGCACAATTAGCGGCTGCTGTTTATTTATATCTGCAATAAAATACCTTAAAGTATTTTCAGCATCAGTTCGCAAATTGTCAATAAGTGCTGCTTCGCAAACCTTACTTTAAAAACGGTAATTTAAACTGCGTTTTAATCACGCGTTTTTTCTTCAAGACAGTAGGCGTATGTTGAAATTCTTGGT
>JBBAJU010000054.1:0-8309 GCA_040403845.1 Sediminibacterium sp.
TGGCATCCAACATCAAGCAGCGAGGATTGCAACCAAAGAGAATCACTGAGAATGTCATCAATGATAGTGTCCTTGAGAGGATAGGCAGAGACTTGGCAGAGCTCACTGGTTTATTATTTGAAATAAATTTTACTAAGAATGGCAATAACAATATATGATCAACCACAACTGATTGCACCAGCTGGCAATCCATTGGTGTTCACTTTCAGCAGTGATGAGACTGCACAACCAAATTTCAGCTTTGTTGTTGAGTTGTATGTCAACAATACATTGAGATTGACTCAAGAAGTTTATCGGCAATTCAATACTCTTGGGAGGATAGATGTATCTGAGGCAGTTCAGAGTACATTGTCCAGTCCATTGGTTGTAGATGGCTCTCTGTTGACTTACTATGATACGGCCATCAATGAATACTATATTGTGGTCTATGAGAAGTATGGTGATCCAAATCCACAGATTCAAGCCAGTGACACAAGCTCAACATTGTATGGTATCAATGCAGCCTTGAGACATCAGGACTTTATTGCTTGGGACTACCTTGACCATGCAGTATCAACAAGCAATCCAAACTCTGGAGCTGGTGTGACATGGTTGACTGATTGGCCAAGAGATAGAAAGTTTTATCTTGCTGATGATGAGAGATTATTCATGGGCATCTTGAATGGTGATCCTGGTTTCTTCCAAGTGAGATACCGATTGTATGATGTTAACAACTCAATCATTGTTGCACATACTGAGGCATTCACAGCCAATCAATTTCCAGTTGTTGATGCATCTCCTCAGACAATCATTGCCAACACAGCAATCACACAGGCTAACTTTGATGACTGTTACTATTATGAATTAACACCAAGAGGAGCACAATCTGGAGGAAGTTATTCTGGAGGAGGTGAGCCATTCAAAGTTTACCTTGACAGAGATTGCAAGAGATATGAAACAAGGAGATTGCATTGGTTGAATAAGTACGGAGTATGGGATTCATTCACTTTCTCACTGGTCTCAACAGATTCCTCCACAGTACAGAGCTATGGCTATCAGAGAGAGAAGGGAGTCTGGGATGATACGAGCTACACATATCCTTTGTATCAAGGTGAGAAGGTTGACTTTGCCAAGACAGCAGCTGATCAGTTGGTATTGAATTCTGACTGGATTTATCAGAGTGTTCAACAATGGCTGGTGAGGAGCTTGATTGAATCACCATCAGTATATCTTGAGGTTGATAATGGGACAGCATTTGAGCCAGTGAAAGTTACCAACACCAGCTATAAATTCAAGACAAGGAGGACAGATGGCTTGATTCAAGAGCAGATTACATTGGAGAGAACATACACATATACATCACAACTTAACTAATGGCTGGAGAATTATTTATTAACGGGAGGCTTGTTGACATCAGCCAAGATGCTCCTTTTCCATTGACATTCAACATCAGTGACATCAAGGATTTAAACGCAAGGAAAGGCAACAAGTCCAAGACCATCACTTTGCCAGGGACCAAGAACAATACAGCTCTGATGTTGAGTGTATATACTTTATCATCAACAAGTAACATTGTTGCCACTAATTCAAACTTTGTTGACTTTGATCCAAGTGTCAAGGCTGAATGTCAATACTATCAGAATGGCTTGCTTGAGTTCAATGGTGTGGCTCAGCTGATGAGCTGCAAATTAATTGATGGAATCTGGTCCTTTGACATCACCTTAGTGAGTGACACAATTGACTACATCTCAAGACTTACAAAGATTAAAATAAATGAGCTTGGTTATTCAGAGTACAATCATGCATTGACATATGCCAACCAACAAGATACATGGAATGGCACTATCCAATTCAATGGCAGTCCTGTGAGCAATCAGGACTCTCAAGGGTGGAAGGGTAAAGGGTATTATTACGGCTTGATTGATTACGGATTCACGCGTGCTACACCTTCCACCTTTGCTGTTGAGCAGATTCCTCCACAGGTATTCTGTTATGATATATTGACAAGAGCTTTCAATTATTGTGGCATCACATGGAATAGCAGATTCCTTGAGAGTCAAAGATTCAAGAGAATGTTGATGACTTATCCTGGAGGGGACTTGCCAACCATTACACAAATACAAGCTGATAATGATTCTTTATTCACAACTGAAAATAACAATTTAACAACAGGAGCAGTCATAAATGGATCAATACAAGGTTATTCACTTGGTGCTGGTTCTGGTATTTGGTTGCTTAATGATTTAACATTAACAGATATTTATAATTGTACGGTCAATCAAGATTTACTGAGTCAAGCTCAGACAACTGATCCATTGTTATTTATTGCAGCAAGTGAGGGATTGTTTAATATCAATTATGTTGGAGATCATGACTTGACATTTGACACATTCAATGGAGGTCAAATAATGTGGGCAAGTTATCAAGTTAAATTGATGATTTACAAGAATAATATCTTAATATCAAATGATGTAGTTTATAGTGGTCAATTGAACAATAATGCTCCTTATTCAATAAGCTATTCATTTGATTATTCCAGACAAATAAACGTCTTAATAAATGATGCAGTAACTTTCAATCTTGAGTTTAATTTAATCAATCCTCAAATCATTGGAGGGCCAACTAACTATGATGGAATCTCAATTGAAGTAATTAGCAACACAGCTGATTTAAATGTATTAAAGCAAGCTCAATCATTGACAGCTGGAGGCACAGTCTTTCTTGATGCATTCCTTCCAGACATGACTTGTGATGTGTTCTTCAAAGGACTTGTCACAGCATTTAATCTTTATGTCAAGCCATCAGTTGCTGATCCAACCATTCTTGAGATTGAGCCATTGAGTGACTTTTACAGATCCAGTGGTGATGCAATTGATTGGACATACAAACTTGACAGGAGCAAGGAGATTCAGATTGAGCCAACCATAAATTTTAGTGCAAAGAATTACAAGTTTAATTTTGAGACAGATGATGACTATTGGAATGGACGTTACTTTGATGATGTTCAGAAACAATATGGCTCATTCATTGTGGAGAGCCAAAGTCAATTTGCAACCAATGAGACAAATTTCAAGCTACCATTCAGCCAGAAGTTATTGTCAACCATTCCAGATACATCACCATCAACATTCACTGACTTAACTGTTCCAAGAGTATTCCAGATTAAATTCAATGAGGATGGAACCAGCTTAGTTGAGAGAAAGAAAGGCAAGCCATTCCTTGTGCAGTTGGGAGGATTGAGGACAGGAGATTGGATTCATGTGGATGAGAGTGGCACACCACACAATGAGACATCCTATCCTTATGTTGGTCACTTGGATAACTTGGATTCACCATCATTTGATTTTAACTTTGGTGTTCCTGACTATGTGTTTTGGTCTACACCAACATATCCAACCAACAACTTGTATCTGTATCATGAGAAGTTTATCAAGGAATTGATATCAAGATATGGAAAGAAAGTCACATGTTCAGTAATGCTCAGAGCATCAGATATCAATAGCCTTGATTTCAGAAACTTGATTCAGATTGATGGTGTTGTGTATAGGTTGCTCAAAGTTAGTGACTATCAGAGTGGCAAGAATACATCAACAGTTGTCGAACTGATTCGCATAATAGAAGGAGAAGGTATTCAAACTACCATAGTCACACCCCCATGATAATCAAAAAATATATATAAATGGCAAATACACAAAGCGTGCTATCAGCAGCACAAGGTACATTCATAGTTAACGGAACAGATGCAGTAGAATTATTATGTGATGCAATTGTTGCTCTCGAGGATACACTATTTGAATCTATTCAAGTGAGAGGCAATGAGGCCAAAGATACATATATTCAAGACTCAGCAACAGCAGTAAAAGCTGGAGCAATCATAAGACCATTGAATGGATTCAAATTCAATTCAGTTCAATTAACATCTGGATCAGTTATCTTAGTGCTATGATAAGTGCATTGAATTTCAAAATCGGTGGAGGCGGAGGTGCCTGTGCTGATGCAAATGTGCAGAATAGTGACTTGAGCTATCAGACAACTGTGGCCTCTGGAGCTGGATTGACATTGCCAGACATAACATTGACAGAAGGAGATGAGACAAACTCAACTTATCCAGCAGCCAAAAACTTAACTTGCAAGCCATTTCCTATTGGAGCAACACTGATGAAAACAGGTCAGACAACAAGTTACAGAACGGGTGATGATGGTGACCTTGAGGCTGGAAGAGCTACTAACTTTACAACATTAGCCAAGAGAAATCCTTTTGCTAATTTGAACAGATTCACTGATGAGCTTGGTGGCCAGACATACACAAACAACATAGTCATTGATTGGAGTACTTATAATGGTGCAACTGTTTTAGGTTTGTCACGAGCAGCTATTTCAACAGGTAGAACTTGGAACAATGCAGTTGACCAATGTCTTGCTTTTTCTGTTGGAACTTTTACAAGTGGCTGGAGATTGCCGAACATGAAAGAGATTTATAATTTTGTTAATTTTGCAAATGCTCCTGAAAATTTTTTAAATTATTCACCTTTGAATTTATCTTCATCGGGTAGAGTTTATTGGAGTTCAAATACAGTAATAAACGGAACAACATCTGCATATATTTTTAACAATGTAGGTATGACAGGTCAAGCAGCTAAAACAACATCAGTAGCTTATACTTATTTCCCTGTAAAAACATTCACAGTAACAGGAACAACACTATCATAAATTATGGCAACTTATAAATTTGAACAATTCAATGTTGAGATTATCAATCCAACAGTGACAGTCACAACAGTAGTTGATGACATAATCAATAAAACATGCACAGCAAATGTGTTGCTCACAACTGCATCCACAATCTTTGGTGTTGACTTTAATGGATACACATATACATCTGATTGGAATGATCAAGATATCATTGATTGGGTTAACAATGTAGAGCTACCAAAATACGAAGTCAATAACTAATGGCAGAGAAGTCAGTTGTATTCTCACTGAAGGTCAATACTGGCAACAGTGTTCAGGACATCCAAGCTATGGATGCAGCTGTCAATGACTTGAATCAAGATCTTAAGGCAACACAACAAACGGCAGCAGATGGAGCTGGTCTTGATACCTTTGACCAAAAGCTTCAGGAACTGAATGCCAGAGTTGAGGCTGGTGGTCTCACCATGAGGGAGATGACCAAGACAATGAAGGAATATCAGAACATTGCTGCTCAAGCTGGAATGGAGACTCCCATTGGACAGCAAGCCATTAAAAATGCTGCGAATCTTAAGGATGAGATTGGAGATTTAAAGGCTCAGACAACAGCATTGTCATCTGACTTTGTTGGTGTTGATACAGCATTGAAAGGAGTTGAGACTGGAGCAGCGGCCTTCCAAGGAATTCAATCAGCAGTTGCATTGACTGGTGTTGAGTCTGAGGCATTGACAGAAACCATGGTCAAGTTGCAAGCTGTTCAGGGATTGGTTAATGCTGTGAGTATTGTTTCGAATAACTTGAATAAGGAGGCAATCCTTGGGATTCAAGTGAGGAATGGTCTTGAGAAGGCTAAGCAATTTATTATGACTGGCTCCATTGCACCAGCATTGGCTGGAGTGGCAGCAACACAAGCTCAGACAGGAGCCAATGTGGGTCTTGCTGCATCAACAACAGCATCCACAACAGCAATGAAGTTATTCAGATTGGCATTGATTGCAACTGGGATTGGAGCTATTGTTGTTGCTATTGGTTTATTGATAGCAAATTTTGATAAGGTACAGGAGGCAGTTCAAAAAGCTGTTAAATGGTTTGACAAACTTGGTCCAGTTGGAAAGGGATTGGTCACAGCCTTATTGCCAATCATTCCATTGATGAAAGGAATTATCTCAGCATTGGAATTCTTTGGAGTTAAAGATGATGAGGTCACAGCCAAATTAAGAAAGAATGCAAATGAAAGAATCAAGCAAAATGAAAAGGAGTACAATGCAAAAATAAATACAGAAAAAAAGAAAGCAAAAATACTTGATGAAAATTTTGCTCAAGAGATAAGATTAGCACAGGCAGCTGGAAAAGCAACTGAAGATATTGAAGAGAAAAAATTACAAGCTGCATTAAAGACTGGTAGATTATTATTGCAAGAGCATAAAAATAGAATTCAACAAATAGAGGAAGAGATTAAATTTCAAAAGGCTCTTAAGAATGTAGATGATGAAAAAATTAAAAGCCTTGAAAAATCACTTAGTGAAACCAAGAAAAATAAAAATGAACAATACAAAGAGAATGTTAAAGCAAAGAATGATCTTGATGTATTGAGAGCAGAGGAGACAAAAGCTGAGGCAGATGCTGCAAAGGAGAGATCTGATAAAGCAAAAGCAAGAGCTGAGAAGAGAAGAGAGGAGGCAAAGAAAGAGGCTGAGAGATTGGCTGAGATTGAACGTAAAGCAAATGAGGACAGAATCAAAGCTGAGGATGAGCAATTCCAATTGAGTCTGGACTTAATGAAGGAAGGTCAAGAGAAGGAGCTCTTTGAGTCAACCATCAAATATGATAAGATGAGAGACCAAGCTCATAATAATGCTGAGCTCTTGAGACAGATTGATGAACAAGAGGCAGCTGAAAGGATTGCTATTGTCAATAAATATAGCAAGGAGGAGCTTGATAAGATTGCTGAGTCTGAGGCTAAGAAAAGAGAGTTAAGAAACAAGTGGCAGAGATATTTGAATTCTGACCAGGAGAATGAATTGCTTGATTTGGATGAGTGGTACAAAGAGCAAGAGAAGATAAACTCTGAGAATTTAAAGAATGGCAACATCAGCGAAGAGGACTATCTTGATTATCAGTTGAAACTTAATGAGGATTACAGAAAGAAAAAAGCTGACCTTGATAAGAAGTATGTTGACCAAGAGAAAGAGAATGCAATCAAAGCAAGAGAGGAATCTTTAAAGGGAGTAACAGCTGCAATTGAGGGAGCTCAGAGAGGATTGGATGAGCTCAAGAAAATAAATGAGTTTGTCAATCAGATTGATCAGGCAAGACTCAACAAGATAGCTGAGAATAGAGAGGCTGACCTTGCCAATCTTGATGCCAACATGCAAGCTCAGTTGAATCAAGAAGGATTGACAGCTGACCAAAAGAAACAGATTGAGGAGAAATTTGCACAGCAAAAATATCAAGTTCAACTCAAGGCATTCAATGAGGAGGAGAAAATTAAGAAAGCACAATTTGCAAGAGACAAAGCTCTGAGATTGGCACAAGTTGGAATTGATACAGCATCTGCAATTGTGAAAGGGATTGCTCAGTTTGGGCCTCCTCCATCACCAGCTGGTATCTTTGCCATTGCATCTGCATCATTAGTTGGTATCACACAAGCAATGGCCATCATGAATCAGAAGTATCAAGCTGGCTCTGCACCAACACCCCCACAATTATCAGGAGGAGGAGGATCATCATTGAGTGGAGCTGGAGCAAGTTCATTTACAGCCAACACCAATACTCAGACAACTGACTTGGCACAACTTGGACAAGGACAGCAACTCCAGACAATGACATCACAAGTTGTTGTGCTTGAGTCTGACATCACCAATACACAAAACAAGGTGCAAGTGCAAGAGGCTAAGTCAAGCTTTTAATCCATTCAACACAAGTCTTATTCCAGAATGCATCACCAGTGGA
Source organism: Sediminibacterium sp. (assembly GCA_040403845.1). GTDB lineage: Bacteria > Bacteroidota > Bacteroidia > Chitinophagales > Chitinophagaceae > Sediminibacterium. The sequence continues at coordinate 7,621 of JBBAJU010000054.1, forward strand.
GAAACATCCCTGGAGCAGAATCAATTCTTGAGCCTTGCCAATGGATGGCACAGATACTTTACAATTGAATCCATCCTTTGAAGGAACTTGATATACATTGCAATAAATTGATTTGATGAAATGATTGTCATTCTGCCAGTTGATGTTGTCGAATAGATCAATTAACCTTTGGCTGTTCATTACACATGGAGTATGTGTCTCAAAATTGTAGGCTGTAAAGTTGTTATGCTTGAGGAATTCAAGAGTATTGCATTGAGCAATCTTTGTGTGTGGAGGATGGTCATCATTGACAATGATTGATCCCATCTTAATGGCCACATGAGGCTGCCATGATTCAGTGATAAAAAAATCTTTATTCATGTAGACGAAATCTCCTCCAATTTTCTTGGCAAAGGTTAACATTCTATTGGTCACATCACATCCTCTGATGTTATTGTGTTGAGTGCAAGGAATGTTGTTGATACCAGACACAGCTTTGCCAACAGTCCATATCTCTGCATCAGGATAAACACTGAGGACCATTGCAATTGATTGCTTGATTTCAAAGTCAGACTCAGCTTTGCTGTGGTATGGATAAACAAATTTCATTTCGAACAAATTTACATAATAATATATGATTAGAGAACTACCTCTGTATGATATTATCATTGATTTGGATGATCCAGAAACAACAGTATCATTCAACAGCC
>JBBAJU010000055.1:0-6274 GCA_040403845.1 Sediminibacterium sp.
ACAACACTTAAATATACGCTACCTAATCATTGAAAGCAAAAAATAGTAGCATTATAAATGAGTGGGGTATTATTATAGTTTTTGAATTGTTGTTGCATCAATGCACTTATACATTTTGTATTGTTAGTTGATATTACCAATCTATTTGGTTTCGTTTAAATAATTCATCTAAGGGGCTAACGATATTTACCAATTGATGTTTTGAAACGTGTAAGTATCGTTCTGTTGTTCTAATATCAAAATGTCCTAGTAAATCTTTTATATAACGAATATCTGTGCCCCTGTCTAATAAATGTGTTGCAAAACTATGCCTAAGACTATGTATGCCAACATCCTTTTGTATTCCGGCAGCATTTTTTGCATTAGAGAATATTTGTTGTGCTGTTCTAGTAGGATAGGCGTCTCCAGTTTGTTCTGATTCAAATAAATAGATTTTTGGTCTGGGGGAATATTGTTTAATATATGCCCTTAATATGTCTAGTACCATTGGACTTAAATTTACATATCGGTCTTTTTTCCCTTTAGCATTCTCTACTAAAATTTGCATCCGTTCACTATCTATATGAACTAATTTTAAAGCAACAATTTCACTTACTCTTAACCCTGCACTGTAAGCCGTAAATAACATTGCCTTATGTTTTTTATTAGTCAAGGCGTTAAACAGCCTACTTAATTCGTTTTCATTTAAAAGTTTGGGTAACTGTAAAGGTTTTTTGGGTCTTGGTATCTCCCAGAAAAATCGATCCCGATGTAAAACTTGCTCATAATAAAATTTAAGTGCATTGATTCTACTATGTAAAGTGTTTTCAGACAATTTTAGTTTCTCAAAACAAAAAACCAAGTATTTTTTTAAATGTTCTGGTTTCAATTCATCTGCAGAAATATTTCCTAACCTATATAAAAACTGGTGCATTTCATTTAAATAAGTTTTCATTGTACTCTTACTATACGCTTTGAGTATTAAATGATCCCTCATTAATTCAATAACATGCAAATTGATTGGATTTATTCTTTGTTGAAATGAACTTTGCGCAATTACGGGCTGTTTCGGAAGTGTACTTATTTTGTTTGAATTCAAATTAGGTACTTCTTCCTTATCTAAGTCTTCTACTTTTAATTGCTTATTCCCTAAACTTTGTTTAAGTTTTATTTTGGTAATAGGATCATAATTGATATGCCAACATTTTAAAGATTGACTCCATAATGCGCTGAATTCATTCTTTAAAAATAGATTCAAGTCTTTATCAAGGTCATAATAAATACCAATTCTAATTTGCCCTTTGTGTTGAAGGGTCTTTATTTTGATGATTTGCATAACAACAGTTAGCCGTTTTATTGGCTTTGGTTTTGTGGGGTTACTGTTGTTCTCTTTTAATGGCAAAGCTACCTGAGTCCCATTCAAGATAGATGGAAGCTTTCTTTGACAATTAAATCTTTAAATTAAGGAAAATAAAAATAAGACTGCGCCGTTTTTTCACCCTTTTTTGAAAAGGGATTGTTGGTCTGACTTTGTTCGCCGAATTCTAGGATAGAGATTGTCGGCTAGCTTCGCTGCGCCGACTTCCTTGAATGGGGGACTTACCCAAGAGCCTCACAGCGCGATGCGCTGTGGTTATTTTTTGTTCTCAACCTTACGCAAATGAATTTGCGACGGTCTCGCACAAAAAAAACCTCCAACATAGTTGGAGGCTCTTGTGCCCGAGACTGGATTCGAACCAGCACGCCGTTTCCAGCACCACCACCTCAAGGTGGCTTGTCTACCAATTTCAACACCCGGGCGCCTATTTGTAGGCTGCAATATTAAAATATTTTTCTTACATCCGCTCTGGTACTTTAATACCCAATACTTTCATGCCATTTTTAATAGCTGTTGCTGTAAATACTGATAGCATGATGCGCAATGCTTGCTTAGATGGGCTTTCCGCATTGGCAATAGAATGTTCACTATAAAATGAACTAAATGTTTTTGCTAAATTAAAAATGTAAATAGCCACTTTAGAAGGATCTTGCTCCGTTCCTGCATCTTTTAATACTGTTGGAAACTGCTCGATTGTTACAATTAATTCTTTCTCTAATGGCAACCAGGTATCATTCGCATCATCTAATAATTCCTTTGAAGATTGATAATTCAACTTCCTTAAAATACTCCTGATTCTTGCATAGGTATATTGAATAAATGGCCCCGTGAATCCATGAAAGTCTATGCTCTCTGCTGGGTTAAATACCATTTTTTTCTTAGGGTCTACTCTTAATAAGAAAAACTTTAATGCGCCTAATCCAATGGTATCATACAATTCAGCCCTTTCTTCTTCAGTAAAATCATTCACTTTGCCCAATTCTTCTGTTTTTGCTCGAGCTATGGTGATCATTTCATCTACTAAATCATCTGCATCTACAACCGTTCCTTCTCGGCTCTTCATTTTACCCGTTGGTAATTCTACCATCCCATAACTCAAATGATCTATTCCATCTGCTGAAGGGAGTTGCAATTTTTGACAGATCAACTTCAATACTTTAAAGTGGTAATTCTGTTCATCACCCACTACATATATGCTTTGATTGGCATTGAACTCTTTTTGTTTTTGTTCAGCCAATCCAATGTCTTGTGTGATGTAAACGGATGTTCCATCTTTTCTTCTTACCAACTTTTCGTCTAATCCATCACCGGTTAAATCAATCCAAACACTATTGTCTTCCTTCTGATAAAACACTTTTTCTGCTAATCCTTTATCTACTAAATCCTTGCCTAATAAATAAGTATTGCTTTCGTAATAAATTTTATCGAAGTCGGTTCCTATTCTTTTATAGGTGGCATCAAATCCTTCATACACCCATCCATTCATATTCTTCCACAACTCCATTACCTCGGGGTCTCCAGCTTCCCAGTCTAATAACATTTGCTGGGCTTCTTTCATAATAGGCGCTTCTTTTTCTGCTTGTTCCTCGGATAAGCCTGTTTCTTTTAATGCTGCTATTTCAGCTTTTAAAGCATCATTGAATTTTACATAATAATCCCCTACAAAATGATCGCCTTTCATTTGGGTATTCGCAGGGGTTGCTCCATTGGCATATCGCTTCCAGGCAATCATACTCTTACAAATATGGATGCCTCGATCATTTACAATACAAGTTTTTATTACTTCATTACCCGTTGCTTTTAAAATTTCGGCTATGCTTCTTCCCAAAAAATTATTTCTCAAATGCCCTAAATGCAAAGGTTTATTGGTATTGGGCGAAGAATATTCTACCATTACTGTGTTGCCGGTAGGAGCAGAGTGGCCAAATAAAGAATCATTAAAATGATTCATCAAGAACCCTTTCCAATATGCACCACCAATTGTTAAGTTCAAAAATCCCTTTACCACATTAAAGGCAGTGTATAATTCAGGAAAACGCGCTACCATTTCTGTTCCCAATTCTTGTCCTAATTGCTCAGGTGATTTCTTCAATTCTTTTACAAATGCAAATAATACCACCGTATAATCGCCTTCAAATTCGGGTTTGGTTTGATTTACCAACACTTGTTCGGGTTGTACCGAGGAACCATATAATTGATGGATACTGCTTGCTGCTGTTTGTTTGATCCTATTTACCACGCTCATAATCTTAACAATTTCGGGATGCAAAACTAACAATTTATGAGCTACCTTCGCCGCCAGTTATGCAAAAGCTGCACAAATACATTAGTCATTTCATCCTTTCGGTGGTGGATTGGTTCTATCCAATGTTCCAAAAGCTAATGCCTAAACAGACCTATCGCTATGCTGCTTGTGGGGGTTTTAATACGGTTTTAGACATTGGCCTTTTTTTTATTGCCTACAACTATATTCTAGAAAAATCTACCGTGCAAGTAGGCGATTTCGTCATTAGTGGGCATATTGCCTCATTCATGATGAGCTTTTTTATTACTTTCCCTACCGGTTTTTATTTGAGTAGGTATGTGGTTTTTCAGGAAACTTCAGTTACCAAAAGAGAACAATTGGGCAAGTATTTTTTGGTTGTATTTGGCTGTATTTTACTCAATTATATCTTTCTCAAAATTTTTGTAGACAGTTTTGGGTGGTATCCAACGCCCTCTAAAATGTTAACTACCGTATTTGTGGTGATGTTTAGTTATTTCTCTCAAAAGAACTTTACGTTCAAGGCAAAGTCTTTAAAAAAGTGTCACTGAACCCGCTAAAATGACCTTTTATTTCGGAACAAACCGACTATTTGTTAGTTAATATGACCGAAAATTCGGCATCTGTCTAGTTGGCTGACAATATTTCACGTTTCCTACCCGTGGCATAATGATTGAATAATAAGCTGTAATAGAAAACAAATATTATGGCAAAAATTATTGGAATAGACCTCGGTACCACCAACAGCTGTGTATCCGTTATGGAAGGTAATGAGCCTGTAGTCATTGCAAATGACGAAGGACGTAGAACTACGCCATCGGTAGTAGCATTCTTAAAGAATGGAGAAAGAAAAGTGGGAGATCCTGCTAAAAGACAGGCTATCACTAACCCTCAAAACACTATTACCAGTGTGAAGCGTTTCATGGGTCGTCGTTTTGACGAAGTAACCGAAGAAATTAGCCATTGGAGCTATCAAGTTGCCAAAGGCGATAACAATACTGTGAGAGTACAAATTGAAGACCGCATGTACACTCCACAAGAAATTTCTGCGATGATTTTGCAAAAAATGAAAAAGACTGCTGAAGACTATTTGGGTCATGAAGTAAGCGAAGCAGTGATTACTGTTCCTGCTTATTTTAACGATGCACAACGTCAGGCTACCAAAGAAGCCGGTGAAATTGCTGGTTTAAATGTTAGAAGAATTGTGAATGAGCCTACTGCTGCGGCTTTGGCTTATGGTTTAGATAAAAAACATGCCGATCAAAAGATTGCCGTGTTCGACTTAGGGGGTGGTACTTTTGATATTTCTATCCTTGAACTAGGAGATGGGGTGTTTGAAGTAAAATCTACCAATGGTGATACACACTTAGGTGGTGATGACTTCGATAAAGTAATCATGGACTGGTTGGCAGATGAGTTTAAATCTCAAGAAGCAATTGATTTACGCAAAGACCCTATGGCTTTACAGCGTTTGAAAGAAGCTTCTGAAAAAGCAAAAGTAGAGTTAAGCTCTTCTTCTGAAACTGAAATCAACTTGCCTTATATCACTGCAGTAGACGGTGTTCCAAAACACTTAGTATTAAAGTTAACAAGAGCTAAGTTTGAAGCTTTAGCAGACAACTTATTTGCTCGTTGCTTAAAGCCTTGCGAAGCTGCATTAAAAGATGCTGGTTACAGCAAATCTGAAATTGATGAAGTAATATTAGTAGGAGGTTCTACTCGTATTCCTAAAGTGCAAGAAATTGTTGAAACCTTCTTTGGCAAAAAACCAAACAGAAGTGTAAACCCTGATGAAGTAGTTGCTTTAGGTGCTGCTATTCAAGGTGCGGTGTTAACTGGTGAAGTAAAAGATGTATTGTTATTAGACGTTACTCCTTTAAGCTTAGGGATTGAAACTATGGGTGGAGTAATGACTACTATGATTGCATCAAATACTACGATTCCTACTAAGAAAACAGAAGTATATTCTACTGCTAGCGATAACCAACCAGGTGTACAAATTCATGTATTGCAAGGGGAGCGTCCTATGGCTAATCAGAATAAGAGCTTAGGCATGTTTAACTTAGATGGAATTCCTCCAGCTCCAAGAGGGGTGCCTCAAATTGAAGTAACTTTTGATATTGACGCGAACGGCTTATTAAACGTAAGTGCGAAAGACAAAGGAACTGGTAAAGAGCAAAAAATCAGAATTGAAGCGGGTAGTGGCTTAAGCAAAGAAGAAGTAGAGAAAATGAAAGCAGAAGCTAAAGCCAACGAAGCGGCAGACAATGAAGCTAGAGCTCGTGTGGAGAAATTGAACCAAGCAGATAGCTTGATCTTCCAAACAGAGAAGCAATTCAAAGAATTTGGTGATAAGATTCCTGCGGATAAAAAAGGTGCAATTGAAACGGCTTTAACTAAGTTAAAAGAAGCACATAAAAATCAAGATATTCCTGCAGTTGATGCTGCTATGGAAGAAATGAATACAGCTTGGACTGCAGCTAGTGAAGACATCTACAAAGCTCAACAGGCTGCTGGTGGTCAACCAGGTGCTGATGCGGGTGGTGCTGAACAACCTAAGTCTGATACTGTTGAAGACGCTCAGTTTGAAGAAGTGAAATAAACTGATATATAATCTAAAAGCCCTGAGTGAATTTATTTACTCGGGGCTTTTT
>JBBAJU010000055.1:6374-8045 GCA_040403845.1 Sediminibacterium sp.
ATCACCGTGCCCAATTGTTTGGTGATGGCAATTTCAAACTCTTTTAATTGTTTGTGCAATTGAATCAATTTCATTTGCTCTTCAAAGGGAGCAACCTCCATGTCTCGCTGGTTTTGTTCAAACATTTTCTTAATCTTTCTAAGTTTAAAATAATTTAAACTCATTTCGGTATCTGCAATAGAAATGTCTTTGTTTACAATATTCATATTGGGCAATATCTCATCCCAACGGTTACTCAATTCAAAGGGAAACATAGAGATATTAATCAACAATTGTCTTACTTGTTCATCGTCATGATACAGCATTGACTTTGTTGTTGGCTCTAATCCTTTATTGTACCAATCTTTGTATAAATCAATTAATTTTTCGTAGTCAGCATTTTCTAAAGGATAGTTTTCTAATTGTTCAAATATATACGCAGCAATGGTTTGCGCTTCGTTGTAATTTTTCAATCCATATTCGAACAACACGCGAATCACATTTTTTTCTACCTGATCATCTTGTTGTAAAAGCAATTGTCCTTCATCAAAGGATTGATCAGTTTGATAGGAATCTTGTTGAATAAATTGCGCTTCATCAAAAGGTAGTTTTTTTTCTTCTTTCGAAATTTTATCGCGTTTAAATTTATTTACTAAGTTGGTAAACCCTGCTTCATCAACTTTCAATAATGAAGCACATTGTTTTATATAATCTTGTTGACGCGTAAAATCTTCAGCCTTACTAATCTTACTAAGCGTTTCTGCAATTTGATTTACAATACTGCTCTTTTTATTAACGTCGTTGCCTGCTTCTTTTAACAAGACTTCTAATTGAAAGAGGATAAAGTCTTTCTTTGATTGTGCTATAAATTCGTTGAATGCGGTAGTACCAACTTTATTTACATAACTATCAGGGTCTTCTCCGTCAGGAATCAATACCAGCCGAACGTTGAGGCCTTCTTCTATAGCCAGGTCTAATCCACGCAGTGCTGCTTTTATTCCAGCACTATCACCATCATAAATAATCGTCAGATTATTGGTGTATTTTTTTACCAATCTTAACTGATCCATGGTTAATGAAGTGCCTCCACTGGCTACTACATTTTCGATGCCTGCTTGGTGTAAACTCACCACATCAGTATAACCCTCTACCAATAAACATTCATCTGCTTTATCAATCGCTTGCCTTGCAAAATAAGACCCGTATAAGATTTTACTTTTACTATAAACTTCGTTTTCGGGTGTATTAATATATTTAGGCGCTCTATCTGCTTTGCCAATCACGCGTGCGCCAAAGCCAATAATTTTTCCGGTATTATTATGAATGGGAAAAATAATTCTTCCCCTATAATTATCTACCAACTCTTCATTTCTTAAAGCAACCAAACCTGTTTTCGGTAAAAGTTCTTTATTAAATTGATTGGCCACCAACGCCTTAGTTAATGCGTCTTTTCCTTCGGGATTATAGCCGACTTGAAATTTTCGCAACACTTCTTCTCTAAAGCCTCTTTCTTTCAAATAGGAGAGGGCAATCAGATTCCCTTCTTCTGAATCAAACAAATGTTCTGCAAAAAACTTTTGAGCAAATGAATTAATGGCGTGCAAGCTTTCTGCCATTTGAACTTGCTGCAACTGCTCTGGTGATTGTTGTGTTTCTTCTACTTCTATATTATATCGAGTAGCCAACCATTTG
>JBBAJU010000056.1:0-7690 GCA_040403845.1 Sediminibacterium sp.
ATTCTTAAAAGGGTTTAAATAAAAAGGGTCATACTATCAAAGTATAACCCTTTTATCTTTTTACTGCTCCCCTTACAGACGAAAGATGCAGCTATAATTCGATGATTGAGTATGTAACTATCAGAAAATTTAAGAGTTAAACTTCGTGTAAAATTTGCAGGAGGTAATATTTTGATTTACTTATTCTCCTCCATAATTCTTTTCAATTCTTCCGGTATCTCCAAACTTTTAAGTGGAGGCACATTTGCTCCGCCAGTATTTCCAACTGGAATTTCGCCAACAAAAGATTTAACACCACCCACAAGTAAGCGAGGAATTTGACCAAAGATTTCTCTGATGTCTTTTATTTTGATACCAAAGAGTAACATTTTCCAATGAACCAGCGTATGATGATATGGATAGGGTTGTCCAATAATATGGGCACGTTCAAGATGATACCAACTTGACCTGAAATCGTTCATTGAGAAATAGCTACCAGCAATTTCTAACTCTTTATAAAAAAAGGGGGTTAGCCTATCAGGCATTGTGGTATGTATTTTCATTTATAGTTATTGAAAATTTATGATTAATTACTCCCCAAATTTAAGATTTTTTGATGCCACAATCTGCCATCGTTTCTGTCTGTGTTTGTAAAATTTCTTTGCAAAGGAGGTAATAAATCCGGTCATAATTCCCCCATAAATCGTAATTGAATCTTCATAGTGGATGCTTCCATTACCCAAATCTCTCATCATCACATCGTGATTCCAAACCTTTGCACCTTTGTCCCACTCCTTGGTGGAAATTTTGAAATCACCATCATCAATTTTCTCAATGGACAAATAATGAATGCCGCCAAAAGGTATAAACCCAAAAACACGCATTTTCGCCCCATAAGTTTTTCCAACTTCCCATTGCTTTGGAAAAGGGCCATCCACAGATTTGAATTTTATCATTCCCTTTGCGACAAACTTCAATAAGGCGGGGGATTTTACATTGTACCAAGCAGTATCAATACTTATAGGAATCTCAGAATGGACGGTTAGTTTTTTTGCCTTAACCTTAATACCATTATAATCAATGATGACAGGTTCAACATTAGCAACCGGATTCAATTTTTGGGCATTTACATTCATTACCATTCCTAGAATTCCTAAAAAAACAAGAAGATATTTCATAAATCAACTTCAAGTTATTAAGAAAGTGACATTTTTCCTGAAAACGACAAAAAAGATAAAAGGGTTACACTATACAAGTATAACCCTTTTACATTTATATTTGCTCCCCCTTCAGGACTTGAACCTGAGACCCTCTGATTAACAGTCAGATGCTCTAACCAACTGAGCTAAGGAGGAATTTCCCCTTTCGGGGTTGCAAAAATAGGGGTTTCTCTATACTTTCAAAAAAAATACCCTAAAAATTACCAAAAAAGCTTGTTTTAAAACCAACAAAAACACCATTTTCATTTTCTTTCACCGGGTAGGTTTTTAAAAAATACCCTTCTCCACTTGTGTTTCGGCCGTTTTGAATAGAAAAACGATACCTGTGTAAAGGACAAACCACATTACCCAAACTATCCATAAATCCTTTGGCCATTATCCCACTTGCATGAGGACATTTGTGTGCAAAGGCAAATATTTTTTGATCTTTTAAAGCCAAAGTAATTTTTTTACCATCTGCTTCAACTATGCACATTTGGTTTTCTTGCCATTGCAGTTCGCTTGCGTAATCGGCAACTTTAATCCAATTGAATGCTGCTTCTTCCAATTAGTAAAGCATTGTTTTATAGGGATAACGAATGCCGTACATTTCTCTTACTTTCTCTAAAATCAAGTCTCTAAGGGCGTCTAAATTTTGTTTTTCTGTGGCTGATACAAATACACAGTTACCATTGGTAGCTAAATCCCATTTATCTTTTAAGTCTCTCAAAATTTCTTCCTTAACACTGTCTTCTAACCATTCGTCAAAGTTCTTCTGCACATACAAATCCATTTTATTGAAAATGGTGAGCATGGGTTTTTCAAATGCTTTTAACTCTTGTAATGTTTTATTCACTACCCCTATTTGATCTTCGTACTGTGGATGAGAAACGTCTACAACGTGCAATAAAATATCGGCTTCTCTCACTTCATCTAGTGTACTTTTAAAACTTTCAACCAGATGGTGAGGCAATTTCCTGATAAATCCTACCGTATCACTCAATAAGAAGGGCGTGTTTTCGAAAACAACTTTGCGCGTGGTGGTGTCTAAAGTTGCAAATAATTTGTTTTCTGCAAATACTTCACTTTTGCTAAGAATAGTCATTAATGTACTCTTACCAACGTTGGTATAGCCCACTAATGCTACGCGAATAAATTCACCACGTTCTTTGCGCTGGGTAAATGATTGTTTATCTATTTCACTCAAACGCTTACGGAGTAAAGAAATTTTATCTTTTACTATACGTCTATCGGTTTCAATTTCTGTTTCACCGGGGCCCCTAGTACCAATACCTCCTCCTTGTCTTTCTAAGTGCTTCCACATTCCTTTTAATCGCGGCAACAAATATTGGTATTGAGCAAGCTCTACTTGCACTTTTGCTTGAGCTGTTCTAGCTCTTCGGGCAAAAATGTCTAAAATTAAATCGCTTCGATCAATGGTTTTAACATTCAGCTCTTTCTCAATATTAGAGATTTGTGATCCAGTTAATTCATCATCAAATATGACAAGGGTAATATTTTTACCATTTACATATTGTTTGATTTCTTCTAGTTTTCCTTTTCCAACAAAAGTTCTACTATCTGGGTGAGCTAGTTTTTGTGTAAAACGTTTAACTGCAATTGCTCCAGCTGTTTCAGATAAAAAAGCTAATTCGTCTAGGTATTCGGCTGCCTGCTCGTTGGTTTGATCCTTTAAGATTACACCTACTAGTACTGCTTTTTCCTCAACGGAGATGAGTTGTTTTTTCTCTATCAAATGAATAATTTATAGTCCACTAATGGAAATACCTAATGTGAATCTGTTCATTGAAGCACCTGCCCCTTCTCTTAAAACAGATGTGATTTGGTAACTTCCTTGTAAACCTATGATGCCATAACCAATTCTACCAGTTAGTGCAATGGGTGTAGTATTAAAAAATCTTTTGGATACTTCTTTTTGTACAAAGCTGTTTCCGAATACTGTTTGGCCGTTTTTATCTACTAAATTTTTCCCCTTAGTATGTGTTCTAAGTAAGGTTCCAACTTTAGCTCCAATAGCAAACTTCCATGATTTTGCTGGATTTTCTGGATTGGTATAATACCTAATTTCAACAGGAATTTCCAAGAAAATATTGGTTACTTTAAATTTATCAAAGTGATTTAAACTATCTGCAATGGTAAAGGGAAGACGGGCTCCTGTAGATTTAACATTGACGTTTACATTATCAAAAAATATATTGCTTGAACCAATACCAGCACCAAATGCCAAGCTCATTCGTTTATTATTTTTGAATGGCTTATCAAACATCACATAAAAGTTAAAGTGTCGGCTAAGTCCATTACCAGTTCTTACGCTATCTGGTCTACCTGTCCAAGTATCTGCACCATATTGAATCATAAAATGATCTTTGGCGCGGCCACTTAGGTCTATTTTACTCCAATCTTTTTTCTTGTTTTCGGTAGTTTGTGCAGTTGCGCTAAGCCCTATTAACACGGTAATTGCTAAAAATATCTTTTTCATTTTTGGTTGATTACAAGATTATTCCCCTTGCAAGGGCACAAAAATAGTTAAAATGCATCCATCTTATTGGTTAAAAATTAGTCAATATGCTAGTTTTCGACTTCAATTTTTACAAATTTCAGGGTAGAACGGTATATAAATTTTATATTTATGCTTTGTAGCCTGCAAAATCGCACTTGATGAGCACTTATTTTTTAAAAGAAAAAAAAAATTTAATAGCACAGGATGACTTTGTAAATCAAAAACTGATTACCCATTCACTTACTGTAACTGGAGCTGGTTTTGACATAGTAGGTAATGGTTTAGACAGTTTATACAAGATACTAGACGAAATGTTTAATGCACCCTCGCCATCTAAACCCAATACTGCCAACTTCGGGGTTAAAGCCCCAGAAGCGGTTACAACCGTTTCAATAGAATTAGATAGGTTAAATGAGTTGGCAGAAGAAGATTGGGATAATTTTTATAAATCGGCCCATTATGCAAAGTCATCTCTGTCGGTAGTTCGCGTTCCAGACATGCATACATTAGCCAATACCATGGAGGGAAACGTTAAAAAAAGAAAAGTTAGAAACTATAGCTCCATCACTTAAACTATTCATCAAGTATTTTGAATTAGCAAAAGAGTTGTTGCACGAAGAAGTAAGAAAACTTAGTTCTTGATCATTACATTAACTGAATATTATTTTGAATTTTAGAGATCTCGGTTTAGAGGAAAGATTGTTAGAGGGGATTGATGCCATGGGCTATGAAACGGCCACCCCTGTTCAGGCACAAGTAATACAACCTATATTAGCAGGGAGGGATATTATTGCATCAGCACAAACTGGTACAGGAAAAACGGCAGCATTTTTATTGCCAATCGTACATATGATGCTAACCCAACAGCATTCATCGCATCATATTAATGCTTTAATTATTGTTCCTACTAGAGAATTGGCTATTCAGATAGCTGAAACAATGGAGGGATTGAGTTATTTCACAGATATCAGTTGCATAGCGGTTTATGGTGGAGGCGATGGTAATTCATTTACTACCGAAAAGAAAGCATTGAGTAGTGGAGTAGATATGGTGGTTTGCACCCCTGGCAGAATGATAGCCCATTTAAATATGGGTTATGTAAAAATGCAAGAAGTAAAATATTTGGTATTGGATGAAGCCGATAGAATGTTAGACATGGGCTTTAATGATGATATCATGAAAATCATTTCTTTTCTGCCAAAGCAAAGACAGAATTTATTGTTTTCTGCAACCATGCCTTCTAAAATGCGAGACTTAGCAAGAAAGCTTTTGCAAAATCCAGCTGAAATAAATATTGCTGTTTCAAAACCGCCAGAGCAAATTACCCAACAAGCATTTGTGATATATGAACCACAAAAGATTCCATTGATCAAATATGTGTTGAATAATAGTGATTATACAAGGGTCATTATTTTTTGTTCTAAAAAACAGAATGTTAAACAACTCAGTTCAGAATTAAAACGTGCTAAATTTTCTGCAGAAGAAATTCATTCCGATTTATTGCAAGACAAACGTGAGCAAGTAATGCAAGATTTCAGAAATAGAAAACTGAAAATTTTAGTTGCAACAGATATTTTAAGCAGGGGAATAGATATAGAAGAAATTGAATTGGTCATCAACTTTGATGTGCCTAATGATGGAGAAGATTATATTCATCGCATTGGCAGAACAGCACGTGCGGCAACATCTGGAACTGCCATTACATTTATTAGCGAAGCAGAGCAAAGAAAATTTGCTCAAATTGAAACACTATTGGGTAAGCAGGTAGATAAGCTGATTGTTCCAGAACAATTTGGCGCAGCGCCTGAATATGCACCTCGCACTCATAAGCCTATGGGAAATAGAAGACCTCATCAAGGTGGAGGAAATAGAAATAGTCCAAGGCCCAATAGGCCTAGATCGCCAAGATCATCAGGTGAATAATTATTGAATAAATTGAATGCAAACAGGTCTTCCTACAGCTATTCTATTGCCAGTATCAATCAGTAATCCAGTCTTTTTATTTCTTTTAAATACGACAATTTCATTGCTGTTTTGATTGGCTGCTAATAAAAAATTTCCCGTTGGGTCAATGGCAAAATTACGGGGTGCTAATCCAAGCGTAGATTGTGATCCAACCCAAGTAAGTAAACCATTTATACCCACTTTATAAATAGCTAAATCGTTGTAATCTGCTCTATTGGAAGCGTATAAAAATTTTCCATCAGGAGACAAATGTATATCCGCCGCACCTGATTTTTTATTGCTAGGGTTTTCAAACATATCTATTTGCTGTAATTTACTGAGTGAGCCATTTTTAAAAGACAATACTGTAACCGAACCAGTTAATTCTTGAACAGCATATACAAAGGGTTTGGAGGGATGAAAACTGATATGTCTGGGGCCATCTCCCGGATTACAGTTAAACACCGATATAGGATTTTCTGATAAGGGATTGGTTTGATTATTTAAATCAACTGCATAAACAGATATTTTATCTGTACCTAAATCTTGTACCACTAAATATTTTTCATCAGGAGATAAAACAGCAGAATGAACATGTGCCTTTTCTTGTCTTGATTTATTTGCGCTGCTTCCTGTATGTTGGATGGTTTGTTTTTCATTACTTAAACTACCATCTGCATTTATGGCGATTGCACTTAAATTTCCGCCTGAATAATTAGAAATAAAAACAAAACGATTTTTACGATCGGTACTAATATGGCAAGGATGATCACCCCCACTTAGAACACTATTTAAAAGTACAAAATCACCAGTTGATTGATTGAATTGATATGCATTTACTGCGCCTTTACCATTTCCACTTTCATTTACAGCATAAACAAACCGTTGATTGGTAGAAGTGACCATGAAAGAAGGTTCAGTTGCTTTTTGTTTGTTGATAAAACTTGCCGATCCATCCTTATTAAATTGATAATAGTAAATGCCTTCGCTATTACCTGCATTGGTATAAGTGCCTATTAAAAGTTTAATACTTGGATCTTTTTTTTGAGCATAAGATGCGTAAGTACATAAAGTGAACATTAAACCGGCTAATAGAAACTTTATCATTGAGTTATTTCTTGAATATAAATATAACTTCTTCAAATTAACTGGGGTAAAATCGAAATAGCTTTAACAGGATGAATGAGCAAAAAAAACAAAAGCTTTTATTGAAAAAGCAACAGATTTTAGATAAGATAGCTATTGGGTTCATGAAATGCTTTATTTGAACTATCCCAGTATTCTGCCATTAAGATATTTACCGACAAATTCAACTGTTATTCAGGAAGAAGCTAATCTGAAAATTCATTTAAAACTTATTATAGATGCAAACGAGTTGAAAAATGAGGTTATTTTTCTCTACTATGTTCGAATGAGTCCTGTTATCAAAATAAATTATATGACTTACTTTAATTGAATCTTCAAGAAATTCTACCTGAACAGGAAGATGTGGCTATAATGGTAGTTGATGCAAGCTGGTTAATTTTTAAATCAATGGAAGGGGAATGGGTTTTTGGGCGCCAATAACAGTGTATTTGGCTGATTAAATAAAAAGAAAAATAATCCTACTCAAAATTAACCTCAAATCATTATTTTTGCTCCCCCTTAAAGAACAGTAATGTTCTTCGGGCCTATAGCTCAGTTGGTTAGAGCACCTGACTCATAATCAGGGGGTCCCAGGATCATGCCCTGGTGGGCCCACATAATAAAATCAAGGGTTTATGCTTTCAAAAGCGTAGACCCTTTTTCTTTGGGGTAATTCTCGGCTAAGTTTGGGCCAGGTTTTGTGTTTTTTGAGGGAAAACAAGGGTGAATGAAGGTGAATAGGTGGAATTATCGGAACCTGATTAAACGTGACATAAATCTTATATTTGATTACCCCAAAGGATAGATTAAAAAACAAAAATGAATAGAGTAATCTTTGCGTTAGGTTTTATTATTGTTTTAGTTTCCTGTAAAAAAACGGAAACTCCAATAACTCCACCTCCAGTTGTTATACAAGAAGAGT
>JBBAJU010000057.1:0-6673 GCA_040403845.1 Sediminibacterium sp.
CATCAGGCATGTACATCATTGGCAAATAAGTATCTTCCGATAAAAAGCAAGTATATTTTTGTTTCTCAATTGCTTCAATATAAATTTCAACTGCATAATCAGTAGTACCACCGCCTGGTGCGGATTTATAACTAATTAATCCAGGATAACGTATACTTCTTACATCTACCCCATATCGCTGATGGTAGTAATTACACCAGAACTCACCTGCATATTTGCTAATCCCATAAACAGTAGTAGGCTCAATAATCGTTTGTTGAGGACATAACTGCTTTGGAGAAGTAGGACCAAATACAGCAATACTACTTGGCCAATAAATTTTATGTAAATTTTCTTCGCGTGCAATGTCGAGCACATTTAATAATCCTTGCATATTTAAGTGCCAAGCCAAATTAGGATTCTTCTCACCCGTAGCAGAAAGTATAGCCGCCAACAAATAAATCTGTGTAATATTTTGTCGAATCACTTGCACATGCAACATTTCTTTGTTCATTACATCCATGCTAACATAAGGACCCGTGCCTTTCAATAGAGGATTTTCTTCGCGCAAGTCAGATGCAATCACGTTATTGTTACCGTATTGTTTTCTTAAAGCAAGGGTTAACTCTACTCCTATTTGTCCGCAAGCTCCAATTACTAAAATTTTATCTTTTCTGTTAGGCATGACAATCATTTGAGGAGCAAAGAAACGAAAAAATGAATGACAATTCCGTTACTTTTGTTTTATCTAATCAAGTACAAATTTTATTATATGTTACCTACTTTTTTGCAAGAATTATTTAAAAATCAGCAATACAATCCCGAATCTTTTTTTTTAATTGCAGGACCCTGTGTAGTTGAATCAGAAGAAATTGTGATGGAAATTGCAGATACGGTTAGTAACACTTGTCAACAATTAGGCATCCCTTATGTATTTAAAGCAAGCTATCGAAAAGCGAATAGAACAAGTGCAAATTCATTTACAGGTATTGGAGATGAGAATGGATTATCACTCATCAAAAAAGTGGGGGAAAAATATGGTCTACCGACTACTTCCGATATACATGCCCATGAAGAAGCGGCAATGGCTGCTCCTTTTATAGATGTATTACAAATACCGGCATTTCTTTGTAGACAAACCGATTTATTAGAGGCAGCAGCGTTAACTGGGAAAATTGTAAATGTTAAAAAAGGACAATTTTTAAGCGGCGCTTCAATGAAATTTGCGGTTGAAAAAATTGACAAAGCTGGCAACAATAAAATTATTTTAACGGAAAGAGGCAACACATTTGGATACCAAGATTTAGTAGTAGACTACAGAAATATTCCAATCATGCAATCGCATGGAACCCCAGTAGTAATGGATTGTACCCATTCTTTACAACAACCCAATCAAACCAGCGGCGTTACTGGAGGCAATCCCGCAATGATTGGAACAATTGCAAAAGCTGCAATTGCAACTGGAGCATTGGGTTTATTTATAGAGACACATCCTAATCCTGCTGTTGCAAAAAGTGATGGAGCAAATATGCTGGCATTGAATTTGATACCTGAATTATTAGCGCAACTCGTAAAACTGCGCGAAGCTGTTGTTAAATTATAAAATTTTATGAAAAAAATATTTTCCTTTCTGGTATTGGTATTTAGTGCATCTATGGCGTTTTCTCAAGTGAATAATGACATTGCCAATGCACTAAAACAAGCGTTAACCATCGGTGCCGAAAAAGGTAGTGCAGCACTTGCGCAACCAGATGGCTTCTTTAAAAATGCAGCCATCAAAATTTTATTACCCCCTGAAGCTCAAAAAATAGAATCAACCTTGCGATCTGTGGGTATGAATAAACAAGTAGATGAAGCCATTTTAAGTATTAATAGAGCTGCTGAAGATGCATGCAAAACCGCTGCACCCATTTTTGTATCTGCAATAAAAGAAATGACTGTAACAGATGCAGTAAATATTTTAAAAGGGGCAGACACAGCAGCTACAAGCTTCCTTAAAAGGACTACTACCGCTCCTTTAACTTCATCATTTAAACCAATCATTGAATCCTCTTTACAAAAAACAGATGCAACCAAACATTGGAACACGTTGGTTTCAGCATACAATAAATTCAGCTTACGGAAATTAAATCCATCACTTAGTGATTATGTAACCCAAAAAGCGCTTGATGGAATTTATACACAAATAGCTGCAGAAGAAAAAAATATTAGGCAAAATCCTGCTGCAAGAGCAACAGATTTATTGAAAAAAGTATTTGGTGGTAATTAACCGTTAGAAAAAATACCGTCCAGATTATTGGTCTTTTTGACAATACTTCTGATTTGCATATCCAACTCGTTGGCACTCTCCATTAAATGATCAAAGATTTCTTTGTTGTGAACAGAGTTGCTCCTGTTGAGTACTTCAATAACGCCTAAAATATTGGCAAGTAGGCGTCTTACTTCGTGTGATTATAAAAATGCGATATCCCTTAATACTTTGTTTTGGGATTTCATTTTTTCTTGTACCGCAATATCATCAGTGAAATCTCTGTTGGTTCCTATCAAACGAATAGGGATTCCTTCAGCTGATTTTTGAACAATTGCTTGTGCTTCAATATACCTGATATTACCATTGGGCACATTGATTCGATATACAACAGAGTCAATAGATTTCTTTCCTTCTGCCAACGCTCCTAAGACTTTTTTCATCAACACTTTATCTTCAGGATGCAAGGCTTTTTTAAAAATTTTTAGTGAAGCAAAAAGTGTGTTCTTGGCAAAGCCATAGAGCTCATACATTTTTTCGTCCCAGTATGTTGTACCATCTGAAATATCTACTTCCCAAACACCAATTTGCGCAGAGTCTGTTGCTAAACAAAGTCTTTGTAAAGTTTCTTGTTGTTCTTGCTCTGGAAGCAACTAATTTACTTTCAACAGACTCATAATAATTATATAGTAATGCTGAGTTAAGTAAGGGGGCTACATTTTAGCAAAATTATATATCAAGATAACAAGTATTCATCAAGAAATACAAATAAAACGATAAATACCAACTAGCTGGTAGAAGTTGTAAATATATAAAAAAGCCTCAGCTAATAAATAGCTGAGACTCTTTTTTTATTTTAAATTACTTGCTTTAGTGCGTGTATAATTAAATATCAATTGCTTCGCCATAAGCTGCTGCAGTAGCTTCTTTTAAGCCCTCGCTCATGGTTGGATGCGGGTGAACTGCATTCAAGATTTCATGAGCAGTAGTTTCTAGTTTACGAGCTACAACTGCTTCAGCAATCATTTCGGTTACATTGGCACCAATCATATGGCAACCCAAGAATTCGCCGTATTTAGCATCATAAATCACTTTTACGAAGCCTTCGGTTGCTCCAGCAGCACTAGCTTTACCGCTAGCCATAAATGGAAACTTACCTACTTTAATTTCGTATCCAGCTTCTTTAGCAGCTTTCTCTGTATAACCAACGCTAGCTATTTCAGGGATACAATAAGTACAACCAGGAATATTGTTATAATCCATAGCTTCTGGAACATGATGGAATTTCTTTTCAGTAAAGCCAATATGCTCAGCCGCATTAATGCCTTCTTTAGCGGCAACATGCGCCAAAGCTTGGCCAGGAGAACAATCTCCAATAGCATAAATACCCGGAACAGAAGTTTGTTGAAACTTATCTACAATAATTCTGCCTTTATCGGTTTTGATACCATTCTCTTCAAGGCCAATATTTTCAATATTAGCTACAACACCTACTGCACTTAGTACCACATCAGCTTCAAGAACAACTACAGAACCATCTTGTTTTTTTACAGTTGCTTTTACCCCTGCACCAGTTGTGTCCAATGACTCAACAGACGCATTGGTCATAATCTCTATGCCTTGCTTTTTATATTGTTTCTCTAATTCTTTAGAAATGTCTTCATCTTCAACAGGAACAATTCTTGGCATGAATTCTACAATAGTTACTTTAGTACCCATACTATTGTATACGTAAGCAAACTCAACACCAATTGCACCACTACCCACTACAATTAAAGACTTTGGTTGCTCTGGCAATACCATTGCTTCACGGTATCCAATTACTTTTTTACCATCTTGAGGAAGATTAGGTAATGCACGGCTTCTACCACCTGTTGCAATTACAATATGCTTTCCTTCTACCACTTGCTTGCTTCCGTCTGCGGCTGTTACTTCAATCTGGCCTTTGGCTTTAATTTTACCATAGCCCATGATTACATCAATCTTGTTCTTTTTCATTAGAAATTGAACGCCTTTACTCATTTTATCTGCTACCCCACGACTTCTTTTTATAACTGCACCAAAATCGTGCTGTACACCGGTAGCGTTGATGCCATAACTAGCACTATGCTTCATATAGTCGTATACCTGAGCGCTCTTGATTAACGCTTTGGTAGGGATACAACCCCAGTTTAAACAAACTCCACCTAAACTTTCTTTTTCAATGATGGCCACTTTAAATCCTAGCTGAGAAGCACGGATTGCTGCAGGGTATCCACCAGGACCACTTCCCAGAACAATTACATCATACGCCATGGTAACAGTATTAATTAAAATTGATAAATATTGGTTTTGCGGATGCGAAAATACTATGTTTATTCAAAGAATATGCGAATGGTCTGGTAAAACCATTTATTTCCATTAGAAACACCTGATTGTTGCATATGTTCATTATAGCCTTGAAGCCCAAATAAACCCGCCATATTGCCGTTTCTTAAGGCAATTTCGAGGTATCCCGCCGAATTAAACCAGGCAATTTTACCATGTTCGGCTACTGATGCATAGTTCCCACTAATCTTGTCAATCACTTCATTACGCTTAAACATGATCTTAAACCGCCTTCCTTTACCATGCTCTTCAAAATCCTTCTTGGTAATATTAATCACTACATTTTCAAAATTATCTATAAACAAAATTTGTCCTTCTATCCAATTTTCGCCAACAGTAGGCTTTAAAGGATATTTCTCAACCATTTCCTGCGTCACCGTTCCTGCAGCAGTTACCCTACCCTGCTTAAAAATATTGGTTATAGCAGCCACTAAATCGGCTGTGATGGTCAATAAATCTGCATTGGGCGTAACAGGAACCCGAATAATTTGTGCTGGCTTAACCCCAGTAATCATGGTGATTAATCCATTGTCTGCGCAAATGATGTTTTGCCCATTCCAATGTGCAATTAAAAAATGATTTGTTTCTGCTTCAAAAACATTTAATAATACCAAATGGAACGAGCCAGAAGGATAAAACTTAAAAGCATTTCCACAGATATATGCCGCAAGGGGCAAATTGGTTTGAGACAAATAATGCGAAATGTCTGCAATTGTTAAATCGGGGACAGCTTGCAAAAACTGACCTTTTATGGCACCAACGATAAAATCTCGCTGGCCAATATCAGAACTCAAAGTCAGTATAGGCATGGTATATTGCTAACGAAAAAAAAGTTCAATTATTTTACCAATTCCCCGTTTTTAAAGAAAAATTTTCGAACCAATCGATCGGCTAAAGAAGGAAAAAATTTATTTAATAAAACAGTACGTTTACCGGTAAATGTTAGCACCAATGTTCGCTTTCTTTTTGCAATCGCGTTGGCAATATGCTGCGCACATTCATCAGCAGGCATCATTTTATCTTCTGACATTTTAGATTCTCCATTTGGATTACCAGTTTTATCTAAAGCAGCGTTACGGATATTAGAAGTAGTGAATCCTGGACAAACCCACATTACATTGGTACCCGAATCTAATAATTCTGTTCTTAAACTTTCTAACCAACCATTTACCGCATACTTTGATGCAGAGTAACCACTACGACCTGGAAGACCTCTGTAACCAGCTATAGAAGACACCCCTACAATTGTACCGTCATTTTTTAGAATATAGGGTAACGCTAATTTGGTGCAATAAACAGTACCCCAAAAATTAATATCCATTACTTTTCGAATAGCATCAAACTCCACTTCTTCAACTAAAGAGCGCATTGACACCCCTGCATTATTAATCAAAATGTCAATTGTGCCAAACTGTTTTACTACCAATTGAATAAAATTGATGCACTCTTGCTCCTTACTTACATCTGCAGTATGAATAATCAAGGGCTTGCCTGAATAGGCAGATTGCAACTGATACAGCTTGTCATAATTTCTTCCACAGGTAGCCACTTTAGCGCCATAAGCCATAAATAAAGACACCAAAGCTTTTCCTATTCCTTCTGATCCACCAGTGATTACCACCACTTTATCCTTGAACGCTACCATGTTTATATTGTTTATATGTTTCAAAAATACACTAAAGAAAAATTTAACACCGAATAAAAATTGCAAAAAAAATCAATAAAAATTTGGCTGTAGTTTTATTTATCTTATTTTTGCAACCCAATTAAAGATAACGGCAACGAAAATCTTTAAGATTCTGTAGCTCAGTTGGTAGAGCAATACACTTTTAATGTATGGGTCCTGGGTTCGAGTCCCAGCGGGATCACAAAGCTCCGAAGAAATTCGGAGCTTTTTTTATGCAAGCAAGTGAGCGGAAGAAATCGTAATGCAAGAGTGAAAGCGAGACAAGCTTGCTTGATCGAGCTTGAACGAATTACATTACAACGAGCGAAGCGAGTACTTCCGCGAACGAGATTAAACTAAAAAAAGCCTCTTTATTTTAACCGAGATTTGGGCAAGGTCAATCCGGAGCGAAG
>JBBAJU010000058.1:0-6660 GCA_040403845.1 Sediminibacterium sp.
TTCTTGAAATCGCCAGAAGCATATACTGCAAAAAAATAATATTGATATGAGCTAGTGTAACTTTTGAAACCCATTTTCATGCAGATTTTGTGAGTGGTCATGTAGACCTTGGAAATAAAACGGGTGCTCAAATCGTATATGGTCCTACTGCAAAAGTTTCTTTTGAATGCATTACAGCCAACGATGGCGATTTATTTTAAGTGGGAGATATCACCATTAAAGTTTTGCATACGCCGGGACATACTATGGAAAGCAGTACGTTTTTATTAATTGATGAAAATGGAAAAGAACATTGCATTTTTAGTGGCGATACTTTGTTTTTAGGTGATGTAGGTCGTCCTGATTTAGCGCAGAAAGCAGCTAATATGACACAAGAAGAATTAGCTGGATTATTATATGATAGTTTAATGAATAAAATTCTGCCATTATCTGATGATCTTATTGTTTATCCTGCACATGGTGCAGGCAGTGTATGTGGTAAAAATATGATGACCGAAACAGTAGAATCTTTGGGCAATCAAAAAAAAGTAAACTATGCATTGAACCAGCCAAATAAAGAAAGCTTTTTTAAAGCAGTTACAGATGGGCTATTGCCACCTCCAGGCTATTTTGCAATGAATGTAGCAATGAATAAACAAGGCTATGCATCAATGGTTGAATGCAGGTAAGCCAGTAGATACTATTGAAAGGATTACTGCTCAATTATTTGAAGAAAATTATGATCCTCAAACCGATCAGGTAATTGATATAAGAAGAGAATCGGAATTTACAGCAGAGCATGTTGAAAATGCATATAATAAACCATTGTCTTACATTAATGATTGGATCAAAGAAATTGATCCTAAACAACATTTTTTTATGCATTGCGCAGGCGGATATAGAAGTATGATTGCTGCAAGTATTCTACAAGCCAGAGGGTATAGGAACTTTACAGAAATAGCTGGTGGCTACAAGGCAATTGTAGAAACATCCATCCCAAAAACTGATTTTGTTTGTCCTTCAAAACTTATGAAAATTTAATCATTATGAATAATGCACATCATTACGAAGTTGATTTAACATGGACAAATGATAGAAAAGGAACCATTAGTTCTCCCGTATTGAATAGCTCTATTGAAGTAGCTACTCCTCCTGAGTTTCCTAAAGGAATTCCTGGGATATGGTCTCCAGAGCATTTGTTGGTTGCTGCGGTCAATTCTTGTTATATGACTACTTTTTTGGCAATAGCCGAAAATTCTAAATTAGACTTTGTTTCATTGGATTGTAAGGCCGTTGGTTTGTTAGAGCAACCAGAGGGTAAATACATGGTGACAACTGTTTTGTTAAAACCAGTATTGGTTATTACAGATGAACATCAAGCAGAGCGTGCCATGCGAGTATTGGAAAAAACGGAAAAAGCCTGTTTGATATCCAACTCAATTAAATCTACCGTTAAGTTAGATGCGATCGTTAAAGTTACTCATGCCGCATATTGAAGCAGAATTGGTTACCAACACTATCGGACAAAATCTTATAAGTTGATTCCTTTACTATACTAATTTCTTTAAGGTAACTTTTGTTACCAAACCAAGGGTTTAATCATTCTACCTTGCTAATAATTCCTAAATGATGCAAGGACTAAAAGATAATAAAACCCAGTTTCTACTATTAGCATTAGTAAATGCTTTTGTAGGAGCAATGGTTGGGATGGAACGGTCAATTTTGCCTGAGTTTGGAAAAACATTATTTTCTTTATCTGCAGCATCGGCGCTTACTAGTTTTATTGTCTCTTTTGGAATCAGTAAAGCAATCAGCAATTATGCAGTGGGCATGTTTAGATTTTGGAGGGATAGCGGATACGTAATAGGTGCTTTAATAAGCGGTTTCTTAGCAGATTGGATGGGGTTGAATTGGGCATTGTATTCCGTTGCGGCTATAACAGCCGGGGCAGGAATAGTTGCAAACCTAAGAATGTGTTGTACATTAAAGTTGTTTTGGCGTTCACAAGAGTGTATGACAGTTGTGTAACCTTTGTTACCATCAGGTCAAATTAGCCATTCTACATTTGTATTCAATTAATAGCCAGTTTTATGAAAGAAGTAATATTAAACAATTGGAGTTTTATGAGAGTAATTCGCTTACTGGCAGGTATAGCAATTATTATTCAAGCAATTGCTAACAAAGACACTGTATTTGGAGTGGCGGGCTTTTTATTCACTATTATGGCCTTATTCAATACGGGCTGTTGCGGAACAGGGGGATGTGATACACCAATTAAAAAAACAACAAAATCAACAGAGGAGATCAGTTATGAAGAAGTGGTTAAATAATAATAAGCTTTACTTGATTGGTTCTTTATTAGGCGCTATTGGAGGGTATCTTTATTGGCAGCAAATTGGTTGCATTACTGGAACCTGTGCCATTACTTCAAAGCCTTTAAATAGTACCCTATATGGAGCAATGATGGGAGCATTATTGCTTGGTATGTTTAAAAAGGAAGTAAAATCAACTGCAGCTAATCAATAAAATTTAGAGATATGACATTTAATGAAATGATACAATCGGAAAAACCTGTTTTAGTAGATTTTTTTGCAGAATGGTGTGGGCCTTGTAAAATGATGTCGCCAATTTTGAAAGAAGTAAAAGACAGTTTAGGAGACGAAGTGACAATTATTAAAGTAGACGTAGACAAAAACCCACAAGCAGCAGCTGCTTATCAAGTTCAGGGGGTACCTACTTTAATCGTATTTAAAAAAGGACAAGCCGTATGGAGACAAAGTGGTGTAGTGCCAAAATCAGGATTAGTGAATATTTTACAACAATTTAAATAAATAAAGCCATGAGTATATTTAGTCAATTATTTGGAGGTGGACCTTCAGGAGACCTAAAGTCTGTTATAGCAGAAGGCGCTTTTTTGGTAGATGTTAGAACTCCAGGAGAATTTGCCGATGGACATGTTAAAGGGTCAGTTAATATTCCCCTTGATAACCTAACAAAGGAAATTGCAAAATTCCGTGACAAGAAAAATATTATTGTTTTTTGTAGAAGTGGAAATAGAAGTGGTATGGCCAAATCATTGTTAGAGCAACAAGGATTCAAAAATGTTATTAATGGCGGTACTTGGCAAAATGTAGCCCAATTTGTTCACTAACCTAAATCATGAAAATGGAAACCTTGAAAATTTTAATACCAACAGATTTTTCTGTTCAAGCCGAGTTTGCCTATTTAATGGTAAAAAAGTTAGAAGAAAAAATCAATATTGAAATCCATTTTTTACACGTATTGTCTGTGCCAGAAACTGTTACCATGGATACAGCAGGTAATATTAGTACTTGTGGTGAAATTGATGTAGCCCATGTAGAAATGCAAAAAGAAATAGCTGAAAGGAAGTTGGCAAACTTGAAAAACCTTTACGGTTCAGCAATTAATACCCATTTACTCTTAGGAAAAACTACTGATGTTATAGTAGATTATGCTTTGACTGAAAAAATGGATATAGTGGTAATGGGAACAAAAGGCGCATGGGGTTTGAAAGATAAACTCTCTGGCACTGCTACTCAAATGGTTGCTCGTAGATCAACTATCCCTGTATTGTCGTTAATGTGTGATCGCTCCAATTTAACGATAAACCATTTATTATTGGTACATGATTTCTCAAAGCCAGCTGCAGAGAATTTGACTTTAATGCATAAGATTTTGAAAGCATTTAATCCAACATTGCACTTATTGCAAATTATTTCAGGTGAAGTTGCTACAGTTAAAGCAGAAATCGAATCGAATATGCAACAGTTTGCTAATTTAAATTTGATAGAAAAATTTGAATGCCATATCATTAATGATAAGGATGTTGAAAATGGAGTCATTCATTTTAATCAAATGAATAATATGGATATGATTTGTATTGGTACTCATGGGAAAGGAGGAATGCTTCATCAAAGTGCAACAGAAAAGCTAATTAACCATTTATTTAAACCGATTATCTCTTTTCATTTAAAATAATTAAACCTCTTTATATGCGCGAATTAATTACGCAAACTTGGGCTTGGTGGTTCTCAGGAGCTATGATTGCCAGTATTATGTTTTTCCTATTGTATTTTGGTCAGTCTTTTGGATTTTCTTCTAATCTACGCACTATTTGTGCTGCAGCTGGGTTGGGTAAGAAAACTAAATTCTTTGATTTCAATTGGAAAGCACAAACTTGGAATATCGTCTTTTTAATTGGGTCTATCATTGGGGGTTATCTCGCTTCCCAATTTTTATCGAGTGGGCAACCTGTTGAAATATCTGCAGCTACCATTAATGATCTAAGTAAAATGGGGATTGCCGCACCCGAGTCTTTACAGCCAAAGGAATTATTTGGTTTAGAAGCTGTATTTAGTTTTAAAGGCTTTTTAATATTAGCATTCGGTGGTTTAATGGTTGGATTTGGCTCACGTTATGCAGGAGGATGTACTTCTGGTCATGCCATCAGCGGCTTATCTAATTTGCAATGGCCCTCATTAATTGCAGTCATCGGTTTTTTTATAGGAGGATTAGCAATGACTTATTTAATCATGCCTTTAATTTTTTAAATAATGAAATTCATAAAATTTTTATTGTTAGGAATTGTATTCGGAATAGTTATGGCAAAATCTGAAGCCATTTCTTGGTTTAGAATTCAAGAGATGTTTCGTTTTCAAGCATTCCATATGTATGGAATCATTGGAACAGCAGTAACGCTTGGTGTAATGGGTGTTGCTTTGATTAAGAAATTCAAAATCAGGGATTTTCATGGTAACCCAATCGTATTTTACCCAAAAGATAAATCTGTTACTCGCTACTTGATTGGGGGCACCATATTTGGGTTGGGATGGGCTTTAAGTGGTGCATGTCCTGGTCCAATGGTAGTAAATATTGGCTATGGTTTTTTATCTATGATAGTTGTATTCTTTTTTGCTATTGTAGGTACCTACTTGTACGGTGTTTTTATGAAAAAGCTTCCTCATTAATTTAATATACAAATTACAATGGAAACCAAACATCCGAACAATAAAGAGCAAGGGTTAATTAAGATGATTCAGCGAATGCTCAACTTAATTATTGTGCTGGTTGCTTTTATTGTGTTGTTGCCGCTGGTTATTTACAATGTAGATACGGTATCAAGTTGGTTTAAACCAACCAATATAAAAGCAGTAACCCCTCCATTTCCCGAAACTAAAACAGCGAACAAGACTTCCGAGGTAACAACTAATGTTGCTTTTTGGCAACCCAAAGCCATGGACGCAGTTGCTGATTCTGCTTTAAAAGAGCAGGTTTATTACGGCAGAGAGTTAATTGCACATACTGCAAAATATTTAGGACCTAATGGATCCGTATTACAAATTACCAATGGACAAAATTGCCAAAACTGTCATTTGCAAGCAGGCACCATGGTATTTGGAAATAACTATGGATCGGTGGCTGCTACTTATCCAAAGTTTAGGGCAAGAAGCGGCACTTCAGAAAATATTTACAAAAGAGTGAACGATTGTTTTGAAAGAAGTTTAAACGGCAAAGCATTAGACACAGCTAGTAAAGAAATGCAAGCTATCGTTGCTTATATCAATTATATAGGTTCTAATGTACCCAAAGGCGAGAAGGCGGTAGGTGCTGGTTTAAAAGAGTTGGCATTTTTGGATCGAGCTGCTGACCCAACTAAAGGTAAATTAGTATATGAAACAAAATGTCAAAGCTGTCACCAAGCCAACGGAGAAGGGGTGTTGAATCCTGATAAAGTTGAATATAGTTATCCGCCGCTCTGGGGTAAGCATAGTTTTAATGATGGTGCAGGGCTTTTCAGAATTACCAACTTTGCGAAATTTATTAAATACAATATGCCATTGGGAGTTACCCATGAAAATCCACAATTAACTGATGAAGAAGCATGGGATGTTTCGGCTTATGTGTTGGCTCAAGCACGCCCACATATTGCAGTGCCCAATGATTGGCCTGATATCACTAAAAAGCCTATTGATCATCCATTTGGTCCATATGCAGATCCCTTTTCAGAAAAACAACATAAGTACGGTCCATTTAAACCTATTGCTGAAAAAGCAAAAAAATAATTCCTATGTCTAATAATAGAAGAAAATTCATACAACAAATTGGTGCATTGGGTGGTGTTGGATTGGTTTCTGCAACTGGGATGAATGAAGTGGCTGCTGCAGTAGATAATCAAGCTCAAATCGAATCTATTCAAGCAGATGGGACTACAATATTAACCATTTTACAAACTACTGATGTTCATTGTCAAGTGCATCCACATGATGAATTATTTTGGGAGAATGGGAGATCTGTTTTTAGAAAGACTGGAGGATATGCTCATTTAGCAACTTATTTAGCTAAAGAGAAAATGAAAAATCCCAATAGTTTTTTAATTGATACGGGGGATATGTTTCAGGGAAGTGAGTTGTCGGTTAAAACATTGGGTAAAGCAATGGTTCCCATTTTGAATGCGTTAAATTATGATTTGTATTTACCGGGCAATTGGGAAGTAATTTATTATAAAAAGGCAATGCAAACTTTACTAGGTGCGTTACATGCTCCCAAAGTTTGCGCCAATATGTATCATGATTTAGGCGAAGGTAAAAAGGGAGAATTGATCTTTCCTCCCTATCATATTTGGCATTCTAATGGGGTTAAAATTGGATTCATTGGGTATAC
>JBBAJU010000059.1:0-6574 GCA_040403845.1 Sediminibacterium sp.
GAAAAGGAAACTTGGTCAATAGTGTTGAAAAATTAAAAAAAATGGGAGCAAAAGAATTTTAATTGCCTTCATATTTTGAATTTATTTTAGAATGTGATTTGTCTCCAAATATAAGAGAAAGCCTTCAGACATTAATGATATATAGAGAAAAATCTTCTAATTTTTCATGAAAACATACCATCAATTTCTGAACGAAGCCACAACTAAATCCAGCCCCATCACCCCTTTTGAAGACAGCCTAAAATTGATCATGGGGATTCTACAAAGTGAAGAACTGAAAAAATTATTGGGGGGCCAGTCAATTTCATCGCTCAAAGCAAATTCTGAGATCTCCACCGACCACGGAATGGGCAGGGAAACATCGGTTCAAAGATTCACCGTAAACGGAAATTTGAATCTAGAGGTAACGTGTGTTGCAGGAACAGGATCTCAGCAGACCCAGTGCACCGTCAAGAAGATTTAATGTCTTTGCTCTCCAACAGGGTATAGGTAAAAGAAGGACCGTGAATTCTAGCTGCTTGCCGGCAGATTTTCATAAACTCATCAAAGTCCTGTGTTTTCTGAAACACCTGACATCCTTCAGACCAGTTTTCAACCCAAGTTGAATGTCTGCCTGCCTTGTGGATGTTGATGCCAAAAATACCAGTCTGAATTCTACTTTCCTCGAAGATTAGGTTTTTGTCGGAATCCCGATAAACCCTCATGGGTTTTTGCTGTCTCAAAGCTTCATATTTACCCTGGTGCAGGCCCAAAGTGTGAGAACCTCGATACTGACCGGGCACCAATCTGGCCACTCCGTCGGGATTTCTGTGCTCCAGAACCCCTTTCGTGCCTGGGTCCGTCGTGGCCGCCCAGCTGTAGAATTTTGGCTTTTCCTTCTCCAGATACGAGACTGTTATCCAGTCATCGAACAGGTTGGTCACTTTATCCCCGGGTTCTGAATTACGGATGCCGACAATGTTTAGATCAAAACCTTTGTTCTGTGAGTCTGAAAACCAGACATACCCCTTGGCCAATAGAGCCTTTCTAATTTGTTCGGAGGTGTAAGTCATAGGTGAATGGATGATTTTTTCATACTAAAAAAAGGCCTAGGTTAAAAAAACCTAGGCCATATTGTTTCAGATCTCTATTTTAATTGAGAAGTGCATAAAATTTTTTAAACTCTGATAAACGTTCGCTAAGTCCAATTGTACCTCCGTTTACTCTTTTACTAACTAATGTAACTATCTCATCTGAAGCACCTCTGTCACAGATAGACCACAAGTTATTTTTTTGGAAAAAGAAGGCGGCAGAGGCAAGAGCATATTTAGTTGCTACCAGATCCGGATTTGCTATTACGTCATCATCAACTATTTTATTGAATTCTGCATAGTTAGATTTGCCAGTGGTTTGCAAGAAACCCCTTCCCCTATATCGGAATCCATCGCCTGAAGCCTCATCGCCATTCCCCATTCTCGAAGAATAAACTTTGTTTGCTATCTTTTGTGGGTTTCTTGCATAAGACTCATTTAAATTCCCAGGAAAGTACTTAGGAAATATTTTTTTCAAACCATCAGCGGAATAATTCAAATTCTCTGTCACTGATTTGAAATGGCCCGACTCGTGCGATGCTTGAGCTAATAGGTGAGCAAGTCTCAGAGGAGTGGTGATGCCAAATTTAGCTGCCGTATCGGGAATTTCTGCAATAACCGAGTCTGGTATGTGTCCTTTCAGTTTGTCCAATTTCAAGGAGGGACTAGGCTGGGATCCTGTAGTAGTTTGGGGCTTGACGGATTCAGAGACAGGAGCTAAGGTGACGAACATCTTGTTCCAAGTTCCCGGGCCCACTATGCCATCCGCCCCAAGACCGTTGGCTTTTTGCCATTCTTTGACTTTGGCTTCCGTTCCAGGTCCAAAGACACCGTCGGGACTTAATCCCAATTTAGACTGGAGTTTTTTCACGTCCTCTCCTTTGGACCCAATTTTTAGTAACATAGAGTTTTTACTTTATATATCAGAAATTCGTCTCAACGCTGGGAAAAAAACGATATATAAAGAAAAAAAATTTCATGGCTTACCGTATAGTTCTCCGTCAGGACACCTCAACCAACTGGACCTCCAATAACCCAACTCTGTTGAGTGGAGAATTTGGGTTTGAAACCAACACTTATAATCTTAAATTAGGCAACGGGGTTTCAACCTGGACATCTTTACCTTATTGGAACTCGATTGTAGCTGGTCCTGCTGGGGCTCCTGCCACCGGAGGATCTACTGGAGCAACGGGACAAATGGCTTTCACCGGTAGTTCTACCGGAGGGTATCTTTATGTCTGTGTTGCGGGTTCTACCTGGTTGAGAACAGAATTGACTAGTTTTTAAATTCGGTTTTTGGCTTCCTGCTTTTTCCACCAAAGGCGGGCTAAATCCCTTTTCAGATTACTACAGCTAAAGAGCTGCCCAACTCCTAGTAATAGAGTCACTGTTGCCCAGATTTTTGGCAAAAAGATGAGGCACAGAAGCCACACAAAAAAACCCAGAGCATAGACTGGGAAATTTTCTTTAAGATTTTTCATGTTTGGAGGAAAGATATTGTTGTGCTGCTCTGCCCATCCACTGTAAGGGATCTTCTAGCTTGGGCTCGCCCTTCACGGCTCCGGAATGAAATCCGGAATTGGGAGTGGCATTTGGACTGCCGGTGGAGGCCAGATTGAGTCTTTCCAATTTGGAAACAATCTGTTTTAAATATTCTGGATTTGAATACATAGGCCTTGAATTGGTTTATATATCTTTCACCAACTCTGGTTTTTTATCCCCTCCCCTGTGCTTCCACCAGTGAAATCACCTGGTCCAGAGTTTTAAAGATCATCATAGATGGATCATGGTCGTCCTGGATACCCAACAACATTTCCCCAGATTCTGATTTACCAACACCCAAAGTTCCTAGACCTTCGCAGATCAAAGGATAAAATTCATTCGGCTGAAGTTTTGACCAGATTTCTTCATAGTCAAAATCATGCCAATCAAAGTTGAATGATTCTTCGTACTGTTTACTAAATTCTGCCATTTAATGAGAGGTGGGTTAATTTTTTGTAATATTAGATAGATGGAATTGAATACATCAAGACATAATCTCGAGCTAAAAGTAAGATCTCCCTTGTAAGAATTTCGGGGTTTATATCTTCAGTCCTCGTAGAAAGAAAAAGACCCATCGGTATCTGTGTAGTCCAAGAAATATTCAGTTTCGGGTTCGGGAGAGTCAGTTTTTAAAAGTGGTTCAGAAACTTCTGACTTTTGCTGGGTGGAATTACCAGAAGAAGATTTTTGATCTCCATTTTGGGAAGGAGAAAGAGAATCAGGTGACACTAGTTGTCAGATGATTTTTGGTTCTGCTCTTCTTGGACTTGATTCAATAAAGTCACAAGGATCTCCCCTAATTCATAGTAGTTGGGAAAGCTAGAGGTTAACTTTTGGGCTACCTGAATAAAGTCACCGGGTCCGAACAGAGGGGAGTTGTTGATAATTTCTTTGCATTCGGCTAAGACAAGATCTTTTTCTGGTTTCATATGGTTTTGAAATTAAGAAGTGATGTATTCTAAGATGTCTGACATCTTTGCTCTTCCTGATTCCTCTGGGAAGAACCAGGATTTTCCTCGACTATCTATGATAGCAAAATTTCCTTCTAGCCAATCTCCTAATGCGATGGAGGTAAGCGTATAACATTTTTCATCCCACTGATCGTACACGTCGAAATAATTCTTAGTGCCTGGAGATTTAACAAGTCTTAAATTATCTCCTTCGTAGTTGATAAGGGGAGTGCCTCTGTTGGAAGAATGCTTCATTTTCATGTTTTTTTATATATTTATTTTTAAAAAGAAGTTTCGATTTTTTTGGCAGTTCATGAAACTATTTTCACCTCCGAGTTGGTTTCTATGACGACTCTGGCTCCGCAAGAAATAAGAGGTTTGGTCTCGGTGCCAGATCCACAGTAGGATATTCTGCTAGGACCCAGAATTTCAACTTCGTTACAATAGGTATTTTTTTTACCTTGTTTGATTGTAATGACTGGTAAATCCGTTCCTTTGGTTTTGTTGGAACGAATATGATGTTGGTTGACGTGGATTTTAGTTTTCATTGGGATATTTCAGTTAGATTATTCCAACAACTTCTGTATTTATATCATCAGGTTTTATCCCCTTTTCTAACACATTTTGAATGAAATTAAGAGCACCATCATAATTATAAAATCTAGTAAGGCCGGTATATTCCCCACCATCATAATGTCTTATAGACTTCCAATAAGGTATCCCTAAAAAGGTTTTCCTTTTTTTAATCCAAAAAAATGGTTTACCTTCCTTACCACACTCATCTACATATACACTTCTAAATATTTTGTAGTTACTCATAAAAAATCAGGTTTTTTGTAATATTCCCATACCTCATCCAATTGTTTTGGGTCTTTTACCCACATAATCCAATCATCTTTTTTAATTTCTTCCTCCAATACATCAATGTAAAATGTTTTTGGTGTAAATGGAAATTCTTTGATTTCCAAAGAACTATGAAATCGGTTTGTATTGTTGATAGCATCTTCTCGGGTCATGTAAATAGGCCCCGACCAAGTTGTTCCATTAGGACATCTTTTGATAATAGCGTCATTATATGTAACCCTACCATCGTTATCCTTAAACAACCCACTCTCTCTTTTGTTTTGATACCAGGGTTTACCTGCTATATCACTAATATCTCCCCACTCTTCATCTTTACCTGTAATAGGCCCCAGTGGTTTGTAGTTAGCTAATTTGTGAAATAAAGAGGCTACAATCGGTGCTGAACCACCTGAGTGTCCTTGTTTTTCAAATACCTCCATTAGTTCCATAACTGCCTCTCCGATGGCTCCTCCATAGTCAGAATCTTCTCCAAAGAAGCCTGCTAATTCTAATTCAAATTTTGCGTGTGATGTTGTGCTCATAACTTATATTTTTTTAATTGCTGGATGTGATTATAGTACCGCATATCGTAATGTACACCCAGTATATCCCATAGGTCTATACTCTTCAGGATTATCTAATACTCTTTCTAACATATTACGAATCATTTGTTTATCATCTTCATATGTTCTTTTAGGCGCGTCAATATCTTGAGGAAACTCAGGTGACCAAGTTAATGTTATACTTTGTTTTGGTTCAAAGGTTTCTGGGTTAAATGTTATAGGTGCAAACACACACCCATCTTTTACTGGCTTATACATCTCTTCTGGTTCGTATATTTTTGGAGTAAATGATATAGTATAAACATATCCTACTTTATGTTTATAAGTTGGATTTTCGGAATCTGATATTTTAATAGATTTCGCAACAATGGGAGTTGTCTTGTCTTCAGTAAGACCTGAAGGTAATTCCATCCATATAATCTTATCAAACTCAAAATGTTTAATTAGTTCTGCTTCTACTTGAATACGTTGTTCTTCTGATAGTTTAGTTATCGATTCAATATCATTATAACCATAAGTTTTATCTGCACTTCCGCAGATTGATAGTAGTTTTTCTGTTAAATTTGATTTCATAAATTATATTTTTAATTTCATAAATGTTTCTTTTTGTGTTGTACTAGATTACCATA
The DNA here is from genome assembly GCA_040403845.1 of Sediminibacterium sp. Classification (GTDB taxonomy): domain Bacteria; phylum Bacteroidota; class Bacteroidia; order Chitinophagales; family Chitinophagaceae; genus Sediminibacterium. Next base: position 5,598 of record JBBAJU010000059.1, read on the forward strand.
CCCACCAATTTGTTTGCTACAAATATCACAAACAAATTTTTCTAAAGTTTTACCTTTGTTCCATGTAGGTTTTCCCTTTTTGGTTTCACTTATTTTGTTACTATGTTCTTTTGTTCTTGGTGGTTTTGGTTTCCTTAATTTTTCTCTATTCTCTCCTTTTTTCATTGGATTATTATCACCTGATAATGCAATGCTCATTTTATATCTATACTCATCAGATTTATGAAATCCATGTGATATTCTTTTTTGTATTGTTTCTTCGGATTGCGTTACCCCAATTTGATATTCTCTTAATTTTTGTTTTTGCTCTTCTGTTCTTGCGTATCTTAACTTTTCTCTAACTTCATCTGATGGATTGAATAACCCCTCACCCCCATCTGTCATATTTGTCAACATATCTCTACCATATTTTTGAATTAAATATTTTTCAGTGTCACATGCACCTTCCCATTCAATATCCGATTCAATAATTTCAACATCATATCCATATTTAGCAACAACGTTTTTCCAATGTATGTTTCTATTTCTATAAGAATAAGCTCTTTCTTCATAAAGGCCAATCCCAACATAAAAAACTTCATTAGTATTTTTCTTTTTGTGTAAATAAACAACTGCCATATATTATTTCTTTTGGTATAAATATATGAAAGTTGTGAAAAAGGTGTTTTAATTGTAGGTTATTTTTCATGTCAATTGGACAGGGGCGCTTTAATTGTTGGGTGTGATACATAATTTTCTAAAATAATATCTCCTGGCATAAATGATTCGATACCATCTCTAACGTGAACATTTGGTAGTCTAAATGGTTCTCTTTTTATTTGCTCTTTTGCTTGTTCAATATGATTTAAATACAAATGTGTATCTCCTAAATTACCAATCAATTCATCAGGTATCATTTGTACTTCATCTGCAATCATTTCCAATAATAATCCATAAGAAGCAATGTTGAATGGTAAACCTAAGAATGTATCTACTGA
>JBBAJU010000060.1:0-6362 GCA_040403845.1 Sediminibacterium sp.
ATATGCTGCCGCATTACGTCTTCACTCATTTCTTGTGCATGCTCAATTACATAAGGTGCAACTGTTGGATAGTTTGCAAAAGCATATTCTATGCTTTCCCTTATAAGCGTGTCTACTTGTTGTATGATTGCGGGGTCAATTGTTTTCCTAGCAATGATTCCGCCTAGCGGAATGGGTAATTGTTGGGTTTCTTCCCAATATGCGCCGAGGTCAATGATTTTTGCTAATCCTTTTGTTTCATAAGTAAAGCGATTCTCGTGTATGATTACACCGGCATCTACTTCTCCATTCAGAACCGCATTTTCTATTTCATGAAATACTTTGAATACTTTTTTTGTTGCGTTGGGATAAGCCAAACTAAAGAGTAAATGTGCGGTGGTGTTTTCGCCTGGTATAGCAATGGTCATATTGTTTACGGCATCCGCGCAAACAGCATTGGAATATTTTGCAGGGGCTTTTTCAGTATATGCTGCTGCAAATTTTCCGGGTTGGGTGATCAATAAAGGTCCTACTCCTTTACCTAATGCTCCTCCGCTATTTAGTAAGTTATATTGTTGTTGTACTTTTTTCCATACCCCATAGCTGATTTTTGAAAAATCCATCTTGCCTTGTAAGGCCCACTCATTAAGGGTTTGAACGTCTTCTAAATACACATCAAATGAAATGCCATGCGTATTTATTTTTTGATTTACCAGCGCATCAAAAATAAATGTATCGTTGGGGCAGGGGGAAAATGCCAGACTAAATTTCATCATTACGGATTGTTTGAACAGCTATTCTTTTCAGATTTACTTTACATTATACAAACTATCAACATATTGGAGTAACGCTTTGTTGAGTCCTTCAATGCTCTCTTTCAACAACCATTTACTTTTATCTCTTTCGCCTACATAATTAGAAATGGCTCGTATTTGTATAAAGGGAATTCCGGTTTCTCTACCTACATAGTGCAGTGATGCCCCTTCCATGCTTTCTACTGCTGCTCCATATTTCTTTTTTAATTGTGAGATTCTATCTGGTTGTGTAGTTACCTGATTGACTGTTATACCATCTACTACTGGCAAATTCAATAAATTATATTGCTTGATCCAAGGATTGGGCAGTTTTCTTTTTTCGAAGGGATGATAGCTGCTCTTTTCTAGCTTCATATCGAACAGGTCTTTCCAGCCGCCTTTTTCTTCTACTCCTGTATCTCCCAACATTTCATTGTTAATGACAACTACTTGTCCAGGGGCGTATTTTTTACTGAAACTACCTGCTATTCCGGCTTGAATAATTAAATCGGGGCGTTCTTCTATAGCCAATCGGGTGATGGCTACTGCAGAAGCTAATAATCCCACACCTGATTGATAAAACTGCAATTTTAATCGTTTACTTTTTCCCGTATACAGTTCGTTGACGTCTACAAATGTGGGCATCCATTCTGCCGTTGTGGCTGATGTAATTACGATCCTCATACCGTAAAGTTGACGAAAAACACGCAACTTTCTCCATTTTTGTACCTTTGCAAAAATTTTTAACGGAATGGTGTACCTGACCAGACAAGAACATTTTAATGCAGCGCATAAATTATTCAACCCTGCTTGGTCTAAAGAGCGTAATGAGCAAGTTTTTGGAGTATGTGCCAACGAAAACTGGCATGGACATAACTATGATCTGTATATTACTATTAAAGGCACCCCCGATCCCGATACCGGTTTCTTATTTGATGTTAAAGCCCTTAGTAAACTCATCAAGACCCACGTTATTGACCATTTAGATCACAAGAACTTGAATATGGATGTGCCTTTTATGGCAGGTAAAATGTGCAGTACAGAAAATTTAGCTTTGGCCATTTGGAATCAATTGGCACCTCATTTACCTAGCCCCGTGAAGTTGCATTGTGTAAAGTTGTACGAAACGCCTCGAATTTATGTGGAATATTTTGGGGAGTAACTTTAAACAATATCGTTTTTCTTGCGTTATAATATTATAAAGTCTGCCAAATAGTATCCTTTTTAGTTTTTGGTACGTATTTGGATAGATTTAAAGAACAATTAGTTCGGACACTTGATCAGCACACTTCTGAAACAGTACCAAACAAAAAAACGTTCTCTTGGCATTTGACTTAAGAATAATATAGAATGAACAATAAAAGAATCACTGTATTCCGCAAGGAGCATTTTAATGCCGCACACCGTCTGAATAATCCAGCCTGGTCTGCAGAGCGTAATAAAGCGGTTTTTGGTTTGTGTAATAACGAAAATTTTCATGGCCATAACTATGAATTGATTGTTCAGGTTACAGGTGAAATTGATCCTGAGACGGGCTATTTGATTGATTTGAAAATTTTGAGCGATATTATTAAAGAACAGGTGTTAAACCGCTTTGATCATAAAAATTTGAATCTAGATACGCAGGAATTTATAGACTTGAATCCTACTGCTGAAAATATTGCAGTTGTTATTTACGACTTAATCAGGGCTAAACTAGAAGAGAAGTTTACTTTAAAAATTAGATTGTATGAAACAGAACGAAATTTTGTCGAATATCCGACTGAATGGTGATAAAATCGTTTTTACGGATGATGAGTTAATGGAGGAAATGGGAGACAACCATATTAGTACTTCTGTAGATACCCCCATGGTAGCTGGTGCTTTTGATAAATCGGACGATGAAAAAATCGCGATCATTCAAGACCATTTTAGAGCAATCATGGAAACCCTAGGACTTGATCTTACTGATGATAGTTTAAAGGGAACACCTAAGCGTGTGGCTAAAATGTACGTTAAAGAAATTTTTAGTGGGCTTAATCCTGCTAATAAACCTGCAGTGGCTTTATTTGATAACAAGTATAAGTACAATGAAATGCTGGTTGAAAAGAATATTTCTTTTTACAGCAATTGTGAACACCATTTTGTTCCAATCATTGGTAAAGCACACTTGGCTTACATTAGCAATGGAAGGGTAATTGGCTTAAGCAAATTGAACCGTTTGGTTGAGTTCTATGCTAAGCGCCCTCAAGTGCAAGAGCGTTTGACTATGCAGATTGCTAAGGAATTGCAGCAAGAATTAGGCACTGAAGATGTGGCAATTGTTATTGATGCCAAACACCTTTGTGTTGCTAGCAGAGGCGTTGAAGACGATACTTCATCTACTATTACCTCATTTTATGGTGGTAAGTTTAAAGAAGAGAAACGCAAGGAAGAATTCCTTAGGTACTTAGAATTAAAAACTGAGTTTTAAAAAATCATTTACTTTGCCATAAATTAAATATTTATGGCAAAGCATGCTTTTGTTTTTCCTGGTCAGGGTGCTCAGTTTACTGGCATGGGAAAAAATTTATACGATGCACATTCCTCTGTAAAAGAATTGTTTGAACAAGCCAATGACATTCTTGGTTTCCGTATTAGCGACACCATGTTTACTGGAACGGAAGAAGCGCTCAAACAAACCAATATTACCCAGCCTGCGATTTTTATTCATTCTATAGCTGCTTTTAAAACTATTGAAGGAGCAAAACCAGATATGGTTGCAGGACATTCTTTGGGTGAGTTTTCTGCCCTTGTTGCCAATGGAGTGTTGGCTTTTGATAAAGCCCTAGAACTGGTTAGCATTCGTGCTAAAGCAATGCAAAAAGCTTGCGAATTAAATCCTTCAACGATGGCTGCTGTGTTGAATTTAGCCGATGAAAAAGTAGAAGAAATTTGTGCAGCAATTCAGGCTGAAACGGGTGAAGTTGTTGTAGCGGCTAATTATAATTGTCCTGGGCAATTAGTTATTAGTGGCTCTATCAAAGCCATCGATTTAGCTTGTATTAAAATGAAAGAAGCGGGTGCAAAGCGTGCATTGGTTTTACCTGTTGGTGGGGCTTTTCATTCCCCTTTAATGGATCCTGCAAAAGCAGAACTAGCAGCTGCCATTGAAGCTGCTGTTTTTAACATGCCTTCTTGTCCTGTTTATCAAAATACGGTTGCAAAAGCGGTTACTGATCCACAAGAAATAAAACAAAACCTGATTAACCAATTAACTGGTGCGGTAAAATGGACGCAGTCTGTTCAAGCAATGGTTGCAGACGGAGCTACTGAATTTACTGAATGTGGTCCTGGCAAAGTATTACAAGGATTGGTTGGTAAAATTGCAGGTGCTGCCGTGGTGGTAAATGGGGTGAACTAGTTTTTTAAGCTGCAGTTAATCCATTCTGGATCAAAATCGGCATTGTATTTTTTATAGAATCGTATGGCAGGTTCATTCCATTCCAATACCTGCCATACCATTCCTTTGAATCCTCTTTGATTGCATTCTTCTATGAGTTGGTCAAATAATAATTTGCCAATTTTTTGTCCCCTCATTTGTTCAGTTACCAATATATCTTCCAAGTACATTCTTTGTCCTTTCCAAGTGCTGTATCGAATATAGTAAAGTGCAAATCCATGTATTTCAGTACTCCCATCTGTTTTGGTTTCTTCCGCTACAAATGCCCACCATACTGGTTTTTCGCCAAAACCACTTTCAATAAAATGGTCCAAAGTTACCGTCACTTCGTCGGGGGCTTTTTCGTACAAAGCCAACTCCTTTATTAATTCGAGTAATCGTGCACAATCTTTGCTTTCTGCTCTTCTGATTTGAATATTCATAGGGTATCTAGTGCTTGTTCAAAATCTGCAATGATGTCTTCAATATTCTCTATTCCTACACTTAATCTGATGAGTCCGTCGGTGATATCAAATTGCAAACGTTCTTCTTTTGATAATCCCATATGGCTCATGCTTGCAGGGTGAGACAACAAAGTATCTGGTGTTCCAAATGAAATTGCTCTTATCCCAATTTGCAATGCATCAATAAATTTTTTCCCTGCTTCAATGCCTCCTTTTAGTTCAAAACTCATGAGGGCTCCTGCATGCTTCATTTGTTTTTTAGCAATGGTGTAATCAGGGTGAGCAGCTAGTCCGCAATAGTTTACTTTTTCTACCGCTTTATGGTTCAATAAATATTCGGCTACCTGCATTGCATTGCTGCAGTGTCGCTCCATCCTTAATTCTAATGTTTTTAATCCATTGGTTAATAAAAAAGAATCGAATGCATTGCTATTACCTCCTAATAAAACATGCCATTTCCAGATGGGGCCATTCATTAAAGTGAGGTCTTTTCCTAATAATATTCCACCAATAGCAGTTCCATGTCCATTTAAAAATTTAGTGGTACTATGCATCACAAAATCTGCACCCCACTTAAATGGCTGTTGTAAATAAGGAGTTGCAGCAGTGTTGTCTACAGAAACTAATATGCCTTTTCTTTTTGCAATCATGCATACCTTTTCTATATCTATACAACGCAATGTAGGATTAGAGGGCGTTTCAATATGAATCAATTTTATAGAAGGATATTGAACAAATGCTTCTTCAATAGCTGCTTCATTATTTAGGTTGATCATAAGGGTCTCTACACCTGTATCCGCTAATACTTTGTGCAAGAGTTCGTGTGTGCCACCATACAATGCCTGATGCGTTAATACAGTGTCCCCTTTACTTAACGTACCTAAAAATAAAGTACTTAATGCGGCTTGGCCACTAGCATGTAAAAAGGCTTTCACTTTTAGCGGATCGCCTTGTTCGTTGGTAAGTCCAAATGTTTCTAGTGCTGCAATAATTTCTTCTGCAACCGTAAAACTTGGATTGCCCCACCTGCTGTATATTTTGGTTTTATCTGCTCCTGCAAATCGTTCACTGCCTTCTGTTGCTGTGTCAAATGTAAATGTTGAACTAGCATAGATTGGTGTTAAATGTGCATGATCTGCATTGGCATGACCAGATGCATGTATGGCAGTGGTTCCAATTCCTTTGAACTTTTTATTCATACCCTTCTTTTCTTATTTAAAATAGTATCGGTAATTATTCACTGTCGTATGCCCACTTAATCCAGGTGGCACCCCATGTGAATCCTCCACCAAATGCTGCTAAAACAATATTATCTCCTTTCTTTAATTGCTTTTCCCAATCCCACAAACAAAGGGGTAATGTTGCTGCTGTTGTGTTACCATATTTTTGAATATTGATCATGACTTTTTCTTTGGGAAGTCCCATTCTATTAGCCGTTGCATCAATGATTCTTAAATTGGCCTGGTGCGGCACTAGCCAAGCGATATCGTCTGCAGTTAAATTGTTTCGCTCTAATAGTTCTGCACTTACATCTGCCATTCCTTTTACCGCAAATTTGAAAACAGCTTGACCTTCTTGGTATGCATAGTGTTCCCTTGCCATTACTGTTTCTACGCTTGCTGGTTTTAAGGATCCTCCAGCTTTCATATGTAAGTATTGTCTACCACTTCCATCACTGCGTAAGATGCTGTCTTTAATACCTTCTTCATCTTCGGTGGGTTGCAA
>JBBAJU010000061.1:0-4399 GCA_040403845.1 Sediminibacterium sp.
ATGGAAGCAATGCAACCTGAGTTTGAGGATGAAACTCCTATTAACCCCTTTGACTTCTGGCAGGGTGCTAATTTCAAACTCAAAATCGTAAAGAAAGATGGGTATTGGAACTACGACAAGTCAGAATTTGGTTCTGTTGAACCACTACTGGATGATGACGATGCTCTGGAAGCCCTCTGGAAGAAAGAGTATTCTTTGACTGCACTCACTTCTTCTGATCAGTTCAAGTCTTATGAAGATCTTGAGCGTCGTATGAACGCTGTTCTTGGTCTTAAGAATTCTTCTCCTGCTCGTTCTCGTGCAGTGGTTGAACAAGAAGATGATCTTGAAGAGTTTACTCAAACTCCTACTGCTCAAGAACGTGTGGTAGAAGAGTTGGAACAATCTTATGCTCGTTCTAAGTCTCCTTCACTTCCCACAATCAGTTCTGTTGATGAGGATGAAGATGATGCTCTTTCTTACTTCCAGCGTCTTGCTGAAGATTGATTAACTAAATACAAATAAGTGGAAACATTATTAATTAAATAAGCGTATATTATCAGCACGTTTCAAGGTGTCGCTCACGTATTGAGAGGCACCTTCTTTATATGTCATCAGTTCTTCCATATCATCAAGAACAATATTTAAGTATCTTGGTTTCAGTACGTAGATATTTCTTTTTGCATCCTCAAGTTTTTCTTCATATTCATAGTTAGTAACTGGTATAGTTACATTTGAAATAGTAACTTGAGATTCTCTGAACGCATCATAATAAGACCAACCAGAAGCGTAGTTTTGAGGAACTTCTAATCCTGCTGGAACAATCACAACTCCTTGACTGTTTTTAATTTCTACTGTTTCGTGGTGATGAACACTATAGATTTTTGCATATATTTCTTCTTCAGTGCTCAACCCAACCCCATATTTTTCTCTTAGATAAGTATCAAAAGATACTTGAGTTAGTGGCCATTCGGTTTGAATATTGACGATGTTATTTGAAAGGAGGATTACCCAATCTAAAGATGAATCGTTATAGATCTCATATGCAATGTTATCTGGACGATCATCGCCAGTAATTTTATATTTTTCAAAGAATGATACTTCCTGAAAAATATCTGGACGAAGTGATCCTTTTTTGAATAGGTTCTTTACTTCAATATAATCACTAATTTTAGCATCTGGTAATCTGCTGACGTATTCAAAAGATGGTAGTTGTCTAAAGTATGGAGTTGCCATTTTAGTATCCTATTACTTTGTCTTCGTTTTTATCAAGTTTTGAATAATCATCATTAAAGATTGGTTCAAGTTCTTGTAATTGCATTGATATTTCATATGATGTCATTAATCCATCGGCAAATGTCATATAGTTTCCTTCTGGAGTGTAGTTCACAGTAAAGGATTGTAATGCACACTCTTTGATGTGATTAATGTATGGATGATCATTTCCTTTATATAGATATCGTATTTTAAAAGTATTTGGTGCTTTTAAAAATAGTTGTGAAGCAGTTCTTTGTACTGCCATTCCTTGCTTGAAAAATCTTATAATTTGTCTAATTTGTTCTCTATCATCTTTACCTCTTGCCGATAATTTAAAGGTAAAGTTAAATGGTCTTAATGACGGACCACTAAACAACAACTCCATATTTGGATTTTGAACTGCACCTTGAGTTCTTGAAAGAATATTTGATTTTCCTATGGCAGTTCCTGTAAAATATGCGGATAGACCTTGCTTTACTTCGCCAGATGCAGATGCAATTCCCTCAGTTTTTTCCCCAAGAGTATTCGCTCCTGCATCTCCACCTTCAGTTATAATTGAATTTGCAATATCTGCCAATCCCTTTTCAAATGCTGTTAAAGAATCACTTCCCCAAGTTACTGCATTTGTATCAGAAATTCCTCCGGGTATTGGAAGAATAACTCTTCCAATAGTTCTTGATGTATAATTACTTCTTTCATTATAACTTCCCAATCCTTGATTTGTTCCTTCACTTACAGATCTTTTTTCATAAGTCAACATGTTAAATTGAATAACATCTTGATGTTCGATTTGTAATTTTGCTGGATATCTTAAACTTAAACTAAAGGGAGTTTTTCCAGTTTTTTCATCTTTTTTATATCTTGTTCCTGGAGCTAAGTCTTCTAGATCTTTTTGAACTGCCGCTGCAGTTTGCTCTTGTCCAGTTGGACTTGCACTATTTGGTGATATTAATTTATTTGATTTTGCTTGTGCTTCCGCATCAGTTCCGCCAGATGCCTTTATACCTTGTATGGTTGTGGTCTTTGCTGCATTTTTGATGTTATTGATTCCTTCTGAACCTGATAATGATTTAACTTCAGATTCACTCAACTTGGCATTTGTATCTGCAACAAATTTTCCTGTTGAAGGATTATAAGTCCCAAGACTTTGAAATTGTAAAGCAGCACCTTGCTTATAAATTTGAGTAACTCCAGTTTCTGCATTTACTACTGGAGATAAAATTCCACCAATTCCTTTTACTTGAAATGGATTTTTCCCAGGTTCTCCATAAGTTCCTGCCATCAAAACTCCCTCCAATTTGTTACAGGAGTAATCATCTCAATTTTTTGTAGAGTATGAGACATTTATGAGGGGGGGGGGTTTTATTTATTTAGACGGAATTTTGCATAAGGTATAGAAAGCATCTCATCAAGTTCTTCATATTTAACTGTATATAATTTTCCTGCAACTTCTTCCCAAGTGTATTGTCTTCCTTCTCTCCAATGAAAATTGATGCCTTTGAATCCCCATCTTTCTAAGGATGTGCAAGCAATTAAAGGGTGTTGATCATATTCAATTCCCGTTGTTTTTGGATTATAAACAAATGTATAAAATTTTCCTATTTGTGGATATAATACTTCTTCTTTTAATACATCCATAATAATTAGCATTAGGTCTTCTGGATCATACGTACCAGCAGAATTAATTCTTTTTTTCAATTCTCTCATTCTTGGAGGAATACTAGCATATTGACCAAAACCTTTTGCCATTACTTGATTCCTAGTTCTTGTTCTGTAATAATCTTAAATCCAATCATATTGTCCTCACAAAACTCTTGAGCAGCACGCCATTTTGCTTGGTTAGTTGCATATGTATAAACTTCGTGAAGATAAGACTTGGTAGTTCTTGATCTTGGTTTTGGTGCAACTGTTTCTTTTTTTGGTTTGATTTCAATAATATATTTTTTAATATCTCCAGATTGTTCTCTAACTTTAATAATAAAATCTGGAAAGTAATTTCTTATTTTTTGTTTTACTGGGTCATAATATTTGATTCGAATCTCCTCCGATCCCCAAGCAATAATATTTTCATTTAAGTCGCACCAGTGGCAAAATTTACGTTCCCAACTACTTCTGCATATAATATTGTTGGGGTCACCAATGTATTTTTGTGGATATGATGGTTTGTATTTACTCTTGATGCTTTCTGCCATTATCCTTACTACATAATATATACGGTCAAAAAGTATTTATAGATGGCAGTTCCAAAGCCAGCAGCAAGAAGCGTATCTCAAATAAAAAGTTCTTTGCTTAAACCAGCATTAACATCTCATTATGAGTTATATCTCACAATGCCGAATGGTAATGCTGGTGACTTTAGTAAAATAATGGCAAAAAATGGTGTAAATTTTTCTGTTGAACAATCCAACTTACAACTTGCCTGTAGTGAAGCAACGTTGCCTGGATCAAGTTTGGCAACTCTTGAGATTAATAATGACTACACTGGTGTTACTGAAAGACACGCATACCGAAGAATTTATGACGATAGAATTGACCTGACCTTTTATGTTGATACAAAATATACTGTAATTAAATTCTTTGAAACTTGGATTAAGTATATTATGAATGAAAGTATCAGTGGAAGTCCATCAGGTGCGGTTGGACTTCAACTACCAAACTTTTTTTATAGTGTTAGATATCCAGAAGAATATCAAGCAAATTTCTCAATTGTTAAATTTGAAAGAGATTATCAATCCAAATTAACATATACTTTTTTAAAGGCATATCCTATTAGTATATCTTCTATGCCAATATCTTATGATTCATCTTCTTTATTGAAGTGTACTGTTTCCTTTACTTATTCCAGATATTATATTGAAGATCTTAATGGTTCTGCCCCACCAACAGATGCACAGAATCCTCAGTCATCTCTCAATAACCCATTAGAACAAGCAGGATTTAATGTTGCTGCGTATCAAACCTTCTCCAATCCTCAGTTTGGTGTAGATACAACTGGAGGACTATCAACTCAAAATGCATTATCTTCTGGCAATTCCCTTCAGGTATATGAGGGTGAAGAAATAATTAATGCCATTAATTCTAATCAAAGACCAGTTGAGGCTGGACTTCCTTATGTTGGAAGAAATGTAGGACCAATATCTCCCTATCAATAAGACATAAAAAA
>JBBAJU010000061.1:4499-6295 GCA_040403845.1 Sediminibacterium sp.
CTTGTAATAGCTTTAGAGAGTGAAGATACAAAGCAAATTACAACAGCAATTAAAACAGTTATCAAGAGTTGTATTCTTACCAAAAATATTAAAGTAGAATCTCTTCCTACTTTTGATATTGAATATTTGTTCTTAAATATTCGTGGTAAATCTGTTGGGGAAGAACTTGAAGTTAATATTATCTGTCCTGACGATGGCGAGACTCAAGTTCCGGTAAAAATTAATTTGGATGATATTCAAGTTCAAAAAAATGACGAGCATTCAAATAGAATCAAACTTGACGATTCTATTATGATGGAAATGAAGTATCCATCATTAGATCAGTTCATTAAGAGTAATTTTGACTTTAGTGATAAAAATGCAATGGATCAATCGTTTGAATTGATTGCATCATGTATTGATAAAATTTTCACTGAAGAAGAAGTTTGGACTGCTGGTGATGTAACTAAAAAAGAAATGGCAGACTTCTTAGAGTCGATGAATTCTTCTCAATTTAAAGATATTGAGAAGTTCTTTGAGACGATGCCTAAACTTTCTCATACAATTAAGGTCACAAATCCCGTAACAGAAATTGAAAGTGAAGTGGTGCTAGAAGGGTTAGCAAGTTTTTTCGCATAAGTATGGTCCATATGGACCTTGAGAATTACTTCAAACTTAATTTTTCACTAATGCAGTACCATAAATATTCATTATGGGAAATTGAAAATATGATTCCTTGGGAAAGGGACATATACGTTACATTATTACAGCAGCATCTTGAAGAAGAAGAGTTAAAACAAAAACAGCAGATGACCAATGCCCATTTCTAATCCAAAAGAGGAAATTGATAGTAGGATACTGAGTCTCATTGGGCTTGAGGATGTTTTTGACCTTGATTATGAAACTTACTTGACTCTTCTTAAAGAGTCCATGGTCAAAAGTAGGATGACTAAAAAAACAATTCCTACTGAAGAAGTTATGCTCTTAACTGAAGAATATAAGAGAGTTAAGAGTAAAAAAGATAGTGGTAGATTTGAAGTTAAGAAGAAAAAAATATCTGCATCTTCTTTTAATATTGGTGGGATAAGGGGGCAAATTGCGGGAACAACAACTAAATCTCTACCTGGAACTGCTATTGGCGCTTCTCCATCATCCAGAAGTCTAGAGGATAGTATATCAACAATAACTTCTACTTTTGTTTCTATAGTAGAAACTTTAAAGCAACAAAAGAAAGTATCGAATGATGCATCCGCTTATGATAAAAGAAAAACAGAGAAAGAAAAAAGAGCACTTGCTGAGAATAAGTTAGAAAAAAGATTTGAAGGTCTAAAAAAAGTAGCAGAAAAAATAATAGCACCCGTAAAATCTTTACTTGATAAAATCATTCAATTCTTTACGACTGTTATACTGGGAAGAATTGTATACAAACTTGTCGAGTGGTTAGGTGATCCTAAAAATGCAAGTAAGGTTAAATCAATTATTCGTTTTGTTAAAGATTGGTGGCCTGCTTTACTTGGATCTTATATTTTATTCGGAACAAGTTTTGGAAAATTAATTAGGGGAACGATAGGTCTTGTAGGAAGATTTATATTTCAGATTGGAAAGGTTGCCATACCACAACTTCTTAAATTTATTAAGAGTCCTGTTGGTATAGGGTTGGGACTTTTTACTGCAGGTGCAACAGTTCCTGCAATGTTTCCTGGAACAGTTAATCAACAGGAAAGGCAAACATCAAAACAATCAGGAAGTAAAGAAGATAAGATAAAGTCTCTTCAACAACAAAAGGCAAACTTAAATTTCTTTGAGAAACTTCAAGG
>JBBAJU010000062.1:0-6258 GCA_040403845.1 Sediminibacterium sp.
ATTCAAACTGAAAATGATTTAACTGTATAAGTATGCCAATTATAGTAAACTTAGATGTAATGATGGCAAAGCGTAAGATGTCGTTAAACGAGCTTTCAGAAAAAGTTGGTTTGACTTTGTCTAATTTATCCATCTTAAAAACAGGGAAAGCAAAGGCAATTAGATTCAGTACGCTAGAAGTTATTTGCGAAGTTTTAGATTGTCAGCCAGGTGATATTCTTGAATTTGTAGACCACTAATACTGTTCATACCAGCTAAATTTCTCTTTTATAATAGTTGCTTTTTCCTTTTTCAAATGATTTAGAAAAGCCAACGATACTGGAGAATGTTTTTTTCCTTTTAGCCAAATCAAACTCCATGTGGTTTTTATTGGTAGCCCTTTTGTAGGTATGATTTGTAATTCTTTGTTTTGTAATTCACTCTTAATTCCAATTAATGGCATAATAGAATACCCGAGTCCGGCCATTAATGCTTGTTTAACCGCTTCATTAGAAGTCAACTCCATTTTTTTCTGAATGCTTAGTTGTTTTTTTTCGAAAAACCGCTCCATTGTTTGTCTAGTTCCAGAACCTTTTTCTCGAAATATGATGGGTATATCTTTTATAGAAAGCTTAGGTTTATTGTTGCCTACTAAGTATAATTTGTTTTGTAGTAAATCTAGTTTTTCAATATTTAAGGAATTAGGTAAAATAGATACTAAGGCAAAGTCAATTTCGTTTTTTTCTAAACTCTCTATTACTTTAGACTTATTCGTTACATCCATATTTAATTCTATGCCAGTATTCTGTTTCATGAATTCTGTTAGGAAATATGGCATAATATATTTTCCTGTTGAAACTACAGACAATTTTAATAGACCTGCAAGTTGACCTTTATATGCCAGGGTTTTATTGTTAATGGCATTTACTTGATTAATTATTTCTGCTGCTGCTACAGCAATTTCTTTCCCAAAATCGGTGATATATATCTTTCTGCCAACCACTTCTGTTAAGGGTATTTCGAATTGGTCTTGAAGATTTCTCAATTGTATGGAAACAGCTGGCTGACTCAAATGCAACTCTTCTGAAGCTTTTGTGACACTCTGTGTTTCTACCACTTTTAGGAAAATTTGTAACTGATTTAAAGTATAATTCATAAAAATAATTTATGCATAATATATTAAAGATAAATAAAAACTTATGTAAAATACCTGCAAATTTGCACATGTTAGTTACAAACCAAATCACCAATATGAATAAAGTTCATTTTAAATCTACATTAGGAATTATTTTTGTAACGCTATTATTGGTTTTCTCTATTAAATCAGTTGATCCGATTTATAGTAATCTTTTTTCTTCGGTTTCAATTATCATGGCTGCATTTACAGCCCATACTTTTTTAACTCGCAATCAAAATAAATCCACTCATGAATAACAAACTGTTTATCGTTTGCCCTTTTTCATGTGTAGAGAATGAATTGAACTAAAATAATGCATCCTCTAGAAACCCCAATACAATTTATTAAAGACTCTAGAGTTGCTGCTCCTATTAACGCTACTTATGAATTATAATTTATTACTAGACAATTTAACCAATCCAGCTTTACTGTTTTTCGTTTTAGGAATTTTAGCTGTTTATTTGAAAAGCGATTTAGAAATACCTCCAAATTCTTCTAAGTTCATTTCGCTTTATCTATTGTTTGCAATTGGTTTTAAGGGCGGTCAAGAGCTTTCTCATGAAACATTTACTGCTGAAATTGCTTGGTCAATGCTGCTAGGTGTAGTTATTTCAGTGATTATTCCGATTTATACTTTTTTTCTTCTTAAAAAGCGATTGAATATTTATAATGCAGGCGCTATTGCTGCAGCTTATGGTTCTGTAAGTGCCGTTACTTTTGTAACAGCCGTTACTTATTTAGAATCTCAACAATTAGGGGTTCATGGTTATATGGTAGCCATAATGGCTTTAATGGAGTCTCCTGCAATTATAGTTGGTTTATTATTGATAAGTTTTTTTGATCAAGAAGATGTTACTGATATTAAAAAAAGAGATGTAATTAAACATTCATTTACCAATGGTAGCGTACTACTTATTCTGGGAAGTCTTTTAATTGGATTAGTAGCTAATGCAAAACAAGCTGAAGGGATCAAACCATTTACCAATGATTTATTCAAAGGGTTCCTGGCCATTTTTTTATTGGATATGGGTATATCTAGTGGTAAAAAATTAAAAGCATTCTTCTCTTTTGGATTATTCCCTTTCTTATTTGCTTTTTTTATTCCGCTAATTAACGGGTCTTTTTTTGCATGGGCAAGTATGTTCGTTACAGATGATGTTACCAATCGATTTATGTTTGCCATTTTAGCTGCAAGTGCATCTTATATTGCTGTTCCCGCTGCAATGAAAATATCTGTTCCTAAAGCAAACCCAGGACTATTTTTGCCGATGGCTTTAGCGGTTACTTTTCCAGTAAATATTACGATTGGGATGCCACTTTATTTTTTAATTGCTCAATCTACTTGACATACTGATTTAGCTTAATTATATTTAAGCATAAATCAATTGTATGAAGCAGAAAATCTTTACAGTTGCAACTGTTTTATTTGCCTTAATGTTTATCAACGGGGGCTTAAATATATTCTTTAATTACATACCTATTCCCCCTGATCTTCCTGTAGAATTGGTTAAAGTAAACACTGCTTTAATGGAAATAGCTTGGTTAATGCCTTTAATTGCATTGGTTGAGCTTATTGGCGGAATCCTATTATTAATTCCTAAATTTAGGGCACTTGGTGCCATCATGATTTTACCAATTATGGTAGGTATTGTGCATATTCATGCAACAGTTGCCTTGAGTGGTTTGCCTTTGTCAGTTATACTTGCTTTAATTTTATTATGGATTATGTGGGATAATAGAATTAAATACTTGCAATTAATTAAATAATATGTATTTGATTGGTTCATAGCGTTCAGAGATTTTCTCTTTTGTTATCCTATTTTAGTTGAAATTATTTGTTGGAAAATTTATTTACCATATTACCTGATTTAGTTGGAACTTTTGCATTTGCGATTAGTGGAATTAAATTAGCTTCTGGCAAACAGGTTGACTGGTTGGGAGCTTATATCATTGGTTTGGCAACTGCTATTGGTGGCGGTACAATACGCGATTTACTTCTAGGGGTTACTCCATTTTGGATGTTGGATAGTAGGTATTTTATAACAACAGCCGTTGCTTTATTGGCCACATTGGTATTTAAAGAAAAACTTTTTAGATGGAGCAACACGCTTTTTTTATTTGATACCATTGGTTTAGGTCTTGTCACTATTGTTGGAATTACCAAGAGTGTAGATGCTAATTTTCCATTCTGGGTATGCATTGTGATGGGTGCAATTACGGGTTCTATTGGTGGGGTAGTTTATTTTGTTTGTCTTCATTTTAGTTTGTCAACAGGGTTAACAGAAATCATTGCGGCATCTGTGGTGATATTGGTTCGAGTATTGGCAGTGCAATTTCATATCCATTTACCAATTCTGCGTACTATACAATCAATGAAAAAAGAGAGTGCCTCCAAATAATCTGTAAATAATGTATCATTTGCTTATAGTTCTGTAATAAAAAATTATAGAATGTCTTAGACCTTTAGTCTTTCAAAATAACATTAAAAAAGACTACATGAAAAACACTACAGAATTATTAGGAAATTGGAAAGAGCTTAAAGGGAAGTTGAAACAAAAGTATGCAATGTTAACTGATGACGATATGTTGTTAGTTGAAGGAAAGCAGGAGGAGCTAATGGGCCGTCTTCAAGTTAAATTAGGTAAGTCTAAAGAAGAAGTACAAAAAATTCTTACTTCATTATAGTTATTACAATCTAAAAGTACAATATGAAAAAATTAAGTTTGATTTTTTCTGCCCTATTATTATTGGCAGGAACGGAATTGATTAGCTGTAATACATCTGCCGAAAAAGTGGAAAAAGCAGAAGATAAGGTTAAAGTAGCAAACGAAAATTTAGATGAAGCAAATGCTGAATATTTGGCAGATGTAGAACAGTTTAAGTTAGAAACCAATCAAAAAATTGATGCCAATGCTAAAAGTATTGCTGATTTTAATGCTAGAATTGCGACTGATAAAAAAGCAGCAAAAACAGAGTACAAAGAAAAAATTGCAGCATTAGAATTGAAAAATACGGATATGAAGAAAAAAATGGCAGATTATAAAGCGGACGGTAAAGATGGTTGGGCTAAATTTAAAGAAGAATTCAACCATGATATGGATGAATTAGGGAAAGCCCTAAAAGATTTTACTATCAAGAATGATTAAACAGTTTTTTAATATTGACGTGAAAGATGCTTTCAAAGCGTTACACGCATCATCCAATGGATTATCCCAATTAGAAGCCACTAATCGTTTAGCCAAATATGGCCTGAATGAATTAGTAACCAAGAAAAATAAACCCGCATGGGTTTATTTTTTTGACCAGTTTAAAGACTTTATGATTCTCATTTTAATGGTAGCTGCAATTCTATCTGGAATAATGGGAGATATGGTTGATACTGTTGTTATATTAGTCATAGTATTATTAAATGCTTTGTTAGGATTTAGCCAAGAGTATAAGGCTGAAAAGTCAATGTTGGCTTTAAAAAAAATGAGTATTACGACAGCTCGAGTTAATCGGGATGGGAATCCAGCCATAATCCCTTCAGAAGAATTGGTTCCTGGGGATATTGTTTTTTTAGAAGCTGGTAATATTGTTCCTGCAGATTTACGATTAATAGAGGTTCATGCTTTAAGTATTGATGAGTCTTCTTTAACCGGAGAATCAAATGCTATTCACAAGAAAATTGAAACAATTACCGATAAGGACATTTCCTTAGGCGATCAGTTGAATATGGCATTTAAGGGTACACTTGTAACTGCTGGTAGAGCTACTGGATTAGTGGTTGTAACTGCTATGTCTACCGAACTGGGTAAAATTGCAGGACTACTTCAAGAAGAAAAAGCATCTACCCCTTTACAAAGAAGAATGGATCATTTTGGTAAAAAGCTATCTTATATTATTTTACTGATTTGTTTAATTTTATTTATCAGTGGCCTGGTAAGAGGGGAAGATCCATTTACTTTATTATTACTTTCAATTAGTTTGGCAGTAGCAGCTATACCAGAAGCTTTACCTGCACTTATTACCATTGCTTTGGCAAAAGGTGCTGCAAGATTGGCCAAGCGAAAAGCTTTAATTAGAAAATTACCTGCTGTTGAAACTTTAGGTTCAGTAAGTTTTATTTGCTCAGATAAAACAGGAACACTTACCCAGAATAAGATGGAAGTGGTTGAAAATTTTGAAAATACTGTATTGTCACCCTCTTTTTCAAATATCCCTTTATTGCTTTCTGTGTTGTTAAATCAAGATATTCAATTTAATCAGTCAGGGGAGGCATTGGGAGAGTCAACAGAATTGGCACTAGTAAACTATTGTATTTCAAAATTGGGTATTGCTGAATTTCATGAATTATACAAACAATATCCCCGGGAAGCAGAAATACCTTTTGATTCTGATCGGAAATGTATGACTACCATACATCCTTTTGGTGATCAATTTTTGGTCATCACAAAAGGAGCAACTGAAACAATACAAACTTGTTTATTAGACGCAACTGCAAAACATCAAATGTTGACGATGTCTGATAAATGGGCTTCGCAAGGCATTCGTGTAATTGCTTATGGGTTTAAGTTATTAAACGTACTGCCTGCACAAATTACCAGTGAGTCAATTGAACATGATTTAGTTTGGCTTGGTCAAATAGGTTTAATGGATCCACCTAGGGTGAATGTAAAAAGAGTTATTAAAGAATGTAAAGAAGCTGGAATTACGCCTGTAATGATTACTGGGGATCATCCGGCTACCGCTAAATCTATTGCAATACAGGTTGGAATTATGGGTGTGCAAGATATGGTGATGTTGGGTACCCAATTGGAACAGTTAACAGATGAAGATTTAAAACAAAAAGTAGTGGATATTGCTGTTTATGCAAGAGTTTCTCCCAATCAAAAACTTAGGATTATTAAAGCATTGCAAAGCAAAGGCCATTTTGTTGCTATGACTGGGGATGGAGTGAATGATGCACCATCATTAAAAGCAGCCAATATAGGTGTGGCAATGGGTATTACAGGCACTGATGTAAGTAAGGAAGCGGCAGATTTAATTTTATTAGATGATAGTTTTGGAACAATTGTAAATGCAATTAAAGAAGGAAGAAGAATTGTAGACAATATTCGAAA
>JBBAJU010000063.1:0-6027 GCA_040403845.1 Sediminibacterium sp.
AATAGATAGATATTTTTCAATAATGGATATTTGCGCCTCGTTAATTCCTCTTTGTAATAATTCCTCTTTTACTTTTTCTATTCCTATTTTATCCAGTTTATCAATAGCAACTGTAATTGGCACTAGTAAATCTACACCACCACATATTTCTGCTAAACCTGCTAGAATTTTACGACTATTGATTCTAATTTCAACAGGTAAATTCAAACGTTCAAAAACTGTTGCGTATATAGCTGTTAGTTCAACTTCGTTCAACAAACTATTACTACCTACTACATCTGCATCGCACTGATAGAACTCTCTATATCTTCCTTTTTGCGGTCTGTCTGCTCTCCATACTGGTTGTATTTGGTATCTTTTGTAAGGCATGGTTAATTGACCAAAATTCATTGCAACAAAACGAGCAAATGGTATGGTTAAGTCGTAACGAAGCGCACGCTCTGTAATCCCCTTGGTATTTTTACCTTCTAGCACTTTATTAAAATCGGCTACAATTTGTTCTTGCTTTGAAAGATTGTCTAAACCATTGTTGAGTATTTTAAAAATTAGTTTATCTCCTTCCTCTCCATACTTCCCCATTAATGTATCTAGGTTTTCCATTGCTGGAGTTTCTAATGGCTGAAATCCATATAATTCAAAAACGGTCCGTATGGTTTGAAAAATATAATTACGTTTTTGTACAACAGTTGCATTAAAATCTCGGGTTCCTTGGGGTATAGCTGGTTTGTTGCTCATAAGACCGCAAAATTAGCATATGTTGGTTAAATCCCATTTTTTATACTAACAATCATTAGTTTCAAAGAAATTTTGGGAAAAGTTTTTATGGATTTTTAATTTTCGGGCATCTCACGTAAAATATTTACTAAATTGCCCATCCCGTAAAGTGATTGTATGGAAAATACTATAAGAGAAAGGAACCAAAAGCGGTACAGTGTCTTTAGGAGAATCTATGACATTGCAATGTCGATATTGTTTTTGGGAGTTGGCTTGGCAGTATTTTTTATAGAAAAACTGGGGATGGATCTGGTGTTTACTGCAGAACCAGTTTACCGAAATTTATTTGGTAGTATTTGTTTGCTGTATGGTGCATTCAGATTGTATAGAGGCATAAAGCAAGATTATTAATTATGATGAAGTGTAGTTTGGTTAGTTGCTTGTTGTTTGTTTTGCTCTTTGTTTCTTGTGATTCTAAAGAATCAAAAAATGCTATTCAAGATAATACAGAAGAGGGAACGATTCGTATTAGTGTAGATGAAAGCTTTAAACCTGTTATTGAAGAGCAGCTTAAAGTTCATCAGTCTTCATTTCCTAAAGCCAATATCATTGCATCGTATAAGTCAGAAGCAGATTGTTTTCGTGATTTACAGAATGATAGTACGCGTATGATTATTGTTGCTAGAGGCTTAGACGAAAATGAAGCAGCATTTTATAAATCCACCTTATCTTACAACCCGCAGTATGCAGAATTGGCTTATGATGCGGTTGCTTTAATTGTAAATAATAATGCAACTGATAGCATTTTTACATTTGAAGATGTAAAAGACATTTTGAGTGGAAAACATAAAACCACAGCAGTTATGGATGGAAAGTCTGCAACTAGTACTGTTCGGTTTTTAAAAGATAGTGTATTGAAAGGAGGTGATTTTGGAACTAATGTGGTGGCTGCTAATAGCAGTAAAGAAGTGATTGAGTTAGTTACCACCAGAACCGATGTAATAGGCTTTGTAGGATTGAGTTGGATAGGTGATAGCTATGATGATTTACAACAATCTTATTTGAAAAAAATTAGATTGGCTAGAGTTGAATGTACGGCTTGTCTTGAAAAAGGCATTTTTGCAAAACCTTCTCAATCAACCATAACATACGGGCAATACCCTTTGGCGCGGCCTTTGTTTTATGTGTTAAAAGAGAATCATGCTGGGTTAGGAACTGGGTTCATGAATTTCATGAGTTTAGAAAGAGGACAATTAATATTTCGAAGATCTTTTTTAGCTCCGGCTAAAATGGCTTTTCACAAAAGACAGGGTAGTATAAAATAGGAATAACAAAACAACTATAAAAAGAGAGAACATGAAGAAGTCTGTTGCTTTGATGCTTGCAGCTGTATTTGCTGTACAGTGCTTAACGGCTCAAGTTGCCGAAGGCATAAAGCTGTTGCATTATGAAAAAAACAAGAGTGCAAAAGAGGTACTGCAGAAAAACTACGATGCTAATTCTAAAGATCCTCAAGCCATTTATTGGTTAGGTCAAGCATTTCTAGCCGGTAACGGTATTGAAGTGTCTAAGGAAGATGTGTCTGCTGCAAAAGCAATCTATCAAAAAGGTTTGCAAGAAATAGGTAGTGATGCCTGGTTATTAGTTGGTATGGGCCACGTAGAACTAAGAGAAGGTGGTGACCTTAACTCAGCCAAGCAAAAGTTTGAGCAGGCTATTACTGCAACTACCGAAACAAAAGGTAAAAACAAAGGGAAGCCTAACGCTGGAATCCTTACTGCTATTGGCCGTGCTAATGCAGATGGAGATAGTAAAATGGGTGACCCTATCTATGGTATTGATAAACTAAAGCAAGCTGCTGCTATAGATTTAGTAAACCCAGATATTTATATCTACATGGGAATTAGTTTCCAGAAAATGGGTGGTGAAAATGGAGGAGAAGCCGTAAAAGCTTACACAGAAGCTATTTCACGCGATCCTAAGAGCGCATTAGCTATGTTTAGAATTGGTATTATCTACAAGAGCCAAAACAATGAGGAGTTGTTTAACCAATATTTTGATAATGCTAAAACAGCAGACCCTGCGTTTCCTCCTGTGTATTATGCATTGTATCAATACTATTCTGAAAAAGATGTAACCAGAGCTAAGGGTTATTTAGATCAATACGTTCAAACTGCAGATAAGGACTCAAGAAATGAATTGTATCAAGCAGATTATTTATTCCGTGCGGGTAAATATGATGAATCTTTGGCTAAAGCAAAAGAATTGGACGCTTCCGTGGGTATTAAAGCGGTTCCTAGATTGAGCGTTGTATATGCTTACAACTATTTAAGAAAAGGCGATTCATTGTCTTCTAGAAAATATATTGAGGAGTTTTTAACTACTGCTCCGGCTACTGAAATTCAATCTTCTGATTATAAATTAGGGATTGAAGTGCTTTCTAAATTTCCAGGAAGTGAAACAGTTGCGGAAGGATTTATAGAAAAAGCATTATTAGCAGATACTGTTAAGAAAAATCAAATTGCATTGATTAATGCTGCTGCAGATATGTTTGGTAAAGCCAAGTCTTATCAAGCTCAATTGAATTGGATGAAGCGTGGTATGCAAATTAAAGGTTCTTTAACTGAAGCAGATCATTATGCGCTTACCTCTTCTGCATACAATGCAAAAGCATATAATCAAACCATTGAGTTTGCTAAGAGTTATATGGCAGCACATCCTGACAAACCGCAACCGTACACATTCTTTAAAAGGGCTACAATGGCCAACGGTACCGATACGGCAGCAATTATCAAAAATTTAGATTATTTAGATTCTGTATACGCTCATGTTGACATTGAAAAACACAGAAAAGCCATTTTCTTGAATGAGTATTTCAAAATCAACTATTATGTAAATCAGTTCAATGAGATTAAAAAAAGACCTGATTTCAAAATAACAACTAAAGGTGAAAAGTCACCTGCGGTAGAGGAATTTTTAGCTGTTTGCCAAAAAGCAGTGTTGGTAGCCGATAAAATGTTGGCTTTATACCCAACTGCAGGTGAAGAAAATAACAAGTACGCCCAAGACGTAAAAGCAACCATTCAAAAAACAATTGAATATTACGCTAATCCGGGTGCAAAAGGCAATGCTTCTGGTGCTAAAACTGGTAGCTAAGCCCTGACTTTAAAATTAACTTAAAGAAAAAGCTCCTCAAATCGAGGAGTTTTTCTTTTATATCTATTACTAGCGTATTTTTGCGGACTTAAACAGAGCTATGAGTATTTTATACACTTTGTTAGACGCTAGTGCTTCCAGTTCGGCATCCAATTACCTGCCAATTGCAATTCAGTTAATTTTTGCTGCTGGTTTTGTAGGCACCATGATTGGAGTTTCCTCTTTAGTGGGTCCCAAACGTAAAACCGCGGACAAATTAGAAAACTTTACCAGTGGGATTGAAACACATGGGAATGCTCGTCAGCCCATGGCAATCAAATACTTTCTGGTGGCCATTTTATTCGTGCTTTTTGACGTAGAAGTAATTTTCTTTTATCCTTATGCAGTAAATTTTCGCGAGCTAGGATGGAATGGATTCCTTGCTGTTGTAATGTTTGTAGGGTTTTTCTTGATTGGATTCACCTATATCATCAAAAAAGGGGCATTAAAGTGGGAAGATTAAACCGAACTAATCGTTGCGGTAACTGTTTGTTAATCAATAGGTCTTAAACTTTTAATATAAAGGAATATGTCACGTCCAGTTAGATATAATATTCATCCGATAGAGTCAAATATTGCTGATTCAGTAACTTATGTTGATGCGCCCGATGGTTATGGCGGCGACGGATTTTTTACCACAAAATTGAGCGATGTAGTAGGATTAGCGCGTAAAAATTCACTTTGGCCAATGCCGTATGCTACTTCTTGCTGTGGCATAGAATTCATGGCAACAGCAGCTTCTCACTACGATTTATCTCGATTTGGTGCTGAACGTATGAGCCATTCTCCTCGCCAGTGCGATTTATTAATGGTGATGGGTACCATTGCAAAAAAAATGGGGCCAGTTTTACGTCAAGTTTATTTACAAATGGCCGAACCCCGTTGGGTTATTGCAGTAGGTGCTTGCGCATCTAGTGGTGGTATTTTTGATACTTATAGCGTGTTGCAAGGAATTGATCAGGTAATTCCGGTAGATGTGTATGTTCCAGGATGTCCTCCAAGGCCAGAAGCTATTTTAGATGGATTTATGAAAATTCAGGAATTAGTGGGTCAAGAAAGTATCAGAAGAAGAAATAGCGATCATTATAAAGCATTATTGAACGGATACGGAATACAATAATATATGGCAATTAGCAACGAATATATTCAACAAAAACTGACTGAAAAGTTTGGAGACCAGGTCTTCAACTTCGAAGACACTTATGGTATGCTTTGCTTTGAAGCACCAAAAGAGCTTAACCTAAAAGTATTACAATACTTGTATGATGAGCCAAGTTTAAGCTTTCAATTTTTGACCGATTTGTGTGCGGTTAACTATCCAGAAAGTGCCAATAGGGAATTGGCTGTGGTATACCATTTACACAATTTGGTAGAAAATACCCGCCTTCGTTTTAAAGTGTTTACCCCTGTAGCTACACCAGATGTTTTTACTGCAACACAGTTATTCTCTTCTGCCAATTGGATGGAGAGAGAATCCTATGATTTTTTTGGGGTCAACTTTGTGGGTCACCCAAATCTTAAGCGCATCTTGAATGTAGATGAGATGGATTACTTCCCACTAAGAAAAGAATACCCTCTTGAAGATCAAACCAGAATTGACAAAGACGACGAAATGTTTGGACGCGGATAAAAATAAAAATATGAGTGATCATAATATAACATTAGCAGAAGACGCCATAGAGCGGAAAACCACTACCATTAACTTAGGACCTACCCATCCGGCAACGCATGGTGTATTCCAAAATATTATGGAATTAGATGGTGAAAGGGTTGTTTCTAGTGAACAAACCGTAGGCTATATACATCGCGCTTTTGAAAAGTTAGCAGAGAGACGACCACTCTATCAAATCACACCAATTACCGATCGCTTGAATTACTGTAGCAGTCCCATTAACAATATGGGATGGCACTTAACCTGCGAAAAATTATTGGGTGTTCAAACGCCTAAGCGGGTAGATTACTTGCGTGTGATTATTATGGAGTTGGCCAGAATTGCCGATCACTTAATTTGTAATTCTATTGTGGGTGTTGATGCTGGAGCTTTTACCGGCTTTTTGTATGTAATGCAATACCGTGAATTAATTTATGAAATATATGAAGAAGTATGTGGGTCCCGTC
>JBBAJU010000064.1:0-5393 GCA_040403845.1 Sediminibacterium sp.
TGCACTTGAAGACCAGTTGCAACTCAAAAAATTTGGTATAAAAATAGTTTTTCGCGAACGCATCCGGGCGGGTAAACTTGACATCTTGCACGGACACGAACTTCAAAAGGGAATTGCAGCACCGGTTAACCCTGCGAGGGGTGCGTTTTTAAGGGCTAAATCTTCGCTGCTAATAGGACACCACCACCAAACATCTACACACCACGAAAACAACCTTAAACGCGACCAAATTGTGTGCTTTTCAATAGGCTGTCATTGTACCCTGACACCGGAATATAATCCATACGGATACACCCGGCAAAATCACGGGGGCGCGATTGTCGAAGTGTTAAAGTCAGGGCATTTCATGGTCGAAAATTACCGGATAATTGAGGGCAAAATATACTGATGCTGTTTCGCCCTCTTATATTGGAAGTGCTTTGTGAAGATGAACACGGGGAAGCCCTTGAAGAAATGGGCATTCAGCCGGACTTACGCGAAGCCCCGACAATGATTATGGAAATTTGGTCAGTGAACTATGTTATGGAAGATGTACGCAGCACCCGTGAGTTGCCTATTACCTGCATTGCAACCGGTGACCAGATATTTATGGCTTTAATCCCGATTGAAAAGGTAAGACAAAAACTAATGCAATGCGCTAAAACCCCGTTCGTCTAATTGGTAAGATCCACGCGAATTCCGGTCAGTAGGTGTCGGCTCAACGCGAAAAACCCAAGGCGTGGAGATGAAGGTTCAAGTCCTTTACGGGGGGCTAAATTTCAAACAGCGTTAAGTCAATGCGCTGACCATTGGTGAACAATTTGCACACCTCAAACCACCCGGCATCCTGAACAACTAAACAGCCAGCCGACCAGCCGTTGATAAATGCTGCCGCACCGCCCCGGTGAAAGTTTATTCCAAAAAGCCCGAATTGTTTGTTTACCCGGTCAAGACGCAAATCTTTGTTTCCGTCGCGGTAAATGGTTATCGGTAGCACCTGCATAAAGTAGGGCGCATTCAGCCAAAGGAACTTCCAATTCGCAGCCGTCACAAATTGATGTGAGCCGATTATCTGCTGTTCAAGTGCAATCGCTGTTCCGGTAATTCCCCCGTAGGTAATCGGATTGAAAAGCGAATAATGCCCGGCAGTTGTTGAGCAAGGCAACGCCATAACTGGAAGCCCTGATTTGTAAACAGCAACAAAGTCATCGAAGGTGTTTGTCAGGTTCGCATCGGTACGCATCCACACCAACCCGTCTTTTGGCATAATCCACTTCCTTTTTTCTATGTTTGCTTTGACAAACTGATGCAGGGCAGTCAGAGTTCTGCTTCCAACGATCCCGTCAACAACCAACTTCGCCCCGTTGGCGTTTAAAATCTCTTGTAATCTTCTCATTTTTTAATGATTAAACCAAGTCCAAGCCCTGACAATGCTGCTATTTTGCACATCCGCTTGTGCAATTTGTGCTTTTTTTGTGCATTCAAAAGAACATTTTGTTGGTTTTTTACCACCATTTGCAAGTTATTGTTGGAAACTTCCAACACAGCGATATTGCTATCTCTCAAATCAATGCCTTTTTTCTGCAACCTGATTAATTCGGTGTCAACATCTACCACTCGCCAAAGGCTATCCACCTCTGTCAATAGCATTGTAATTTTGGTAGTGTCTTCAATGTTTGCCCACAGAGTATCATTTAAGCGGATTTCCCGCATTTTCTCAATTATCCTTACCTTGCTGTCGCGCTTTGCTTTTAGGCTGTCGCAAATCGTCTGTAAACTATCCGCATTTTTTTTGATTTGTGCGGACAATTTATTTAGGCTGTCTACTTTTCTGAGTAATCCCATGTCGCTGTGATAATTTTCTATTTGGTTGCAGGTGTTTACCAATGCCCCGGTGAGGATGCAAAGGCCAATGACAATGACGGCTAATCTCATTCGGCAAAGAAGTTTGTCACAAATTTACCGACTGCCCCCGAAATTCCTATAATGAGCATAGTTTTGGGATTGTCAATATTTAACCCTGCCAAAAACAGCGAAGCGGCTGCGATGCTGTCGCCTAACACACGGAAGCGTTTTGGTGTCGGCTCAAAATAGGACTTCAATCTCACCCTTGCCCCACGCTTGGTTTCTGCCTGCGGTGTTTGTTTTGGTGCTTCGTATGCCGCCCCAGCTTCTTTCTTGTTTTCGGTTTCCATTTGACTACCTCTTTATTTTTTGCCATTTTTGAAAAACTTGTAAATGCCGATGCAGCTTAAAATCAATGCAGCGGTGAATGAAAGGAATTGAACTATGGGCAGCAACTTTGCCGCTACCCCTGCCAGCCATAAAAGCCAACTTCCTACGATTGTTTCTGCTTCGTTTCTCATTCGATTGGGGGTGTTGGTTTTGGTTCGTAAGGTATCCGTTCCATACTCGCCCAAATATGCGGGTAATCGCGTTTTAAATACTGAAATTCTTGCGCGCAATATTCTTCATCGGACACTACCCAATTATCTTTGGCATCCTGAATGGGGTTTAAATAGCTGCCCTCTTCGCCCCTTAATTGGCGCACATCGTCAATGTTGATGCTAGGCGGGAATTTCCATACTAAAATCATACTTGTCTGCCTAATGTTGTTTGAAATGCTACTACCAAATCATACAAATCACTTGCTTCCTGATTTGTTAAGCCGTCACCAATAGATATAAAAGCCGCTTCTTTACTACCAAAAAATGCAGGACTTAAACCTATTGAATTAAATGCGCGTTGATTATATGCAAAAAGTGTAATATTACTGTCATGCAAGACATTTGTATTATTGGCTGTTGATGACGCAATGCTTACATTGTTTCTCAATAGAATTCTGTCTGTTGCACTTCTGATTGAACCAACATAAAAGCCTTGTGAATTTGTTTGCGAAGATGCTGTTATACGATTTCCACTCCCTGCATTTCCGCTGTCAAAAGCGGCTGTATCTGTTGATCTACGCAAAAACATTGAAGAAGAATAAACACCTAAATCCGTACCAACCCCCATGTCAAAATCACCTGAACCTGCTACATTTGTGCGCGAATAATAACTAAAATGCCAATTTGCAGCGATTAAACTAATTGAAGGTTGAATTTTGGTGTCAGCGTAACCAGTTGTGCCATTTGGCAAAACTCCGGTTGATGAATGCGTAAGACCTCCTGCAAATGTCAAATAAAAAGCACTATCCGCTGTTCCCGGGTTTTTCAAGTTGAAACGATGCGATGCGCTTGTTCCACCAACAAAAGGCCAGACAGCTTTCATTTTTGTCCATAATCCTTTATTTTTTAAATCAGCTACAAGTTGAGTTATTGCATTAACTTGCGTTGCATTGGTTATGTTTGCAGCGGTTAAAAAAGCTGTTACATCACTATCCGCGCCTGATGTTTCAGTGTAATTTCGAATTAACCCCGGTCTTGTGCGAAGTCCTAAACGAGAATTTGCCATTATGAAATGCGGTTGATATATCCAACAATATTAATGACATTTGTTGTGCCTGCAAATGCCCTAATTGTGCGCCCGCTGCTGCCATCACCGGTCAAAATCAAACCCGGTAAAACAAGGCTCAATCCTGATTTTGAAGGAATGCCGACAACAATTCGGTCATCAGGATTTGAAGTGCCGCCATATTCGATTGTGAGTTCAACCAGTGCCGCACTTGTATTTGTCGCGTACAACCAAACCTCGTCAACCACTCCGCTGCTTGCTTGTGTGGTGTGTATTGTTGTTCCGGTGCTGCCACTTGCAGCTACTTTAATCGGTCTGCCACCCGTGCTGCCCGATAGTAATATTTTTGTGAATGTTGCCATTTTAACTGAATACTTGAATTTCTAATATGTCTGCCCCTGCGCTTATGGTAAGGTCGCCCGAACCAAGCACCGAGTTGCCGTTTATTGTCTTAATGTTATTGCCTGATACCAGCGTATCTTGTTTGGCATCGACTGCCGTTTTAACCGCCTTTTGTGAGGGATAAAAAGTGTCTGAATTATCGGACAGCGTGGTTTTTTTATTCGCCACATTTTCAGGAGTAAAGCCCAAAGCCGTGATGACATTGGTAATATACCCCTGCGAGGTGACAAAAGTTTGCGTTGCGTAACCGCTTAATGCCGTTGCAATTTGCCCGGCAACCGCTGCCGTGGTGGTGAAGGTAGCCACCGCCCAATCATAAACAGCTTTAACACTTGGGTATTTGGCGTTGCTGGCTTGGTCGGTTGTAACCGATGTTGATTTGTTTGCGACATTTTCAGGCGTGAAACCTAATGCTGTGGTCACATCACCGGACGAAATTGTCAGCGTAAAAAATTCCAACCCGCTTGCATCGGCTTTTACTCTTACAAGTTTGCCCCCCTGCCCGGTGTAGGATTGCGGAACATCGGTCAATTCTCTGAACAAGGTAGCCCCACCACCTGAACCACCATAATAAAGTAATCCCGTCCACGCGGTTGTTCCGTCACCTGCTTTGAATTTCCGGGTATCGGTTTCAAGTCCCACTTCGCCCTCGGAAAGAACCGGGTTTTGTGCTGTCCATTGTGCAGCCGTGCCGCGTCTTAATTTTATAGTTATGTAACTCACGCTATTCCTCCATTAATTGTGTTACTGTATGCTGAATTGTAATATCCCCCGTCAATCACCAAAAGCCCCGACAAATCCAATCCCGGGAAATTGTAATCGTTTGAAGGAACATCGCAGAAATCACGGGTATTTGAAGCGGTGAAGGTCAGCACACTTGCCACCCCTGCAACGATGTCGGTTTTGTCATCGTAAAAAGGTGTTGCGCTGTCCTCTAACTTCCAAATTCCTGCGCTGTCATTGCGATAAATATACCTCAAAGTGCTGTAAATGTCGAGCAAAACTTGGTGCATATCGCTTATGCGTTCAACTGCATCGCTGAAATCTTCGCGGTGTCTGTCCATTACGGCAATCGCAAACCTAAAAACAACCCTATCCATGTCGATTTGTGAGCCGTCTGGAAATATCCGCATCAACGGGTAAAGGGTGTCACCAGTGGTGGCAACATTGTAGTCAAGATTAGTGACTACCGCCTTTATCTGTTTGTGATTTTCCCCGGCTGTTGTAAGGGCGTTTAATAGTTGGTTGATTGTCACCATATTTTTCGAAGTATATCAGGGCTTTTTTCTCGTTCTTTTCTCTTACTTTACTCATTTGGGGAAGTCATAGTTTAAAAAGCAATCTTCTGCACCCGAACCCAGAAAGAAACCGCCCAGCATATCCTGCTGATGTGGGTTAATCGTGTCTATGCCATCACCCGGATTGAGGTATAAGGGGAACAAGGTGGTGTTTTCCATGAGATAATCCCTTAATCTTTGGGCGTAATACTCTGCTTTGTGCTGATATTCGCGTTCAATTCGCGTAAGTTGGTCAATGTCCACCGGGTTTGAATTGTCGCT